>NZ_JBXUOS010000002.1:0-609555 GCF_057196725.1 Cellvibrio sp. ATLC23 | reverse complement strand
AGCAAGTTGGAACCACCTGATCCCATACCGAACTCAGAAGTGAAACGACTTAGCGCCGATGGTAGTGTGGGGTCTCCCCATGTGAGAGTAGGTCATCGTCAAGCTTCTAATACTAAAAACGCCCTGTAGAATTATCTGCAGGGCGTTTTTTTTTGATTTTCGCTTTTCGAAAATTTATTGCTTTTAAGTTGGGTTTATTTTTAGCTCTTTATTTCGGCGACTAAAAAGATGGATTTTGTGGTGCTGCTCTGCTTATATGGCTCCCTTTTTCGCCATTAATTCACTGGATTTAGTGCTGTGCTGACTATTGATCTTGCTGCCATACAGTCTAATTGGCTCAAATTAAAAGCTATTGGCGCTAATGCTGCTGTAGCGGGTGTTATTAAAGCTAATGCCTATGGCTTGGGTGCAAGCAAGGTTGGTAATGCTCTTTATGCTGTTGGGTGCCGCGAGTTTTTTTTGGCTTCTCTAGATGAGGCGCTTGCTGCCCGATCCTTTCTGCCTGCAGATGCAGTTATTTATGTATTGGGTGGCATTCACTCGGGTGATGAACTTCTATGCATTGACTCTAACCTAATTCCTGTTCTTTGCTCATCTTCGTCAGTAGCTGCTTGGGCGAAGGCCAATATCAGGCTCGGAACCAGTGCGATTTCGGCGATTAAAGTGAATACGGGGATGACCCGTTTTGGGCTTGATATATACGAGTTCGAGTTGCTATGTGCCGATATGGATTTATTGCGCGTAATCAACCCTGTTTTATTGATGAGCCATCTTGCCTGCGCTGATGCTCACGAACACCCTCTTAATCAGCAGCAACTTAATCGTTTCATAAATTGCGTTAATTTGATCCGACCCTTGCTGCCAGGTCTTCGATTTAGCCTCGCAAATTCTTCCGGTGTTTTTTTGGGGGATAAATGGCAGTTTGATTTATTGCGTCCAGGTGCTGCGCTCTATGGGATTAACCCTACCCCGCATATCGATAATCCTATGGAGCCAGTGGTGCGCTTATCGTTACCGATAACGCAGGTGCGTGAGCTTGATGCCGCTGCCGTAATTGGTTATAGCAGCACTGCGGCTCTATCAGCGGGGGCTCGTGTTGCTGTTGTTTCGGGAGGCTATGCTGATGGCTTGCATCGTACTTTAGGGGCTCAGCCTGCAGGTTACTTAAGTGGTCAGTTAGTGAAAGCAATTGGTCGTATGTCAATGGACTCCACAATTTTTGATGTGTCAGGTCTTGACGTGCGAGTCGAATCCTTGCTTGAGCAAGAAATTGAGGTTATCAATTCTTCTCTATCGTTAGATTATCTGAGTAAAAAAAATAGCTCCTTGGGATATGAGGTGCTCACTAGTCTGGGGCCACGCTTTCCTCGATCCTACCTGAGAGGGCTTCATAATGACTGAGATGATTGGTTCTGACGTGACGCCACAGCGGCAGATTCTTGATCTGCTTTCCGATGGTCAATTTCATTCAGGAGAGGAGCTTGGGGTCTTATTAGGTGTTAGCCGAGCTGCTGTTTGGAAGCATTTGCAAAAACTGGAAGTGCTGGGGATTAAGCTGGTTTCAATTAAAGGGCGAGGTTACTGCATAAAGGGAGGGTTGGACTTATTTGACATTAAAAAAATAAATGCTTTTTTACACACAGCCCTACCGCTTAATTTCCATCTGTTTTTTGAGATTGACTCAACAAATGCTTTTCTCATGCGTCATGCAAATCCCGCTCAGCAAGTGTGTCTGGCTGAAGCGCAAAGTTCCGGGCGCGGGCGTCGTGGGCGCAATTGGGTTAGCCCATTCGCGCAAAATATTTATTGCTCTGTTGGGTGGGGTTTTGAGGGAGGGGTCGCGGTTCTTGAAGGGCTCAGCTTGGCAGTTGGATTGGTGATCGTACGTGTTTTGCAGGGTTATGGTATTGTCGGGTTGAAATTGAAATGGCCCAACGATGTGCTCTATGAAGATAGAAAGCTTGCGGGGGTGTTAATTGAAATAACGGGTGATCCTGCTGGTTATTGTCAGGTAGTTGTAGGTGTGGGAATCAATGTCAGCATGGGTATTAGTGAGGGGAAGGAGATTGCACAGCCCTGGATAGATTTACATAGTATTCTGGCACAGCAAGAGCTTCCGCTGGTGTCACGCAATCAGTTGGTGGCTGCATTGGTTGATGAATTGGTAGAAGTGCTTGGTGACTATGAGCGTAAGGGGTTTGCAGCTTATTGTGCGGAATGGCAATCATATAATATGCATGCCGGACAGGTGGTTGAACTGAGTAATGGCAATCTTATTTGCTCGGGTGTGTGTGTTGGCGTCAGTCAAGCGGGAGCGCTGATGTTGGATACTGAGCGGGGTAGGGAGCTGTTTCATGGGGGCGAGATATCTCTGAGGCGTGCTGATGATTCTTGAAATCGACATGGGCAATACTAGGTTGAAATGGCGGGTTCGAAGCCAGTCTACGGTGTTGGCTCGTGGAGCTTTGGCTCTAGAGGAGCCGCTAGATTTATTGCTCGATGAAATAAACCCCTATCGCAGTGTGATAAACACAGCATGTGTGGCCAGTGTGGTTGGAGAGATCTTGGAGCAGAGGATTGCAAATTGGAGTGTTGAGCATTTTGGGCTTCAGCCAATGTTCGCGCGCAGCAGTATTGCATGTGGTGCTGTGCGCAATGGCTATCGTCAGCCGCAGATGCTGGGTGTGGATCGTTGGTTGGGAATTGTAGCTGCTTATCGTGCGATAGGCGGTGCATGCCTAGTGGTGTCCTGCGGTACTGCTGTGACTGTCGATTTGATTGCTTCGGATGGTGTGCATCAAGGAGGATTTATAGCGCCCGGTTTGAGTCTGATGCTTAATTCTCTTGAGCGTGGTGCGCGCCAGATAAAATTAGATTCTACGCCTTCCATGCTAGGCTTATCACCAGCAATTTCGACATCCGATGCTGTTTATTCGGCGTGCGCTGCTATGTTGAAAGGCCTGATTGATAATGGGGTGCAGCAGCTAAGCAATATCAATCAGGAGAGTAAATGTGAGCTTATATTTACAGGTGGCGACGCTAGTAAATTACTACCCTTGTATCCGCAGGCCCGGCTGGTTCCTGATCTTGTGTTAGATGGCTTGGCTGGAGTCTTGGATTTGACCCAATAGTTGGAGTGACGAATGCGGGCAATTTTTATATTGTTGATTGTGGGTAATGTTGCATTTTTTGGGTATCACTATTTTTTTATGGTCGAAAAAGAAGTAGTGGCCGGTATTCAAGTGGGGGCACCAAGGGGTTCTACTGGGGAAGGGTTGCAGCTTTTGACTGAGGTTGCGGCTCCCATGGGTGCGCGAGCAAGGGTAACGGAGAAGGAGGCGATTGGGGTGTCGGTTACTGGTGGTGATTCGTCGTCGGGCGCTGAGCTTTGCACTATGATCGGTCCTTATGGGCAATTGCTCCAAGCAGAATATGCAGCAGAACGCTTGGTTGCCTTAGGAGCTCCCGCACATATTGTCCCTATCGAAATTAAGGAGGGGGAAATATATTGGGTGTTTTTAAAGCCGGAGGTTTCTGAAAAAGAAGCGTTGCGTCGCCTTTACGAGCTGCAGAAAAAAAATATTGAGAGCTATGTTATTACCAAGGGAGAGTTGACCAACGGCATTTCCTTCGGGAGGTTTGCGGATTATGGCGAGGCGGAGGTGCGCTCTACGGAAATTAAGCAGCAGGGATATGAAGTCCACATAAAGATGCTGCCCAAAATGATTCAAGAAACATGGGTTGTAATTGATGCTGGTTTTGCTGAAAAAATAGACGAAATGGTGTGGTCAGGATTGTTAACGCAAGAATCTAACTTAGAAAAGCGACAAAATTTCTGTTTAGGTGTTGCTTCCCAGTAAATGTTTCACTAGAATTCTGCCTCCACAAACAGCAGTGGTCAAAAAGCTGGCGTAGCTCAGTAGGTAGAGCAGCTGACTTGTAATCAGCCGGTCGGGGGTTCGATTCCTCTCGCCAGCTCCAACTTTGATTGTTGTTGTGTTGTAACTCTGTGAATTTGTTAAAAAAATAGATTGACAGTCAGCAACGTGGGCCGGAAAATGCCGGCGGTTTTCGGCAGGGGTTCCCGAGCGGCCAAAGGGATCAGACTGTAAATCTGACGCGTAAGCTTCGATGGTTCGAATCCATCCCCCTGCACCATTTTATATAGGCGAATGCCTGTGAGCTAATAGCCAATATCTGATTTAAGCGGGTATGGTTCAATGGTAGAACCTCAGCCTTCCAAGCTGATGGCGCGGGTTCGATTCCCGCTACCCGCTCCAAACTTTATGATGTTTTGGCTCATATAGCTCAGTTGGTAGAGCACACCCTTGGTAAGGGTGAGGTCAGCAGTTCGAATCTGCTTATGAGCTCCATATCTGCTGCGAGGGGTGGTCTCTCGCAGCTTTTTTATCTGTGTGATTGTATTTACGTCTGAGGAGGCGCTCGCAATGGCGAAGGAAAAGTTTGAACGTAACAAGCCCCACGTCAACGTGGGCACCATTGGTCACGTTGACCATGGTAAAACCACATTGACTGCAGCCTTGACTCGCGTGTGCTCGGAGACTTGGGGTGGTGAAGCGGTAGCATTTGATGGTATCGATAAGGCACCAGAAGAGAAGGCGCGTGGTATTACCATTAATACCTCACACGTAGAATATGATTCACCTGTGCGTCACTATGCGCACGTTGACTGCCCAGGCCACGCCGACTATGTGAAAAACATGATCACCGGTGCTGCGCAAATGGACGGCGCAATTCTGGTGTGTGGCGCGACCGATGGTCCAATGCCGCAAACTCGTGAACACATCCTGTTGTCTCGTCAAGTAGGTGTTCCTTTCATCGTAGTATTCCTGAACAAGGCTGACTTGTTGGCAGAAGACTGTGGTGGTGTGGGTACCGAAGAATACAACGAAATGTTGGAATTGGTAGAAATGGAGCTGCGTGAGCTGCTGTCTACCTATGACTTCCCAGGTGATGACACTCCGATTATCGCTGGTTCTGCGTTGATGGCGCTTAACGGTCAAGACGATAACGAATTGGGCACTACCGCTGTACGTAAGTTGGTTGAATCTCTGGATAGTTACATTCCAGAGCCTGTACGTGCTATCGATCAGCCATTCTTGATGCCGGTAGAAGACGTGTTCTCTATTTCTGGTCGCGGTACTGTAGTAACTGGCCGTGTAGAGCGTGGTATCGTTAAAGTTGGCGAAGAGATTGCGATCGTTGGTCTGAAAGACACCGTTAAAACTACCTGTACTGGTGTTGAAATGTTCCGCAAGTTGCTCGACGAAGGTCGTGCTGGTGAGAACGTAGGTGTTCTGCTTCGTGGTACCAAGCGTGATGACGTTGAGCGTGGTCAAGTATTGTGTAAGCCAAACTCAGTTACTCCGCACACTAAGTTTGAATCTGAAGTGTACGTACTGTCTAAAGAAGAAGGTGGTCGTCATACTCCATTCTTCAAAGGTTATCGTCCACAGTTCTACTTCCGCACTACTGACGTAACTGGTGCTGTTGAATTGCCAGAAGGCGTAGAGATGGTAATGCCAGGTGACAACATTAAGATGGTTGTTACTTTGATTCACCCAATCGCGATGGAAGACGGTTTGCGTTTTGCTATCCGTGAAGGTGGTCGTACTGTTGGTGCTGGTGTTGTTGCCAAAATCATTCAGTAATAAATATGCGAGCAGACGATTTCTTGTCTGCTCGCATTTGCTTTAGCGATGTTAGGCCAGTAGTTCAATTGGTAGAGCACCGGTCTCCAAAACCGGGTGTTGGGGGTTCGAGTCCCTCCTGGCCTGCCAAATTTTATGTGGGTTTGTTGCGATAATGACTGCTAATACTGAAGAAAAAGTTTACCGACTGGATGCTATTAAGTGGCTTTTGGTTGTGGCTATAGTTGCTGCAGGTGTTGTCGGAAACTCTCACTTTTCTGCTGAATCAATTTTGTATCGTGCTTTAGCGCTGCTGGTGTTAACTGCTGTGGCGATATTTGTTGCACTGCAAACAGCTAAAGGTGTTGCAATAGCTGATGTTATCCGCGGCTCACTTGTTGAGTTGCGTAAAGTTGTTTGGCCTAGCCGTCAAGAAACTAACCAAACAACGCTCATTGTGTTGGCGGTAGTTTTTGTGATGGCCATCATTCTATGGTTGCTAGATACGCTATTTGGTTTTATTGCTTCCAATATCATAGGGTAGATAAATATGGCTAAGCGCTGGTACGTAGTACATGCCTATTCTGGCTATGAAAAGAAAGTGGCTGCTTCGTTGCGTGATCGTGTTTCTTTGTATGGAATGGAAGAAAGCTTTGGCGACATTTTGGTTCCCACTGAAGAAGTAATTGAGATGCGTGGCGGGCAAAAGCGTAAGAGTGAGCGCAAGTTTTTTCCAGGTTATGTATTGGTACAAATGGAATTGAATGATGACACATGGCATCTGGTCAAAGATACGCCAAGAGTGATGGGCTTTATTGGTGGCAAGGCTGACCAACCTGCTCCTATAACCGAAAAAGAAGCAGATGCAATTTTGCGTCGTGTGGATGACTCAATTGAGAAGCCCAAGCCAAAAACAATTTTTGAGCCAGGTGAAATGGTTCGTGTTATTGACGGGCCATTTAACGACTTCAACGGTGTTGTTGAAGAGGTTAATTACGATAAAAATCGATTGCGAGTGGCGGTATTGATTTTTGGTCGTTCCACTCCAGTTGAGTTGGAATTTAGTCAGGTCGAAAAAACTTAAACGTTAAAGATTTTTAAATGCCCTTCTTCGCCTTGCGAAGAGGGGTTTTCGTGTCCTTGGTCAAAGCCAGGGCGGGGAGCCTAAGACGTCAAATCTTGCCAAAGATTTGGTTGAGGCGCTAACACCCATAGGGGAGCAATATCATGGCAAAAAAAGTAACCGCTTACGTTAAGCTGCAGGTTGCAGCTGGCAAGGCAAATCCAAGTCCTCCGGTTGGTCCAGCATTGGGTCAGCACGGTGTTAATATCATGGAATTCTGTAAAGCTTTCAATGCGCAAACACAAGGCATGGAAGTTGGTTCACCTGTACCTGTGATTATCAGTGTTTATAGTGACCGTAGCTTTACATTTGTAATGAAGACTCCACCAGCATCTTTCTTGCTGAAGAAGGCTGCAGGCATTACCAGTGGTAGCGGTCGTCCTAACACCAACAAGGTCGGTAAGGTAACTCGTGCTCAGTTGGAAACCATTGCAACTACCAAAATGGCAGACCTGACCGCATCCAATATGGAAGCAGCTGTGCGTACTATTGCTGGTTCTGCACGTTCAATGGGTCTGGAAGTGGAGGGCGTATAAGATGGCTAAAATTACTAAGCGTCAACGTGCAATTAATGAGAAGGTTGATTCAACTAAGCAGTACTCTATCGAAGAGGCTGTAGCACTGTTGAAAGATCTTTCTAATGTGAAGTTTGCTGAGACAGTTGATGTGTCTGTAAACCTCGGTATCGATCCTCGTAAGTCTGATCAATCAGTTCGCGGCGCTACTACCCTGCCACACGGTAATGGTAAGTCAGTGCGCGTTGCTGTATTCACTCAAGGTGCAAATGCCGAAGCGGCGAAAGCTGCTGGTGCTGAGTTCGTTGGTATGGATGAATTGGCTGCAGAAATTAAAGCAGGCAAGATGGATTTTGATGTGGTTATTGCCAGCCCTGATGCAATGCGTGTTGTGGGTCAATTGGGGCAAGTGCTTGGTCCTCGCGGTCTAATGCCAAACCCCAAAACTGGTACTGTAACTCCTGATGTGGTTACCGCTGTTAAAAATGCTAAAGCTGGCCAGATTCGTTATCGCGCTGAGAAGGGCGGTATTATTCATGGCGGTTTAGGCAAGATCTCTTTTGACGCCGTTGCTATCAAAGAAAACTTGGAAGCATTAATTGGCGATCTGAAAAAAGCTAAGCCAGCAACATCTAAAGGTATTTACATCAAGAAGATTTCATTGAGTTCTACCATGGGTCCTGGTTTGGTAATCGATCAAGCGTCACTTGCGATTTGATTCGCTGACGTAAAAGAACTTTGGGGTCCGCTTTTGAAGCGGGCCGTCAAAGACCGTAGGTGTCGAAGTGGTTTACGTAAGTAGATAACAAGACTTAATGCAAGTCGCCTACGCAGATGGTGAGACCCTATTCAGTTAATTGATAATACAGATATTCTGTTGCAACAATTTGACGAATGACTTCACCGAATAATGGTCTTGATAGTTTATCGAGGCTGGTAGTTAACGATAAATTTATTTGTGTTTTAACGAACAGAAAAAGTTTATCAATGCAGGAGTAATCCCGTGGCATTAGGTCTTGAAGGCAAAAAAGCGATTGTTGCTGAAGTCCAAGACGCTGCAAAGAGCGCTTTGTCTGCAGTTATCGCCGATTCTCGCGGCGTAACCGTTGGCAAAATGACCGCTCTGCGCAAGCAGGCCCGTGAAGCTGGCGTCTGGGTAAAAGTCGTCCGTAACACATTGGCCCGTCGCGCTGTGCAAGGTACAGCATACGAGTGTCTCGCAGACAAATTCGTAGGTCCAACTCTCATTGCATTCTCAACTGTTCATCCTGGTGCTGGTGCTCGCATCCTTCAGGATTTTGCTAAAGAGAATGACAAGTTTGAGTTGAAAGCTGCTGCCTTTGAAGGTGAGTTAGTGAATATCGCAATGTTGGCTACTTTGCCAACTTACGACGAAGCTATTTCTCGTCTCATGAGCGTGATGAAAGAAGCTTCAGCTGGCAAACTGGTTCGCACTATTGCGGCCGTTCGCGATCAAAAAGAACAGCAAGCTGCTTAATCATTTGATTACGGCTTACTTTAGATTTAACGAGCAAAATGCTCCATTAATTAGGAATTGAGACATGTCTCTGACTAAAGACGATATCATCAATGCCATCGCAGAAATGTCTGTAAAAGACGTTGTTGAGTTGATCTCTGCAATGGAAGAGAAGTTCGGTGTTAGCGCTGCTGCTGCTACTGTTGCTGTTGCTGCTGGTCCAGCTGCTGCTGCAGAAGAGCAAACTGAATTTGACGTTATTCTTTCATCTGTTGGTGACAAGAAAGTTAACGTAATTAAGGCTGTTCGTGAATTGACTGGTCTTGGCTTGAAAGAAGCTAAAGATTTGGTTGAAGCGGCACCTAAAGCAATCAAAGAAGCAGTTTCCAAAGCTGATGCTGATGCAGCAAAAGCTAAGTTGGAAGAAGCTGGCGCAGTTGTAGAAGTTAAATAATTCTACGCCTGTGTTGCGGTCCATTTACAGTTTGGACACTAGGCTGGTGAGCATTTGCTTGCCAGCCTTTTTCTGTTTTCAGAAGAGTCTTGGGTTATAGCTGTAGTGGTACTGAAAATGGCAAGCACCAGGTGCGCCATTGATTACCGAAAAGTAATCGTAAGTTTGTCGAGTTTTAAGTTTTTACAAAGAAACGCACATGCGTTTTCATGGCTGCGATCAAGCCCGATCCGCGAACAAGCTGGGGAATACAGATGGCTTACTCATATACTGAGAAAAAACGTATCCGCAAGGATTTTGGCAAACTGCCGCACGTAATGGATGTACCTTATCTTTTGGCGATTCAGTTAGATTCCTACAGAAAGTTTACTCAAGCAGATACTGCGCCCAGTAAGCGTGATGATATGGGGCTACATGCTGCATTCCGTTCCGTTTTTCCAATCGTTAGTTACTCAGGTAATGCTGCGCTCGAATATGTGAGCTATAACCTCGGAAAAGCGGCGTTTGATGTAAACGAATGTATTCTGCGCGGCGTTACCTATGCCGTCCCTCTACGCGTGAAAGTACGCTTGATTATTTATGATCGCGAGTCTTCCAATAAAGCGATCAAAGACATTAAAGAACAAGAAGTGTACATGGGTGAAATCCCGCTCATGACCGATAACGGTACTTTTGTAATTAATGGTACCGAACGTGTAATCGTTTCCCAGTTGCATCGTTCTCCTGGCGTGTTCTTCGATCACGACAAAGGCAAGACCCATTCATCGGGCAAGCTGCTTTATTCCGCACGTATTATTCCTTACCGTGGCTCATGGTTGGATTTTGAATTTGATCCTAAAGACCTGCTCTACGTTCGTATTGACCGTCGCCGTAAGTTGCCCGCCACTATTTTGTTGCGCGCCCTTGGTTTTAGCTCACAAGAAATGCTGGCAATGTTTTTTGAAACCAGTACTTTTATTTTGGGCAAAGATGGTCAATTCAGCTACGAAGTAGTTCCATCGCGTTTGCGCGGTGACGTTGCTACTTTTGATATTAAAGATGACAAAGGCAATATCATTGTTGAAGAAGGGCGCCGTATTACTGCGCGTCATATTCGTCAATTGGAAAAGGCCGGTGTTAATCAGATGGATGTTCCATCTGAATATTTGTTAGGTCGCTCATTAGCAAAAGATATTATCGACACTCGCACTGGTGAGTTGTTATTTGAATGTAATACAGAAATTACTGCTGATGTGCTTGCCAAATTAGTTGCTGCGGGCGCTACGGATGTTGAAACGCTGTATACCAACGAATTGGATTGCGGCGCCTTTATTTCTGAAACTCTGCGTGTTGATCCAACTCGCACGGCATTAGAGTCGCTCGTTGAAATTTATCGCATGATGCGTCCTGGCGAGCCGCCAACCAAAGAATCTGCTGAAGCATTGTTCCAAAACCTGTTCTTCTCGCAAGAGCGCTACGATCTTTCCGCAGTGGGTCGTATGAAATTTAACCGTCGTCTTGGCCGCGAAGCTGAAACCGGTGAAGGTACTTTGTCTAATGACGATATCGTCGATGTGATGAAGACGCTGATTGCTATCCGTAACGGTAAGGGCGTTGTGGATGATATCGATCACTTGGGTAACCGTCGTGTGCGTTCCGTAGGTGAGATGGCAGAAAACCAATTCCGCGTTGGTTTGGTGCGTGTTGAGCGTGCGGTGAAAGAGCGCCTTTCAATGGCGGAAAGCGAAGGCTTGATGCCGCAAGATTTGATTAACGCAAAACCTGTAGCTGCTGCAGTGAAAGAGTTTTTTGGCTCATCACAGCTCTCGCAGTTTATGGATCAAAACAACCCGCTGTCAGAGATCACGCATAAGCGTCGCGTCTCTGCACTTGGCCCAGGTGGCTTGACTCGTGAGCGTGCAGGTTTTGAAGTGCGTGACGTACATCCGACTCACTACGGTCGTGTGTGTCCAATTGAAACGCCGGAAGGTCCAAACATTGGTTTGATCAACTCTTTGGCTACCTATGCCCGCACTAACAATTACGGCTTCCTTGAGAGTCCGTATCGTAAAGTGGTGAATGGCAAGGTAACCAATGAAATTGATTTCCTCTCCGCGATCAATGAATCTGATTATGTAATTGCACAGGCATCGGCAACTTTGGATGACGCCGGTAGCTTGACTGAAGAATTGGTATCAGTTCGTCACTTAAATGAATTTACCCTGAAAGCACCTGCTGACGTTCAATATATGGACGTATCGGCGCGTCAGGTAGTTTCTGTTGCGGCATCCTTGATTCCATTCCTTGAGCACGATGACGCTAACCGTGCATTGATGGGTTCAAACATGCAGCGCCAAGCTGTACCAACACTGCGCTCGCAAAAGCCGCTGGTGGGTACCGGTATGGAGCGTAATGTTGCGTCCGACTCAGGTGTGTGTGTCGTTGCGAAGCGCGGCGGTATTATCGATAGCGTTGATGCTGGCCGTATCGTAGTAAAGGTGCATCACGATGAAGTTGAAGCGGGCGATGCAGGTGTGGATATCTACAACCTGATCAAATACACCCGTTCCAACCAAAATACCTGTATTAATCAGCGTCCAATTGTAAGCATGGGTGACTCTGTTTCCCGTGGTGACATTTTGGCCGATGGCCCTTCTGTTGATATGGGTGAATTGGCGCTTGGCCAAAACATGCGTATCGCGTTTATGCCGTGGAATGGTTACAACTTCGAAGACTCGATTCTGGTTTCAGAGCGTGTTGTGCAAGAGGACCGTTTCACTACGATCCATATTCAGGAATTAACCTGTATTGCACGTGATACCAAGTTGGGCAGCGAAGAAATCACTGCGGATATTCCCAACGTAGGTGAGAGTGCGCTGAGCAAACTCGACGAATCCGGTATTGTGTATATCGGTGCGGAAGTGGGCGGCGGCGATATTCTGGTTGGTAAGGTAACACCAAAAGGTGAAACCCAATTGACACCAGAAGAGAAGCTGTTACGTGCAATCTTCGGTGAAAAGGCTTCGGACGTTAAGGATACTTCTTTGCGTGTGCCTTCAAGCACCAAGGGTACAGTAATCGACGTACAGGTGTTCACTCGTGATGGTCTGGAAAAAGATCAGCGCAGCTTGGAAATTGAAAAAGCGCAGCTTGATGAAGTGCGTAAAGATTTGAACGAAGAATACCGTATTGTTGAAACGGCTACCTTTGAGCGTCTGCGTTCTGCTTTGGTTGGTCAAATCGTTGCCTCAGGTAAAAACGTGAAGAAAGGCGAAGCCATGACTCACGAAATCCTCGACGGTTTGGAGAAAGATCAGTGGTTCAAGCTGCGTATGAATGAAGACGCACTGAATGAGCAGATCGACCGCGCTGAAGAGCAGCTGGCTGAGCGTCGCAAGATTCTCGACGAGCGCTTTGAAGACAAAAAACGCAAGCTGTCTACTGGCGATGATCTGGCGCCAGGCGTGTTGAAAATCGTTAAGGTTTACCTCGCTATCAAGCGTCGTATCCAGCCCGGTGACAAGATGGCTGGTCGTCACGGTAACAAGGGTGTTATCTCGGTAATTATGCCGATTGAAGACATGCCTTACGACGAGAATGGCGAGACCGTTGATATAGTTCTTAACCCGCTCGGCGTACCTTCGCGTATGAACGTGGGTCAGGTGTTGGAAATGCACTTGGGCATGGCGGCTAAAGGTCTGGGCGTTAAGATCAACAAATTGCTGCAAGAGCAAAAAGCAATTGCCGATATCCGCGCTTTCCTTGAAGAGATCTACAACAAAACCGGTGATGTGGCAGCCAAAGAAGATCTGGTTTCATTCAGTGATAAAGACATTCTGGATCTGGCCAAGAACTTGGTTGATGGTGTGCCTATGGCAACGCCAGTATTTGATGGTGCCAAAGAGCATGAAATCAAAGCCTTGCTGCGTTTGGCAGGTTTGTCTGATACAGGTCAATCGATTCTCTATGATGGCCGTACCGGTGACCAGTTCACTCGTCCGGTGACTGTGGGTTACATGTACATGCTGAAGTTGAACCACTTGGTCGATGACAAGATGCATGCCCGTTCAACCGGTTCTTATAGCTTGGTTACCCAGCAGCCTTTGGGTGGTAAAGCGCAGTTCGGTGGTCAGCGTTTCGGTGAGATGGAAGTGTGGGCGCTGGAAGCATACGGTGCAGCGTATACATTGCAAGAAATGCTTACTGTTAAGTCGGATGACGTTGCGGGTCGTACCAAGATGTATAAAAACATCGTTGATGGCGATCACCGTATGGAGCCCGGCATGCCGGAGTCTTTCAACGTACTCGTTAAGGAAATCCGCTCTCTGGGTATCAATATCGAGCTTGAGCAAGACGATTAATGCTCATGCTTGCGCGTCAGTAGCGGCCTAAACAGGCCGTTACTGGCTGCAATCCGGAACCAGTAACACCAAAGAATTTGCCTCGAAGTTTAATGAAAGCTCCACCGGAGCCAACAGGAGAAAGCGCCTTGAAAGACTTACTGAATTTACTCAAGTCCCAGGGACAAGTCGAAGAATTCGACTCTATTCGTATTAGCTTGGCATCACCTGAAATGATTCGTTCGTGGTCGTTTGGCGAAGTGAAAAAGCCAGAGACTATCAACTACCGTACCTTCAAGCCTGAGCGTGAAGGTTTGTTCTGCGCCAAGATTTTTGGTCCAGTAAAAGATTACGAATGCTTGTGCGGTAAGTACAAGCGCATGAAGCACCGCGGCATTATCTGTGAGAAGTGCGGTGTAGAAGTGACTTTGGCCAAAGTGCGTCGTGAGCGCATGGGTCATATCGAACTGGCGAGTCCAGTTGCACACATTTGGTTCCTGAAATCGCTGCCGAGCCGTATCGGTTTGCTGTTGGATATGACTCTGCGTGATATCGAGCGGGTACTCTATTTTGAATCCTATGTGGTTACCGAACCTGGTATGACTACGCTTGAGCGCGGTCAATTGCTCTCTGACGAGCAGTACTTTGAAGCAATGGAAGAGTTCGGCGACGAATTCGAAGCCCAAATGGGTGCTGAAGCCATTCAGACCTTGATGCGCGCTATCGATTTGGAATCTGAAATTCAACGTCTGCGTGAAGAAATTCCAAATACCACCAGCGAAACCAAAATCAAAAAGTACTCCAAGCGCTTAAAGCTGTTAGAGGCTTTCTTCTTCTCTGGCAACAAGCCGGAGTGGATGGTAATGGAAGTTCTGCCGGTATTGCCGCCAGATTTGCGTCCATTGGTGCCATTGGATGGTGGTCGTTTTGCAACGTCTGACTTGAACGATTTGTATCGTCGCGTAATCAATCGTAATAACCGTTTGAAGCGTCTGTTGGACTTGAATGCGCCAGACATCATCGTGCGTAACGAAAAGCGTATGCTGCAAGAAGCAGTAGATGCGCTGTTGGATAACGGTCGTCGCGGTCGTGCGATCACCGGTTCTAACAAGCGTCCGCTGAAATCTTTGGCTGACATGATCAAAGGTAAACAAGGTCGTTTCCGTCAAAACCTGCTCGGTAAGCGTGTTGACTACTCCGGTCGTTCGGTAATCGTGGTAGGTCCAACCCTGCGTCTGCATCAGTGTGGTTTGCCGAAGAAAATGGCGTTGGAGCTGTTCAAGCCGTTTATTTTTAGCAAGCTCGAATTGCGTGGTTTGGCGACTACTATTAAAGCCGCCAAGAAAATGGTTGAGCGCGAAGAGGCTGTCGTTTGGGATATCCTGGACGAAGTAATCCGCGAACATCCGGTGCTATTGAACCGCGCACCAACGCTTCACCGTCTCGGTATTCAGGCGTTTGAGCCTGTGCTGATTGAAGGTAAAGCAATCCAGTTGCACCCGCTTGTGTGTTCTGCGTACAACGCGGACTTCGACGGCGACCAGATGGCAGTTCACGTTCCGCTGACGATCGAAGCTCAGCTGGAAGCGCGTGCATTGATGATGTCTACCAACAACATCCTGTCACCAGCGTCAGGTGAACCAATTATCGTTCCGTCGCAAGACGTGGTATTGGGTCTGTATTGGATGACCCGTGACCGTGTAAACGCGAAAGGCGAGAACATGGTGTTTGCGGATACTGCGGAAGTATCCCGTGCCTACTATTCCAAACAAGTTGATTTGCAGGCGCGCATTAAAGTGCGTTTGAGTGAAACGCTGATTGGCGAAGAAGGCGAAAAAACCACTACTGTTAAATTGGTAAGTACTACTGTTGGCCGTGTATTGCTGTGGGAAATCTGCCCACCCGGCATGCCGCTGGAAATGATTAACCGCCCAATGGTTAAGAAGGCGATTTCTGCCGCTATCAACTACTGCTACCGTGTTGTAGGTTTGAAGGCGACCGTAATTTTCGCTGACCGTTTGATGTACATGGGTTATGACTTCTCTACCAAGTCGGGCTCATCGATTGGTGTTAACGACTTTACAATCCCTGCAGCAAAAGCAGAGATCATCGGCCGCGCTGATGCGGAAGTAAAAGAAATCGAAACCCAATACGCTTCAGGTCTGGTAACTCAGGGCGAGAAATACAACAAGGTTATCGATATTTGGTCGCGCGCTAACGATTTGGTTGCCAAATCGATGATGGAAGGTATTTCCAAGGAAGCCGTTATCAATCGCGATGGCGTTGAAGAATTGCAACCCTCATTTAACTCCGTATTTATGTACGCTGACTCAGGTGCGCGGGGCTCGCCAGCACAGATTCGTCAGTTGGCCGGTATGCGTGGTTTGATGGCTCGTCCAGACGGCTCGATCATTGAAACGCCAATTAAGGCTAACTTCCGTGAAGGCTTGAACGTACTTCAGTACTTTATTTCTACCCACGGTGCGCGTAAAGGTTTGGCGGATACCGCGTTGAAAACCGCGAACTCTGGTTACTTGACTCGTCGCTTGGTTGATGTTGCGCAAGATTTGGTGGTTACTGCAATCGATTGTGGTACCGACGAAGGTTTGACCATGTCGCCAGTTATTGAAGGCGGCGATGTCATCGAATCATTGGGTGATCGTATCCTTGGTCGTATTATCGCTCGCGACGTAATTCGTCCCGGCACTGATGAAATCTTGGTTCCTGCTGGCACCATGATTGACGAAGCATGGGTAGAGCGCGTTGAAGCCATGGGTATCGACGAAGTATTGGTGCGCTCACCAATTACCTGTGAAGCGCGCAGCGGTATCTGCTCTATGTGTTACGGCCGTGACCTTGCACGTGGTCACCGTGTAAACGTAGGTGAAGCGGTTGGTGTTATTGCGGCTCAATCAATCGGTGAGCCAGGAACCCAGCTGACCATGCGTACCTTCCACATTGGTGGTGCGGCATCGCGAGCGTCTGCAGCAGATAGCGTACAAGTTAAACAAGAAGGTACTGTTCGCTTGTTGAACGTGAAGGTTGTAAGCAACCCAGCGGGCAACTTGGTAGCGGTGTCTCGTTCCGGTGAATTGGCGATTGCTGACAGCAGCGGTCGTGAGCGTGAGCGTTACAAGATTCCTTATGGTGCATTGATCACTGTTAAAGATGGTGAAGCTGTTAAAGGCGGTCAGATTATTGCTAAATGGGATCCGCATACTCACCCGATTGTATCGGAAGTGGCGGGTACTGTTGCATTCTCTGGCATGGAAGATGGTCTTTCTATCCGTCGCCAGACCGATGAATTGACTGGTTTGAGTTCTATCGAAGTACTTGATCCAGCAGAGCGTCCGTCAGCCGGTAAAGATCTGCGCCCTGCAGTAACCTTGGTAGATGCAAAAGGCAAAGAGCTGTTCCTTGCGAACACCAATGTGCCAGCGCACTACATGTTGCCGCCAAAAGCGATTTTGAGCATCAACAATCACGACATTATCAACGTGGGCGACATTATTGCGCGTATCCCACAAGAAGGTTCCAAGACTCGTGACATCACCGGTGGTCTGCCGCGTGTTGCCGACTTGTTTGAAGCTCGCCGTCCAAAAGAGCCGTCCATTTTGGCGGAAATCTCCGGCACTGTGAGCTTCGGTAAAGAGACCAAGGGCAAGCGTCGTTTGATTATTACTCCTGTCGATGGCCAATTGTTGCCAGACGGTTCAACGCATTACGAAGTGTTGATCCCCAAGCATCGTCAACTGACCGTGTTTGAAGGTGAGATGGTTGCCAAGGGTGAGGTTGTATCAGACGGTCCAAGCAACCCGCATGACATTTTGCGCTTGCAGGGTGTTGAGGCGTTGGCGCGTTACATTACCAATGAAATCCAAGACGTTTACCGTCTACAAGGCGTGAAGATTAACGATAAGCACATCGAAACTATCGTTCGTCAAATGCTGCGTAAGGTTGAGATCAGCACTATGGGTGACTCTACTTTCGTTAAAGGCGAACAAGTTGAGTACAACCACGTACTCGAAGAAAACGAAAAGTTGCGTGCAGAAGCGCGTCAGCCTGCGAACTATGAGCGCCAGTTGCTAGGTATTACCAAGGCGTCTTTGGCTACCGAATCGTTCATTTCCGCAGCATCGTTCCAGGAAACTACTCGCGTATTGACCGAAGCGGCAGTAACCGGCAAGAAAGATGCTCTGCGCGGCTTGAAAGAAAACGTAGTGGTGGGTCGTTTGATTCCAGCCGGTACCGGTTTGGCATATCACTCGGATCGCAAGCGTCGTCGCGAAGCTAACCTCAGCAACAGCAATGATGCGGGTGTTAGCCCAGAAGATGTTGAAGCAGCATTAACTGAGGCGCTGAAATCAAGCATTGGCTAATGCTTGATTAATTGCCGAGGTGATGAGAGCAAACGCTCTCGCGGTAAACCCGAAGCAAGGCTGGCGATCCCAGCCTTGCTTTTTTATCGGACAATTGTCCATTAAATAGGCGGGCTTTACCTTGACGGTGGTGGGGTGCATCTTTACAATGCGCCACCCACTTTTTCCGAAGTGGGAAGCAGGGCTATTTTTTCAGTAGACCGCTTTCTTAAACCTGCCTTCAATAGTGAAGGCGTATTATCTGTGGAGTTTGTTTTCATGCCAACGATCAATCAATTGATTCGTAAGCCGAGAAAACCCATCGTAGACAAGAGCGACGTTCCAGCTCTGCAAGGCAATCCGCAAAGACGCGGTGTTTGCACTCGCGTTTATACGACTACACCTAAAAAGCCAAACTCAGCATTGCGTAAAGTATGCCGTGTTCGTTTGACCAATGGTTTTGAAGTGTCTTCTTATATCGGCGGTGAAGGCCATAACTTGCAGGAGCACAGCGTGGTGCTGATCCGTGGCGGTCGTGTTAAAGACTTGCCAGGTGTTCGTTACCATACTGTACGCGGTTCACTGGATACTTCTGGTGTTGCCAAGCGTAGACAAGGTCGTTCCAAATACGGTGCTAAACGTCCTAAGTAATAGGGTTGGCGGATTTATCCGCCGCTTATGCTTTGCGTTTAATGTTTTCGGTGTACAACCGAGTAAGGCCAAGCAAGTTTGTAGCAATTGGGTTCCAAATGTTGTCTTGGAAATTTCCTGAAGAGAGGCTATTAAAATGCCAAGAAGACGAGTCGTCGCCAAACGCGACACGCTGCCGGATCCAAAATTCGGTAACGTGACTCTGGCAAAGTTTATGAACCACGTAATGATTAGTGGTAAGAAGTCGGTAGCAGAGCGCATTATTTATGGTGCTATGGATATCGTTAAAACCAAATTGAATCGTGATCCTTTGGAAGTATTTACTGAGGCTCTCGAGAACATCGCTCCGCTGGTTGAGGTTAAATCTCGCCGTGTGGGTGGTGCAACCTATCAAGTTCCTGTCGAAGTACGTGCATCGCGTCGTACTGCGCTGGCAATGCGCTGGTTGGTGGATTACTCGCGTAAGCGTGGTGAGAAATCAATGCCTGCGCGTTTGGCTGGTGAGCTGATGGATGCTGCACAAGGCAAAGGCGCTGCGGTTAAGAAGCGTGAAGACGTTCACCGCATGGCTGAAGCGAACAAGGCGTTCTCGCACTTCCGTTTCTAATGGAAGTTTGCTCCAAAACGCCTATGTGAGATTAAGGGCAGCAATCGCTGCCCTTTCTTTAGTAGCGAATCTGTAATCGGGGAATACCTCTGTGGCACGTAAAACACCTATCGCACGCTATCGCAATATCGGCATCTGCGCACACGTAGATGCGGGTAAGACGACGACGACCGAACGTGTGTTGTTTTATACCGGATTGTCTCACAAGATTGGTGAGGTGCATGATGGTGCTGCAACGACCGACTGGATGGTGCAGGAGCAGGAGCGTGGTATCACCATTACTTCTGCTGCTGTTACGACATTCTGGAAGGGCATGGGTGGCCAGTTTGATGAGCATCGCATCAATGTAATTGATACTCCTGGACATGTTGATTTCACAATCGAAGTAGAGCGCTCTTTGCGTGTGCTCGATGGTGCGGTTGTTGTTCTGTGCGGATCTTCGGGTGTGCAGCCGCAAACCGAAACCGTATGGCGCCAAGCGAATAAGTACGAAGTTCCTCGTATCGTATTTGTTAACAAAATGGATCGTACCGGCGCTAGCTATATGCGTGTTGTTGAACAGCTGAGAACCCGATTGGGCGCAAATGCTGTTCCGCTGCAGATGACTATCGGCGCTGAAGATGAATTCAAGGGTGTTGTTGATCTGGTTAAGATGCGCGCCATTATCTGGAACGAAGAAGACCAGGGTATGACCTTTAAGTACGAGTCGATTCCTGCGGATCTGCTTGCGACTTGCGAAAAAATGCGTGAATTCCTGATTGAGTCGGCGGCTGAGTCCAGTGAAGAGTTGATGGAAAAGTATTTGGGCGGCGAAGCGCTGACTGAAGAAGAAATCAAGTCTGGGATTCGTGCGCGCACATTGGCCAATGAAATAGTTCCGGTAATTGGTGGTTCGGCGTTTAAGAATAAGGGTGTCCAGGCAATGCTGGATGCTGTAATCGATTATCTGCCGGCGCCCACCGAAGTTAAGGCGATTGAGGGTGTGTTAGAGGATGGTGAGACCGTTGCTACGCGTAAAGCGAGTGATGATGAGCCGTTCTCTGCATTGGCATTTAAAATTGCTACCGATCCATTTGTTGGCACGTTAACTTTTTTCCGTGTTTATTCCGGCACGCTGGAATCTGGCGATACCGTATTGAACTCGGTGAAGGGGAAAAAAGAGCGTGTTGGTCGTATGGTGCAAATGCATGCGAATCAGCGTCAGGAAATTAAAGAAGTTTTAGCGGGTGATATTGCTGCGGGTATCGGCTTTAAAGATTGCACTACCGGCGATACGCTGTGTGCTCTGGATAGTGTCATTATTCTAGAGCGTATGGACTTTCCGGAGCCGGTAATCCATGTAGCGGTTGAGCCTAAAACCAAGGTTGATCAGGAAAAGATGGGTGTTGCGCTGAGCAAATTGGCTCAGGAGGATCCTTCTTTCCGGGTTCGTACCGATGAAGAAACCGGCCAAACCATTATTGGTGGTATGGGCGAGTTGCATCTCGATATCATTGTTGATCGTATGCGGCGCGAATTTGGTGTCGAGGCTAATATCGGTAAGCCGCAGGTGGCCTACCGTGAGGCTATTCGCAATACCTGTGAGATCGAAGGCAAATTCGTGCGTCAGTCGGGCGGCCGTGGTCAATTTGGTCACTGCTGGATACGCTTCTCTCCCGGTGCGGATGAGGGCGCTGAAGGTTTAGAGTTTGTAAATGAGGTTGTGGGTGGTGTGGTTCCTAAGGAATTCATTCCTGCAATTCAAAAAGGCATTGCTGAACAAATGCAAAACGGAGTTCTGGCGGGCTATCCATTGCTTGGGTTAAAGGCTGTTGTGTTTGATGGCTCTTACCATGATGTGGATTCGTCGGAAATGGCGTTTAAGATTGCTGCATCTATGGCGACCAAGAAGTTGGCTCAAAAAGGTGGTGCGGTATTGCTTGAGCCGATCATGAAGGTTGAGGTGGTCACTCCGGAAGCAAACATGGGCGATGTGGTTGGTGACTTAAATCGTCGTCGCGGCTTGATTCTGGGTATGGATGAGGGTCCGATGGGAAAGGTGATCGACGCTGAGGTTCCGTTGTCGGAAATGTTTGGTTATGCGACTGCTTTGCGTTCAGCAACTCAGGGTCGTGCAACCTACACCATGGAATTTTTGAAGTACCAAGAGGCCTCGCGCAATGTTGCTGAAGAAGTGATTGCAAAAGGCGGAATGCAAAGAGACGAAGAATAGTTTCGATATTTCATCTTTATATAGAGGAATTGAAAAGTGGCTAAAGAGAAGTTTGAACGTAACAAGCCCCACGTTAACGTGGGCACCATTGGTCACGTTGACCATGGTAAAACCACATTGACTGCAGCCTTGACTCGCGTGTGCTCGGAGACTTGGGGTGGTGAAGCGGTAGCATTTGATGGTATCGATAAGGCACCAGAAGAGAAGGCGCGTGGTATTACCATTAATACCTCACACGTAGAATATGATTCACCTGTGCGTCACTATGCGCACGTTGACTGCCCAGGCCACGCCGACTATGTGAAAAACATGATCACCGGTGCTGCGCAAATGGACGGCGCAATTCTGGTGTGTGGCGCGACCGATGGTCCAATGCCGCAAACTCGTGAACACATCCTGTTGTCTCGTCAAGTAGGTGTTCCTTTCATCGTAGTATTCCTGAACAAGGCTGACTTGTTGGCAGAAGACTGTGGTGGTGTGGGTACCGAAGAATACAACGAAATGTTGGAATTGGTAGAAATGGAGCTGCGTGAGCTGCTGTCTACCTATGACTTCCCAGGTGATGACACTCCGATTATCGCTGGTTCTGCGTTGATGGCGCTTAACGGTCAAGACGATAACGAATTGGGCACTACCGCTGTACGTAAGTTGGTTGAATCTCTGGATAGTTACATTCCAGAGCCTGTACGTGCTATCGATCAGCCATTCTTGATGCCGGTAGAAGACGTGTTCTCTATTTCTGGTCGCGGTACTGTAGTAACTGGCCGTGTAGAGCGTGGTATCGTTAAAGTTGGCGAAGAGATTGCGATCGTTGGTCTGAAAGACACCGTTAAAACTACCTGTACTGGTGTTGAAATGTTCCGCAAGTTGCTCGACGAAGGTCGTGCTGGTGAGAACGTAGGTGTTCTGCTTCGTGGTACCAAGCGTGATGACGTTGAGCGTGGTCAAGTATTGTGTAAGCCAAACTCAGTTACTCCGCACACTAAGTTTGAATCTGAAGTGTACGTACTGTCTAAAGAAGAAGGTGGTCGTCATACTCCATTCTTCAAAGGTTATCGTCCACAGTTCTACTTCCGCACTACTGACGTAACTGGTGCTGTTGAATTGCCAGAAGGCGTAGAGATGGTAATGCCAGGTGACAACATTAAGATGGTTGTTACTTTGATTCACCCAATCGCGATGGAAGACGGTTTGCGTTTTGCTATCCGTGAAGGTGGTCGTACTGTTGGTGCTGGTGTTGTTGCCAAAATCATTCAGTAATTTTGCTTGTTAAGAGGCGGGCCCTTGTGGCCCGCTTTTTATTTTCAGTCTGATTTGGTGTGTTTGATCAAATAATCGCAAATGTGCTGTTTATTTGTTGACAGGTCACCAAGTCGCCCTTAGAATTGCGCCTCCTTTTGCCGGGGTACTTTTTCCTAGCGCATTGGAAGTTCTTTAAAACAAACAATTGGAGTTTGGTTCACATGCAGAATCAACGCATTAGAATTCGCCTGAAGGCTTTTGATCACAAGCTTATTGACGCCTCTACTCAAGAGATCGTTGAGACAGCAAAGCGTACAGGTGCTCAAGTGCGCGGTCCGATTCCGCTGCCGACTCGTAAAGAGCGCTTCACTGTATTGATTTCCCCGCACGTTAATAAAGACGCGCGTGATCAATACGAGATCCGTACACATAAGCGTTTGCTGGATATTGTTGAGCCTACTGAAAAAACTGTTGATGCACTTATGAAGCTAGATTTAGCTGCTGGTGTTGAAGTTCAAATTAGTCTCGGCTAAGTAAATGTTTAAGGTTCGGGCGCACTGGGTGCTCGAACTGTGTAACGCTCTGAAATGGGCGGCCATAGCGGGTAAAAGCCCCGTACACTATAGAGGTTAGTAAAATGACGATTGGTATTGTCGGCCGCAAAAGCGGTATGACTCGTGTATTTACCGATAATGGTGTTTCCATTCCTGTTTCTGTGATTGAGGTTGAGCCTAATCGCATTACTCAGGTTAAAAGCGTGGACACTGATGGTTACTCTGCTGTGCAGGTGACTATTGGTGCTCGTCGTGCCTCCCGTGTTACCAAATCCGAAGCTGGCCACTTTGCTAAAGCTAATGTTGAAGCAGGTCGTGGTGTTTGGGAGTTGCGTAACGAAGCTCAAGAAGCTTTCGAAGTTGGTGCAACAATTACTGTCGAGTCTTTCTCTGCAGGTCAAATAATTGATGTAACCGGCACATCTAAAGGTAAAGGTTTTGCTGGCGGTATTAAGCGCTGGAATTTCGGTATGCAAGATGCGACTCACGGTAACTCCCGTTCGCACCGTGTACTGGGTTCTATCGGCCAGTGTCAATCTCCAGGTCGCGTATTCAAAGGCAAGAAAATGGCTGGTCATATGGGGGCTGAGCGTGTAACCGTTCAAAACCTTGAGATTGTCCGTGTCGATGTTGAGCGCAATCTGCTTCTTGTTAAGGGTGCTATTCCTGGTGCTCCAGGTGGCGACGTTATTGTGCGTCCTGCTGTTAAAGCGCGCACTAACGGTTAAGTATCCGAGGGGAATCGACCATGGAATTAAAAATTGTTAGTCCCGGTGGTGCCCAGGGTACAGTTTCTGTATCTGAAGTTGCCTTCGGTAGAGAGTTTAATCAAGACTTGGTTCATCAAACTGTTGTTGCCTATATGGCTGGTGCTCGTCAAGGTACTAAAGCGCAAAAGACTCGCGCTGAAGTGTCTGGCGGTGGCAAAAAGCCTTGGCGTCAAAAGGGAACTGGTCGTGCTCGTGCTGGTACTATTCGCAGCCCAATTTGGCGTGGCGGTGGTGCTACTTTTGCTGCTAAGCCACGTAATTTCGAGCAAAAACTTAACAAGAAAATGTACCGTGCTGCACTGCAGTGCATCCTGTCTGAGTTGAATCGTCAGGATCGTTTGATTGTTGTTGAAAGCTTTGATGTGGATGCACCAAAAACCAAATCATTAGTTCAAAAGCTGGCTCAATTTAATTTGACAGATGCTTTGATTATCACCGAAGAGATGAGTGAAAACTTATTTCTTGCATCGCGCAACCTGTACAAGGTTGGTGTGATTGATGTGCAGGGTGTTGATCCTGTAAGTCTGATCGGTTTTGACAAAGTAATTGTTACTGTTCCTGCTCTGAAAAAATTCGAGGAGATCCTGGGATGAACCAAGAACGCATTTATAAAGTGTTGCTAGGTCCTGTGGTTTCTGAAAAGTCAGCTGCAGCCGGTGAGACTAGTAATCAAGTGGTTTTCAAAGTGTTGGCCGATGCCACCAAATTGGAAATTAAAGCCGCAGTTCAAGCATTGTTCAGCACTAAAGTTGAGTCAGTGCGTACATTGAACGTTAAGGGCAAAACCAAGCGTACACGCTACGGAATCGGCAAGAGAAGCGATTGGAAAAAAGCGTATGTATGTCTTGAGCAAGGTCAAGAAATCGACTTTGCGGTAGCTGAGTAAGGGGATTGTTGCAATGCCAATTGTAAAATGTAAACCAACCTCTCCAGGTCGCCGCTTTGTAGTAAAAGTTGTCAATCCGGATTTGTACAAAGGTGATCCTTACGCCCCTCTGTTGGACAAAAAGTCCAAGTCAGGTGGTCGTAACAATACCGGTCGCATTACTACTCGCCATGTTGGTGGCGGCCATAAACAACATTACCGTGTAGTTGATTTCCGTCGCAATAAAGACGGCATCCCTGCAACTGTTGAGCGCATTGAGTACGATCCCAATCGTACTGCTTATATTGCTCTCGTATGTTATGCAGATGGTGAGCGTCGCTACATCATTGCGCCCAAAGGTTTGAGCGCTGGTGACAAAATTGAGTCGGGTAACGCTGCAGCTATTAAGCCAGGCAATACTCTGCCAATCCGTAACATCCCGTTGGGTAGTGTGATTCACTGTGTTGAGCTTAAGCCTGGTAAAGGTGCTCAAATTGCTCGTTCTGCTGGTGCTTCGGCTCAGTTAGTGGCGCGCGATGGTGCTTACGCAACTTTGCGTTTGCGCAGCGGTGAAATGCGTAAAGTGTTGAGTGATTGTCGCGCAACTCTGGGCGAAGTCTCTAACAGTGAGCACAATTTGCGTTCATTGGGCAAGGCAGGCGCTAAACGTTGGCTTGGCATTCGTCCTACTGTTCGCGGTGTTGCGATGAACCCGGTAGATCACCCAATGGGTGGTGGTGAAGGCCGTACTTCTGGCGGACGTCACCCAGTTTCACCATGGGGTACTCCAACCAAGGGTTACAAAACGCGCAAAAACAAGCGCACCGATAACATGATTGTTCGTCGTCGCGATAAGAAATAAGCGCCGACTTAACAGCTGAATAGAGGAAGAGACAGTGCCACGTTCACTGAAAAAAGGTCCTTTTATCGATCTTCACCTGATTAAGAAGGTCGAAGCTGCGATCGCGAGTAATGATCGTCGTCCAATTAAGACTTGGTCGCGCCGTTCCATGATTATGCCGGAAATGGTGGGTTTGACTTTGGCTGTGCACAATGGGCGTCAGCATGTTCCGGTCCTGGTTAACGAAGAAATGGTTGGCCATAAGCTTGGCGAATTTGCAGCAACTCGCACTTATCGTGGCCATGCCGCTGATAAGAAAGCGAAAAAACGCTAATCGAGGTATACGATGGAAGTAGCAGCAAAATTAAGCGGTGCTCGTCTGTCGGCGCAAAAAGCGCGTTTGGTTGCTGATCAAATTCGCGGTAAAGGCGTTGAAGACGCGCTTGATATTCTCGCTTTTAGCACTAAGAAAGGCGCAGAGATCATCAAGAAAGTGCTCGAATCTGCAATTGCAAATGCGGAGCACAACGAAGGCGCTGATGTTGATGAGTTGAAAGTGAAAACGATTTTTGTAGATGAAGGCGTAAGTCTTAAGCGCATTAAACCGCGTGCAAAAGGCCGTGCTGATCGTATTACAAAACGTACTTGTCATATCACCGTTAAAGTAGCCGATAAGTAAGAGAGCGCGTTATGGGTCAGAAAGTACATCCAAACGGTATTCGTCTGGGAATCATCAAAAAGCATACTTCAATTTGGTATGCCGATGGCACCGATTACGCAGACAAACTTAACATCGACTTGAAGGTACGTGCGTACATTCAGGACAAGCTTGCTAGTGCGTCAGTTAGCCGCGTTGATATTGAACGCCCCGCTAATACTGCGCGCATTACTATTCACACTGCTCGTCCAGGCATTGTGATTGGTAAAAAAGGCGAAGATGTTGATAAGTTGCGCGCTGAAGTCAGCAAACAAATGGGCGTGCCTGTTCATATTAATATTGAAGAGATTCGCAAGCCTGATTTGGATGCAGCTTTAGTGGCGCAAGGCGTGGCTCAGCAATTAGAGCGTCGTGTTATGTTCCGTCGTGCGATGAAGCGCGCGGTACAAAATGCAATGCGTCAAGGTGCTGAAGGTATCAAGATCCAAGTGGGTGGCCGCTTGGGTGGTGCCGAAATCGCTCGTACTGAGTGGTATCGCGAAGGTCGTGTACCTCTGCATACTTTGCGTGCAGATATCGATTATGCAACAGCAGAAGCGAGCACCACCTACGGTATCATTGGTGTAAAAGTGTGGATTTTCAAAGGCGAAGTTATCGGTGACGTTACTGAAACCGAAGCAGCGTCTAAGAAAAAAGCCGCTAAATCCAAGTAAGGGGTACGCATCATGTTACAACCTAAGCGTACAAAGTTTCGCAAGCAGATGAAAGGCCGCAACCGCGGCTTGGCCCAGCGTGGCTCCAAAGTTAGCTTTGGTGATTTTGGCTTGAAAGCAACTGGTCGCGGTCGCATTACAGCGCGTCAAATTGAGGCAGCACGTCGTGCGATGACTCGTCACGTTAAGCGTGGCGGTAAAATCTGGATCCGTGTGTTCCCTGATAAGCCGATTACAGCTAAACCACTCGAAGTTCGTATGGGTAGCGGTAAAGGTGGTGTGGAATACTGGGTAGCGCAAATTCGTCCTGGCAAGGTTCTCTATGAGATGGATGGTGTAAGCGAGGAATTAGCTCGTCAAGCCTTCGCTCTTGCTGCGGCTAAATTGCCAATTACAACAACATTTGTTAAACGTTCGGTGATGTGATGAAAGCTTCAGAACTCCGCGAAAAATCCGTCGAAGAGCTGAATGGCGTCTTGTTGGAGCAGTTGAAAGAGCAGTTTAAGTTGCGTTTGCAAGCTTCAACTGGTCAATTGACCCAATCGCACTTGCTTACGCAGGCTCGCAAAGACATCGCTCGCATCAAGACGGCGCTTAGTCAAAAGGCAGGTAAGTAACGATGACTCAAGAAACTAAAGTGGCTCGTACACTGACTGGCAAAGTTGTCAGCGACAAGATGGATAAAACCATCACCGTGTTGATTGAGCGTCGTGTAAAGCACGAGCTTTATGGCAAATACACCACTAAATCATCCAAGCTTCACGCTCATGATGAAAATAATGAGTGCAAGATAGGTGATCTCGTGACTGTATCTGAGTCGCGCCCCCTGTCGAAAACCAAGACCTGGTCTTTAGTGAAAATTGAAGAGCGCGCTTCAGAAGTCTAAGACTTCCGCGCTTTTGTAAGTCAGTTTCGGAGACGGACGATGATTCAAACAGAAAGCTACTTAGATGTTGCTGACAACAGCGGTGCTCGCCGTGTCATGTGCATCAAGGTTCTTGGCGGCTCTCACCGTCGCTATGCGGCAGTGGGTGACATCATCAAAGTGACCGTTAAGGAAGCAATTCCTCGCGGCAAGGTGAAGAAAGGCCAAGTAATGAAGGCAGTTGTTGTACGCACCAAAAAAGGCGTGCGTCGTCAAGACGGTTCATTAATCAAGTTTGACGATAATGCTGCCGTACTGCTGAATAACCAAGATGCTCCGATTGGTACCCGTATTTTCGGACCTGTAACTCGTGAGTTACGTGGCGAGAAATTTATGAAAATCATTTCTTTGGCGCCTGAAGTGCTGTAAGCACTTTACGCTAAAGAGTCGAGGGCAGATAAATGCGTAAAATTAAACGTGATGACGAAGTGATTGTTGTCGCCGGACGTGATAAGGGCAAGCGCGGTAAAGTTGTTCGCGTATTGGCTGAAGATCGTTTGATCGTAAGCGGCATCAACATGATCAAGAAGCACCAAAAACCTAACCCACAATTGGGTGTTGCTGGTGGAATCGTTGAAAAAGAAGCTGCGATTCATGCTTCAAATGTTGCCATTTACAATCCGGCAACAAAGAAAGCTGACCGCGTAGGTTTCAAAGTGCTTGAGAATGGCGACAAAGTTCGTGTTTTCAAATCCAATGGCGAAACCCTAGGGGCGTAATGAAACATGGCTAGGTTAAAAGAGCTTTACGTTAAAGAACTCGCCCCTAAACTCAAAGCTGAGTTGGGCTTGGCAAATGTGATGGAAGTTCCACGCATTACCAAAATCACCCTGAATATGGGTGTTGGCGAAGCAACTGGCGACAAGAAAATTCTTGATAACGCCGTTAACGATCTGGTGAAAATTGCTGGTCAGAAAGTGGTTGTGACCAATGCGCGCAAATCTATTGCGGGTTTTAAAATCCGTGAAGATTGGCCAATTGGTTGCAAAGTAACTCTGCGTTCAGATCGTATGTACGAATTTTTGGATCGTCTGATTACTATCGCGATTCCACGTATTCGCGACTTCCGCGGTATTAGTCCAAAGCAATTTGATGGGCGCGGTAACTTTTCAATGGGTGTGACTGAGCAAATTATTTTCCCGGAAATCGATTACGACAAAGTAGATCGTTTGCGTGGTTTGGATATTTGTATCACCACTACTGCACGTACCGATGAAGAAGGTCGCGCACTATTGAAAGCATTTAACTTCCCTTTCAAAGGTTAAGGTGACGTCATGGCTAAAAAATCTATGATTGCACGCGAAGTTAAACGTGCAGAAACCGTTAAGAAATTTGCTGCCAAGCGTGCAGAATTGAAAGCGTTAATCGTCAGCCCTTCATCTACTGAAGAGCAAGTGTGGGAAGCGCAAATCAAACTGCAAAAAATGCCTCGCGATGCCAGTGCATCTCGTCAACGTAACCGTTGCCGCGTAACCGGTCGTCCTCATGGTGTTTACCGCAAATTCGGCCTGTGCCGTCACAAGTTGCGCGAAGCAGCCATGCGTGGTGATGTCCCCGGCTTGGTTAAGGCCAGCTGGTAAGCCTCGGCTTAATTTTAGGAGCAGAATCTGATGAGCATGCAAGATCCAATGGCAGATATGCTGACACGTATTCGCAATGCGCAAAACGTGGGTAAAGCAGCTGTAACCATGCCTTCTTCAAAATTGAAAGTAAGCGTGGCGAAAGTACTCTCTGATGAGGGTTACATTAATGGTTTTTCAATCAGTGAAGGTGCTAAGCAAGAACTGACTGTTGACCTGAAATACTTTGAAGGCAAGCCAGTTATTGTTGAGCTTGACCGTGTAAGCCGTCCTGGCTTGCGTAATTATGCTGGTAAAACAGCGCTGCCTACCGTTCGCGGTGGTTTGGGTATCGCAATTGTTTCTACCAGTAAAGGTGTAATGACTGATCGTGCTGCACGCGCCGCTGGCGTGGGTGGCGAAGTCCTCTGCACAGTATTCTAATTGGGAAATCGTCATGTCACGAGTTGCAAAAAGTCCGGTTGAAGTACCTGCTGCAGTGACTGTCACTCTTAACGGACAGTCTCTGTCCGTTAAAGGCAGCAAAGGTACATTGGCGCTGCAAGTTCACGCGAGCGTAGAAGTTAAGCACGATAACAACGTGCTTACTTTTGCTCCGCGCGATGGTGCCAAGCAGTCAGATGCGCTAGCAGGCACTACCCGTGCGCTAGTTAATAACATGGTTCGCGGTGTTACCCAGGGCTTCGAAAAGAAGTTAATTCTGGTTGGCGTTGGTTATCGTGTTAAAGCAGAAGGCAATACTGTAAACCTGTCTGTGGGTCTTTCTCATCCGGTTAATTACGTTCTTCCAGAAGGTGTTACCGTAGAGACCCCAAGTCAGACCGAAATAGTACTGAAGGGCACTGACAAGCAATTGCTTGGCCAGGTTGCCGCTGAAATCCGCGCATACCGTGAGCCAGAACCTTATAAAGGTAAAGGCATTCGTTATTCGGACGAAGTAGTACTGCGTAAAGAAGCTAAGAAGAAGTAGGCCTAGGATATGAGCGATAAGAAGCAAACTCGTCTTCGCCGTGCACGTCGTGCTCGCGCCAAGATCCGTGAATTAGGTGTTACGCGTTTATCTATCCATCGTACTCCACGTCATATTTATGCACAGTTGATTTCTGGTGATGGTGCAAAAGTATTGGCAAGCGCTTCTACTCTGGATAAAGATTTACGCAGTGGCAAAACTGGCAATGCTGATGCAGCTAAAGCTGTCGGTGCTCTGATTGCAGAGCGCGCTAAAACAGCTGGTGTTACTCAAGTCGCATTTGACCGCAGTGGTTTCAAATATCACGGTCGCGTTAAAGCACTTGCTGATGCTGCTCGTGAAGGCGGACTGGAATTCTAAAGGTGAGATATGGCATACGCTAAGAAAGAAGAAGACAACAACGAAGGCTTGCAAGAAAAATTAGTTCAAGTTAATCGTGTTGCTAAAACTGTTAAGGGTGGTCGTATCTTTCAATTTACCGCACTGACTGTAGTTGGTGATGGTAATGGCAAAGTTGGCTTTGGCCGTGGTAAAGCGCGTGAAGTACCTATCGCAATTCAAAAAGCGATGGAAGCTGCACGTCGTAACATGATCAGTGTTGAGTTGAATGGTGATACCATTCAATACCCAACTAAAGGTGCTCATGGTGCGTCCAAGGTTTACATGCAACCAGCTTCGCAAGGTACTGGCGTTATCGCTGGCGGCGCTATGCGTGCCGTACTGGAAATCGCAGGTATTCAGAACGTTCTGTCCAAGTGCTACGGTTCTACCAATCCGGTTAACGTAGTTCGTGCCACTTTTAATGCGTTGAAAGAAATGACTTCTCCGGAAGCTGTTGCTGCCAAACGTGGTAAAAGTGTTGAAGATATTCTGAACTAATCGATTCAATCGATTACTAGAAGGCGGAATTCACCATGTCTAAAAAAATGATTAAAGTGACCCAGATTAAGAGCACTGCTCATCGTCTGGAGAGTCATAAGGCCTGCGTAAGAGGTCTTGGCTTGCGTCGCATCCGTCACACTGTTGAAGTAGAAGATACTCCATCAGTTCGTGGCATGATTAACGTAGTTCACTATCTGGTAAAGGTAGAGGGAGAATAAGATGCGTCTGAATACCCTTAGCCCGGCACCGGGCAGTACTCATGCAAAAAAACGTGTTGGTCGCGGTATCGGTAGTGGTTTAGGTAAGACTGCCGGTCGTGGTCACAAAGGTTTGAAATCTCGCTCAGGCGGCTCTGTAAGACCCGGTTTCGAAGGCGGTCAAATGCCTTTGCAAATTCGTTTGCCTAAATACGGTTTTACCTCACGTATTGGTTTGGTTACTGCAGAAATTCGCTTGTCAGAATTGAATGCTGTTGAAGGTTCAGTTGTTGATATCGAGACTCTGAAACAAGCAGGTTTGATTAGCTCTGTAATCAAGCGTGCCAAGATTTTCGCTTCGGGCGAAGTCAAAAAAGCTGTCACTGTTAAGGGCCTGTCAGTATCTAAAGGTGCTAAAGCAGCGATTGAAGCCGCTGGCGGAACAGTAGAAGAGTAACGAGGCGCGAATGGCAACTCCAGGTAATCTGCCATTAGCAAATCAAAGAGGCTTGGGCGAGCTATGGGCTCGCCTACGCTTTTTGTTTCTGGCAATAGTGATTTATCGTATTGGTACTCACATACCAGTGCCGGGCTTAGATCCTGAGCGAATTGCAAATCTGTTCAATCAAAATCAAGGCACTATTTTAGGCATGTTTAACATGTTCTCTGGTGGTGCATTGGAGCGGATGAGTATTCTTGCATTGGGTATCATGCCTTACATTTCTGCATCGATTATTATGCAGTTGCTCACGGCAGTTACTCCTTCTTTGGAGCAGTTGAAGAAAGAGGGTGATGCTGGTCGTCGTAAGATTAATCAGTACACACGTTACTTCACAGTGGTTTTAGCAAGTGTTCAAGCTCTGGCAATGGCAGTAAGTTTTTCTTCCTATGCATTTGGCGGCGAACCTAGCTTCTCTTACTATTTTATAGCAGTGGTTTCATTGGTAACCGGTGCTGTATTTATGATGTGGTTGGGTGAGCAAGTTACTGAGCGTGGTATTGGCAACGGAATATCGATGTTGATTTTTGCCGGTATTGTTGCGGGTATGCCCAGTGCTATAGGTCAGGCATTTGAAAGTGCAAGACAAGGCGATCTACATATTATTGCTTTGTTGGTCGTCACTATTCTTGCTGTTGCAGTCATTTGGTTTGTGGTTCGTATTGAGCGTGGGCAACGTCGCATCACAATCAATTATGCTAAGCGCCAACAGGGGCGTCAGGGTTACGCTGCACAAAGCAGTCACTTGCCATTAAAGATTAATATGGCAGGCGTAATTCCGGCAATTTTCGCCAGTAGTATTTTGTTGTTCCCAGCATCTATTGCCCAGTGGTTTGGTCAAGGTGGTGAGGGAGTTGTAAATGAAATACTGCAGGAAATGGCTCTTGCAATAGGTCCTGGTCAACCATTATATATTTTGTTTTTTGCTGGACTGATTACGTTTTTCTGTTTCTTCTATACGGCATTAATGTTTAATCCTAAAGAAGTGGCAGATAACTTAAAAAAATCGGGTGCTTATATTCCGGGCATTCGTCCGGGTGAGCATTCCGCTAAATATATTGATAGTGTTCTTACTCGCTTAACAGTGGTTGGGGCTATCTATATGTCGGCAGTTTGCTTGTTGCCTGAGTTCCTTGTAGTTGCCACTGGTGTGCCATTCTACTTGGGCGGAACATCACTACTTATTGTGGTAGTTGTTGTGATGGACTTTATGTCTCAGGTCCAAGCTCACTTGATGTCTCATCAATACGAATCATTGATGAAGAAGTCAAATTTGAAAGGATATGGCAGCGGCAACGCACGCTAATCCGCGATATTGAGGTTGAATCATGAAAGTTCGTGCTTCTGTTAAAAAGATTTGTCGTAACTGCAAGATGGTGCGTCGTAACGGTGTTCTGCGTGTAATTTGCAACGTTGAGCCGCGCCATAAGCAGCGTCAAGGCTAATATTTAGCGCTTCAGCGGTAAAAAGTTCAGGCAGGCTGTCTTAGACTTCCTGCCTGTTCTTTTCTGTGTGGTTTGTACTAAGTATTACCAACTGGGGGCGTTGACTGTCGTCGAGTAAGAAATTGCTCGGCTATTGCTTTATGGTGTATTTGCGGCTATCCTGCGCGCCTTTTGTTCAGGGGCGAGGGTGGCGCTTACGCTGTCAACGCTGCAATTTATGTGTTACTGGAGTAATTTGAATGGCTCGTATTGCTGGTGTAAACATACCAGATAACAAACACGCCGTTATCTCATTGACTTATGTATATGGGATTGGTCGTACCACAGCCAAGCAAATCTGTGCTGCTACTGGCATTGCCGAAGATGTAAAAATCGGCACTTTGTCTGAAGAGCAGATGGATGCTATCCGTGCTGAGGTTGCTAAGCGCACCGTAGAAGGTGACTTGCGTCGTGTAATATCTATGAATATTAAGCGTTTGATGGATTTGGGATGCTACCGTGGCTTACGCCATCGTCGTGGTTTACCGCTTCGTGGTCAGCGTACTAAAACGAACGCTCGTACCCGTAAAGGCCCACGTAAGCCTATTAAGAAGTAATTCTTGCTTACGCTTTCATTCACTTACGGTAACAAATTAGTAGGAAGAAATTGCTATGGCGAAGCCAAGTAATAAAACCACAGCCAAGAAAAAAGTTAAAAAGACAGTAATCGATGGTGTTGCTCACATCCATGCTTCTTTTAACAATACCATCGTGACTATCACTGATCGTCAAGGCAATGCACTTGCTTGGGCGACCTCCGGTGGTTCTGGTTTCCGTGGTTCACGTAAAAGTACTCCTTTTGCTGCTCAGGTTGCTGCTGAGCGCGCTGGTGAAGCGGCAAAAGAATATGGTTTAAAAAACCTCGACGTCGAAGTTAAGGGGCCAGGCCCAGGTCGCGAATCTGCTGTTCGTGCACTTAACAATGTTGGTTATAAAATCACTAACATTACTGACGTTACGCCGATTCCTCACAACGGCTGTCGTCCGCCGAAGAAACGTCGCGTATAAGGGGGATTAGAAAATGGCTCGTTATATTGGACCTACCTGTAAATTGTCTCGCCGTGAAGGCACTGATCTTTTTTTAAAGAGTGGTGCGCGTGCGTTAGACTCAAAATGTAAAATTGAAACTGCACCTGGCCAACATGGCCAACGTCGTGGTCGTTTGTCTGACTATGGTGTGCAGTTGCGTGAAAAGCAAAAAGTTCGTCGTATTTACGGCATTCTGGAAAAGCAATTCCGCGGTTACTACAAAGAAGCGGCTCGTCGTAAAGGCGCAAGCGGTGAAAACTTGTTGAAACTGTTGGAATGCCGTTTAGATAATGTTGTATATCGTATGGGCTTCGGTTCAACTCGTGCTGAATCACGTCAATTGGTATCTCACAAGGCAATTAGCGTTAACGGCAAGACTGTTAATGTTGCTTCTTTCCAAGTAGGTGCTGGTGATGTAGTTGCTGTGCGTGAAAAAGCTAAAAAACAACTGCGCGTACAAAACGCGTTGAATTTGGCTGGTCAACGCAGCAATGTTGAGTGGGTAGATGTGAATGGCGAGAAAAAAGAAGGCGTATTCAAGCGCGTTCCTGATCGCATTGATTTACCTGCTGACATCAACGAGAACCTCATCGTCGAGCTTTACTCCAAGTAAGGGACGAACCGCTAACAGGTGTGGCTATGCAGACTGCAGTAAACGAATTTTTAACTCCGCGTCATATCGATGTTTCAGAAAGTGGCCCAACACGCGCACGCGTGGTGTTGGAACCCCTGGAACGTGGCTTTGGACATACTTTAGGCAATGCGTTGCGTCGTATTTTGCTTTCATCAATGGCGGGTTGCGCTATTACAGAAGTCGAAATAGATGGCGTGTTGCATGAGTACAGCGCAATTGAGGGTGTTCGTGAGGATGTTATTGAAATCCTTTTGAACCTCAAGGGTGTTGCAGTAATTATGCACGGTAAGGATCATGCGGTTCTTACTTTGACTAAAAAAGGCCCTGGCGTTGTTACTGCTGCTGATATTCAAGTTGATCATGATGTGGAAATTAAAAATCCCGATCATGTAATTGCGAACATCACTGGCAATACTGAATTGAAAATGCGCTTGACCATTGCTCGTGGTCGCGGGTATCAACCAGCTGACAGTCGTCGTCGCGATGATGATGAGAGTCGCGCTATTGGTCGTTTGCAGTTGGATGCATCATTCAGCCCGGTTAAGCGTTTGGCTTATAGTGTTGAGAGTGCTCGTGTTGAGCAGCGTACTGACTTGGATAAGTTGATTTTGGATTTAGAGACTAATGGTACTATAGATCCTGAAGAAGCTATTCGTCGTGCGGCTACCATTCTGCAGCAACAACTTGCAGTATTTGTTGATCTTGAAGGCGAAAAACAATCAGCTCCAGAGCAAAAAGAAGAGGCTATTGATCCGATTCTTTTACGTCCTGTTGATGATCTTGAGCTTACTGTTCGTTCAGCAAACTGCTTGAAAGCAGAAAACATTTACTACATTGGTGATTTGATTCAGCGCACTGAAGTTGAGCTGTTGAAGACGCCAAACTTGGGTAAAAAATCTCTTACCGAGATTAAAGATGTGCTTGCATCACGCGGCCTTTCTCTTGGTATGCGTTTGGAAAACTGGCCTCCAGCCAGTTTGAGAAACGACTAAAAAACCTAAAACCACATACAGATATCATTGAATTGATATTTGTATGTGGTTTTTATTATTAGTTTGCCCGTTAACTCACTTCGGTGCGGGTGATTAACGAGATTGCATTTAGCAATCCATTTTTGAAGGGTATATCTCATGCGTCATAAATTAAGTGGTCGTCAATTAGGCCGTAATGCATCTCACCGTAAAGCCATGTTCCGTAACATGGTTATTTCTTTGGTTGAGCATGAATTGATTAAAACTACTTTGCCAAAAGCAAAAGAATTGCGTCGTTTTGCAGAGCCTTTGATTACTTTGGCTAAAGTAGATAGCGTTGCTAACCGTCGTTTGGCATTCGCACGTTTGAATAGCAAAGAAGCTGTAGGTAAGTTGTTCAGCCAGCTTGGCCCGCGTTATAACACCCGTCCAGGTGGTTACGTTCGTATTTTGAAATGTGGCTTCCGTGCTGGTGATAAGGCGCCTATGGCTTATGTAGAGTTGGTTGATCGTCCAGCTAAAGCTGTTGAAGTTGCTGTAGACGCTGAATAAGCGTTTAGCAATCGCTAACAAAAAGGCCAAGCAGCAATGCTTGGCCTTTTTGTTTTTGGAGAAACAAATGATTATGTCTCTGATTTTGCTTCACAAGTCACATTTGTCTGCTTGGTTCTATAGTCAATGTCGCACAAAAGTTTCAGCCATTGTCGACTTCTTTAAGATTAGAAAATCGCTAAAATGTTCAACACAGGGATGCTAATCAGAACAGGAAGTTGTGATTAGAGGATTAAGTTTTAGGATGAAACTTTTCTAGGGAAGTACAAATGATGAGTAAGGATACTGCACGATCATGATGATCGGTGTGCCCATGCAGGAAGCAGTGGGGCTTGCAGGAAGCAAAGCCCCTATTTTTCTTTTTAGTAAATTATGCTTTTGTTTTTTCGCTCTTAGCGAGCTTGGCTTTTTTACTTGTGACGACATTCAACATCGGGGCAAGGAATCGCCCAGTATGTGAATGTGTTAATTGTGCTATTTCTTCTGGTGTTCCTGTTGCGATAATCTGGCCTCCACCGCTCCCTCCTTCCGGCCCTAAATCAACAATCCAATCTGCAGTTTTAATCACATCCAAATTGTGCTCGATTACCACAACGGTATTGCCGTGATCGCGCAGGCGATGCAGTACGTTGAGCAATTGCTGGATGTCGTAGAAATGTAAACCGGTTGTGGGTTCATCCAAAATGTAGAGCGTTTTTCCTGTGTCGCGTTTGGATAATTCTTTCGCCAGTTTTACCCGCTGTGCTTCGCCGCCGGACAAGGTTGTTGCTGACTGTCCTAAGCAGATATAGGACAGACCAACATCAATAAGTGTTTGCAGCTTGTTGGCGATGGAGGGGACGGCATCAAAGAATGCGCGTGCATCTTCAATTGTCATTCCCAAAACTTCGTTGATGTTTTTCCCTTTGTATTTCACATCCAGTGTTTCGCGATTGTAGCGTTTACCTTTGCAGACATCGCAGGGAACGTAAACGTCGGGCAAAAAGTGCATTTCTACTTTGGTTACACCGTCGCCCTGACAGGCTTCGCAGCGGCCGCCTTTCACGTTAAAACTAAAGCGACCGGGTTGATAACCGCGTGAGCGCGATTCCTGAGTGCCAGCAAACAATTCGCGAATTGGCGTGAAGATGCCAGTATAGGTGGCAGGATTTGAACGCGGTGTGCGACCAATCGGGCTCTGGTCGATATCCACGCATTTATCAAACAAATCCATTCCTTCGATTGACTCATAAGGCGCGGGTGTCAAAGTGGTCGCACCATTCAGTGCGGTTGCTGCCAGAGGGTGGAGCGTAGCGTTGATTAGGGTTGATTTGCCCGAGCCAGAAACACCCGTCACACAGGTCATCAGTCCTACTGGAATTTCCAGTGTAACGTTTTGTAGGTTATTACCCTTGGCGCCAACGAGACGCAGCATCTGCGTCTTATCGAATGGATGGCGCTTTTCCGGAATGGCAATCGACCTTGTGCCGCTCAGGTATTGGCCGGTAATCGAATCCTTATTGGCCATGATGGCTTTGACGTTGCCTTGGGCGATAACTTGTCCACCGTGTACGCCCGCACCTGGGCCAATGTCGATGACATGATCGGCTTGGCGGATGGCATCTTCATCATGCTCCACCACAATCACGGTATTGCCTATATCGCGCAAATGGGTGAGGGTTTTGAGTAGGCGCTCGTTGTCCCGTTGATGTAGTCCGATGGACGGCTCATCAAGAATATACATAACGCCCACCAAGCCAGCGCCGATTTGGCTGGCGAGGCGGATGCGCTGTGCTTCGCCGCCGGAGAGGGTTTCAGCGCTGCGGTTGAGGGTCAGGTAATTCAAACCCACGTCCACCAAAAAACGGAAGCGGTCGCGCAACTCTTTCAGAATCTTATCGGCGATGCCTGCTTTGCGCCCGGTGAAAGCCAGCTTCATATAGTAATCGTAAGCATCGGCGACTGGCATTTCGGTGATGCTGGGGAGCGGGCGCTCATCGATAAACACATTGCGCGCCTCTACGCGCAAGCGTGTGCCTTCACACTCAGGGCAAGGCTGGCTGGATAAAAACTTGGTTAGATCTTCGCGCACAGAGTTGGATTCAGTATCGCGATAGCGGCGCTCCATATTGGTCAGCACGCCTTCAAAACTGTGGCTGCGTTTGTACACATCGCCGCGATCATTGATGTAATTAAATTCGATAATCTCTTCACCCGAGCCGTACAGCACCGCTTCACGCTGTTTGGCTTTGAGTTTTGCCCAAGGGGTGTTCACGTCGAATGCATAGTGTTTGGCGAGTGAGGCGAGCATGTGAAAGTAATAGACATTGCGCTTGTCCCAGCCGCGAATCGCACCTTCAGAAAGACTCAGCGCCGTATCTTGGATGACTTTATCTTCATCAAAAAATTGATGTACGCCCAAACCGTCACATGTGGGGCAAGCGCCCGCAGGATTGTTGAACGAGAACAGGCGCGGTTCGAGTTCGGTCAGGCTGTAGTCGCAAATCGGGCAGGCGTGTTTGGATGAAAACAAGCGGTCGGGTGCTTCACCGTCCATATAATTAATGCACGCAATGCCTTCCGATAAGTTCAGCGCCGTTTCAAACGACTCCGACAGGCGCAGCTTTAAATCTTCGCGCACTTTAAAACGGTCGATGACAACTTCGACGGTGTGTTTCTTTTTCTTGTCGAGTTTTGGTGTGTCATCCAAGTCGCAGAGAATGCCGTCGATGCGCGCGCGAATAAAACCATCACGTTTCAGTTGTTCAAAGACATGCAGGTGCTCACCTTTACGATCGCGGATCACCGGCGCCAGCAACATGAGTTTGGTGCCTTCTGGCAGTCCGAGCGTGGTGTCTACCATCTCGCTAATCGTCTGTGCGGTAAGGGGGGCGCCATGTTCCGGGCAGCGCGGTTCACCTACGCGCGCATAGAGCAAACGCAGATAATCATAAATTTCAGTGATGGTGCCCACGGTCGAGCGCGGGTTGTGCGAGGTGGATTTTTGTTCGATGGAGATGGCAGGGCTCAGGCCTTCCACATGATCGACATCGGGCTTTTCCATCATCGATAAAAATTGGCGCGCATAAGTAGAAAGGGATTCCACATAGCGGCGCTGACCTTCGGCGTAAAGCGTATCAAACGCCAGTGACGACTTGCCCGAACCAGACGGCCCGGTAATCACCACAAGCTTGTCCCGTGGGATATCAAGATCAATGTTTTTGAGATTGTGAGTGCGTGCACCCCTGACAATAATTTTGTCCATCTACTGCAATCCGCCTATGGTCATTCAAAACGAGCGATTATACGTGAATAGATTGCCAGCAGATGTCAGCAGGGCAATTAATCCAATCTTGCGCAGGATTTACAGGTCGCAGGCGGCTTGAATTGGTACACTGTCGGCCTTTTAATAATTGACGCTTTTATTCACCTCTACCGACATCTGATCCCATGCAAGAATCTACTGAGACTGCAACTGTCCATTCCGCGTCTGTCACCTTTGAACGCAAGGTGGTCTACTCGTTGGCGGCGCTGTACACCTTTCGTATGTTTGGCCTGTTTATGCTGCTGCCGGTATTGGCGCTGTATGGCACTGAATATGCGCATCACAGCCCTTTTTTGCTCGGCTTGGCTTTGGGTGCCTATGGCTTTAGTCAGGCGCTGCTGCAGATTCCATTTGGGGTTATGTCTGACCGTATCGGGCGCAAGCCGTTAATCCTCGCGGGTTTGATTGTATTTGTGCTGGGTAGTTTGGTCGCGGCCCTGGCGGACTCGGTATACGGTTTGATTCTCGGGCGTATCCTGCAGGGCGGTGGGGCAATATCGGCAGTGGTGATGGCGCTGTTGACCGACCTTACTTCGGATGAAAATCGCACCAAGGCGATGGCCACGATTGGTGCGTCGATAGGCGTTTCTTTCTCGGTTGCCATGACGGTCGGGCCGCTGCTCGCGGCGTGGGGCGGAGTAGGGGCGATCTTCTGGCTGACGGCCATTTTGGGCGTGGTGGGGATCTATATTCTGCTGCAGCTGGTACCCGATGTGGCCAAGACCACCAGCTCCAAGCGCGAGGCGGTAGCGGTGCCAGGGTTGCTGCGCGATACCCTTATGCATCCGCAGTTGCTGCGGTTGAATGTCGGGATTTTTGTGCTGCATTTTGTGCTTATGTCGAGTTTTGTGGTGCTGCCGCTGCTGCTGCAAGATCAATTGCAGATCGCACGTGAGTATCACGGCCTTGTCTACTTCCCGCTGCTCGCTTTCGCCTTTGTCTTAATGCTGCCGTTTGTGATCATCGCCGAGAAGCGCCGCAAGATTAAAGGCGTATTTCTGATTGCGGTGTCCCTGCTGTTATTGGCGGAATTGGCGCTGATGTGGGTTGGCGGCAGCCGGATTGCCGCATTGCTAGTGCTGTTTGTTTTCTTCATCGCCTTTAACATTCTGGAGGCGACCCAGCCGTCAATGGTCAGCAAAATTGCCCCGGCTGGCGCCAAGGGAACTGCGACGGGGATTTACTCCACCTTTCAAGTGCTCGGCGTATTTGGCGGCGGTGCTTTGGGAGGATGGTTATTGCAAACGCAGGGCGCAAACGCCGTGTTCTTGCTCAATGCAGGGTTGGTATTGATTTGGTTGGCAGTCGCCTGGTCGATGAAACCGCCGGAGTTTCTAGCCAGTGTGCTCATTCCACTGCGTGGGCAAAACCATCAAGTCTTGGCGGAGAAACTGCGTGCGGTAGATGGCGTGGCTGAGGTGGTGATTGTCGCCTCGGAAAATACCGTTTACCTGAAAGTGGATCAGCGCCGTGTTGATCGCAAACAGCTGGCGGCGATTGTGGCGGAAGTGTAAAGTATCCTGCGCTCCGCACGGGGCAACAACCCATCAACCTGAATGCCGCACTGTAACGACAGAAGGCGGATACTCGGACAATCAAGAGGAATGCAGCATGGCTCGCGGTATTAATAAAGTTATTTTGATCGGCAACATCGGGCAAGACCCCGAAGTGAAATATATGCCCTCCGGCGGCGCCGTGACCAACGTCAGTGTAGCCACCTCTGAGACCTGGAAAGACAAAAATACCGGTCAACCGCAAGAGCGCACCGAATGGCACCGTGTTGTATTCTTCAATCGTCTGGGCGAGATCGCGGGCGAATATCTGAAGAAAGGCTCCAAGGTGTATATCGAAGGCTCATTGCGCACCCGTAAGTGGCAAGCGCAAGATGGCACCGATCGTTACACCACTGAAATCGTCGCCAATGAAATGCAAATGCTCGACGGTCGCGGCGACAACCAAGGCAGCAGCATGGGCGGTGGCGCCGGTATGGGCGCAGCGGCAATCGCCAACAGTTTTGATCAAACTCCCCAGTACAACAATGCCCCTGCAGGCAATAATCAAGGTGGTTATCAGCAGCCTGCGCGCGCGCCACAACAACCGGCACCGCAGCACAGTGCGCCACAACAGCCTGCAGGGTTTGATTCGTTTGATGACGATATTCCCTTTTAGTGGTTGATTCACAGTTTGTTATCTTTAACAGGGCGCGCTTGTTACAAGTTGCGCCCTGTTTTGTTTCTGGCGGGTTCAAATCAACACCACAATAATTATTGGGAGATTCATTTATGTCGGCCTATTCACAATCCTTCATGTCCCTGTTCAAGATAAAAAAACTGTTTGTCGTATCGATGATTTGCTTGTGGAGCTGCACTGTGCTCGCCGCAGAAAAATCGGCGAGTGGCGCTAGTGTTGCGCAAATCAAATTATGGAACGGCAATAAAACCCAATCGCGTCAGCAGTATGAGCGCGAAGTGCTGCAAGCCGCGCTTGCTGCGACTGTTGCATCACACGGTCAGTGGCAACTGCAAGAAGACCTGACGGACTATCCGCTCGCCGCCGACGAAGCCAGCGTATTTCGAAGCAAAGGTTTTGATATTTTTGGCACTGTGGCGGGCAATACCAAATTAGCAAATGAAAAGAAAAATCTTATTCCTCTGCCATTGATGAAGGGTTTGTTGGGGTACCGAATTCTAATTATTCGCGCGGAAGACAAAGAAAAGTTTGCGGCAATTAAATCCGCCCAACAATTGCAAGCGTTACGCATGGGCATTCCTAGCACTTGGGCGGATGCAGAATTGTTTCGCCACAATGGTTACCGAGTAGAAGAAAAGGGCAGCTTCGATGATTTATTTGTGCGTCTGGAAAATAACGAATTTGATTATGTCACCTTTGGTGCAAACGAAGTGACTGGTGTGTTTGCCGAGCGCGCGGCGGCGTCGGGCAAACTGGTTGTCGAATCCTCGCTTGTTGTTTTTTATCCATTTCCTTTGGTGTTTTATGTGAATCCTGATAATAAACTCCTAGCGCAGCGCGTGATGCAGGGTTTACAAACGATCAGTGCCAATGGTGTGCTCGATGGTATTTTTAAACGCTATTTTGCCGCTGATTTATTAGAAGTAGATATACCGGCGCGCAGGATGATCAACTTGAAGAATCCCATTTTACCGAGCGAGATGGCCGACTTTACGTCTATGTTGTAAGTCTTGAGTGAGTGAGAAATGTCATTGCTATCTCATGACATTGGCTGCTGTGATATCGCTATCTGCAGGGCTATTCTGAGGTCATAAAAATATCCCAGCCTAAGGATCATTGCGGTACTGGGAAAACCTCTAGGCTCAGGTGCGGATATTGATTGATAATGCTGCGCGACACCTTTATCGGTTTTCCTTCCGCCGCCAACGAACAGGACATATTGTGACGAATAAAGACGAACTCCTATCGCAACTGCGTATTAATCGCGACCACCCAGATGAATCCAATCATAAGGCTCGCTTGTGGATTGGCATAGCGGCAGCTGTTGCTGCTGTAGTGGTGGGCATCAGTTTATTGAGTGACCCAGCACCGATCAAAGTACAAGTCGAAATGGCGCGCATGGCGGTGCCCGATTCTTCTTCTGCCACAGTATTGGATGCCACCGGTTATGTAGTCGCTCGCCGCACTGCCACTGTGTCTTCAAAAGTGACGGGCAAAGTTGCCGAGATTTATATTGAAGAGGGGCAGCAGGTCGAAAAAGATCAGGTGGTTGCACTGTTAGATGATTCCAATACCCGTAGATCATGGGATTTGAGTAAAGCAGAATTGCACTCGGCTAAAACCTATGTAGCGGAAACTCAGGCGCGTTTAACCGAGGCCAAATTAAATTTGGAGCGCAACACTGAATTGGCGCGCCGTCAGCTGGTGAGCACAGCAATATTAGATAAAGCGCGCGCAGATTTTGAATCGCTGAATGCACAATTAAAATCGCGTCAGGCCGACATTATCGTGAGTGAAAAACGCTTGGCCTTGCAGCAACAAAATTTGGATGACTTAACCTTGCGCGCACCTTTTACCGGTGTGGTTATTAGTAAGGATTCACAGCCAGGTGAAATGATTTCACCTATTTCGGCGGGCGGCGGTTTTACTCGCACCGGTATTTGTACCATCGTCGATATGAGCTCGCTGGAAATTGAGGTCGATGTCAATGAATCTTACATTCAGCGCGTGCGTGTCGATCAATTTGTGCAAGCGGTGTTAGAGGCTTATCCCGATTGGAAAATTCCAGCCAAAGTTATCGCCATTATTCCCGCCGCTGATCGCCAAAAGGCAACGGTAAAAGTGCGCATCGGTTTTCAAATTAGCGATGCGCGAATTCTTCCCGATATGGGGGTGAAGGTTGCATTTATGAATGCCGAACCGGTGGTCGAAGAGCAAACCAAAGAGCCGCTGGGGGTGCGTGTGCCGATTAGTGCTGTGCGCTCTGAAGAGGAAGATAAATTTATTTTTGTGGTAAAAGATGGCGTAGCCGAGTTGCGTAAAGTGACACTCAAAGCAAGCTACGGCACCGATGTTTATATCGCAACTGGCCTGCGCCCGGGTGAGGATTTTATTGTCAATATCACCCCGGAAGTAAAAGACGGCGTGAAAGTGGAGTTGCAATAACGTCATCATTTTTGATAACTGCCTCGCTCCTCTATGGAGTTGAGGCAGGCTAATAACAATAAGCTTGCTGTAAAAATTGTTTGTTCAAAAGCTATTTTAATTAAACCGCGCTCTATTGTTTATTTTCCGTCTTTTTTTGTTTGCCGATTTTTTATTGAAAATTGCTCGACTAAAACTGTCTGTTAATTCTGGTCTAACTTCCTGGAGGATCTATGACTGCGCTCGAATCCCAAACATTGGTTGCCGATGAATTGCTGGTTCAATTAAAAGGAGTAGGTAAGCGTTATAAAAAAGGTAAAGAGCAAGTCAGCGTATTAGAGAATCTCAATTTAGATATTCATCGCGGTGATTTTTTGGCGCTGATGGGGCCTTCGGGTTCAGGTAAAACCACGCTGTTAAATTTGCTGGGTGGTTTGGATAAACCCAGTGCCGGTGAATTAATGATTGGCGGCCAGCGGTTGGATCAAATGTCCTCCTCGCAGTTAACCAAATGGCGTGCGCGTCACGTAGGTTTTATTTTCCAGTTTTACAATTTGATGCCGGTATTAACCGCCGAAAAAAATGTCGAACTGCCGCTCTTGTTGACCAATTTGTCCAGCAAGCAGCGCAAGCAGCATGTGGCAGCCGCATTGGAATTGGTGGGTTTGTCCAATCGCGCCAAACACTACCCCAGTGAATTGTCTGGCGGGCAGGAGCAGCGTGTTGCAATTGCCCGCGCACTGGTAAGCGATCCGGATTTGTTGTTGTGCGACGAACCGACCGGTGATTTAGATCGCGCGACTGCGGATGAAATTCTCTCGCTCTTGCAAACCCTCAACCAGCAACAGCAAAAAACCATCATCATGGTGACCCATGATCCACGCGCCGCTGAACACGCGCGCCATACCTGGCATATGGATAAGGGCTCGCTGGTCACCAATAATAATGGCAATGCAGGGGGGCACTAATCATGTACTACTTGCAATTTCTATTGAGTAATTTGGGGCGCAAAAAAATGCGCACCACACTGACCCTGCTCTCCATCATGATCGCGTTTTTATTATTTGGTTTACTGCGCAGTTTGGCCGCAGCATTTGATCAGGGCGCAGAAATCGCCGGTGAAGACCGCTTGGTCAGCATTAATAAAATCAGTTTGATCCAGCCCCTGCCTGAGTCCTATCTGCCCAAGGTGCAAGCACTTGCGGGTGTCGATAAAGCGACCTCTGCCAATTGGTTTGGTGGTTACTATCAAGAACCTAAAAATCAATTTCCGCAATTTCCGATTATCGCGGAAGATTATTTTGAGATTTATAAAGAAATGATCAGCTTGCCCGATGAACAAATGCAGGCATGGAAAAAAAATCGCATTGGTGTGGTGATCGGAAAAGCATTGGTGGATCGCTTTAAATGGAACATTGGCGATCGGGTTTCGTTAAAAGGTATGTTTCCGCGCGAGGGTGGCAGCACCACATGGGAATTTGAAATTTCAGGTATTTATGAAGCGAAAAGCAAAAGTGCCGATACCAGTGCCATGCTCATGCATTACGCTTATTTTGATGAGGCGCGTCAGTACGGCAAGGGTGATTTGGGCTGGTTGATTGTTCGCGTAAGCGATCCAAAACAATCTGCCCAAGTGGCTGCCGCTATCGATGCGCTGTTTGCCAACTCTCCTGCCGAAACCAAAACCAGCAGCGAAAAAGAGTTCGCCAAATCTTTTGCTAAACAATTTGGCGATATAGGTTTAATCACTACGTTAATTCTCGGTGCTGTGTTTTTTACTATGTTGCTGGTTGCCGGCAATACCATGGCACAATCGTTTCGCGAGCGCATTCCAGAGTTAGCGATTTTAAAAACCCTGGGTTTTTCCGATCTCGCGGTGATGCTAATGGTGTTGTCAGAGGCGATTTTAATTTCGCTTATCGGCGGCCTTGCAGGCTTAGTGCTGGCGAAATTTTTTATTACCGGCGCGGCAGAATCCATGGCCGCTACACTGCCGGGTTTAACCCTATCCAATACCATGCTGTTGTTCGGTGTAGGCCTGATGTTTTTGTTTGGCCTGCTCACCGGCATTATTCCCGCGCTGCAAGGTTTGCAGCTTAATATTGTTGCAGCATTGCGGAGGCGTTAATTATGTTTAATGCAATTACTCAAATTATTGTTGTTACCCTAATGAATTTGCGCAATTTACCGCAGCGCTTGGGCACTTCTGCTGTTGCTGTTTTTGGTGTGGCCTGTGTGGTGGGGGTGTTTATTGCGGTGCTCTCAATGGCCAGCGGTTTTCAGCGCACTATGGTGAGCGCCGGCGCCGATGATGTATTAATTCTAATGCGCGCGGGCGCAACCTCGGAGATGAGTAGCGGCATGGGTTATGACCAAACCCAACTAATCGCTAACTTGCCCGGCATCGCCAAACTCGATGGTAAACCGCTCAGCTCGCCGGAATTATTTGTGATCGTTGATATTCCTATGCGCAACAAAGACACCAATGCCAATGCACCACTGCGCGGTGTAGAACCTATGGCATTTGAAGTGCGCAATTCGTTCAAGATTATTGAAGGGCGCAATTTTGAACCGGGCAAAAATGAATTGATTGTCGGCCGCGCAGCGCAAACACAATTTGCCAATTTGGCGGTCGGCTCGGTGGTGAAGTTTGGCCAAAATCAATGGACAGTGGTCGGTGCGTTTGAGGCTGGCGGCGGTTTGGCCGAATCTGAACTCTGGTGTGATGCAAAAATTTTGCAAAATGCCTATCGCCGTGGCAACAGCTATCAAATCGTGCGCGCGAAGTTGGACGATAAAAATGGCTTTGCAGATATAAAAGCAGCCATCGCAGCAGATCCAAAATTTAATCTGGATGTAAAACGCGAGGCAGATTACCTCGCCGAGCAATCAGAACCGCTGAGTAAGTTTATTAAAATGGTGGGCTACCCGCTCGCATTTTTAATGGCGCTCGGTGCAATTTTTGGTGCAGTCAATACTATGTATACCTCAGTCTCCAGCCGCACCCGCGAAATTGCTACGCTGCGCGCAATTGGTTTTGGTTCAACACCGGTGGCTATTTCAACCTTGGTTGAATCGCTGGTGCTAGCGGTGATCGGCGGTTTGATCGGCTCGCTGATTGTGTATCTGGTATTTAATGGTTACACGGTCTCCACCTTAAATTTTGCCAGCTTCAGTCAGGTAGTGTTTGATTTTGCCGTCACCCCGGACCTGTTAATTCAAGGTGTTGTATTTGCAATAGTGATCGGTTTTATCGGCGGCTTCTTCCCCGCCATTCGCGCCGCCCGCTTGCCGGTGGCGACGGCATTGCGCGAAGTGTAGATAATCTTTAGGGGTTTTCCGGTAAAAGCCGCTGCCTGTCAGCGGCTTTTTTATGGCTGGCAGTTTTGCGCTGCAGGTCAATATTTGGTCTGTGCTGGGCTATTCTTGCATGCTGTACGTAAAAAGGGGGTTGATGTAGTATCGCTCCCTTATTGCATAAATATGCAAAACAACAATTACAACAAAAATGGAATCACAGCGAGGGTAAACAAGTTGAAAGACGATAAACCCACATCCTTTGATATTGCCTTTCGTGCCGGGGTGTCCCAGTCCACCGTTTCCCGCGCGTTGCGTAACAGCCCCTTAGTTAACTTGGAAACACGCCTCAAAGTTCAGCAAATTGCCCGCGAATTGAATTACAAAGTCGATAAAAACGCGAGCTGCCTGCGTTCCCAGCAGACTAAAACGATTGCACTTTTATTGTGCGAAGATCACGGCACCGGCAACTCCTTAATCAATCCCTTTTTTCTATCCATGCTCGGTAGTATCACTCGCGCAACCGCGAGTCGCGGGTTCGATTTGTTGATTTCCTTTCAGCAATTCAGTGAGGACTGGCATGCGGATTATGAAGATGCCAATCGCGCCGATGGCATTATCTTTTTGGGTTATGGCGACTATGAAACTTTTGTAAAAAAACTCACCTATCTCACTGAAGTCGGCGCACACTTTATTACCTGGGGGCCAGTACTTGAAGGTCAGCCAGGTGTTTCAATTGGCTGCGATAACTTCAATAGCGCCTACAGCGCTGCGCAGCATCTATTATCGCTTGGACGCAAAAATATCGCCTTTCTTGGCGATGTCTCTGAACACAGTCCCGAGTTTTCTGATCGCTATCGCGGCTTCTGCAAAGCGTTGCAAGAAGCGGGCATTGCAGTGAATCCTCAATTGCAAGTTGCCGCCGAAACTTCGGAAGAAGAAGGCTACAAAGCGACCCTCAGTTTGTTGCAGCGCCGCCTGCCGTTTGATGCCATTTTTGGCGCGAGTGATTTGATCGCCATAGGCGCGATGAAAGCATTGGAAGAAGCGGGTATGCATATTCCACAAGATGTTGCAGTGATGGGCTTTGACGATATTCCCATGGCCTCCTACACCTATCCCCCACTTTCCACCGTGCAGCAAGACACCTTGCTCGCTGGCGAATTGCTGGTAGAAAACTTATTGCTCTTGGTCGAAGGAGAGCGTCCAGAGTCGATGTTATTACCCGCCAAATTAATAGTGCGCGGTTCTTGTGGGGCGAAGCCGGTTAAGAAATAGGGTCATGTTTAACTGAAGATATAAGCAATACCCGCTTGAATATTGATCTCCAGGTACCATAAAATACTTAATATAGGTATTTTATGGGGGATTTATGGCTAAAAACACAAGTATTACCCTAGGTGATCACTTTGACGGGTTTATAAGTGCGCAATTGGAGTCGGGGCGTTATGGCTCCGCCAGTGAAATTGTCAGGGCTGGTTTGCGTTTATTGGAAGACTCGGAAAATAAACTACAAGTCCTGCGGCAAATGCTGATTCAAGGTGAAGAGAGCGGTGTTGCTGATTATAACTACAAGGATTTCCTTGCTGAATTGGATGAACAGAAATCGTAAATGGAATTATTTCAACTTAGTAAAGATGCGAAATTAGATCTGCGTGCAATCGCATTGTTCACCCAGAATCGCTGGGGGAAAACACAGCGAAATTTGTATATCAAACAATTAGATGATGCATTCAGATTGCTCAGTGAAAATTTTGATGCAGGTTTGGCGTGTGATAATATTCGTGCAGGTTATAGAAAGTTCCCGCACGCAAGCCATATTATTTTTTACAAGAAAAATGAGGTAAATGGAATCTTAATCGTAAGAGTTCTGCACAAGAACATGGATATAGACTCGCATATCTAACACGATAAAAAATCAAAACCTCTGTCGTTTAATAAACGGCAGGGGTTTTATGTTTCGATTTTGTTTCAATGCCCCTGCACAACCAAATCACTTTCCTCTCCCGCATCCTGCACAAAATACACTGAAATTGCGCCGAGTATCATGCACACACCGGCGAGCACTAAAATATAAATCGCTTCGTTGTTAAATATATATTTCACGATTTGCCCTGCGACTAGACCGGAAACAATTTGTGGTGCGGCGATGGTGAAGTTAAATATTCCCATGTACACACCGGTTTTATCGGCGGGGAGTGAACCGGCGAGAATCGCGTAGGGCATGGCGAGTATTGCGGCCCATGCGATGCCGACGCCGATCATGGGGATTAATAAATTCAGCGCGCCTTGTGGTACATCCACCTGTGTTAACCACAAATTCACGTGCACAACGTCTGCGTTTTGAAATAATAAAAAGCTCATATAACCCAATCCACCGGCAAGCAGCGAAAGGGAGTAGGTGAACTTGCGGCCAAAGCGATTCGCGATGCGGGTAAGTACAATCGAAAATAGAGCGGCAAATAATGAATAGGCGGCGAAGATGATGCCGACCCAATCTCCCGCTGCACCTTTGGCTGCTGCTATTTCTGGTGGGATTACATCGAGTGAATGTAAATAATCGGCATCAAACCATTTGGCTTCTATGCCCCAAATATATTGGGTGATCGCCGGAGTGGTATAAACCCACATAATAAATAATGAAAACCAGGAAAAAAATTGCACCACCGCGAGTTGGCGCATGGTTTTCGGCATATTGATAAATAATTGCCAGAAATTACCAAGGCGTACAGCGAGCGATGGTTTAATTGCTGGCGCTACGGCGGCAGTGAGGCCTTTGTAGCGATTGTAATCAACCGGCGCGTATTCTTTAGTGCGAATTACCGTCCAGAGCACCGTGAGAAATAAAGCGCTAGCGCCGATATAAAACGCCCAGGTGACCGTTGGCGCTACTTCACCTTTTGCGGCGGTATTGTCGAGACCGATAATATTGGTGAGCACAAAAGGTAAGATGGAACCAATCACTGCGCCGATATTAATTAGCAGGGCTTGTACTGAATAGCCAAGTGTACGCTGTTGATTGGGCACCATATCGGACACCAGCGCACGAAACGGCTGCATGGTCACGTTAAACGCGCCGTCCATTAACGCCAGCATCAAGCCGCCAAATAACATGGGGGTGATAAACGCAACAAACAGCGAGGCGTTAGGCATTAATAACATGCCGATAGCAGCTGCAATCGCACCACCGAGAATATAAGGGCGGCGCCGACCAACGCGGTTCCAGGTGCGATCAGATGCAGCACCGACAATAGGCTGCACCAATAAACCCATAATCGGCGCTGCGAGCCAGAAAAGTGAGAGCGAATGTAAATCCGCGCCGAGATCGGAGAGCACACGGCTGACGTTAGCATTTTGTAATGCAAAGCCAAGTTGCACCCCTAAGAAGCCGAAACTGACGTTCCAGACTTGCCAGAAGGGGAGAGTGGGTTGTTTTGTCGTCATCGTGTGCTGCCTTTGTTATAAATTTATTGGTGTTGTTAATTTATTTATGGGTCTTGTAATAGAGGAATTGATAGATCAAAAAAGAATACGCACGCCGATAAAATCGGCGTGCGTAATTTAATTACAGCAACTATTTCACATAGCGCGCTTCAGTGCTTGCGTTGCGATCCCATACTTTGCCGTCGCTGTAGCTGCGCAATAATTTCACGTATTCCGCGTGGGTCCAGGCGAGCGGTGTTGCGCCGTTAGTACCTTCACCAATTTGATAATTGTAGGCGGCATTGCTGCCGATGCCATCCCACACTTGCTCGGGCAGCATCATGCCTTCGTTGGCAAATAATTCCATCGCTTTTACGTAAGTATTGCGCAGTTTGTCCATATCAATAGCGCTATTGGTTTTGGCCAGTTGCAATTCATAGTGCCCGCGCTCGCCGGTGAAAAACGGCCACACGCGCCCACGCCCTTCGCTGGAGTTATTCGCTTCAACATAACCAAAACCGGTTTGCAGATCTTCACCATAACCATCGATACCGTAGCGGCGCCAGCCGGGGAATGTGCCTTCAATACCGGGGAAGGTAAATTCGTATTTGACGCGCAACAAATCGGGCAGTTGTTGATTGTCGTATTCAGGAATGGTTTCAAGGATATGTTTATCATTCGCGGCGCGTACACCGTAGCGCACCAATTCCAAAAATCCGCCATCGACAACTTGTGATTCATCGTTAATGACTTGCGCGTTGCTGGTACCAAGCGCGGAGTGATCGTTGGGGTCATCATTGGCGTTAATACGTAAATAATAATTGCCATTGCCCATCTCGCCGGTTAATGAACCGTTGGTGGTGAAGGTGAGCGATTCCAACTCACTGGAATATTTATCGGCTGCGGCGAAATATTTTTCCGCGCCTGCGGCATCGCCCGCTTGAGTAGCTATGTCACCGGCTGACACCAAACCGGCAATAATGGCGGCGGTGGTGGAGGGTGAATAACCTTTTTGTTCTTCCCAGCGCTCTTGCTGGGTGTAGGGTGGTTTGATTTCAGTGTCATTCCACATGATTTTAACTTTGCCGCCGTCCGCTAAAAAATCCGCAGCCGGTTTGAGCATGCTGTGATACCAGCGCGTAATTTCTGCATCGCTCAAGATGCCTTCTTTCCACAGGCGCCAGCCGAGCATAATCGGCATGCCGGTTTGATCGAGCTGCACACCTACCCACTCGGGTTCGCCATCAACGTGAGTTTTTTGTAAAAACCAACCGGGTGTACCGCTGTAGCCAGCAATTTTTTCGCTCGCTTGCACTTGCTGTAAATATTCAAATGCAATGCGTGGCGATTCATTATCGCCCAGCGCCAGCATGGCCATCGCTACCTGATAAAAATCCCGCGGCCATACCGCTTTGTATCCTGTGGCCGATTGCTCGGCGGGTTTGGTATCGCCCCAAGGGTTGGAGAGCGAAGCGATAAAAGCACCGGCGTGAGTTTTATCTTCCTGCGCTTTTAATACCATCGCGCTGGTGTAGAGTAGTTTTCCACCGTCGGTTGCGGTTGCAGATAATTTTTCTAGCGCGGGTAGCGTTTGTAAAAAATCCTGCCAGCCAATCGCATCGCCATCGCCGTTGTAATGCGCGAGCACTTTGTCATAACCGCGCGCTAGGGTTTTGTCGGCTGAAGCCAGACTCTCAGTTGAATTCTTACCAAAACCCAAGACAAAGTCCCACTGCGCAGTTTCACCTTTTTTCATTGCCGGTAGTTGCAAAGTGAATGCGACATTGCCTTTTTCTGCGCCGGTTGTTGCATAGGTCTTGCCGAGCGTGCCGGATTTTTTTAATTCGGTTATACCATCGGACGTTCCCTCAAAACCCACGGTGCTTTGCACAACTTGCGCACTGGTTTTTAAGGTCATGCTGTTGTCGCCATCGGTGGCGGTCCAGCTGTTATTGCTAAAAGCTGCGCTATCGTTGCTACCGGTATTGGCGATTGCAGGGTTTACATAAACGTAAGGAGTTATGTCATCGGCCAGTGCGCGAAATTGCACACGCATCATTAAACTTTGCGAATCCGGGTCAGTAAAAAAATGTTTTTCAATTTCATATTGTTGGTTTTTATCTTTGTTAATAATTTTGTAGGCAAGGGATAGTGGGCGCCCTTGCGCATCAGTAGCTAAATAGTTGGTGGTGGAAACTGTGTCTTTCTTTTCTTCATCGAGAAAGTCTTGACCTTTAATAAAAAATTGCAGCTCCTGCAGTTGCGCTTGGTGAATCAAACCGTACATGGTTTCGGTGAGCACGCCCTGTGCAATAGAAAACCAGACCTTGGATATGGTGCCGGTCGCACCTGAGTCGCGGTAAGCGCCATTGGTGTATTGTTCGTACGATGTGCCTATTCCTGTTTTTCCCGCATAAGCCCACACCGATGGATTGCCGGGGGCGCCGGGGGCGGCTGCATCGGCGGCAGCGCCAGAGCTTGTCGATGAATGATCCGAGCAGGCAGATAACAACAGGCTGCTGCTGATAACCAGCGCTAAAATATTTTTTTTCATGACAAGACTCTCGTGTTTTAAATTGACTGTATTAAAAGATGTTATTGCTGTTTTGTATTCTTGGTCATCTGCGGCTATTAAAGGTTGTGTAACGCTTGGATATAAGCGCTGGCTGTCATAGCAGAAATGACTCTTTCATCACATTAGGCCTTGGCTAGAATCAACTCAAGTGCGTGCATACGTATTCAGCCTGCATACGTATGCATTCAAGACTAGTTCAGAATTTTTACTTCAGTGAAAAAATCTATGTGTTTATGAATACGTATTCTATGCGCTTTTTGCGCGGAATTTACTGTTCGGCGGCTTGCATACGTATGTAGTCACTTGGCGAAAAAATAGCGCTCGCGTATGGTGTGTACATCGGAAACAGAATCGATGTTGGGTTGATGGCGATGCAGCATTTCAGTTCGTCATCAATCAGTTCGCAAATCAATAAAAAGTAGAGATTTCTGCAATGACAACAAATCCCTGGTGGCGCGGCGCGGTGGTATATCAGGTATACCCACGCAGTTTGATGGACGCCAACAATGACGGTATTGGCGATATCCCCGGCATTATTAGCAAGCTCGATTATATCGCCAGCCTCGGTGTGGATGCGATTTGGGTGTCACCCTTTTTTAAATCGCCTATGAAAGATTTTGGTTACGACATTAGCGATTACCGCGATATAGATCCTCTGTTTGGCAGCTTGGCTGATTTTGACAGGTTGATTGCTGAGGCTCATGCGCGCGGCATTAAAATTATTATCGACCAGGTATTGAGCCATACATCGGACCAGCACGCCTGGTTTTTGGAAAGCCGCGAGTCGCGCGATAATCCGAAGGCCGATTGGTATGTGTGGGCCGACCCCAAGCCCGATGGCACTCCGCCCAACAACTGGTTGGCGATTTTTGGTGGCTCGGCTTGGGAGTGGGAGCCGCGCCGCTGCCAATACTATTTGCACAATTTTTTAAAATCCCAGCCAGACTTGAATTACCACTGTGATGCGGTACGCGCGCAAATTTTGGAAGAGGTGGAGTTCTGGTTAAAACGCGGTGTCGATGGCCTGCGCTTGGATGCAATTATTTTTTGCTTCCACGATAAATTGCTGCGCGACAATCCTGCCAAACCGATTGAAGAGCGCAGAGGGCGCGGCTTCCGCGAAGACAATCCCTACGCATTCCAGCGCCATATATACGATAGCGACCGCCCGGAAAATTTGCAGTTTTTAGAATCCTTGCGCGAGCTGATGGACCGTTACCCTGGTGCCGTTACACTCGGTGAAATCGCTTCGGAAGACTCGCTGAAAACCATGGCCGAATATACCGCTGGTAATGCGCGCCTGCATATGGCGTACAGTTTTGAGTTGTTGGTCGATCAATTGTCGGGTTCTTATATTCGCGAAACCGTAGAAACCCTGGAGAAAAACTTATCTGAAGGTTGGCCTTGTTGGTCAATCGGCAATCACGATGTGGTGCGCGTCATGTCGCGTTGGGGCGGCACCGAGCAGTCACCGCAATTAGCTAAAACTCTCAATGCACTTTTATTATCATTGCGCGGCAGTGTGTGCAGTTATCAAGGTGAAGAGTTGGGTTTACCTGAAGCGGAAATTCAGCAGCACGAATTGCAAGACCCCTATGGCATTACCTTTTGGCCGCGTTTTAAAGGTCGCGATGGCTGCCGTACACCTATGCCGTGGCACCACACGGAAACTCACGCAGGCTTTGCGCAAGCAAAAACCTGGTTGCCTATTCCCGCAGCTCACAAAGAGCGCGCAGTGAGTTTGCAAGATGATGATAGTGCGTCAATACTCAATGCGTATCGTACCTTTATGTGGTGGCGTAAACAGCAGCCAGCGTTGCGTTTGGGCGAGATAGAATTTGTTGCTGATGCGCAGGATTATTTGGTGTTTATTCGTCGCTATGAAAATCAAGCGCTTTTGTGTGCGTTTAATTTTGCCAATATGTCACAGCGAGTGTCGCTTGATAAGTCTTATAGTTTGGCGGCGATTGAAGGGCATGGTTTGGTGTCAATGGATGCCATTGGCGACACGCTTGAGCTGCCTGCTTTTGGTGCGCTGATTTCCCGAATTATCTGATTTTTTCTGTTGTTTTTTTGTTGTAGTTGTTTTGCTGTTGTAGTTCCTCCCCTTAGTTGTTTTATTGTTGGTCTCGCTTTAAGAGGGCTTTTTGCCCTCTTTTTTTTCCTCTTTATCTTCCTCTTTCAGTCGTTATTTCTATATGCGCTGTAAACACCACTGTTTATTTGCTTTCTATTGTTCAAATTCTGGCTGGAAAAAATTCATCAACTAGGCTTAAGCCTGTAAAACACACGCTGTTATTGATTTGTTTTTTTGGAATGCATACGTATGCGGTGTGTTGAATACGTATGCATTCTATTGTGAGGGGGGCTGGGTAAGGCCTACTATCATTTCAACGACAGAACCATTCTGTTTTGTGCTTGTCGCCTGAAACAAGAGTCGTTTACAGACAATGTTAACAATAAAAGTTATACCTCTGCGGAGAGAAACCTCATGAAAAAGCAATCGTTCAACCACATGCTCGCGCTGGCCACCACAATGGCACTGGTGTCGGGTTCACAAACTGTTTACGCACAGCAAGCTGCTGAGCAAATCGAAGAAGTTACGGTTACCGGTTATCGCGCCACACTGCTCAACTCGATTGAAACTAAACGTCAATCAGATGTGGTTGCCGATGTGGTCGATGCGAGTGCGGTAGGTTCCCTGCCGCAAGTGTCGATTGCCGATGCGCTGGGTCGCATTCCAGGCGTCACTACCGTGCGCGATTCTGGCCAGTCATCGCAATTAAATATTCGCGGTATGAATGGCGACTTTATTCAAACCACCTTGAATGGCCGCGAGCAAGCGACTACCAGTTCTTACACTGAAAGTCTGCGCTGGATGTCATTCGACCAATACCCCGCTGAGTTGATTAGTCAGGCGGCGGTGTACAAATCACCAAAGGCTTCGCACATAGAAGGTGGTGTTGCAGCGGTTGTTGAACTCAAAACTGTTAACCCATTGTTGGCGGCGAAAGAGCACAATTTTAACGCCGGTGTGCGTTTGTCGAAAAACAATGACGCGACTGGCGATGATCAAGGTGAGCGTTACAGCCTCTCTTATCAAGGCAAGTTTTTGGATGACACTTTGGGTGTTGCACTGGGTTATTCCAGCCTGACCCAGCCCAATAATTTTGAAGGTTCGCGTGCAGGTGCTGACGGCCAGATTGGTTATGCCTCTGCCAATTCCGATTTTGCCCGTGCCTATCAATTTCAAACCGGCTACGGCGATGATCAGCGCGATGCATTTATGCTGACCACTGTGTTTCAACCGAATGATTTTTTCAAAGCGCAAATAGATTATTTTAAATCTGAGTTTGAATCAGAAGACAAGCGTCATGGTGTAACTGTGGGCGGCTTGTCAAATGCGACTGCGACTAATGGTGTAATCAGCATTGGCAACCCTAAAACCACTGGCGATTCTTCACCTTGGATTGAAGCGCGCACCGAAGATCAATCTACCAATGCCGACTCAGACAGTTTGGGTTTAAATCTGGAATTTAATCTTACCGACACTACCAAGCTCACGTTGGATTACACCAACAGTAAGGGCGACAAAACCCGTAAAGACCGTTTGGTTTCTATGCACGCTTACCAATTTGGTACAGCGACGGGTAACTTGAATGGCGCGAGTGTAACAGGCGCGACTTGGGAAGAACTGGCCGGTCAAACCATTTCGATTACCGAGAATGGCGAAAAAACACCAACGATTTCATTTAACAATCCTGATTTGCTGACCAGCTCTAATATGCGTTTGTCGCGCTACGAGGAATATCCACACGTTTACACCGACGAAGTGGAAAGCTTCAAGCTCGATGTTAAACAAGATTTGGAAATGCCATTTATCAAATCGGTTGAGGCTGGTGTGCGTGTTTCCGAGCGTGTATTTGATTCGCGTCGCGGTACTTTCTTGTATGGTGCACGCGATGGCCAGTTCAACTATGTCGATGGCAGCGGCAATTGGCAATCTTATTGCGCTGACAACATCACCGAACCTTTTGTTGCCTGTATGCCACAAGATATAGATGGTTTTGTTTCGGTGGGTTCAGTTGATGGAGCGCCAGATCACTTTGTGGTGAACATGCAAGGTCTGGCCGATGAGTTGTTTGGCCCGGGCAATTATCAAGGCAAACAAATATTCAGTCGCGATTGGACCTTTGTTGAATCGGGTGCACTGGAAGAACAAACCGATGCATTCTATGTAATGGTTAATTTGGAAACCGAATTGGGCAGCGTACCAGTGACCGGTAACGTCGGTGTGCGCTATGTTAAATCCGATGTCAAATCCAAAGGTGTACAAAACGTCGGAGCAGGTAATGGTGAATCAATTACCGATGATGTTGGTGTAACGCAAACTAACTACAAGTACGTTGAATACGGTCCGGAATTCAGCGATACCTTGCCAAGTTTGAACTTGAACTTTGAGTTAAGCGATAACGATGTATTGCGTTTTGCTGCAGCAAAAGTGATGGGTCGCCCACCAGCAGGTCAATTAAAAGGTGGTGCCGGTTCCTGGAACGGCGGTGATCGCGGCGGCAACCAATACAACGTATGGACCAAAGGTTCTCCTTACCTTGATCCATTCCGCGCAAATCAACTTGATGTGTCTTACGAACATTATTTTGACAACGGCGGCGCCATCACCCTTGCCGGTTTCTGGAAAGATATTGAAAGTTTGGTGGAAAACATTTCCTACAATCCGGTTATTCAACGCGATGGCAATGGCAATCCAGTATTGGATAGCAGCGGCCAAGTTGTGGTGGTGGAAGACACGCTACCTATCTTCCAGGCCAATGGTTTAGTTATTCCTGCAGGCATGGTTGCCGGTACCTACAACACTGCAGTCAACAACGAGAAGGGCGGTTACATTCGCGGTCTTGAATTAGCGGGTACTTATACGTTTGATACATTGCCCGGTATTTTTTCTGGCTTAGGTACTACTGCAAGCTATTCTTTCACACAGAGCGAAATGGAAATTACCGGTGGTTCATTGTTCTCGGAAAAACTCTCATTGCCGGGTCTTTCGGAAAATGTATGGTCGGTAACGGCGTTCTGGGATATTGGCCAGTTCAGCACTAACCTCAACATGCGCTACCGGGATGAATATGTGTTGAACATGCCGGTACCCGGCAGCTCAACACCGGTTCTTGGTCAGGCCTACACCACTATGGATTACCAAGCGTCTTATGCGTTTGATAATGGCATCGATGTGGTGTTTGAAGTCACTAACCTGACTGACGAAGCTGTGGTGCTTTCTTACGGTGCAGACAATCGTTTAGGTGAGTACAAAACCTTTGGTCGTCAGTTCTATGTGGGTGCGAACTACAAGTTTTAATAGCCTGAAGTAACACTGGGGAACTCCAGCGACAACTAGGAACCGCCCGTCGAGCCGAATTGACGGGCGGTTTTTTTACTAAATGGCGGCGACAAAAAAGGTGTTGTTATGAATGGCAAACGTGTACTGATTTTAGGTGGTGGTACAGCGGGTTGGATCACAGCGAATTTGATGGCGACTCACTGGCAAGACAAAGGTTTTGACATCACGCTGGTGGAATCACCGGATATCGGCATTATCGGTGTAGGTGAAGGTTCAACCCCGCCGTTAAGAGGTTTCATGGATGTGATCGGGGTGGAAGAGCATGAATGGATGACCGAATGCAAAGCCACCTATAAAACCGGTATCACCTTTAAAGACTGGTCAATCAAGCCCGGATTTACCGAGTATTTTCATCCCTTTTTATCCCAGCCAGATGAATTCAGCGCGCCGGCTTTTTTTCATAACAGTCATTTGCGTCGCAATGGTGTCGATTTGGATGGACACCCCAATCACTTTTTTTTAGCGACTGAATTAGCGCGGCAAAAGTTGTCACCCGTCACACCGGAAAATTTTCCGTTTGAAATAAATTATGGTTATCACTTTGACTCTTCACTCTTGGGTAAATTTTTAGCCAGAGTGGCGGCGCGCAAAGGCGTTAAATATATTCAAGCAACTTTACAGGAAGTGATCTTGGCCGAGGATGGCAGTATTCGTTCACTCAAAATGCGCGATGGCCAAGAGTTGGCTGCAGATATTTTTGTAGACTGCACGGGCTTCAATAGTGAGCTGCTGCAAAAAGCCTTGCAGGTGCCGTTTATCAGTTGTGCGGATACTTTGTTTAATGATTCTGCGGTGGTTTTCCCCACGCCGCAAGAAGCGCAGATTGAAGTGCAAACCATCGCGACTGCATTGCAATATGGTTGGGCGTGGAAAATTCCGCTCATGCATCGCAATGGCAATGGTTATGTATTTAGCTCGAATTTTTGCGATAAAGATAAAGCCGAAACCGAATTTCGCGCGCATTTGAATTTATTGGATGCCGATGTGGAAGCACGGCACCTGAAATTCAAAGTGGGGCGTGTAGCTGAGCAGTGGCACAAAAACTGTTTGGCGGTGGGATTAGCGCAGGGTTTTATTGAACCTCTGGAAGCCACTGCATTGGATATGGTGCAAGAAACCGTTGCGCGTTTTATTGAAGCTTACAATAACGGCAATTACAGCGATCAATATCGTCAGGAATTTAATGAGCGTATTAATTCCCGCTTTGATGCGGTGCGCGATTATATCGTTTGCCACTACCGTATTTCCTCGCGCGAGGATACGGATTATTGGATTGAAAATAGCCGCAATGAAAAAATTTCGAATTCGCTGCGCGCGATTTTGTTGAGCTGGGTGCAAGGTAAAAATATTACCGATGAGTTGGAACGACAAAAACTCGATGCTTACTTTCCCAATGTGTCTTGGAGCTGCCTGTTGGCAGGCAAGGGGATATACCCTACGCCAGCACAGCTAAAGCCGGGTAACGAATTGGCTCATCAATACGACTTAACTGACATCCAGCGCTATGTGCGCGGCTGTGCCCTGAATTTTAAACCTCATAGTGAACAGCTAGCGCTGCTGGCAAAAGCGGCAATGATTTCTACTTAATTAAGTGGGCATTAACTGCGCGACTATAATAATCAAGGAATATTCACCCATGAATAACCGTTCTCGCATCGGCGTACTAACGTTGCTGTTTACATTGTTTTTCCCCGTTAGTGTATTGGCCGAAAATACTTACACGATAAAACATTTGGAACCTGCCAACTGGTGGGTGGGCATGAAATACCATCAGGTTGAATTGATGGTGCACGGCGAAAATATCAGTGCAACACAACCGCAGATTGATTATGCCGGCGTGAAGATTTTGTCGCTGGTAAAAACCGATAACCCCAATTACTTATTTGTCACTATTGATATTGCAGAAAATGCCAGGCCCGGAAAATTTCCAATTCAATTTCAAGTGAATGGCAAAACCCAAAGTCGGTTTAATTATGAATTGCTGGCGCGCGATAAAAATTCTGCGCAGCGACAAGGGTTTTCCGCTAAAGATGCTATTTATTTAATTACGCCCGACCGCTTTGCCAATGGCAATCCGCATAACGATGCCGTAGCCGGTTTAACCGAACAGCCCAATCGCGGATTTAAAGGTGGTCGTCACGGCGGGGATATTGCGGGCATGACCCAGCATTTAGATTACATCGCCAACATGGGTTTTACCCAAGTCTGGCCCAATCCGCTCACGGAAAATAATCAGCCGGAATATTCTTACCACGGTTATGCCGCAACGGATTTGTATTTGATCGATGCGCGTTATGGAACGAATAAAGACTTTCAACAGTTTGCGCGCAAAGCCAAACAAAAAGGCATAGGTGTTATTCAGGATATTGTGCTGAACCATATAGGTTCAAAACATTGGTGGATGGCGGATATGCCTGCCAAAGATTGGCTTAACTTTCCAGGCGAATTTACGGAAACCACCCACCGTCGCACAGTCATTCAAGATCCTTATGCCGCCGCTGCCGACAAAGAACGCTTTGTCGGCGGTTGGTTTGTTAAATCCATGCCGGATTTGAATCAGCGCAATCCGCAGCTTGCCAAGTATTTAATTCAAAACAGTTTGTGGTGGATTGAATACGCCGGTTTAAGCGGTATTCGGGAAGACACCTATGGCTATGCCGACGAACATTTTTTATCGCACTGGGCAAAAGCCATTATGGATGAGTATCCGAATTTTAATATTGTCGGTGAAGAGTGGAGCAACAATCCTGCTGTGGTAGCCCATTGGCAGCGCGGCAAAGAAAATAAAAGTGGTCATGTCTCCTATATGCCCAGTGTGATGGATTTTCCCATTCACGACACTTTACGCACTGCACTTAATGAAGCAGAAGGTTGGGACACAGGTTTTATTCGCCTGTACGAAATGCTCGCCAATGATTTTCTCTATGCTGAGCCATTTAATTTGGTCATTTTTCCAGAGAATCACGATACCTCGCGTATTTATTCCTACCTCAATGAGGATGTTGGTTTATTCAAAATGGCCATGGTGTATATGGCTACCATGCGCGGCATTCCACAATTTTATTATGGCTCGGAAATTTTATTGACCAGCCCGCGCGAACGCGACGATGGTGCAGTGCGCGCCGATATGCCGGGCGGTTGGCGCGGCGATGTAAAAAATGCGTTTAACGGAAAAGGCTTAACCGCCGAAGAAAGCGATGCGCAACAATTTATCAAAGCATTATTAACCTGGAGGAAAAATTCCGAGGTTATTCATCGCGGCAAGTTGCGCCACTATGCTCCAGAAAATGGTGTTTATGTGTACGTCCGTTATTTGGATGATAAAGCGGTGATGGTTTTGTTAAACAAAAACAAACAAGACATAACACACCATTTGCTGGCGTATAGAGAATTCTTGGAGGGTAGGAAAAAAGCGGTGGATGTACTTGGCAGTCGCGCGGTGGATATCAGCAAGCCACTACAACTTAAAGCAAGGTCAGCGCTGATTATTGAACTGGAATAATAAAAAATCGAATGGTATTGGTATTGGTATTGGTAATGGCTAATCTGCTATCGCATTAAATGAGAGAACTATGAATACAAAAAAAATACATGCTGGATTGTGGGTTATATTCGTTGCACTGGTGTGCGCGCCGCTCAACGCTAAAACCCTGAGCCAGACATCGCCCAACGGGAATATTATCTTTTCTGTGACTGACGAAGCTGGCACACCCAGTTATTCGGTGAAGTATCGCGGTAATGACATCATCAAACCTTCGCACTTGGGTTTGGAATTTAACGATATTGATGGCTTTGTGCGCGATTTGAAAATCACATCGCACACCCGCGCATCAGCAGATTCAACCTGGGAGCAGCCTTGGGGTGAGCAGCGGGTGATGCGCGATCAGCACAATGAATTATTGGTCAGCTTTAGCGGTGTTCACAACACTAAAAAAATAATGAACCTGCGCGTGCGCGTATTTAATGACGGCTTGGGTTTTCGCTATGAAGTGCCCGAGCAAAAAGGGTTAGTTAAAAAACGCGCTGCACAAATTGACATTATTGATGAAAGAACCGAGTTTGTTATTCCTGATCCCGCGCAAACTACTGCGTGGTGGATTCCTGGTCGCGGCTGGAATCGCTACGAATTTTTATATAACACTACCGCGCTGACTAAGGTTGATCGCGCGCACACACCGTTCACGTTTAAATTGCCCTCGGGTGTGCATGTCAGTATTCACGAGGCGGCGCTGACCGATTATGCCGCAATGGTGTTAGATCAACAGCGCGATGGCGTATTGAAAGCCGAGCTCACGCCTTGGTCAGATGGCATTAAAGTAAAAGCTAAACTCGGTTTTAAATCCTCATGGCGCACGATTCAAATTGCCGATAACGCAGCGGGCTTAATTAACTCAAGTTTAATTTTAAATTTAAACGAACCGAATAAACTGGGTGATGTGAGCTGGGTAAAACCGGGCAAATATATTGGCATTTGGTGGGGTATGCACCTCAATAAAAACACTTGGGGTTCAGGGCCAACACACGGCGCTACCACTGAAAATACTAAAGCCTATATGGATTTTGCTGCGCGCTATGGTTTTGACGGCGTGTTGGTAGAGGGCTGGAACGAAGGTTGGGATGGTGAATGGTTTTATAACGGCGATGTATTTAGTTTTACCAAACCTTATCAAGATTTTGATATCGCCGAAATTACCCGTTATGGGTTGAGTAAAGGTGTGCGTTTGGTGGGTCACCACGAAACCTCTGGTGCAGTCACTAATTATAAAAACCAGATGGGCGCTGCCTATGACTTGTATAAAAAACACGGTGTCACCCAAATAAAAACCGGCTATGTCGCCGATGGCGGCAAAGCCAAGCGTATCGACGAAAACGGCATAGCGCGCAACGAGTGGCACGATGGTCAATTTATGGTGGGCGAATATTTGCGTTCAGTGACTGAAGCGGCCAAACGCAATATCAGTATCAATACCCACGAGCCGATTAAAGATACCGGCTTGCGCCGCACCTATCCCAACTGGATTGCACGGGAAGGCGCACGCGGGCAGGAATATAACGCGTGGGGCTCGCCGCCCAATTCGCCTGAGCATACGGTGATATTGCCCTACACCCGTATGTTGGCTGGCCCTATGGATTACACTCCCGGTATTTTTAATCTCGCACCCTATGGGCTGGATGCAGAAAACCGTGTGCAATCTACCCTTGCAAAAGAGCTGGCGCTCTACGTGATTATTTACAGTCCCATCCAAATGGCGGCGGATTTAATTGAAAATTATCTGCAGCCCGATGGCAAAACAATTAAGCCTGCCTTTCAATTTATTCTCGATGTACCTACCGATTGGGAAACGTCAAAGGCGCTTGCCGGTGAAGTGGGGGATTACAGTGTAATTACGCGCAAAGAGCGTAATGGGCAGGATTGGTATCTAGGGGCAATTACCGATGAACATGCGCGTGATATTTCAGTTTCACTCGATTTTCTCGATGCAAATAAACAATACGAAGCGCAAATTTATCGCGATGGCGCCAAAGCCGAATGGAAAACTAATCCTTACGATATGGTCATTGAAAAGAAAATTGTTACGGCCAAAGACGTGCTGAATTTTAAGTTGGGTGCCAGCGGCGGTGTTGCGATTCGGTTTAAAGCGCTGGCACAACAGGGCAAACCGGTGGTCTACCAAATTTTCACGCGCCTCTACGGCAACACCAATAAGACCAATAAACCCTGGGGTACGATTGAAGAAAATGGTGTGGGGAAATTTAATGATATTAATGAAACTGCACTCAAATCGATTAAAGCCTTGGGTGTGACCCATGTGTGGTATACCGGTGTGCCACACCATGCGGTGATTCGTGATTACACTGCCTATGGCATCAGCAATGACGACCCGGATGTTGTAAAAGGTCGCGCTGGTTCGCCCTATGCGGTGAAAGATTATTACAACGTAAATCCCGACCTTGCGGTTGACCCCGCCAAACGCCTGCAAGAATTTGAAGACTTAATTGCGCGCACTCATGCGCAGGGCATGAAAGTTATTATCGATATAGTGCCCAATCATATCGCGCGTGCGTACCACTCATTGAGTAAACCTGCCGGCGTTACAGATTTCGGTGCGCTTGATGACACAACAGTTGAATATGCACGCGACAATAATTTTTATTATGTGGTGGGTGAAGAATTTAAAGTGCCTGCATCGGAAAATAATTATCGCCCACTTGGTGGCCAAGCCCATTCGCTGAGCGATGGGAAGTTTGTAGAAGTGCCCGCAAAATGGACTGGCAATGGTTCGCGCTTGGCGCAACCAAAGTTCGATGACTGGTATGAAACCGTCAAAATTAATTACGGTGTGCGCCCCGATGGCAGCAAGGACTTCCCACTTTTGCCTGCAGACTATGCACAAAAAGATGTGCGCGCTCACGCACAATTTTGGCAGGGAAAAACCGTGCCAGATTCCTGGGTTAAATTCCGCCAGATCGCCGAGTATTGGCTAGATAAAGGTGTAGATGGCTTTCGTTATGACATGGCTGAAATGGTGCCGGTGGAATTCTGGAGTTATTTAAACTCAGCGATAAAACAAAAAAATCCCAACGCGTTTTTATTGGCGGAAGTGTATAACCCGGCAGAGTATCGCAATTATATTCGTTTAGGAAAAATGGATTATTTGTACGATAAAGTAGAAATGTACGATAGCTTAAAAGCGATTATGCAAGGCAAGGCGAGTACTGACCTGATCGCCTCGGTGCAAGCGGGCATCAGTGATATTGAAGAGCACATGCTGCACTTTTTGGAAAATCACGATGAGCAGCGCATTGCCAGCCCGGAGTTTGCCGGCAGCGCTGAAAAAGCAAAACCGGCGATGGTGATTTCCGCGCTGATTAGTCGCTCGCCAACCATGATCTATTTTGGGCAAGAGGTAGGTGAGGCGGGAGCCTTGGATTTGGGTTTTGGCGATCCGTCGCGCACCAGTATTTTTGATTATGGCGGTGTGCCCGCACACCAACGTTTTATAAATGGCGGCAAGTTTGATGGCGGTCAATCTACTGCTGCTGAAAAATCACTGCGCGATTTTTATCGGCGGCTGTTAACTCTCTCGGCACAAGAGTCAGGTTTTGCCGGTGATTATGCTGAACTGCACACCTACAATCGCGCAAATACCAATGGGTATGACGGCACAGTATTTTCATTTGCGCGCTGGAATGCGCAACAGCAGTGGTTAGTGGTGAGTAATTTCAGTGCAACTGAAATAAAAAACGTTGAGCTGCAAGTGCCTGCGCACTTGATAAAAATGTGGGGTCTGAATGATGGCAATTATCCTTTGGTGTCCCGCCTGGAAAATAATTCTGCTCCAGCAAATTTGGTGGTGAAGAACGGCGCCGCGAGTCTGGTTGTTCACTTGGCGCCACTGGAATCGACAGTGTTACAACTAAACAGTCGTTAATTGAGTTTGTTCTGATTGAATACGTATGTAGTGAGTTGGTGGTTAAAAATTGTTTGGGTATGCTGCTTCAGTAAACAATAAGCTCAAACGGATTTTTTATGCAGCCTTCTCACTACATTCACTCCTTAACACCCTTGCGCGGTATAGCGGCGCTTTGGGTAGTGCTCTTCCATATTGATGTCAGCCTTTTTTATCGCGATCTGGGTGCATTGCTGCCGCGCACCAGTACCGGGATTTTTTCGCAGGGTTATCTCTGGGTTGATTTTTTCTTTTTGCTCAGCGGGTTTATTATTGCGCATGTGTATGGTGCGCGCTTGCAGGCAGCAAATAAACCCGCAGGTATTAAGGAATATCTTTGGGCCAGGTTTGCGCGTATTTATCCACTGCACTTATTTACCCTCCTGTTATTAATCTTGTCCACTCCGCTTATCGCTTACGTTTTCCCGCAAGTGGTTGACGATAGTTGGAGAACCTATTTTGCCGCGAGTGCAATCCCGTCGCAGTTATTGTTTGCTAATGCCATGAATCAGCATGTTTATCTCTCGTGGAATATGGTTTCTTGGTCGATAGGTGCGGAGTGGTGGACTTATGTTGCGGCACTGGTATTGGTGATTGGGTTGTGGAAAAAGCCGGTGTGGTTAATTCTTTCTGTAGTCGCGCTCGCACTTATCGGCTTGTGCATGCTGGTTTATTTGTTACCCGGGCGCAATTTAGATATCACCTTTAACTACGGATTTTTACGTTGTCTGTTTGAATTCATTATCGGTTTGGGTGTGTACCAGTTTTATATCAAGCGCTGGGGCAAAGCCTGGTTAAAGCGGGATAGTGTATTTGTATTGTTAATGCTAGCCATTGCATTGATGTTTCATTTTTATGTTATTGATTTATTGATTGTGCCGGTGTTTGTATTGTTATTGTTGGCGGCCTCTTATAACCACTCACGAATTTATACTCTGCTGAATAAACCTGTGTTTCAGTATATTGGAACCATTTCTTACTCTATTTATTTAATTCATGGCCTTTGGTTTTTTGTATTTTGGTTTACCTTTCCGCTAATTAAAACGGCTTTTGCCCTTGAGCAATTGCCGGCGCTGTTCAAGTTAATTTATGTTGTAGTGTTTTTGGTGTTGACTCTAATTTCAGCGCATTTTTCCTATCGTTATGTTGAAGTGCCGGGGCGCCGCTGGTTTAGGCCGCGCGCGGTGCGGAAAGAATTATCTGCAGAGGTTCAGCTTTGATTTTTCTGTGCGAGAAATGCTGCAGGCGTTGATGAATTTTCGCTAGCGTTAAAAGTGTTACTTTTATTCCACTTTCGCCCCTTTGCATACGTATGCAAAGGGGCTTTTTTTTAACCTGAGTTTTTGCATACGTATGTAAATTGCGGATGATTTTTTGCACTCATAGACTAGACCCACAGGTGTCCATTTATTTTTTATTGGTTTTCCAATCTCATCTTTTTAGCGCAATTTTCATTTCAAAAATAATTAACCGGGGGATAAATCCAATGATCATTTCACGCGATCTTTTAACACGGCAGAGGTTGGGGCTATTGGCTCTAACATTTGGCGCGTTGCTGCTCAGCGCTTGTGGCGGTGGCAGCGGTACTGACAATAAACAAACTAATTTTCCCAGCTGCCGCGATCCTTTGGTGTTGTTGGATAACGGCACCTGCGGTGAGCCGCGCGAGCCCTATGTGCCGCCGCCATGCCCCGAAGGCCAAGTGCGCAATGGCGCAGTTTGTGTAGTGCCAGATTTTCCCGTGCCGGAAAAAATTGCTGGCCCCAATGAAGCGGTTATTTATGTCAATGTCGATAGCGACACCAAGTTGGATAGTTTTGCCAGCTACAACCTGCATTTGTGGCAAGACTGCGGCAACGGCTGGGGCAGTACAGTGGTGGATGGCAAAGGTGCCAGTTATGCGATTCCGACCACTTGGCCCAATGGCCCGGGTGTGGCGAGTAAAGATGATGGCCCCATCGGCGTAAGACACGACCCCTACTACGGCGCTTATTTTGTGATTCCGATTAGCGCTACAGGCACTTGCGGCAATTACATTATTAAAACTCCCGGTGGTGCAGCGCAGACCAACGATTTACAAATCAATATTAAACGTGATGACAGCGATTACGCGCGCATGGCCTGGGTGATTATCAACTCAGACAATATGCGCAACAGCCGCGTGAGTGCATTGCCGATTTGTATTAACGATGTGTGCAGTTTGAAGCGCCCATTGTTGAGCATTACCGATGTGGAAGCCCATTGGATTAGCCCGCGCACTATCATTTGGAATCGCGAATTTGCGGCAAATAAAAAAGTTGAAATTTATCGCTCTACCGAAGGTGGTATGACGGCAGCAGACAACGGCAGTATCGCCGGTGGTCAATTGTTGGCGACGCTCAATGCTGGCCGCCCAATGACCAATGAAGAGAAGGCCTTGGTGCCGCACTTGGCTTCTTACACCGCGTACGATTTACCGGCGAGCATCTCCCTCGACACCATCAAAGCGGCCTTAAAAGATGAGCTGTTAATTCTTGGCCGTTACGATTCACTTGAAGAAAACAGCAGTGGGGCGATGGTCAGTGTAGAGCGTGGCCGCGCAACCCGTATTCAATTGCCACGGGTATTGGATGCACTGTACACCGCCGGTGTTAATGATGCAGACGAAGCAAAACTCGGCGTGAATTATGCCAATGGTGTGGGCGTTTCGGTGTGGGCACCGGCCGCACAAAATGTAGAGTTGCGTATTTATTCGGGCGAGCCATTGCGCTTGGCGGATTCCAAAGCCATGCAGTGGAATGCCAATACCGGTATTTGGAGTTACACCGGTTCTGCCGCGGAATTGGATCGCAAGTTTTATCGTTTCCGTGTAACCACTTACAACGCGCAAGCGAAAAAAGTACAGCGTTTGGAAGTGACTGATCCCTATTCTGTATCGCTCGCGACCAATGGCCGCTACTCACAATTTGTGAATTTGGACGATGCGGATGCAAAACCCGCCGGTTGGGATGGTCATTCAATTCCAACGGTTGTTGCGCCTGAAGCTATGACGATTTACGAAGGTCATATCCGCGATTTCAGTATCAATGATCAAAGTACTCCGGTGGCTTATCGCGGCAAATACATGGCGTTTACTGAAGCGAATTCAGCACCGGTTGCACACTTGCGTGAGTTAGTAAATGCTGGTTTAACTCATATGCATTTGCTGCCAAATAACGACAGCTCCAACATCGAAGAAGATGTGAATGCACAGGTCAATCTGGACAGCTACATTTTTGAACTCTGCCAAAAAGTGCCGAACAAAGCCTCGGTCAGTGTGTGCGATGGTTCGGTCAGCAACGGTGCCACTGTGCGCAGTGTGTTGGAAAGTTTTGATCCGCAATCTGACAAGGCGCGCAACTTGATCGCTGCCATCGCTAATTTGGATGGTTTCAACTGGGGTTATGACCCGCAGCATTTCAATGCCCCAGAAGGCAGCTATGCCACTAATCCCAACGGCATTACCCGCGTGAAAGAAATGCGCGCGATGAATATGGCGCTGCACCAACTCGGTTTGCGGGTGGTGATGGATGTGGTGTATCCGCATACAGTGTCATCGGGCAATCAGGCTGCCAATTCGGTATTCGATAAGGTTGTGCCCGGTTATTACTATCGCACTAACCCCGCCACCGGCGAGCCGGAAACCGGCACCGGCGCAGGCCCGGATACCGCCACTGAGCATCGCATGATGGGCAAGTTTGTCGCCGACTCCGTAGTGCAATGGGCGCAAGCCTACAAAGTGGATGGCTTCCGTTTTGACCAGTCTGGTTATATGCCCAAAGCTGTATTGGTCGATGCCTACAACGCAGTGAAAGCGGTTGACCCGGATAACTACTTCTACGCCGAAGCCTGGACACCCGGTGGCGGCTCCTCGGGCGATCGCATTGCTGAGCGCTCAGTGCAGGAGGCATTAGCCGGTACGGGTATAGGCACTTTCAATGACCGCCTGCGCAATCCGCTGCAGCAGATGGCATTGGTCAAAGGCGATAGTTTGGATGCAGTGCGCGCCGGTCTGGCGGGCAACCTGAAAGACTTTATGCTCAAAACCAAATCCGGTGCGGTGATCAAGGCGGCAACTGTGGGTGCTTACAACCTCGATCCGCAAGAAGCCATCAACTACGTTGAAAAACACGATAACGAAACCCTGTGGGATTGGATGCATCGCCCCGGCGCATTGCCTAGCGATATGTCGCTCGCCAATCGTGTGCGGGTCGATAGCCTGACCCTGTCGGTGCCGCTGTTGAGCCAAGGTGTGCCGTTTATCCAAATGGGTAGCGACCTGCTGCGCTCTAAATCCATGTCGCCTAATAGCTACAACGCGGGCGATTGGTTTAACGCGGTGGATTTCACCAAACAAAACAACAACTGGGCAGTAGGCCTGCCGCCGGAATTGCGCGATGGCGTGACTGATGAGCATGTAAAAGCGCTGTTTGCCAACCCCAATACCAAGCCGATGGCCACCGATATTGCTAAGTCGTCTGCAGTGTTCAACGAGTTCCTCAAAATCGCCTCGGGCAGCCCGTTGTTCAGCTTGCAAACCGCTGAGCAGGTCATGGATCGCGTCGGCTTCCACGACGGCGGCAAAACTCAGGTTGCCGGTCTGATTGTGATGAGTATCGATGACGGTGTTGGCACGGTTTCCGGTACCAGCGCAACTGCGCGTGCCGATTTGGATGCCGCGGTAAATGCCATTGTGGTGGTCGTCAACGCGACCGCAACGGCGCAATCGCCCAAGGTTAAAACTGCCAGTGGTTTTGTATTGCATCAAGTGCAGCAAAACTCGGCTGACGCCACAGTGCGCAACGCCAGCTTTGCCGTCGATGGTGAAAACGGTGTGTTTACAGTGCCTGCCTACACCACCGCTGTCTTTGTGAAACCGCAAGCGGGTGCACAGGGTATGGGCTTGGCGGCGAACGTGACTATAGGTTCCAGTGTGGCCGTGCCCTATGGCGATACCGCGCTCTATGTGCGTGGCGATGTGTCTGCCGCCGGTTGGGATGCCACCGCAGCCAACCGTATGACCTACGAAGGTGATGGCATCTACGCGGTGTACCTCAATGTCACTGCTGGCGCCCATAACTTTAAAGTGGCTGAAGCCAATTGGAGCAACCCAAACTTGGGCTCCAATCAGCCAATCGAAGTGGGTGGCAGCATTACGCTGGCGCAGGGCAGTAACGACAATATCGCGATTAACGTCGCCACCACTGGCACTTATCGCTTCGAGTTGGATGCGTCATCCAGCACCAGCGCACCGACCTTGAAAGTGATCGATCCGGACACCTATAAAGCGACTTCGGTCTACCTGCGCGGCACCGTCACAGCCTCTGGTTGGGGCGATACCAATTCCGGTAACAAGTTGGTCCATGAAGGCAAGAGTATCTACGCCATCAGCGTGGCCATGACGCCGGGCGATTACATGTTCAAAGTCGCGTCCAGTGACTGGAGCACAGTCAACTTGGGCTCGGCTACGGCGGTGACACTGGGTGATTACGTCGGCCTGACCCAAGGCAGCAACGACAACTTGCTGCTGACCATTGCCACGGCAGGTAACTATCGCTTTGAAGTGGATGCAAGCAACCCGGCAGCACCTTCGATCAAGGTCTACCAAGAGGATCTGTTTGCCGCTACGCCCATCTACCTGCGCGGCACTGTGTCCTCGTCTGGCTGGGGCGATACCAACAGCGTCAACCGCCTCAACTACGTGGGTAAAGGGCTTTATACCCAAACCCTGACCATGGCAGTGGGGGATTACATGTTCAAAGTGGCAGAGGCTAATTGGAGCAACCCCAACCTGGGTGGTTCCGCGGCGGTGTTGGGGCAACCCACCGAGCTGACCCAAGGCTCTAACGACAATATCGGCCTAAGCATTACCACCGCCGGTGACTACCGCTTCACGCTGGATACCAGCAGCCAAAACGCCATCACCATCACCGTTGATGCGCTGAACTAACCGGTCGCGCCCTCCCCGTGAGGGCGCTTGAAGCGATAGCAAACAGATAACACGCTGAGATAAAGCATATGAAAACATTTACTGTAAAGCCGCTGGCCGCTGTAGTGTCTGCTCTGGCCATGACCTCAATGTCCCACGCCCTGCTGGCGCAAGATGCTGCGCCAGAGGTGGATAAAGAGGTACAAATCGAAGAAGTGATGGTGACGGGTTACGCTCGCTCCATTCAAAACAGTCTGGATACCAAACGCAACGCCGATACCGTAGTGCAGGCGATTTCCGCTGCCGATATCGGCGGTTTGCCCGACGTGTCCATCGCCGATGCCCTTGGCCGTGTGCCGGGCATCACTGTCACCCGCTCCGGCGGGCAGGCGGGCACGATTCAGGTGCGCGGCATGGGTGAAGGCTTTGTTTTCTCGACCCTGAATGGTCGTGAGCAGGTATCGCCCAACGGCACCCGCGCGATGGAATTCAGCCAGTTCCCCTCGGAGTTAATCCAATCGGTTGAAGTCTACATGTCGCCCAAGGCTTCGCTGATTGAAGGTGGTGTGGCGGGTACGGTGGAGTTAAAAACCGCCAACCCGCTGGAGATGACCGAAGACCAGAAAGTGTCTATCGGCGTGCGCGGCAGCTACAACGATCAAGCCGGTGATATTTACGGTGCCGAGCCAATGGGGCAGCGTTTTTCCGTGTCCTTCCAGAAGAAATTGTTTGATGACACCTTAGGTGTAGCCCTGGGCTATGCGCACTTGCTGCAGCCGCGTTCGGCCACTCGCTTTGAGCAATACAATTACGAAGGCGAAGCCTACAGCCTGCTGGAGCCAACCAGCCGCCTGAACACCACTATAGTGGATCGCGATTTCAACGCAGTGCCCACCGACAACCGCCCGGCCGCCGTATTTATGAGCGATGGTTTTGAGTTGTTCCAAACCGGCGGTGAGGAGACGCGCGATGGTTACATGGCTGCCATTCAATTCGAACCCAACGAACACCTCTCGGTGCAATCGGATTTGTTTTACTCCAAGTTTGAATCCGATAGTTACTCACGCGGCTTCCGTATCCAACCGTTAAAAAATGCTGAAATTAGCAACTTGGTGTTGTTTGAAAATATCGCCGTAGTCGGTGGTGAATTCAAAGTGGGCGATACCAACCCCACCGCATTTAATTTGCAAATCAACAGCAACGATGTAACGCAAACTAACGAATTGTTATCCGGTGGTTTGAATCTGAAATGGAAACAAGATGCACTGACCGCCGCGCTCGATTTGTCCCACTCCGACGCATCGGGTGTGCAGGCGGATGGCGTAGTGCGTGCGCATTTGTATCGCCCCAAAGCAACGCCTGTTGCCGGGTTTGACGCCTATGAGCGCGACCCGGATCAATCCATGACGTATCTGCTCGATGGCATTAATCGCCCCAGCATCAGCCTGAGCCGCGATTACACCCAGTACGATGCTGCAGGCGTCAGCAATTTGCGCATGACCAACTACGAGCGCTATCCGCGCATTAATGACGATGTGATCAGCGCCGCGCGTTTTGATTTGAAATACGAATTGGAATTGCCGCTGATTAGTTCGGTAGAAGCGGGTGCGCGCTACTCCGAGCGCAACCATAAAGATCGCCGGCAAGTATTTGTGTATGGCGACGGCGCCAACGGCACTATTCAAACCGATTTCTCGTTGCCAATCACCACCGACACCTCGGACGTAGTCAATTGGAAAGGCGAGTTTGCTAATTTCCCCTCGTTCCTCGCGATCGATGGCGACAAAATTATTCAGCAAGCCTATGAGAATGGTTTGGTGTTAGCCCCAGTGCCTGCGGTAACCGCTGGCAATTTAAATCCGGTTGCATCACCACGCTCAATTGACCCTGCGGCACGCTGGGGTGAAGGGCGCGATTGGTCGATGAAGCAGCGCTCGGAAATCGATGAAAACGTCACCTCGTTTTATCTGCAAGCTAATTTGTCCACCACATTATTTAATCGCGATTTAGTGGGCAATATCGGTGTGCGCCATGTAAATACCGAGCAAACCAGTACTGCATTGATTAATGTGAACGGCAATCTGGAAAAAGGCGCGCGCGAAATTTGCGATGAAGTCGGCGAATGCAAAACTGATTTTTCCTATCAAGATTTAGGCGCGACCTACAGCTACAATTTGCCGTCGCTCAATTTAAATTACAGCCTCGCAGAAGATGATTATTTGCGTTTGGCCTTGGCGCGTGTCTTGTCGCGCCCGCCAATTAATCGCTTGGCTGCGCCCGACTCAGAAGGTTCGGTTTCGCTGCGTGGCGACACACCATATTTCAACTACGGTAGCAATACCTCGCCGTTCTTAACGCCGTTTATTGCAGACCAAGTTGACCTGTCATACGAGCATTACATGCCCGACTACAACGGTGCATTTGTGGTGGCGGTTTATCACCGTGAAATCAAATCGTTTATTCAAGATATCACCTACGAAAATTTTGATTTCCGTGCAGCCGGTTTTGATATGCCCGACACTTGGATTGTCAACGACGGCGGCGGCAACTTTGTTGAAGCGGAAGTGCAAAACGGTGACTACGCCACCTCGATTAATAATCAGGAAGGCGGTTACATTCGCGGGCTGGAAGTGTCCTACACCCAAACCTTTAATTTCCTGCCAGAAATTTGGCAAGGTTTAGGTGTAAGTGCGAGTTACTCACTCACCGACAGTAAAATCAGTGTGGTAAATCCGGTCGAAAGTTTTGAAGGCGACAACAATCTGCCATTCCCCGGTTTGGTAGAAAAGTCAGCAAACTTCACCTTGTTCTATAGCTACGGCGGTTTTGAAACACGCCTATCCACCACCTTCCAGGATTCGTTTGTCGGCGAGACACGCAACATCAACTTGCAACCGATTATCTATGCACCAGAAACCCTGCTGGATTATCAAGCCGCCTATAAATTTGATAACGGTTTAGATCTAGTCTTCTCCATCAGCAACCTCACCAACGAACCGAACAGAAGTTACATGTTCGACGAACAGCTAACCCGCACCCTGCAATGGTTTGGCCGCACCGCGTATTTGGGGGTGAATTACACGTTCTAAGTTTTCTCCATCATCCTGTCGATGATTTGGCGCAGCATTTGTTGCGCCTTTTTTATTGGCATAAAGTTTATTTTCCACTCTCCCTTGATTCACCAAAAGCTCGCCCCATCTCTTGCCTACTTCAAACTTCGGCGCACCTATGCCTATCCATTCTCCCATGCAACAGCAAACCTTTAACCGGCTCTTATGGAGCGGGATTCTGGCTGTTGGATTTTTGTGGCTATTGGCCTTGGGTAGTGTTGGCGATCACATCCAGCATAGCGGCAGCGATGTCGAGCGCAATGGTCGTGTGGCGTCGGTGGACATGCCGCTGCATGCTAGCAGCGAGCACTCATTTTCGCTCAAACGCCTTTTTAATCGTTATAAAGATCAGCCCAAGTCTGCTGAACCCATCGAGCCAATCTGGGTATTAAGTGCAAATGAGTTTATAGTTGCGCTGCCGTTAATAACGGCGAATACGCACAAGCCAATCATTCATTCCCCGTATTTCAGCTTGCTGCAATTGCAGACGCTCAATATCTCCCGCGCTCCGCCACTCGTTTAATCACTCCCGTTTTTAAAACAACTTAATTAAATTTTTTGTTTTCCTTTTTGCTCGTTCATGTGGGTAAAAAAGAAAGCATGGTGGAGTATTAGCTATGAAAACACGTTTTTCGCGGGCGATTGTCTATGGCCTGATTATTTTATTTGGGCTGCTCTGTGCACTGCCCAATGTATTACCTGATTCAGTTTCAAAAAAATTACCTGATTGGTATGCGCAAAACCAATTAACGCTTGGTTTGGATTTGCGCGGCGGCTCGCATTTATTGTTGGAAGTAGATACCAGCGAACTAACCGCTAATAAAAACCCGGCGCTGCACGAACAAATCGTGCGCGATGCAGTGGAGCAAAGTTTGGAAGTGGTGCGCCGCCGTCTGGATGAAACCGGTATGGTGGAGCCGATGATCACGCGGCAGGGTAGCGACAGTATTTTGGTGCAGCTACCGGGTGTGAGTGATCCGCAGCATATCCGCGAATTATTGGGCACAACTGCGCGCATGACGTTTCATTGGGCGGCGAATGAAAAATCCGCTTTGCTCGGAAAAATTATTTCGGTGCAGGGCGATACGCCCAGTGAGCGTTATCAATTGGAAGAGCGTGTAGCGTTGGAAGGAAAACATATCAGCGATGCGCGCTTGGCATTTAATCAGGAGACAGGTGAACCGGTTGTTAATTTTAAATTAGATAACGAAGGTGCGCGCCGTTTTGGCGATATGACCAAGCGCAATGTTGGTCGCGTGCTTGCCATTGTGTTGGATGACAAAGTCGTCACCGCGCCAGTAATTCGCAGTGCCATTCAAGGCGGCAGCGGCGAAATTAGCGGCTCGTTTACCAGTGCGAGCGCAAATGATTTGGCGTTACTGTTGCGCGCGGGTGCTTTGCCTGCGCCATTAAATGTGATTGAAGAGCGAACCGTGGGGGCAGATCTGGGTAGCGATGCAATTGCGATGGGCATTAGCACCGGCATTGTCGGCGCCTTATTGGTACTCGCGTTTATGGTGGGAATTTATGGCCGCTGGGGATTAATCGCCTGCACCGGTTTGGCGATCAATATAGGTTTGAGTTTTGGTGTGTTGAGTTTGTTAGGCGCGACTCTTACGCTGCCGGGTATTGCTGGTTTTATTTTAAGTATCGGCATGGCGGTGGATGCGAATATTTTAATTAACGAACGTATTCGCGAAGAAACGCGGCGCGGAGAAAACGCAAAAACCGCGCTGCGCGCCGGATTCCAACGCGCCTACAGTACCATTCTCGATTCCAATGTCACCTCATTAATCGCCATCAGCCTATTGTTTCTATTTGGCAGTGGTCCCGTGCGTGGTTTTGCGGTGACTATGGCGGTGGGTTTATTAATCTCTATGTTTACTGCGATTTCTTTTACGCGCTTGGTGATGGAGTGGCGGGTAGAGAAATTGGGTAAACAGCCGCTCAATATTTCCGGTATTAAATTGCTGGATCGCATCAGTGAAAATACCATTCCTTTTTTGCGCGCCCGCTTTTTTGGTTTGATCGCATCTGCCGTATTGTCGCTCGCTTCGGTATTTTTATTTTTCAGCCCGGGTTTGGATTACGGTGTCGATTTTAGCGGCGGTACGGTGATTGAAGTCAACGCACCCGCGACTAACATCGCGCAGTTACGCAACGTATTTACCGAGCAAAATACTGTGCCCATGGCGATTCAGGAATTTGGCGCGCAAGGGCATTATCTGATGCGTATGCCGATGCAATCAGCGGAAGATGTCGCCAACGGCGCGAGTGTACAAGCGGTTAAAAGCGCGGTGCTAGCCATCTCGCCCGATGCAGAATTCTCACGGGTAGAAATGGTTGGGCCAAGAGTGAGCGGGGATTTTGGCGATGCTACAATCCTTGCAATTATTTTGGCAGGCTTGGGCATGTTGGGTTATTTGTGGCTTCGTTTTGAATCCCATTTTGCACTGGCCGCGACCATCACTCTCGCGCTGGATTTAACCAAAACCATCGGCTTTTTTGCGCTCGCCGGCGTGGAATTTAATCTCACTGCCGTGGCCGCATTACTCGCGTTAATTGGTTATTCGGTGAATGACAAAGTCGTGGTGTTTGATCGCATCCGCGAAAATTTACGCTTATCCCCCGACAAACCCTTCGTGCAATTGCTCAATGAAAGCATCACCTCCACCTTAACGCGCACGGTGTTTACTTCCGTCACCACATTCCTCGCCCTCTTACCCATGGCAATTGCAGGCGGCAGCGCCGTCTCCAGTTTTTCACTGCCCATGTTATTCGGCATAGTCATTGGCACCAGCTCATCAATTTTAATCGCTGCTCCGATTGTGTTGCTGCTGGGTGAGCGGCGGTTGCGCAAAGGAAAATCACAACTGCATGCAAGTGCAGAAGCTGCACATCGTGAAATTGATGCATTACCCTAAAAAACTAAGGTAGTTGAAATGAACAACGCCTGCATATACAGGCGTTATTCATTAGATGACATGCTTGGGAAAAATTAAAACTTTACACTCTTGGAATCTTCACCAAAATAGCGCGGCTTTTCATCGCCACGTGCGTATTCAACGGTGAAGCCGGAATTGCCGAAGCCTTGGAAGTAGGAGATGTGTACTTGATGATCGCCTTCGTTTAAAAAGATTAAACAGGGTTGTACTGTGTATGGGCGGTCGCCCAGATGTTCGCACACTAGTTTGCCGTCGATACTTAACGAAAAACCGTCATCACTGCCCATCAAAAAGCGATAGGTGTCTGCTTGTTTGACTGAGATTTTATGATCGACATCGACAAAAAAATCATCGCTATAGGTTGCTATATTGCCCAGTTTTGGATGGCTGAAACGACTTTTGTCGAGCAGGTTTAGGTTGTCGACCATCACTTCGCGGGTGAATTCAATGTCACGCTGCTGATAGATGTTGCCAATACTGACGCGGTTTTTGGTGATCACCAGTTTGACTACCGGATCGACAGTGACTGGCGTGATGCGCACTAAGATGAGAATCACAGTGAGTGCGATAAGCGCAGTGAAAATACTGTTTTTATTTAAAAAGTTCTGCATGTTCATGATTATCTCACCACCTGTAATTTCCAGAAGCTAAACCAATTGCGTAACTCAAATTGATCCTCGGTTAACCCCAGGCCATAAGTGAAGGGTGAGAAAAACGCAAATACGGCGATGACCAACAGCGCAAACAGGCCGGCGTTGATAATGGTGTGTTTATTATTGGCGAGCACTTCATCGCGATAAATATAATTAAAAATAAGTGCGAGATTGACTGCGCCGAACAGGAGAGGCACCAGGTAGTGGTAGAGATACATCACCCGCTCGATTTGCAATATCGCAATCATGTAGCTGATATATAAGCCGGTGAATGCGCAAATCCAATAGAAGAGTTTTTCATCTTTAATCGGGTTGTTGTAAATAAAGCGGCCAATAATTAAACCGGAAGATAAAATAATACCCGCGACCACTGAGAACCACACAATCGGGTTGCCGATCAGATACTTGTATTTAGTAATGGTTTTGCCATCAACTGTGTCTCTATCCCAGCGGTAGCTGATAGTTTTACTGCTCAGTGGCCAGTTCATGGCGTAGCTGCCGTTTTCATCGGCTTTGCACACATCCAAGCGCGGTACGCCATCGGCGTATTCAGACATGTATTTCCAGTTGTCGCGCATGCCGAGTGAAAATGTTTTGAGTGACCAAGTGTTGCCCATGCGAATTTGATTGAGGTATTCGGGCGAGGCTTTGTAGGTGCGATCTTGATACACCTGTGTGCCCATACCGATATGAACATAAAAGACGGCAAAAAATACGGCGGCAACTGGAATCACACCTGAGGGTACGGTGGTGGCGAGACGCTTGAGTAATGCTTTCCAATCCCATTGTTTAATTGCGCTCCATTGATCTATGCCAAACAGCATTGCAAACAGCAGCAGCAAAATAAAAGCATTCACTTTTACAGCAATCGCCAAACCGATCAGCACGCCGAGAATGGCATAGTGTTTAAGTTGGATGATTTTTTGATGCAGGGTAAATTGCGTAGCGGTGCGCACAAAATAATACAGTGCACCGAGCACAAAAAAGAGTTGAATGCCTTCTAGCATGGCTGCGCGTGAGTGAATGACCAAAGCGTTGTCAAAAATCACCATGCTGGTGAACGCGGCAGCGAGCCATGCGCGCTGGGTGATGCAATTGATAATGCCGTAAAAAAATAATACCGAGAACGCCATCATCACCACTGACGGCCAGCGAAAACCTTTATAGGTCATCTCTGGCGGTGCGTTATCACCCGTGAGGTAATCGGTCTCCAGCAGTTTGCTTTTGTTAACTTTTTCATTGCCGCCAAATAGAACTTCGCCGATGGCCATAAGTTGTTTGCCGAGCGGCGGATGTGGCTCCATATACATCACACCGTCAATGTGTTTTTGTGCGGAGGCAACGTGATAGTTTTCATCCCAAAACATAGCTTGCGGTGTGCCGTAATAGGGAAAATAAACCCCCAGTGAGATAAGCAAAATGACGACGGGATAAATAAATCGTGCGTAATTTTTTATGAAATTTTTCATGATGTCTGTTGTTATATTTGAAGTTGTTGTCAGGAATTATTTTTTGCGCAAACCTTTACCGGTTGCTGCCCAATAAAGTCCACCGTAGATGTGCTCCAGAAACAGTGAGTCGCTGTAGGTCGCGGGCAGGTGCCCAAGCGCAGTGTAAAATGCGCGGCCGCCATCGTAGTCGTGGTACCAGGCGATGGGGTGAAATTTGCCCATGCCTTCACCTTTTTTCTCGCCCCACTGTACTTTGGGGTCATAGGTCTGCTCATCAACCGCAAGAATGTAATTCAAGCCTTTAATTCGCTCTGCGCCGAATTCGTACCATTCATCGGTCCACAAAAACCGCTCTGGCATGCGCTCTACACCGGGAAATTTGCGATTGGTGACGGTGAGTTCGGCAGTTTGAATAACAGGATGAATATGAAAGGTGCGCCCCACCATTTTGGTGTACCAGTCCCAGTCGTATTCGGTATCCGATGCGCTGTGAATGCCAACAAAACCTTTGCCGGAACGGATAAAACGCTCCATCGCGGCTTGTTGTTCATCGTTGAGGATATCGCCGGTGGTTAACAGAAAAATGACGGCTTGGTAATTTTTGAGCTTTTCATCATTGAAGATGCTTGCATCTTCATGCCAATCAATATTGAAGTGGTGGCGCAAGGCCATAGCGCGCATGGCGGTAACCCCTTCATTAACCGACTCATGATGCCAGCCATTGGTTTTGGTGAAGAGTAAAACGTTAAATTGTTGTGCCTGGGCGCTGAGGGTGGTGCAGAGGGATGCGCAGATCAGAGCAAAGGATAACGCGATTCGTCTATACATATTATTGCCTCGCTGATAGGGGGTATTGTTGTCCCGGTTTCTTCTTATCTTTTTTTAAACCGGCGCCATCATAAGCGATACAAATATATAGGCAATAAAAAAGGGCGCTGAGAGCGCCCTTTTTGGAATGGTCTAATTCGCAGTGAGAACTAGGCGGCGCGACGACGTGAAGCCATCAAACCTAATAGGCCCAGCGCAAACAGCATCACAGAGCCTGACTCTGGAACCTTAACGGCTTCAAAGGTGATGGACTTAAGTTTGAAATAATCATTGTTTTGCGAAAGCGTTCCACCAAAAGCACGGTTGTATGCGCCAACCAGCCAATATTGCGCCTTCACATCGGCAGGGTTAACTGCAAAAGTACCTACGCCGTTGCGATCGTAGTTGCCAACCACGCTCCAGCCACTGCTGAGCAGTGCTGCCCAGTTGCTGCCAAAGCCGGTAAGGCCGCCAGAGAAAGGGGCTGCGCCTGTGTAAGCTAATACGGATACATCGGCATCGGTTTTGTACCAGCCAATGCCCAGGCCGCTTACATCGACAACTTTGTCAAACGAGAATAGCAGGGCATCGTAATCCCCATTGGAATTGTCGACTGAGTGTTGTGGGCTGTTTGCTTTTTCGACGCCAATGCCCGAACCAGACCATCGTGCAATTTGATCTTGTGCGATGGCTTTGTCACCTGTGGATTTGTTGGACCATCCAGTGACCACGACATTGGCTTCTGTTGATGTGTAGCTAAACGAATTGGTGTAGCCGGCGGTGTTGGGCGCCAGGTTGATAGTGACCGGTACAGCAAGCGCATTCATAGCGACGCCGGTGCTCAATGCGAGTCCTGCAATAAGCGATTTAATTGGTAGCATGATAATTAAGTCCATTGGGTGAGTAGTGGTAGGTACTGCAGCGCAATCTAAGGCAATTTTTGCGCCATGATTGTAACCATTTGATTTTCTGCGTGATCCGTTTTGTACCTTATGCTCCAACAATTTTTTATGTAAGAAATGTCGACATCATCCTATTTGTGGGTGGCAGCGGTTAACGGGCTGAGGTGACTTGTTAAATGTATTTTGGGCTGCGTGGCAACTTTACCCAGAGTCGGGCAGCGGGCACACTGGGTTTGTTCACTAGCATCGAGTGTTTTATGACGTTGACTGAATTGCGCTATATCGTTGTGCTTGCTGAAGAGCAGCATTTTGGCCGAACAGCTGAGCGCTGCCATGTAAGTCAGCCCAGCCTCAGTATTGCGGTGCGCAAGCTTGAGGAGGAGTTGGGGGTGGTGCTGTTTGAACGCAGTAAAACCAACGTCCGCGCCACCCTCTTAGGGGATAAAATTGTTGCCCAAGCCAGATTGTTGTTGGCTGATGTGGCAGTGATTAAATCCTTGGCTGAGGCGGGGAGAGATCAGCTGAGCAACCCTTTGGTGCTGGGCACAATTTTTACTTTGGGGCCTTATCTGCTGCCACAGCTTATCCCGCACCTGAAGCAGCAAGCGCCCAATATGCCGCTTTATGTGCAGGAAGATTACGCCGAGAGTTTGCGCAAAAAGCTTCGCGATGGCGTGCTGGATGCGATTGTGGTGTCGCTGCCGTTTACTGAGCCGGATGTAGTGACCCAAGAATTATTTGATGAGCCGCTAGTGGTGGTTATGCCGCAGTCGCATCCGCTGGCGCGTAAGCAGGAGGTTACCCCTGCGGATATCGCAAGCGCCAATTTACTGTTGCCGGGAGCGGGGCATTGCCTGCGCGAGCAAATCTTGGCATTGCATCCTGAATGGCGCGATGATCAGTCGGCACGCCACAGGGCTGAAGGAAATAGTCTTGAAACCTTGCGCTGTATGGTGGCGGCAGGATTGGGTGTGAGTGTGTTGCCGCGTTCAGCGGCAGAATCGGGATTATGTGCAGCTAATCGATTGGTCGCTCGTCCGCTGGTGGGCGGGCAGCGCAAGCTGGGGTTGGCGTGGCGTGCAAGTTTCCCGCGCCACAAGGCGATTGATGTGCTGCGCAAGGCAATCCAGACTTGTAGTGGCGCCTACTGGAATTTCACTACTGAGCAGGAAGCGGTTGAGCAGACCATGCTGCCGCTGCAAGGTTGGTAATAATTGAATGCCATGTGGCGATGAGTACAGGTATGAATCCCCTTAAAAAAATTGTCATCCTCGGTGGCGGAACATCCGGCTGGATTGCAGCCTCGATGCTGGCAGCTCATTTCAAGCGCGAGCGGTGCGAGATCGAGTTGATCGAGTCAGATGAAATAAGCTCGGTTGGCGTGGGTGAGTCCACTATTCCACCGGTGGTGCGCCTGATTAACCGCTTGGGTATCGATGAGGCCGAGTTTATCCGTGAGACTCAGGCCTGTTATAAGCTGGGGATTAAGTTCGTCGATTGGCGCACCAAAAATCAATCTTATTTCCACCCCTATGGCGCACTGGGTAAACGCATCGACGCGCAAGATTTTTATCAGTGCTGGCTCAAGGCGACTATGGCTGGGGAGCAGTACGATTTGCAGGATTTTTCGCCGTGTGCGGTGATGGCGGCGCAGGAGCGTTTTTTTCCTCCCATGCAAGCGATAAATACGCCGATAGGCGGCGCCAGTTATGCAGTGCATCTGGATGCCAAGCTGGTCGCTGCTTATCTGCGCCGCTACGCTGAGGCGCGCGGTGTGGTGCGCAGCGAGGGCAATTGTGTGCAGGTGCTACGCAAGGATAATGGTTTTTTCGATGCGCTTGAATTGTCGGATGGGCGCAGCATTCACGGCGACTTTTTTATCGACTGCTCGGGTTTTAGTGCGCAGCTGATCGAAAAGGCACTTGGTGTTGAGTTTGAAGATTGGTCGAGCTATTTGCCCTGCGATCGCGCCATAGTGGTTAAAACCCAGGTGGCGGGCTCGCGCATGCCCTATACCACGGCGACGGCGCGTAAATCCGGTTGGGCTTGGCGTATCCCGTTGCGCAATGGCACGGGGCATGGCTATGTTTATTCGAGTCAATTTTGCACCGATGCTGAAGCCAAAAATACATTGCTAAGACATCTGGATGCCCTGCGGATAAGTGAGCCGCGTGTGATCCAGTTTACTACCGGGCGGCGCACGGAATTGTGGAAAGATAACTGTCTGGCGCTGGGTTTGTCGGGCGGATTTATCGAGCCGCTTGAGTCCACCGCGATTCACTTGATCGCCCGCGGCATGGATTTATTTTTGCGCTTTTTCCCGGACGTAGAATGCGAGCCCAGCTTGCAGCGCGAGTACAATCGCCGCATGCGCGCAGACTACGAAGAGGTGCGCGATTTTATTCTGCTGCATTACTGCACCAGTGAGCGCGATGACAGCGAGTTTTGGCGCTGGTGTAAAACTCTGGTGCTGCCCGAATCCCTGCGTGAGCGTATTGAGTTATTTAAAGGGCACGGAATTTTGCGCGAAGATAATGATGAGTTGTTTCGCGCGAGCAGTTGGCAGTCGGTGTTCGAGGGGATGGGGATTCGTCCATTAAAATACAGTCCGCATGTAGATAGTCTCGATTATGGCCGAATTAGCAAAACCTTGAAGTTGGCGCGCTCTGCCATTTTCAATATGGTAAAAACCTTACCTTTGCACGATACCTATTTAGAGGAGCATTATGGTGCAGCTGCGGAGTCGCCAACTGCCGTGCCGCTGAACTCGGGCGGATGATGCAGGTCACAGCTACTTGAGTGCCAAAGTGGTATGAAATCCATTATTGATAATAGGGTGTGTGCATGAGCAAGTGCGGAGTTTTGATTTTGGCAGCAATGTTGCTGATGGGCTGTAGTTCGAACAACGGGCGCAGCTATGTCGAAACCGAAATGACCGAGACGCTGGAGGTGGAGATATTGCCCAACACTAGCAAAATGTTCACGTATCGTTTGCGCTGGCCGGAAGAGTTAATTCCCAGTCATATCAATGTCGCGCGCAGGGGGAGTGACCCCGGCCGGGAGTTTGCTCAAGGCGGTGTTGATCTGGGGCGCAATACCTACGATCGCCTGCTGACGAATACCGCTTATGCCGTCAAACAGGCGGGCTATTGTCGCGACGGTTTTTTTGAGCTGGATCGCAGTATTTCGCGCTATCACCTCTGGGTGCGCGGCGAGTGTAAAGATGGCGCTACTGATGCTGACCGGCAGGCTTTTGGCGCCAAACAAACCCTGACTCCAGAGCGCTGGCAAAAATCCTCCTAGTCCCGCCAATGGTAGATTAGGGGGCAGGGTAATCGTCAGGTTGGCGTGTTTTTGCGTCAATCTGGTTCGCTTTTCATCCTCTGCCACTTCGGTGCTTGTCTTGCTAATAGCCTGCTAAGCGGGTAATATCCTGCGCCCATTTGCCTAGCCCCTACACCTCAGGGGCTTTTTTGTCTGGGATGTGATTTGGCGCGGCTTTCGCATGTGCTTTAGGCTTTTAGCCCACGTATCCCTTGATAGAGTTTTTTGTTGAGAATCAGCCTATGACCACTGGCCTCTACCAGATAGACGAGTTCAAAGATAACTGCGGTTTTGGTTTGATTGCCCATTTAAAGGGCAAGACCAGCCATCGCCTGCTTACCACTGCTATCGAAGCCCTGACTTGCATGACCCACCGCGGTGGTATCAATGCGGACGGCAAAACCGGTGACGGTTGTGGTTTGTTAATCCAAAAACCAGACAGCTTTCTGCGCGCTGTGGCTAAAGAAGCCTGCGGTGCAGAGCTGACTCCTATCTATGGTGTGGGCGCGATTATGCTCAGCCCAGAGGTTGCCATTGCCGACAAGGCGCGCGCAATTATGGCGGAAGAGTTGACCGCTCAGGGGCTAATTGTAGCTGGCTGGCGCGAAGTGCCGGTTGATCCGACTTGCCTCGGTCCAATCGCGCTGAAATCGCTGCCGACCTTTAATCACCTGTTTGTAAACAACCCTGATCTGACTATTGAGCAGGTCAATTCCAAGTTGTTTATGGCGCGCCGCAAAGCGGAAATCCGCCTTGCCGACGACAAATCTTTTTATGTGTGCAGCCTGAGTACCGGGATTCTCTCCTATAAAGGATTGATGATGCCGGTAGACCTGCCGCGCTTCTTTTCTGACTTGGCTGACGAGCGCCTGGAAACTGCCATTTGCGTATTCCATCAGCGCTTCTCTACCAATACTTCGCCGCGCTGGCCGCTGGCGCAGCCATTCCGTATGTTGGCGCACAACGGTGAGATCAATACTATTGTGGGCAACCGCAACTGGGCGGTGGCGCGTACTCCTAAATTTGTAACGCCACTATTGCCTGATCTGCACAGCGTAACCCCGCTAGTAAACCGGACCGGTTCTGACTCTTCCAGCCTGGATAACATGCTGGAAATACTGACCCTTGGCGGAATGGAACTGCACCGCGCCATTCGTATGCTCGTGCCGCCGGCATGGCAGAACGTAGAGAATATGGATCCGGATCTGCGTGCGTTCTACGAATACAACTCTATGCATATCGAGCCCTGGGACGGCCCAGCTGGCTTGGTAATTACCGATGGTCGCTACGCGGTTTGTACACTCGACCGCAACGGCCTGCGTCCATCGCGCTGGGTTATCACCAAAGACGATATGATCACCGTGGCGTCGGAAGTGGGCGTGTACGCTTACGATCCGGCTGACGTAGTGGCAAAAGGTCGCCTTGGCCCAGGCCAGATTATGTCGATCGATACATTGACTGGCACTTTGCATAACACCAAAGATATCGACAATCAGTTGAAATCTACCCAGCCCTATAAAAAGTGGCTGAAAGAGCGCGCGCTGCGCATTGAATCTACCCTGAACACCGACGCCAAAGAAAACGGTCTGGATGGTATTGCGCTGAAAGCCAATATGAAAATGTTCCAGGTCAGCTTTGAAGAGCGCGACCAGTTGTTGCGCCCACTCGCGGAAGGTGGTCAGGAAGCCGTTGGCTCCATGGGTGACGATACCCCAATGGCCGTGCTGTCACGTCAGCAGCGCTCGCTGTATGACTACTTCCGTCAGCAGTTTGCCCAGGTTACCAACCCGCCAATCGACCCATTGCGTGAAGCGATTGTAATGTCGCTGGAAACCTGTCTCGGCCGTGAATTACCCGTTTATGATGAATTGCCCGAACATGCTGACCGCGTGATTCTGACTTCGCCCGTACTCTCGCCAGAGAAGTTCCGTGGTTTGATGAGTCTGAACCGCCCTGGTTATGAGCAGGCAACATTCTCGCTTTATTACAATGCTGACGAGACCAATCTGAAAGCGGCATTAACCAAGCTGTGCGACGACGTAGCTGCTGCGGTTAAGTCGGGCAAAGTGTTGATCGTATTGAGCGATGCAGGCTTTGCGAAGGGCCAATTGCCGATTGCGGCGCTGCTTGCAGTGGGTGCGGTCAACCAGCATTTGACTAACGTTGGTTTGCGCTGTGATGCTAACCTGATTGTGGAGACCGGCAGCGCCCGCGATCCACATCAAATCGCTGCGTTGATTGGTTACGGCGCCACCGCTGTGTATCCATTCCTGAGCTACTACGTGCTCAACGATCTGATCGAAACCGGTGAATTGCTCAGCGATGTTGATACAGCCTACAAAAACTACCGTAAAGGTATCGACAAGGGTTTGCTGAAAATCCTGTCGAAAATGGGTATTTCCACTATTACCTCCTACCGCAGTGCGCAATTGTTTGAAGCGATTGGTCTGTCGGAAGAAGTGGTTTCTATGTGCTTTGAAAGCACGCCATCCCGTGTGGCGGGCGCGCGCTTCGAAGATTTGGAAGCGGATCAGAAAATTTTGGCGCAGACTGCCTGGTTGGATCGCAAGCCGATTGTTCAGGGCGGTTTGCTCAAGTATGTACACGGCTCGGAGTATCACGCCTACAACCCGGATGTTGTGCAAAGCCTGCAAAAGGCAGTGCAGAGCGGTAACTATGCGCTCTGGCGCAATTACGCGGATTTGGTAAACAAGCGCCCGGTATCCATGCTGCGCGACCTATTGGCCATCCGTGAAGATGCCTGCAAGCCGGTGCCTTTGTCTGAAGTTGAGCCAATCGAAAGCATCATCAAGCGTTTCGACTCGGCCGGTATGTCGCTCGGTGCTTTGTCGCCAGAGGCGCACGAAGCCTTGGCTGAAGCCATGAACCGCTTGGGCGGACGCTCTAACTCAGGTGAAGGTGGTGAAGATCCGGCGCGTTACGGCACCATCAAGACTTCCAAAATCAAGCAGGTTGCCTCTGGCCGCTTTGGTGTGACTCCAGCCTATTTGGTTAACGCTGAAGTGCTGCAAATTAAAGTCGCCCAGGGTGCAAAACCCGGTGAAGGCGGTCAGTTGCCCGGCGGTAAAGTGAATGCGCTGATTGCGCGACTGCGTCACTCGGTTCCCGGTGTGACTCTTATTTCGCCTCCGCCGCATCACGATATCTACTCGATCGAAGATTTGGCGCAGCTGATTTATGACTTGAAACAAGTTAACCCAGATGCGTTGGTATCGGTGAAGCTGGTATCGCGCCCAGGTGTAGGTACTATCGCTGCCGGTGTGGCCAAGGCCTATGCCGATTTGATCACCATCTCTGGTTACGATGGCGGTACGGCGGCCAGCCCAATGACTTCTATTAAGTATGCGGGTTCGCCGTGGGAGTTGGGTCTGTCTGAAACTCACCAAACTCTGCGTGCTAACGACTTGCGCGATAAAGTCCGGGTGCAAACCGACGGCGGTTTGAAAACCGGTCTGGACGTAGTGAAAGCGGCCATGCTGGGTGCGGAAAGCTTCGGTTTTGGTACTGGCCCAATGGTGGCGCTCGGCTGTAAATACCTGCGTATTTGCCATTTGAACAACTGTGCGACCGGTGTTGCTACCCAGCAAGATAAGCTGCGTAAAGACCACTACATAGGCACGGTTGAAATGGCGATGAACTTCTTCAAGTTCGTGGCAGAAGAAACTCGTGAGTGGATGGCGCGTTTAGGTGTACGCACTCTGGGTGATCTGGTTGGCCGTGTGGATCTGTTGCAGATTCTCGAAGGCGAAACGGTTAAACAACAACAATTGGATTTAAAACCAATCATCCATACCGATGCGTTCCTTGAAACCAAGCCGCAACTTTGTGCAGTCAGCAAAAACGAGCCGTTTGATAAAGGCGAAACCGCTGAGGCGATGATCAAGGTATTGCTGCCAACCATCGAAGCCAAAACCGGCGGTGAGTTTGAATTCCATATCACCAACTGCGACCGCTCCATCGGTGCGCGTATCAGTGGTGAAATCGCCAAGCGCTACGGCAACCAAGGAATGGCCGACAAACCATTGAAGCTGAAGCTGACCGGTATCGCAGGTCAAAGCTTTGGTGTGTGGAACGCCGGTGGCTTGGAAATGTATCTCGAAGGTGATGCCAACGACTACGTAGGTAAAGGTATGGCAGGCGGTAAGCTGGTCATTCGCCCACCGCGCAGCTCCGGCTTCAAATCGAACAAAACCAGCATTATGGGGAATACCTGTTTGTATGGTGCAACCGGCGGTAAGCTGTTTGCAGCCGGTACTGCAGGTGAGCGCTGTGGTGTGCGTAACTCCGGTGCCCATGTGGTAGTGGAAGGTGCGGGCGATCACTGCTGTGAATACATGACCGGCGGTGTAGTGACCGTACTGGGTCAAACCGGGGTTAACTTCGGTGCCGGTATGACCGGTGGTTTTGCCTATGTATTGGATGAAGCCAATGACTTTGTGGATCGCTACAACCACGAGTTGGTGGATATCCATCGTATCAATACCGAAGCACTGGAAGCGCATCGCCATCATCTGCGCACCGTGATTGAAGAATTTGTGCAAGAGACTGAAAGTGCCTGGGGCCAACACCTGCTGGACAACTTCGATGACTACATCGGTAAGTTCTGGCTGGTTAAACCTAAAGCAGCGTCTTTGGGCAGTTTGTTGGTTAGTTTCCGCCAGCGCGGCGAATAACTCTTGGTGACGAGTGAGGTCAAGATTATGTCAGCACGTTTAAACAATGACTTTCAGTTTCTCGATGTGGGTCGTCAAGACCCCACCAAGAAAGATATAGAAACCCGCAGACGCAACTTTGTGGAGATCTACCAACCCTTTGCCAAAGAAGAGGTAGAGGGGCAGGCACATCGCTGTCTGGAATGTGGTAACCCCTATTGTGAGTGGAAGTGCCCGGTGCACAACTTCATCCCCAACTGGTTGAAGCTGATCTCTGAAGGCAATATTTTTGAAGCGGCGGAGTTGAGTCATCAGACTAACTCCCTGCCCGAAGTGTGCGGCCGTGTCTGCCCGCAGGATCGTCTGTGTGAAGGCGCCTGTACCCTGAATGACGGTTTTGGTGCGGTGACTATCGGCAACGCCGAGAAGTACATTACCGATACCGCTTTCGCTATGGGCTGGAAGCCGGATATGTCCAAAGTGGTTTGGACTGATAAAAAAGTCGCTATTATCGGCGCTGGCCCTGCAGGTATTGGCTGTGCCGACGTACTGGTGCGCAACGGCGTTAAACCAGTGGTGTTCGACAAGTACCCTGAAATCGGTGGCTTGCTGACTTTTGGTATTCCCGAGTTCAAGCTGGAAAAATCAGTGATGAGCCGTCGCCGCGAAATCTTTACCGAAATGGGTATCGAATTCCGTTTGAATACCGAAGTGGGCAAAGACATCACCATGGAAGAATTGCTGCGCGATTACGATGCAGTATTCATGGGTATGGGGACTTACACCTATATGAAAGGCGGCTTCCCCGGTGAAGACCTGCCCGGTGTTTACGATGCATTGCCATTTTTGGTTGCCAACGTGAACCGCAATCTCGGCTTTGAAAAGAGCCCGGAAGATTTCATTAGCGTAAAAGGCAAAAAAGTTGTGGTGCTCGGTGGTGGTGATACCGCCATGGACTGTAACCGCACTTCTATTCGTCAGGGCGCGTTGAGCGTAAGTTGTGCTTACCGTCGCGACGAAGAAAACATGCCCGGTTCCAAGCGCGAAGTTGCCAATGCCAAAGAAGAAGGCGTGCAATTTCTCTACAACCGTCAGCCAGTTGAAGTGGTTGGTAATGGTAAGGTAGAGGGCGTTAAAGTAGTCACTACCAAAATGGGTGAGCCAGATGCTAATGGTCGTCGCAGCCCGGTGGTGGTTCCCGGTTCAGAAGAAATTTTGCCTGCCGACGTGGTCTTGATCGCTTTTGGTTTCCGCCCAAGTCCACAGCCTTGGTTCGAAACAAACGGTGTTAAAACCAATGATTGGGGTGGTGTGATCGCGCCTGAGAAGCAGCAGTACAAGTTCCAGACCAGCAATCCGAAAGTGTTTGCCGGTGGCGATATGGTGCGCGGTTCTGATCTGGTGGTTACCGCTATTTGGGAAGGTCGTGAAGCCGCTGATGGTATTTTGGATTATCTACAGGTTTAATCCCGTAGGGGCGCTGCTTGCCGCGCCCTGATCTTTTGGTGATTTTGGGTGCAGCAAGCGGCGCCCCTACAACCCCGCCTTTGCGGGGTTTGTTTTATCCATAACACAAGCAAGGCTAATGGCCTGAGGATAAGAGAATGACAGAGCTCAAAAACGACCGTTTTCTGCGTGCATTGCTGAAGCAACCTGTTGATGTAACGCCAGTCTGGATGATGCGCCAAGCTGGCCGCTACTTGCCAGAATATCGCGCCAGCCGCGCTAAAGCGGGCGATTTTATGGGGCTCTGCACTAATCCCGACGCGGCTTGTGAGGTGACTCTGCAGCCGCTGGATCGCTATCCCGGTCTGGATGCGGCAATTCTCTTCTCCGATATTCTCACAATCCCCGACGCCATGGGTTTAGGTCTCTATTTTGAGACCGGCGAAGGACCCAAGTTTAAAAAAGCCGTACGCACAGAAGCCGATGTGAATGCGCTTAAAGTGATTAACCCGGAGCAGGACCTACCCTACGTAGTTAACGCAGTCAAAACCATTCGCCGCGAGCTTAATGGCCGCGTGCCCTTGATTGGCTTCTCGGGTAGCCCTTGGACGCTGGCGACCTACATGATCGAAGGTGGCTCCAGCCGCGATTTTCGCCGCGCCAAAGAAATGCTCTACAACCAGCCGCAGGTGATGCATCGCTTATTGGATGTATTGGCTGACTCAGTGACCGTTTATCTCAATGCGCAAATTACTGCCGGCGCGCAAGCGGTACAGATTTTTGATACCTGGGGCGGCGCTTTGTCCCATGCTGCCTACCAAGAGTTTTCACTCAAGTACATGCAGAAAATTGTCAGCGGTTTGATTCGCGAGCATGAGGGGCGCCAAGTGCCTGTGATTCTGTTTACCAAAGGTGGTGGCCAGTGGTTGGAATCTATGGCGGCTACTGGTGCAACGGCATTAGGCCTGGATTGGACCACGGATATAGCTGCTGCGCGCGCGCGCGTTGGCAAGCACGTTGCGCTACAAGGCAATATGGATCCGACAATTTTGTATGCCTCGCCCGAGCGTATTCGCGCTGAAGTGGGCAGTATTTTGGCCGCTTACGGTAATGGCTCTGGTCATGTGTTTAATCTGGGGCACGGCATTACGCCAGAGGTTGATCCCGCTCATGCCGGTGCGTTTATTGATGCAGTTCATGAGTTGTCTGCGCAGTATCATCCATAGTTATTGCCTTGCAGACTAGAGATTGCGCCTTTAATCTACCGGCTATGGCATGGCGCGCCTTTCTTGATTACACTCCACGCACTATTAAGGTTTTTTAGGATAATTTAGAGCCTGAGTCAGGTTGCGCAGACGGATGAGATTTGTGAGAGCCGCTGTGCAACTCAGGAGTGTTTATCGAAGTCCCGAACTAAATAAGGCTGATAATGCGCACCTGAAGGTGCTGTGGGGAATAGGCGTGGGAATCAAGCAAGTCAAAGTTGACGTTAATGAGTTAACCATAGGCATGTTTGTGTCGGGGCTGGATCGCCCTTGGTCACAAACCCCTTTTCCCCTACAGGGGTTTTATTTGCGTGATCTGGGTGAAGTTAATCAGCTCAAGGCTCTCTGTAACTACGTTTTTATCGATATTGAAAAAGGTCGCGGTCCGATCGCAGCCAATCTGAAAACCCTTGCCCCCTCTGGCAAAAAGGCTCCTATTCGCGAGCGAGCGAGCTCTTTTAACGAAACTGTAGCGCCACTTAAAATTCAGCGCGGACTTTATCGCGAAGTTGAGCCCTTGCAGCGCGAGGTGAAAAAAGCGCGGCAATTGCATCAAAAAGTTTACGGCGCAGTGGAAGAGGTGATGGAGCAGCTCGAAAAAAATCAATTTGACTCCCTATCTTTGGGTGAAACCAAACGTGTTGCCAGCGAAATGGTAGACAGCGTACTGCGCAATCCTGATGCCTTCACTTGGTTGTCGCGGGTGCAGGAAAAAGACGAATACACCTATAGCCATGCCGTGCGTTCATCCGTATGGGCGATTTTATTTGGTCGCCACATTGGCCTGCCCAAGCGCGATTTGGATGTATTGGCGATGGGCGTTTTGTTAAAAGATGTAGGAAAGGTCATGTTAGATGTAGCTTTGCTTTCTAAAATGGAGCGAAGCACAGAAGAAGAGCATCTCTACGAAACGTTTATTGAACTCGGCTGTGAAATTCTGCGTAAGACGCCGGGAGTCGAGCCGCGAGTGATTAGCGTGGTGAAAACCCACTGTGAGCGATTGAATGGTAGCGGTTTTCCACAGGGCTTGTCGGGCGATAAAATTCCCTTGCTGGGCAAGATTGCAGGCATAGTCACCTATTACGATTTTGTTACTAACCCGCGTGGTTCGCGTCACCCCATTGCGCCCTCCAAAGCTGTGGCCAAGCTCTACGAATTGCGCAATATTCAATTTCAAGAAGAACTGGTAGTGGAGTTTATTCGCGCCATTGGGCTTTATCCTACTGGCACATTGGTCGAGTTAAGCACGGGTGAAGTGGCCGTTGTTGTTGAGCAAAATTTTGAGCGTCGGCTAAAGCCGCGAGTCATTGTTGTACTGGATGCATATAAGCAGCCGCTAGGTGAATATTTGCTGCTAGATTTGTCGGAAGATGACAAACGCAAACAAGAGCTGCTCGATTCCGGTAAAAAAACGCGTTATGAAATTGAAAAAATTGAGATTGCACGGGATCTTGAACCCGGCAGTTACGATGTGGATATCGCCAGTATTCGCGATCATTATTTAATGAAGAATGAAAAGAAAGGTTTGATGGCGCTTCTGAGTCGGCTAACAACACGTAGCTGATCTTAGCGTTAAGGTGTTTTTTTGAAAACCGCAGGCAGAATTGTCTGCGGTTTTTTAATGGGCGTTTTATTCGTAGCAACTATCACTGGAGTTAATGATGTTTGAATGGTTGGCAAGTCCGGAAGCCTGGGTTGCATTGGCAACACTCACAGCGTTGGAAATTGTATTGGGAATCGACAATATTATTTTCATTTCGATTCTGGTTGGTCGTCTACCGGATGCCCAGCGCAAGTTCGCGCGCAATGTGGGTTTGGGTTTGGCAATGATTACGCGCTTGGCGTTGCTCTTCTCGCTGGCGTGGATTATGGGGTTGGTTGATCCGTTATTTAGTGTACTGGGAGAAGAAATTTCCGGGCGCGACATTATTTTAATTGGCGGTGGCTTGTTTCTAATCGCCAAAGCGACGCACGAAATTCACAATAGTCTTGAAGGTGCCGTTGAAACGGAGCGCAATATTGCCACTCATGGTTTGATGATTGTGCTAGTGCAAATAGCAGTACTGGATATTGTTTTTTCGCTCGACTCAGTTATCACTGCTGTAGGCTTGGTTGATCAGGTAGAGATTATGGCAATTGCGATTATCATTGCGGTGGGTGTGATGCTGTTTGCTGCCAAGTCAATTGGCGATTTTGTCGACGCCCATCCCACTCTTAAAATTCTCGCCTTGTCATTCTTGGTGATTGTTGGTCTAACTCTCCTGGTTGAAGGGTTTGATGTGCATGTGCCCAAGGGTTACATCTACTTTGCGATGGCGTTTTCACTCGGGGTAGAGATGATTAATATTAAGTTGCGCAAACATCAGGATAAACCCGTAGAGCTGCGCAAAGATTATCCCGGCGATCAACAATGAGTAGCACCTTGCAATAAAAACAAAAAGGCCAATCATGCGATTGGCCTTTTTGTTTAGTGTATCGTTGGTGTAGATCTACTGAATTATTTTGCCCATGCGCTCGCCCATTTTGGTTGGGCTTGCGGCTTTGAATTGCTCGTCCCACTGTATTTTATTTTTCGCAAATAACACCACCGCCGTTGAGCCTAATTTAAATCGCCCCATTTCATCGCCTTTGTTGAGAGTAATATTTTGGTAGGGGTAAAGCGAAGTGGCGATTTCGCGGCTTGCAAACGGCGCGATTTGACCGTCCCATACGGTTTCAATACCAGCGACAATCATTGCGCCTACTAGCACAACGGCCATGGGGCCGATATCGGTATCAAAAATGGCGACCGCGCGTTCATTGCGGGAAAACAAGCGCGGTACATTCTCTGCGGTTACTGTATTGACCGAAAATAATTCACCGGGAATGCTCACCATCGCGCGCAATTTTCCGCCGTAGGGCATATGTACGCGGTGGTAATCTCGTGGTGATAAATACACGGTAGCAAAATTGCCATCGGCAAATTCGGCAGCGAGAGCTTCATCGCCGCCGAGCAATTCCAAAGCTGTGTAGCTCTGACCTTTTGCTTGAAAGATGCGACCATCGACAATCTTACCTGCTTGACTGATGGCGCCATCGGCCGGGCAGACAATTGCATCGGCATTGTTATCGATTGGACGAGCATCGGCTTTTAATGCGCGAGTAAAAAAATCATTGAAACAGGAATAGGCAAGCGGGTTTTCTTCCGCAGCTAGACTCATATCCACCTTGTAGCGTTTGACAAACCACTTGATAAAGGTATTTTTTATCAGCGAGTTTTCTGTGCTGGCCAACCAGCCAGCGGCGCGCGAAAGGCCGTGTTGGGGAATCAAATGTTGCAAGCGGATGAAAAGTTTGTCATTCATGTATTTTTATAATTCCTGCATAGGCAGCGCACTGCCTGAAAAAAAAGAGAGTGCCGCAGTTTAGCAAATAATGAATAACAGTGAGGTTCTTATGCGTAAGATACTGCAAGTCTTTAGCCCGCTCCTGACGTTGTTGTTTCTGTCGATGGCTAATGCGCACGAAGGGCATGATCATATGCCGGTGACGATGAAAAAGGCGGTAGAGATTGCGTTGGCCGCCGCGCGGGATGCCAGTTTCGCCGCCCAGCCAGCCTTGGGTTTACCACAGCTGGAACAGAGTTGGCGCGATTTGCCAGTAGGCGCCGCGCAGATTGTCGAAAACGGACGGGGCTATTATTTGGTAAGGGTGGAAAATCCATCACAGACAAAAGTACTGCAATTAAAAATATTGCTAGATGGCCGTGTTGAAACAGCTAGCGTTTCCGATCTGTAGCATCTTTGGCGACGGCCAGCGCTCATGCACCAAAGTCGAGCTTGGCTGGTTGGCGCCTAAACATTCTTTCATTTTGTATTCACCAACAATTTAATCTTTCTTTGTCGCCTCAGTTTTCCAATGGTTTGACAGCGCTGTCGCATGGGCGGATTATCTTGGGTTCGGTTGTCCATCTGCTCGCCACTCAGGAAATTAGGATGTATTTGTGGTGAATCGCATAATAATAAGATCGACCGTGCTCTCTCCTATGATTTTGCTGTTCATAAGCACTCGCTGGACTACTGATTGTGCATCGCCTTTTGGTTTGCCTGTGTGGCGCATGGATTATTCTTTCGCTAAATAGTTGCACCGCAATACAGGTAAATCCGATGGCGACGGTGATTCCCGAAGCAGGGAGTCGTGTCTAAATCCGGTTAAGTGAGGATGTTAATAATGAAAAATAATTTTATGACGACGAGTGGGTTGAGCGCTGTGATAATGGCCTTGTCTGCATTGAGTTTCGGGCATGGTTTTGTCGATAGTCCCGGTGCGCGCAATTACTTCTGCGGCAAGGTCACCAAGCCCGATGAGGTCGCCAATGGAACCGCCAGGTATCCTGTTTGTGGCGATGCATTTGCGAATGACTTTAACGGCGGCTACTCCTATATGAGCGTGTTGAATCATCATCAGGGGCGTAAAGTGTTGGGGCCATCAACCAAGCACGTATGTGGTTTTGACAGTGAAACATGGCAGGGCGGTAAAACCCCGTGGGACAATGCCATTAATTGGCCGGTCAATAACATCAGTTCGGGGCGGCAAGTGTTCTCGTGGGATATTAGCAATGGCCCGCACTTTGATGACACGTCCGATTTTCGCTACTGGATTACCAAGCCGGGCTTTACTTATCAAGTAGGGCGAGAGCTAACGTGGGCGGATTTTGAAGATCAACCTTTCTGTGATTTGCCCTACAACGACGACAATCCCGGCGCCTATCCCAACGTACGTGCGGAAAAAGCCACAGCACATATTCACACCACCTGTACTGTACCGGCGCGCACGGGTCGCCATGTGATATACGCCGAATGGGGGCGCGAGCCGCCAACCTATGAGCGCTTTCACGGGTGTATCGATGTGCAAATCGGCGGCGGTGGCGCCAGCTCAGTCCCTGCAACATCATCGAGTAGATCGAGCATTGCGCCAGCCTCATCAAGTCGCTCGAGTATCGCCCCCGCTTCATCCAGTCGTTCAAGTGTTGCACCCAGCTCTACACCCGCTTCCAGCAGGGCATCCAGCAGTGCAGGTACTACTGCGGGCTTGAGTTGTACCTATGTAGTTACTAACTCATGGGGCAGCGGTTTTACCGGTGTGATTCGCGTAACCAATACGGCTAGCGCAACCAAGACTGGCTGGACCGCGAGTTGGCAATATACCGGTAGCAACCGTATTACCAGTTCCTGGAATGCGACGCTTACCGGAAGCAATCCATACTCGGCGACTAATCTCAGTTGGAATGGCACTTTGATTACCGGGCAGACGGCTGAATTTGGCTTTCAGGGTAATACCAATGGTAATAGTGTAGAAACGCCGGTAGTTACCTGCCGTTAATCGCATAACATAACACTGCATTACCCGACAGGAATGGTGCGATTCCTGTCGGGGTCAGTTGCGCGCAAATTATTTGAGGTGGTGCGTGAATCGACCAGATACAAACAACGCTTTGCCTCTGTGGACTACTCTATTGGTGGCACCAATACTGTTGTTGGCACTTTATCTACAGTTTGCGGATGCGCCAGCACCAGGTAAGGATGACCGTATAAATAGTCATTTAACAGGGCATGAGCAATCTGCAAACTTTCACCCAAAAGCGGTCAATGTCAGGGTTGACATTAAATCTCCCCAGGTCGTCTTTACACAAACGCCGACGGAGCCACTTGAACCAAAAGTAAGCTCAGAGGTGAGGCTTGATCCAGAAGCTGCGCGTGCGGCTGTACAGCAAGTGGAGAACAGTGTTTACCAGCGTGCTACAGCAATCTTTGAACGTGAGCCTGTGGATGTTGAGTGGGCCAGCGCATACGAGCAGTCGCTGCGCGACATGTTCGCCCGACATCAGGGGTTACAGCGAGTCAGTATCAATAGTATCAGCTGCCATGCCAGCATGTGCCGCATAGAGGTGTTCACCCCGCGCGATGCTGACGCCGATTTTTTTACTGCCATGTTTTATGATGGTCTCGCCAGCTTTCGTGCCGGTGAATTAAAAGCCGAAGCGGCGATTACCCGCCGGATGGAGCTTGGGATAACCTCCGTTTATGTTGCGCGCAAGGATCACACGCTCGGCTTCTACTGAGTTTGCCGGCATCAACCTGTGTTATCTTTGTCACCTCGATCAATACAAGGTGTCTACTCTTGCCTTTTCTTAATGTCCATTTCTTCTTTTTTGCGCTCAGGCATAACAATGACTGAGTGGTTCAGCTTAAAAAGATCGACGCCTGCCCCTACAGACTTGGGTTTTGAATTCAGTATCGCCCGCTCACCCAAGCGGCGCAGTATTAGTATTGAAATCCGCAAAGCCCAGGTGGTGGTGCGCGCACCCATGGGGGTTGCGCAATCGGTACTGATGGGTTTTTTGCAGGAAAAAGCGGTCTGGGTAAAGGCTAAGATTGCCGAGCAACAGCAGGCTTTAGCGCTCCAGCCTGAGCCGCGTCGTTATGTGCAGGGCGGTCAGGTTCCATTTATGGGTGAAGCATTAACACTGGTGCTTGGGCGCGGCGCGCGAGCAGCGATTGCGCGTATCGATCAGCAGCTGCATCTGATTTTATCGTCGCGCGTGCGGGTGGATGAAGAAACACAAATTCGCCAGCTGCTCAGCCGCTGGTATCAACAGCAGGCATTGTGCATTCTCACCGATAAAACCAGGCGCTTGGCTCAGGTGATGGGTTTGGTGTGCACCCAGGTGAGCATCAAGGCAACTCGCTCCAAGTGGGGGCACTGCACCAGCCGCGGCGCGATCCAGTACAACTGGCAGATACTGCTAGCCCCAGAGGCCATAGTCGATTATCTTGTCGCCCACGAAGTCAGCCACCTGCGTCACCACAATCACAGTGCGGATTTTTGGGCGTTGGTCGCCAGCGTCTGCCCAACCTTCAAGGCAGATCGTGCCTGGCTCAAGTCCGAAGGCGCAAGTCTCAGTTTATAAACTCCAAAAGGTTTTAACATGAACGACATAATCACAATCGATCCGCTGAGCGACGACCCTGCAGAAAATCTGGATCGTTTTATCGTAGAAGCTATGGAGTTAGGTTGTGTCTGGGGCTTGGAAGGTCCCGACGGTTGGGCGCTGAGTGGGTCAGAGGCGCATGACGATGTTGATGTAATGCCGTTTTGGTCGCAGGAAAGTTTTGCTCAAGCGCATTGTCAGGATGACTGGAAAGACTACAAACCAGTGGCGGTGGAGCTGGTGGAATTTCTTGAAGATTGGTTACCTGGTCTGCATGAAGATGTGCTGTTGGTGGGCATTAATTGGAATGACGCGCTGGAGGGCGAAGAGCTGGAACCGCTCGATTTGCTCGAAGAATTTGAAGCAGAGATGGGTGAATAGACTCGACTAATAAAAACCATTGTCGGTAAATTGATTGTAGTCGTCATCATCTTCGCCAAACAAATGCATGTGCAAAATATCGACCTCATAATGTTTAACGTAATCGTTAAGCATTGTTAGGCTGGCCAAGCCAGGTGTCATACTGTACCAATAATTATTCGTTTCATCGTGCGTCGCTAATACAAACTCCAGAGTACCCGGCACCATCTTGCGACTGAGATGGCTAAAAATTTTGCGCTGTAATTGCAATACCGAAAAATTAAAGCCCGTACATAAATGCACTAATTGCAGATACTGGCTATCGCGCCGATCTTGTAGGCGAAGATCGCGACTGCCGAATAGCTCATCCGGATTAATCAATGTTTTACACGGTGAGTTGGGCATAGGGTTTTAGTCAGTTAAACGTGAATAATACTTATAAGCTGACCGTCAATGGTCGGGTGATGCCAGCAGAAGCTCGCTGCTATTTTCCCGGAATGATAATGTCTAGTCTTATTTTACTGGCCCATCGGTACGAAGCTAAAGACGAATATCCAGTAAAAAGAGCGCGGATTAGATCACATTGAGGTTAATGTGCAAGTGCTGGTATTCACATTTTTGTTGGGAAGGGGATTGAAGTGAAAATTATTGCCGCTACAAAAAAAATAATGCGTCGAATCGTAACAATGATTGCTGTAATAAATATCAAAACAGTGATCAAATTTTTTTTAATAACCTGCAGTTTAGTCTTGGCAAGCTGTTCAAGTTTGCAGCCAAAAATGGAGCAGCCCACAGTAAAAGTTGTGGGGGCACAATTATTACCGGCGCAGGGGTTTAGCCAGCCGATTGAAATCAGTTTATTGATCGCTAACCCAAATGATCGCGATCTCAGTCTGCGTGGCATGTCCTACACCATCGGCATAGAAAACTTCGAAGTGCTCAGCGGTGTCAGTGATCAGTTGCCCGCGCTGACTGCTTATCAAGAGACGCCGGTAAAAGTCGTTGTTACTGCAAATGTATTGCAGTTGGTGCGACTGCTAGAACACTTTGGTCGCAATGGGGTGAAAGAAAATGTAAATTACTCTTTTTCTGCCAAACTGGATTTTAGTGCTTGGTTGCCCGCTCTGCGTATCAATGAGCAAGGCTCAATTCCACTGACTGCCAAAAAGCGTTAAGCCACATTAGCGCTATAATTTCTTAGTATTCATCAATCGAGCAAGCTGAATTTTGTATTTTCAGGATATTCAATGAGTGACGAAATAACCCTGCCCGAGGCCGATGAGCGTATCGCGCTCAAAGACTACACCGAGAAAGCCTATCTCGATTATTCCATGTATGTGATCCTCGATCGCGCTTTGCCACACATTGGTGATGGTCTTAAACCGGTTCAGCGCCGCATAGTGTATGCGATGAGTGAGTTGGGTTTAAAAGCCAGTGCCAAATATAAAAAATCCGCGCGTACCGTGGGCGATGTGATTGGTAAATTTCACCCGCACGGCGACTCCGCATCCTATGAAGCCATGGTGTTGATGGCGCAGCCATTTTCCTATCGCTATACGCTGGTTGATGGCCAGGGCAACTGGGGTTCACCCGACGATCCAAAATCCTTTGCGGCGATGCGTTATACCGAATCGCGTCTCACCAAATACAGTGAAGTTTTGCTGGAAGAGTTGGGGCAGGGCACGGTTGATTGGCAGCCGAATTTTGACGGCACGCTGGAAGAACCTATCGTATTGCCCGCACGTGTGCCCAACGTATTGCTGAACGGCACTACCGGTATCGCGGTAGGTATGGCGACCGATATTCCCCCACACAATTTGCGTGAAGTCGTGAATGCTTGTGTGCATCTGCTCGATAATCCACAGGCCACCGTGACAGAGTTATGCGAGTTTATTCAAGGGCCGGATATGCCCACCGAGGCGGAAATTATTTCGCCGCGTGAAGACCTTATTAAAATGTACGAGACCGGGCGCGGCAGTGTGCGCATGCGTGCGGTCTGGCAAAAAGATGAAGAATCGGGCGATGTGATTATCACCGCACTACCGCATCAGGTCAGTGGTGCAAAAATTCTCGAGCAAATTGCCGCGCAAATGCAAGCAAAAAAATTGCCTATGGTTGCCGACTTGCGCGATGAATCGGATCATGAAAATCCTACGCGATTAGTTATTATTCCGCGCTCAAATCGTGTTGATGTTGAGCAGGTGATGCAGCATCTATTTGCTACCACCGAGCTTGAACGCACCTATCGTGTCAATATGAACATGATTGGAATCGATGGCCGCCCGGCGGTGAAATCGCTCGGCAAAATTTTGACTGAATGGTTGAGCTTTAGAACCGTTACTACCCGTCGCCGATTGCAATACCGTTTGGAAAAAGTAGAAGAGCGCTTACTGCGTTTGGCGGCATTGATGGTGGTGTTCCTCAATGTGGACGAAGTAATTCGCATTATTCGCGAAGAAGATAACCCCAAACCAGTGTTGATGGAACGTTTCAATTTAATTGAAATGCAAGCTGAATATATTCTCGAAACCAAATTGCGTCAGTTGGCGCGTTTGGAAGAGATGAAAATTCTGGAAGAGAAAACCGCGTTGGAAAAAGAGCGCGACGGTTTGCAAAAAATTCTTGAATCGGCAGTCAAATTAAAAAATCTGGTGCGCAAAGAGTTGATCCAAATTGCTGAGGCCTTTGGCGATGATCGCCGCTCGCCAATCGTGGCGCGCGCTGAAGCTCAAGCTCTGACTGAAACTGAATTGTTGAGTGTTGATCCAGTTACAGTGGTAATTTCGGATAAGGGTTGGATTCGCGCCGCGAAGGGGCACGAGATAGATCCAGCTGGTTTAAGTTATAAAGCCGGCGACAGCTTTAAGTTTGCATTGCGCGGCAAGAGCAATCAGCAGGTGATCCTGATCGACTCAACCGGCCGTAGCTATTCTCTGCCTGCACACAACCTGCCGTCAGCGCGCGGTCAGGGTGAGCCGTTGAGTGGGCGAATCAGCCCTCCCAATGGTGCGACCTTTGAAGGAGCGTTAATGGGGGCCGATCAGCAGCGGGTATTGCTGGCGTCCGATGCGGGCTATGGTTTTATCGCTCGTCTTGAAGATCTCACCAGTAAAAATAAAGCCGGTAAAGCCTTGTTAACTTTACCTGATGCAGCGCTGGTTTTGCCGCCGCAATTACTTGATAATCCCGAACAGGCATTGCTCGCTGCGGTCAGTAATGATGGCCGTTTATTAGTGTTCCCGGTGACCGAGTTGCCCGAGCTGGCGCGTGGTAAAGGGAATAAGATTATGAATATACCCTCGGCGCGAGCGGCAACGCGCGAAGAGTTTGTGGTTTCGGTTAATGTCATCAATCCGGGTCAATGCCTGACGCTGCATTCAGGTAAACGTCACATTACCTTGAAATTGTCTGATCTGGAGCATTACAAGGGTGAACGCGGTCGGCGCGGCAACAAGCTTCCGCGCGGTTTCCAAAAGGTCGATAAGGCTGAAGTGACCGATAAGTGACGATAAAGTAGGGGCGGTTATTCCGCCTTTATTTTTTAAGCAATCTGCGGCAGTAATAAAACATAGCGGTACAACAACAATAATTCAGGAGCTTTCATGAACTCGAAAGACAAACGTCGGCATGTGCGCACTACCTTTGCTTGCCGGATTAAAATTGCCCATGATTCCGTGGGCGAGTTGTTGGTAAAAACCCGTGACATTTCTGATGGTGGTGTTTTTGTTGTGCTTGAGCCAGAGCAAATCCCGCCAATTGGAACGCGCCTTACTGGTCAGGTGCAGGGGCTGATGGACGACGCCCCTATATTGCAACTGGAAGTGGTGCGTGTTGAACCCGCCGGCGTGGGGCTACGCTTTTTGCAAGAAGACTAAGTTCTAGTTTGCCTCTGTAATTTATTCCGCAATGAGCTTCGCAACAACTTGCGCGGAGCTATCATTGTTTATGTTCGTTGCGCTGCAAAGCGTTTCCTTTTTTAGTGCTTTCAGAAAGACTGTGTCTGTAATAAACGAATAAGATCACAGCATAACTCTGAAAACTGAAGGAGTTTTTGTGTACAAGCTTATCTATAAAAACCAATTTGTTGCAGGATTTGATGCGGATCAAGTTGTGGGCAATTTGGCGCAGTTGCTCCAATTAAAACCAAAAACAATTCGTTTGTTATTTCTCTCCCAACGTCCCAGCGTAATTAAGGTGCTGGAAAGCCCCGCCGAGGTTGAGCAGTGGCGTGCGGCATTTTTGGAGGCGGGTGTGTATCTGGATGCGGTAAGTATAACCGCGCCCGATGTCGATAATATTGCCGACCAAATTGAGCTGGAGTTGGAACTGCATAGTCTGGATGAAGAGCTGGACGATGAAGATGAACCGCCGCGCCAACTGCTGGTTAAAAAAATTATTGTGCGCGAGCCAGTGGAATCGCCCGACGACATAACTACTCATATAGCAGAAGCGGACGCCGATAAAAATGCGCAGCCGCAAAATCAAATTGAATCTGAATCTGAATCTGAATCTGAGCCGGCAGTATCGGAAGCAACTTCGGCACGCGATGAGCTTGAAACCACGGCTTATGTTGATGCAGAGCCAGAGGCGCCAGTTGCATCGGAGGTGTATGTCCCCGCCGAAAAAGAAATCGAATCTGAGCCCGAATCCGAACCTGCAGTAGAAGTTAAGGCAGAGTCAAAAAATGAAGTAAAAGTAAGTGTTCAGCTAAACAACACTGTAGAAGCAGAAGCAGAAGCAGAAGCAGAAGCAGAAGCAGAAGCAGAAGCAGAAGCAGAAGCAGAAGCAGAAGCAGAAGCAGAAGCTGAAGCTAAAAAAGAAGCTGAAGTTAAAAAAGAAGCTGAAGTTAAAAAAGAAGCTGAAGTTAAAAAAGAAGCTGAAGTTAAAAAAGAAGCTGAAGTTAAAAAAGAAGCTGAAGTTAAAAAAGAAATAAACGTTAAACAGGCTATAGAAACTGAAGCGACTGCAGATGTCGATGCTGAAATTAAATCAGCACAAGAACCAACATCAAATCCAGCTGCCCAGGAAGATCGCGCAGTAGAGGTTGATGATGCACATACAGATGTGGATTTCCACAAATCCACTTTTGTTTGGGGCATGTTGGCAATTTTGTTGGCGATAGCGGTAACCGCATCCATTATTTTGTGGTTAAAGCGCCCGCTCTGGCAGCCGGTAACTGTTACGGCAAAGTCAGAGCAAATTGTAAATGCGCTGGCGACTGAATCTCTATTTGTTTTGGCCCATGTCGATGTGTTGCGTTTGCAGCAACTGCCGGGTGTACTGCAGTCTGCAGAGGGGCTGCATAATCTGCCCGCTCCTGACGATAATTTCTGGAAAAGAATGGAACAATCCGGAATCAATATTGCGCAGCAATTGGATCAGGTGTGGGTGTCTGCCTATCGCGCTAATAATCAAAACCAACCGCTCTGGGTGTTGACGGGGCAATTTGATGCCAAAAAGATTCGCGCCTGGCTAACACAAAATTATGTGATAGATGAAGAGTCTCCGCAGCAAATAGTATTTTCGTCGGTGGATGAAAATACCTGTGCAAAAAATCCGGTCATGATGGCGGTAATTGATTCCGACCGAATTATCTTAGGAGCACCAGAGCGAGTGGCTGCCTTTCGCGGTCGTATGGATGCAGCAGCCTCAGCGGAAAAAGATTTGTCGGATTGGCAGCGTATTAGCGCCAATCAAATGCTGAGTGTAGCCCTGCTAAACCCCGCTCAGTTTTCCGATGCTTCTACCGCAATTGCGCTGGGTAAATTATCGCTGGATTCTGCACCGGTAAAAGGTATTTATCTCGGTGTTGCACCGCGCGTACTGCCGCCAGTATTGGAGTTTAATGCGGTGCTGGTAGGTGCCAATCAAGACTTTATTAATACTGCCGAAAAAAATGTCGCGCCACTATTGGCTGAGGTAAAAAATACTATCGCGCAAGATTGGCCTGAAACTCTGCCGATTTATGAGCGAATGAAAATTACCAAAAGCGATCAGCAGTTAGCAGCCTCAGTGATGTTTGATGAACAGTTGGAAGCGCAATTGCAACTCTGGGCTAATTCCTTGCTCGCGCGAACCTTTGCTATGAGCGAAAGCACTGGTCCAGCCACTGCAGAGCAGATTGATAACACGCCACGGCAGTTCACCAATTTGACTTCAGCACAGTTGCCAGATTTTTCAGCCAATGCCCATTTGAATCCTGCATTAGCCGCACAAACTATTGCGGGGCCTTTTGGTGTGACGATTAGCAGTATTGAGGCGACGGCGAAAGGTGTGGTAATTACGCTGGATGCCAACGCTTTTAATTTGCCCAATTTAGGCAAGGACGCGGGTGATGTGCAATTGCGTATTACCGATATTGTCGATCATCAGGATCAATCTCTATTAGCCACAAGTGGCTGTGATACATCGGGCGCGCGTCGAGCGGTTGATGTCAACATGATTTACGAAGGCACTGCACTCGATCAGGGGCAACCACTTTCGTATCTTGGTATTCGCGGCACAAAAAAAATTCTGTTGCCCAGCAATATAAATCTTTCCAATATTGGCGCGATTAAAGGCGAGCTGAGTTATAACTTGCCGGTTAGTATTGAGCGCATAAAAGTAGATGCTCCTTTGGCTGGTAAAGTTATTAATTCACACGGGTTGGAGTTGCGCTTTTTGTCAGCAGGCGCCAGCCGTTTGTATTTTCAATACTCTGGCAATAGCCCTGCGCTCTTGCAGGTAAATGCTTTGAATGCAGAAGGCAAACCATTGGAATCGGTTAATGCGATGCGCGGCGTGAATTTATTTGCTGCAGGTAATACCACCAGCATTCAAGTGCAAGGCACTATTGCTGCCGCAGAAGTGATTGTGGCGAGCCAATTGGAACCGCAAACCTATCCTTTTAGTTTTGGCCGCATTCAACCCTTGGAGCAGGATTTCGCTGTCGCAAAACCTGTTCCCGAATTATTGACAGTGGCGGGTTTGGCCGCGCTTAAAGCGGACTCGCCGCCAGCGGATATTCAATACCCCTATCAAGCACCGCAACAAACTATTGTGGCCGGCCCAGCATTAATTGCTGTCAATCAAATGAGTATTCAGGCACAACAATTGTCGTTGATGGCCGATATTTATTTGCGCAATCAGCACGCACTTACGCGGCAACTGAGTGCGGCGCGATTTTTTATTACCGAGGTGGAAGACTCGGCCGGCAATATTCATCCGGTGACTTTTCAAGCGCCTATTGCACTTGAGTACCAAGGCGGCACTTGGGGAGATGGACAATATCAAACCGACCCGGCGCAGCCGTGGTTGCGCGGCCAATTGGATTTGCGTGGGCAGGACTTGGGGGTGAGCGATGTGATTGCCTTCTGGGGAAAATTGGTATTCCTCGCGGCGGCTGACCCGGTTGCAATCCAACTGCCATTTCAATTCGGTATGCAATGGAATGGCGCTGAGTCTTCATTCAAATTGGCGCGCTGGGAAGCTGGGCGTTTGCTGTTTGATATTCACGGTATTTTTCCCGAGCTGATGGCGATTAGTGCGTTGGATCAAAACGGCACTCTGATTAGCCAAGCTGCTGAGTTGCGCAGTAACCAGGGGGTAAACCAAGTAGAGTTACCTATCAAGCAGCATCCGGCGACGATAGAATTCAGTATCGCGCGCAAGCAGCAAACGGCTGAATTCCCGTTTGAGATTCGTGCGCAGTATTAATATCCCGAGGTAAAAAATGAGAAAGGCGCGTGTTGCGGCTTCATTTATTAATTTTTTTGCTCTGCTACTGAGTATTGTTTTTGCCTCCTCGGCACAGGCTGCTGTAGTGATCTTGTATCACCACGTTAGCAACAGCACACCAAAATCAACCAGCATTAGTCCTGCACACTTTGAAGCGCAGATGGATTATTTGGCGCAGAATGATTTTAAGGTGGTGCCGCTGCTGGAACTCACGGACAGGTTGCGCAAAGGGGAGCCGCTGCCGGATAAAACGGTAGCAATTACTTTTGATGACTCATACGCATCGGTTTACGAATCGGCATTTCCGCGCTTAAAAAAACGCGGCTGGCCTTTCACCTTTTTTGTAAACACAGATTCCATCGGCACATCAAAACTGTTTGTCAGTTGGGATCAGTTGCGTGAAATGGCAAAACACGGCGTCACTATTGCCAATCACACCACTCAACACAACCATCTGCCACGGCGTAAAAAAGATGAATCAGTTGTGCAGTGGCGAGTGCGAATTGCAACCGAAATTAATCAAGCGCAAACAAAAATTGAACAGGAAATCGGTACCGCGCCGATGATTATGGCCTATCCCTTTGGTGAGTACGATGCGGAGGTGCAGCAGATTGCCAAGAAGTTAGGTTATATCGCCTTCGGTCAACAATCTGGCGCGCTCTATGAAAAAGGTGATTTGCAATCTGTACCGCGCTTTCCCTTTGGTGGCAGTTTTACCGAACTCGACGACTTCATAATGAAGGTCAATACCAAACCATTGCCGACAAAAAGTGTTAGCTTTTATCGCGATAAAAACACCGGGCAAAAAAATCTGATAGTAAAAGCCGGTAATATACCTTGGCTGGTGTTGGAGCTTGATAATGCAGCACTGCTGAAAAAAATAAATTGTTTTGCTACTGGTCAGGGCGCGATTACCACGGAAGTGATTGATAATAAATTATGGGCGCATGCCAATCAGCCGCTAAACCCTGGACGAACACGCTATAACTGCACCGCTTATGCCGGAGAAAAAGGGAGGTTTTATTGGTATACCCAACAGTGGTTGGTTACCGATAGAAAAGGTGAGTGGACATACGGGGATTAAAATTTTAATTCTTTTTACAAGGCGCTCCCACACATTGGGAGCGCCTTTTGTTTATCTGTTGATTGTCAATTGAATGGTGTCTTTCAGTTCGCTGCCGTCACTGCCAATCATGACTTTGTTGTCACTATCCAAAAGCTTGGCCGATAGTGTAACGATCATAGGGTTATTGATAATCATCGAACTACTGATGGTCACCTTACCTGTCTTTGGTTCCAAAGTGACTTTACTTGAATCATACCCTGTTGGTGTGCTGGTAATTTCCCATAGGGCATTGGTGCCTGAGTAAATTTCTGGGTCTATTCCAGTGCTGGTTGGATAGGAAACTTTGATTCGTGGTTCTACGTTGCCGCCGACAGAAACAGAAATCGCTTCAGTTGAACTAGTGCTGTCTTTGCTAACGATCTCCATTTTTAACAGCTCGGGCTTTAATACTTTAATGATGAGAGTTTCAGTCGTACCGTCGCAATTGGCGGTGAGGTTGACGTCGGTGCCGCTAATTGTGCCAGCGGCAGCAGTAATAACCCCGGTTGTTTTATTAACGGTGAGTGCGCTGGTATTGCTGCTGGTCAAGGAGACATTTTTAGTGATGTTGACACTTGAGCCATCTTTATATTCGCCAGTTGCAGTGACAGTTGCCGTTTGCCCCTGGCGCATTTCCAAACTTTTATTGGAACTCAATGACAGTTTTGTGAGATTGCTGAGAATATTGAACTCAAATTCCGGTGATGGAACTATTTTTTTGTCGTTGTCTAAACCTGAAGCAACAACTTTAATAACTCCATTTTTGCTTGTGCTGAGTGAGGGAACGTTAGTGTCCGCAAAGCTCGCAATATTGACTGGATTGCTGCTGGTGATTTTCCAGGTCAATGGATAGTCATAACTCTCTCCATCGCTAAATACTGTGTCTGCAGTGAATTGTGTGTCTTTGCATACATCGACAGATGCGGTTGGATGTTTGACGGTAATGCCGGTGAGATTGGCATCGGTCAAGGCTATATCCAATGATCTACTCATGCCCGCATAGCTGACAACAAGTTGCAGAGGAGCTTTTTTACCCGCCGCTTTGAACAGGCCATTTTTAATGCTGCCCAAGTTGGGATCGCTTAGGGTCCAGCTAGCTTTGTTGTTGAGGTTTATTTCTTTGCCATTTACATCTGTGCCAATTAAATTAAATTGGCGGCTGCCTTGGATATGAACACTGCTGCTGGTGTCTGCAAGCTTAATAGCTGTGATCCCGTTTTTACTCGCATCAACGGTTTGCGCAACACGTGCACTGTCGCCATCACCGCCGCCGCAGCTGATCAGTGTGAATGCACTGGCACCTAATGCGAGTGCCGATAAAAGTTGTAATCCTTTAGAACGCATAAGTTACTCCCAGGCTGATGCCATCAACGCTTAAATTGTCATCTTTGTAATAGCGAATTAAGTCGAGGGTCCAATAATAAGGTTTACCTTCTATGATTGGGTCTTGCACTGAGATGCCATAACTGAAATCAGAAAAAGTATCTTTATTGCTGCCCACTTCGCCGAGAGCGGGAAGCTGGGTTTCGATTTCAGTTGAAGCATAACCTAGCAAAATACTGACTTTTAAATCTTCTGGTTGTGTATCTGGATTAGTAAGTGTGATGTAGGCGGCGCTCTGTTGTTTGATTTCCAAGGTCAAACCATTTTCGGTTGCATCGCTCATAGGCACTGCAACTAGTCCTTGCAAGCCGATACCGTCCAGTAAACCATCGGTAACTTCAATATCCGCTTTAAACTGAAACAGCGAGGGCGAAAAGTTTTCGCCAGCTGCTTTAACCTTGGTGTAAGCAGCATGCCCGGACACATGAAATGCTACCGGCAGCTCTGCTTGTGCACTCAGGCTGGTGATGCTGCCCAATGCGCTGATGATGATTGCCAATCGTTTACACATAAGAAATCCTTGCTGTGTGGTGGTGTAGCCATGGTGAATTGTCTGGCTGTGGATTATTCCAGATTGTTACTGCGAATAAGGGTACGCAATTCATGAATATACATACTGCCGCGCCCGGAATATTTGCCCAGTTCGGCCACCATCGCGCTGCCGGTAAATTGTTGCGGTGTATCGCGCAATTGTGCGCGCAACTGCCGCCAGGGGCGATAGGCATTATGGGTATTGATATTGTTGAAGTATGCCGTAATAGATTCTTCAACATTGTTAAATTTCTTAACTTCGTGTCTGGCACCGGCCGGGCGCTTGTTAGGTACTATGCCGCAGCCCTCGTTATAGCACCAATGGCCAAATAAGTTGTGCGCCTCCTCGGCAAAGCGCGAGGTGCCCCAGCCGGATTCTATGGCTGCTTGCGCCATTACCATGGCAGGCGGAATAACGTCTACTCGCAGTAACAAGATGTCGATTGCCCGTGCATCATCAGGATAGGTTTCGTAAGTCACATGAAATTTTTCGCGCAGTTTCTTCAGGTTGCGCGCATTTACGCCGGTAATTTGTTGCGATTCATCCCATTCGGTTTTTATTTTGATTAATCGCTCGCGGGACTTTAATAGGTTTGCATTTTTTTCATCAATTAATGGGCGCAACATATCGAGAAATTGTGCTTTGCGCTCGGGTGTTTGCTCAATGGCGGAGAAGTCGGGCAGCAGTGTGTTGCTCGATAAATCATCGCCAATGCGCTCTGCATCCGCGAAAAAATAGTTGCTGGGCAGACTAGCAAGGGTGAGCACTAATGCCAGCGTGGCAATTGGGAAAGCGACCAGTAATAAACCCAGTAGCCATTGTGATGCGTTTTTATTCATAAAAAAGGTTGGTCCAAAAAATTAAAAAGTGAATTACAAATCGAGTTGTTTGCGTAACTCTTCCATACGTTTGGCGTTTTCTTCTTTGCTCAGCGGTGTTTCTATCGTTTCGGGCAATGCGGGTATGTTCGGTGCGGGCAATTCCGCGCCGTTCATTACGCGCTCGCAGAGTTTCAAATAGTGCCGCTCAAAAATTGGAAAGGCGACTTTCTCGGCATTGCTGGTTAGAAAATACCAATCGCTTGCACAACCAGCGTGATACACCGCCGGATGGCTCCAGGCATAAGCCGCTTTCGGGCTGGGCGCGCGGCAAGCTTCGACATAAGCCTGGTGAGCATCCACCAAACCGAATTTATCCGGCTCACCTTGGCAAGCGCGAATCATGCGGTTAAGCGTGGGCAAGTATTCCGATTCTTCAATCACCTTGCGCGCACCGCGCAAAATAGTTTCCGGCGCAAATTGCGCGAGTGAATTTAACCAGAGGCGGCGCGCTTGATTAAGCAGTTCATTGTCTTTAAACGCGGCGTAATACTGGTTGTGATAATTAATGCGAAACAGCGCAAACACTTGATTGATCGCATCTATGTGGCCATCGCCGGGCGCCGGGCGCTCTTGTTCGTTGCGCTGCTGCTCAGTTTGCCCAGCTGCGGTCGTTGAGTTGTTGCGCGAGGCTGCTATCTCTTGTGCGACCTGCTGAATGAGGGAGTTGCTGTCCTGCATGGGTATTAACCTGCTGCGAGTTGACGGTTGTTAATGCGTGCTGTTTGGCCCAGTGAAATTTTACGTGCTGCAAAAATTTGGTGTTCCAGCTGGCAAGCAATTGATTGCTGTCGCGCCAGTACAAAACAAATTCTGCGACTTGCTGCTGGGCAAATTTTAAATCGATATTGGCGAGTTTGAGTACATCGTACACATCTTTACTTGGCTGCCAATTGTCGGGAATACGTTTGGGTTCGGTGTCGTGCTCAAGCGCCGAGTTGTAGCGATTCCACTGGCGTTTAACATGCTGGATAAACTTGCTGTTCCAGGTGCGTCCCACATCGCCGCGCTCTTGCCAATAGACCACAAATTCCGGAATAGAATCCTCTACAAACGCGAGGCTGATGCTTGCGTGTTTCACCAGCACTTCAAGCGCATCTTTGCTTGGCCGCCACTGGCTGTGCATGGCGGTTTCCAAGTCGCGATTTAAAAACTCGGTATCGCGATCGCGCACTTGTCGCTCACTTTCTTCGCGTTTTTGCCGCGCTACTTGCGTCTCGTGGCTGCGCCATTTGTGCAATAAATCCTTTAAAAATTTCGCGCCCCAAGAGTGATTTGCTTCGCCGCGCTCGCGCCAGTAAGTCACAAACTCGGGCACTTGCAAACGCACAAAATCAAGCGGGATATTGTATTGCGCAATCTGGCGCAACAATTCCTGATCTGGCTGCCAGTTGGGCGATATTAGAGTCGCTCCGGCATGGATCGCAGGAGCGGGGGCAGCAATAGGGCTTAATGCGGGCGGCGGTGTGAACGGCTGGGTATCGGCCTCATCAAATGCCAGCGTCAGGCGTTGGCTCTCGGTGTAAGGTGCGGAGGCAAGCAGAATAATGCCTTTATCCTTCAAGTTGCGGCTAATGCGCTGGACATCCTGATCTGTCCAAAACGGCATTAAACGGTTTATCCAACTCGCGTCCACATCTAACCACTGGCGGCCATTGGCTGGAACCAGCGGCAAATAAGTCGCCAAATCCCCCAAAATCGACAACATACAGGCCTCTTCCAGCCCGATAGTCGCAGCGAGAGAAGGGGAAATCAGCAGTGGGCGCTCGGGAATCAGGGATGAACTCATAGCTCTCAGGCCGTAACAGCCAAGTCAAAACAAAGGAGGGAATTGTAGGCGGATAGGGGGGGAGATGCCAGCGGTTACAGATTGATACAGACGCATGCGCTCTGTTACACCCAATCTTGTCGATCATCGCTAGGCTGTGCGCTCTTAATTATGCTGCTGTAACCGCAGCGATTGCCCTAGCCAAAAGGAAACTGCCATGCGCACATCCCCTATTATTGTTCCCGGATTAGTCCTCTCGCTCTTAGCTGCTCCGGCTATAGCCAGTGATACAACAAGCCCCGTCCCGCCACCCGCGAATGACGCTGGCGTGGAAGAAATGGTAGTACAAGGGCGCAAAAGCGATTATTCGGTGATTACTGAAAATGCCCAAAAAATTATTGATGTGCCAGGTTCGCTGGGCGATCCGCTAATGGCAGTTTTCAGTTTGCCGGGTGTGATTAGTGAAGGCGATGGCGGCGGTGCGCCAGCGGTGCGCGGCTCATCGCCGAGCGACAATCGCTACTTGGTCGACGGTGCGCCGGCAGCCTATGTTTTCCATACTTTTTCTACGTCGATTTTTAATGAAAATATCATTCAGGATTTTGACTTATTTTCCGCCGGGTTTGGTCCGCGCTATAGCAATGCCATCGGCGGGATTTTTGATATCAAATTGCGCGACCCCAAAACGCAGGATATTCATACCAAAGTTGATCTTTCGATTCTGCGCGCCGGCATATTTGTTGAAGGCGATGTAACGGAAGATTCCGCCTTTTATTTGTCTGGTCGCGCCAGTCTGCTGCATTATTTTTTTGATAGTGATGCCGCCGAAAAAGAAGACGGCATTAAAGTGCAAGATGCACCGGAAGATACGGATTACCAGTTTAAATACCAATACCGTTTAGGTGATGACCACAAGCTCACTTTGAGCGCCAATGGTGCCAGTGACTTGGCGGCAGCTGAATTTACTGAATTTTCTACCGAGGTTATGGAAGAGCCGGATTTTGCCGGGGATGCCAAAATTCAAAATACGTATCACAACCAAAATTTGCGTTGGCAATTTGCTGCAGGGGAGGGCAGTGAGCTTGATATGCAAATGGGGCACTACCAAAAAAATGACGATACCTTTTGGGGAGGGGAAAAATATTTTTTTGATTTCACTACTGAAGATGTCTATGCGGTAGCGAATTTTTCGCTGATGCTGGGCAACTCCCACAGTATTTCAATGGGGGCAGAAAGCCATAATACTGAATACAGTTACGATGCGCGGTTTATCAATTATTTATGTACTGAATTTGATCCCGATTGCGAATTGCGCCGCGGCGAATTAATTGTCGCGGAAGATAAAGTGACAATTAAAGAGCATTCTGCCTATGTGAATGATCACTGGGCAATTACCGATGCGCTGGCGGTAGATCTGGGGGTGCAAACCCACTACAACGATTTCACCGAAGAAACCTTTACCCATCCGCGTGTTGCAATCGCCTGGGAGTTTATCGACAACTGGACGTTAAGTTCTTCTGCGGGCAGCTACAATCGCCTGCCGGATATCGATAAAACCTTTCCACAAATTGGCAATACCGAATTGCAATCGCCCACCTCCAATCACTACACGCTGGGTATTAAACAGGAATTGGCTGATGAATGGAGTTGGTCGATAACGACCTATTACAAAACCATGGATGGTTTGCCGCTTGCTAGTGATGTGAATGATACTAACCAACCCTTCTACACCAACAATGTTGAAGGTGAGGCCTATGGGGTGGATTTATTTATCAATAAAGGTTTAACCGATCGCTGGTACGGCTGGCTTGCGATCAGTGCATCGCGCAGTACCCGCACCAATAAACTCACCGATATGGAACGCGATTATTATTTGGATACGCCGCTGGTAGTGAATTGGGTAATGAATTATCAAATAAACGATTTGTGGACCGTGGGCACGCGCCTGACCGCACAATCTGGCCGCGCGATAACGCCGATAGTTGGCATTCAACCCAACCCTTGGTTTGAAGATCGTATTCTGCCGGTGTATGGCGAGCCCTATTCAGAAAATTTACCGGTTTATGCGCGTCTGGATCTGCGCTTTAAGCGCGAAATGACACTTTGGGGTTATTCAGGCACTTACAATATTGATATTCTCAACGCCCTCAATCGCCGCAATGTTACTGATCGTAAACTGGATTACAAACGCACTCACTCGGCGCAAGATTTCAAATTGGAAGATCAAGTCGGTATGGGCATTATTCCTGCACTGGGTATGTCGCTGGTTTTTTAAATCACACTTTTTACTGCACAGGTTATAAATGTTTATGTGGATGAGATTGCGCACGTTTGTTATCTGCGGCATGTCGCTGGTAGTAGGCCTTGCATTTAATTGTGTTGCAGGAGATCTCTCCAGCGATGTACGCAAAGGTGCCTCGGGGCCAGATACGGGTAATGGCGGTTATGTAGAAGTGGGGCTCGGTTTTGCCAGTTATACCAATCCCGTGGTGGGTTGGCCGGAGGGTAATAAAAAAGGCGAGGTGCACAATGAAGGCTTTATCGATATTAGTGCACGCTACCAATATAACGGCTGGTTTGTGGAATTGTTTTCGCAGAGCCTCGAACAATTCACTATGGGTTACAACTTTTACAATGGTACCCATGATTATACCAGCGGCAATTGGGCGCTCGATTGGGTGGCACTCGCCGAACACGATGAAATGAGTGGCGATGAAACGAATGATTATCGCGGCCTAAAAACCCGTCGCGGTGATTTTATGTCAGGCCCGCGCGCCACAGCTTACCTCGGCAATTATATTGTGCAATTGCACGCGCTTACCGATATTAGCCGCACGCATTACGGTGAACTCTATTCGTTGAAACTCGCGCGTCACTGGCAATATCGCAACTGGAATTTTCACGGCATAGTTGGCGCTACTTATCGCTCACAAGAAATTACCGATTATTATTTTTCTATCGCTGCCGATGAAGCGTCTGAAGTATTTCCTGAGTACAGCGCACCTGCGGGTATGGCCTATGTTGCGGAGTTTGGTGCGACCTATCCGATCAGCGAGAAGTGGGTATTTCGCGGTTTTATCCGGCGCATCGAGCTGGCATCAGTTGCAACTAAAAGCCCGCTTATTCTAGATGACCACGGCGAAATGATCGCCACTGCTATTAGTTACGTGTTTTAGTGGTGGCGCTGCAAATGGAAAATTGTATAACCCACGCTTGGCAGAACATCAGATGCCTATGCAAATATGTACGGCACTTGATAAGTGCAAGTATTGTCTTGGGTATAACACATGCCGCAGTAGCGGATGAAGCTGCTAGCGCGGCCGCACAGCTGCAATTAAAACCTCAGCGCTGCGTGGCTTTGCACCAGGGACAGATGTGTTATCAGAGCGTGCAATTATTCTGGCGCGCTCCGCAAGCGGGGCATTATTGCCTTTATCAGCAGTTTGCCGAAACGCCCATTCACTGCTGGCAAGATGTTGCAGCAGGGCAATTTCAATATGAGTTTGCCAGTGATGCATCGCTAGACTTGCAGCTGGTTAATGTGCAAGGCAACAAAATCCTGGCTACGGCTACACTGGAAGTGGCTTGGGTGTACAAGGCAAATACCCGGCGTAAAACTCATTGGCGACTTTTTTAATGATGAATACAGAAACACCCGCCAGCATTTTATTGGTAGAAGATGACGCCTCTTTGGCGGAGTGGATATTGCAATATCTGCGCGGCCATAATTATCAGCTGCACCATATTGATCGCGGTGATCAAGTGTTGGCTGCGGTAAAGCAACAGCCGCCGGAATTAATTATTCTGGATGTAATGCTGCCTTACAAAAATGGTTTTGATCTGTGTCGCGAATTGCGCGCTTTTTATTCCGGGCCAATTTTAATGCTCACCGCCTGCGGTGAAGAGGCCGATGAAATTCTCGGGCTGGAACTGGGCGCCAATGATTATTTAACCAAGCCGGTGCGCCCGCGAGTCTTGTTAGCACGAATTAAAGCCCTGCTGCGGCGGGAGCACATTGAACCGGCGAGTGCTACTGCGCAAGAGGGTGAATTGCAATTTGGCCAATTAAAAATCCTGCGCGATGCCAAAAGTGTCTTTTATCGCAACCAGATGATTCCTGTCACTGCCAATGAATTTGATGTGCTCTGGTTATTGGCGAGTCAGGCTGGGCAAGTGATTCGTCGCGAGGCATTGGTAACACAATTGCGCGGCATTGAATACGATGGTTTTGATCGCTCGATTGATATCCGTATATCGCGCTTGCGAAAAAAATTATTTGATAACACCGAGCAACCTTTTCGCATTAAAACCATCTGGGCCAAAGGCTATTTGTTTTCGCCCGAGGCGTGGGAATAATTGTGCAGCGTTTAACCCTGTCGCTGCTCTTGGTAGTGCTCACCGCCGTGGTTGGCCTCGGTTGGGGGATCGATCGCTGGTACAGTGCACAATTTGCCGATGAAGAAGACCCCACCGTTAGCGCCTATAAAAATGTCGGGCGTGAATTGGCGCAGTTGCTTGATGCGGGTGTGCCAACCCAGCAATGGTTGACTGACTCGCGGTTACATCCGCAGCTCTCCGACTACAGCGACTTCCCTCTGCCGGAAGGTGTTAAAACTCATTTTGAAACTGGCGAGCCGCTACTACTCGAGTCGGGCGATCAGCTCACCCTGCATTTTTATCTCAAACAGCAACAACAGGTTTTATCCTTTGCGCTACCGAATGAATTGCGTCAGGAAAATAACGGCGCACTGCGCTGGTTGCTGACCTTGTTATTTTACGGTGGCGTCATTGCCATGGTGTTAATTTGGCTGTACCCCTTATTGCGTCGCCTCGCTTTGCTGCGCAAATCAGCTCAGGCATTTGGTGCTGGTGATTTGCAGGTGCGCATCGCCGCAGATAAGCATTCCTATATCCAAACTATCGAGCAGGATTTTAATCGCATGGCGCAGCGCATTGAGCAGCTGATCGCCGACAATAAATTATTATCGCGCGGTTTGTCCCACGATCTGCGCACGCCGCTCGCGCGCTTGCGTTTTGGTTTGGATGTATTGGAAGAAGCGAACCTAACCCCAGAGCAGCAACAAAATCTCGCCCATTTAAATCGCGATCTTATGGCGATGGAGTCGCTAGTGGAGGCGTTGTTGAATTATGCACGTCTTGAGCAAGCGACCATTTCATTTACGGCGCGGCCCATTCAGCTGGCAGAGTTTATAACGCAGCTGCACGATGATTTCTATTGCGAGCAGGTAGAGTTGGCAATCTCTTCATCCGCATTAAATGTATCTGCGCAGTGTGATCCAGAATACCTCGCTATGTTGTTGCATAACCTGCTGCAAAACGCATTGCGCTATGGTGGTGGGCGTGTGCAGCTCAGCCTGCAGTGGCTGAGTGGTCAGTTGCAGTTAAATGTGGCCGACAACGGTACCGGAATTCCAATCGCTGAGCGTGAAAAAGTGCTCGCGCCGTTCTACCGCAGCGAGGGCAGTCATCATCAAGGGCGCGGTCATGGGTTGGGCTTAGCGATTGTGGCGCGTATCGCGCAGTGGCATGGAGCTGAGCTGATTCTCACTGAGTCTGCTGAGCTGGGTGGGTTGAGTGTGGTACTGAAGTTTGCGGTGGATAAATAGCTCAGTCACTCTGTGCCTGACAACGTTGTCGACTATTTTTACATTGTTTGCGGCGCTGTTCGCCGCGATGTGATGCAAGTCACTGTTTTGCTTCGATCTTCCTAAAGTGGTGTAAAAATTGCCTAAATGTCATCTGCCGTAATGGCCACTACTTATTAAAACAATATCTCTTACACACAAATACTATAAATACGGCATGAGACCTGACAATCAACCAAAGGTATTCATGTGATTAAACCATTTCTCAAATCAGTCGCAATGGCATTTTCGTTGGCCTCTAGCGCTGTGTTTGCACTGCCTGTGGATTTGGGTAATGCAGGCGATTACACCTTGCTCGCGACTGGCACCAGTGTTTGGCATGGTCAGCCGATGTATGGAAACCTGGAGCTGGGCTCCGAGGCGGAAATTTTTGGCAATGTAGGGGTGCGCAATACCCTCAATATGGCTCATGGCTCGGTGATTCATGGCGATGCGGATTTTGGTTCTCTGACCCAAAACCCCGGCGCTAGTATCGAAGGTGCTGCCGGTGTTGAAGGTGCTGCATTTTGGGATGCACTCTATAGCGATGTAAAAAATGCATCGCAAACCGCCAAGGCATTGGGTGGTGTGAACAGGGGCTACATCAATAGCACTCAAACCTTTGAGCGCCAGGGCGATGTATCGGTGTTTGATATTGTTGGTCTGAATTTAACGGCTGGGAGCAGTCTGACATTGAAAGGAACTGCGAATGATGTATTCATCGTCAACGTAGATTATTTCGGTTTTATGTTGGGCGGCGGCGCTGCCATTTTGCTTGACGGTGTCGCTGCAAAAAATGTGTTGTTTAATATGCACGGTGTTTTAAATGCAGGACATGTGAATGTTGCTGCAGGAACCATGCAGGGCACTTACATTGCGCCGGATGCCTACATGCAATTAGGTGATGGTTTGAATTTGGATGGCGTGCGCTTTTTAGGCGCAGGCATTTCCGGTAATTTGCAAACCGTTTATGGCATTACTCCGCCAGTCGTCAATGTGCCCGAGCCTGCGGGGTTATTGTTGATCGGTTTTGGTTTGCTTGGTCTGGGTTTGGTTCGCAGCCGTCAGCGTTAATTGACGAGCGCCGAGCCAAAAAAATGCCCGCACTGCGGGCATTTTTTTGCAAAAAATTTGTGTTGGAATTGAGTTGTTATTTTTCCACCGGCGTAGTCGGGTGATTGCCCCATTCGGCCCATGAGCCGTGATAGCCGCGAATATTAAAACCCAAGGCTTTGCCCACTAAATAGGTAAAACCGGAGCGGTGATGGCTTTGGCAGTGAGTGACAATTCTTTTATCGGCAGTTAAACCAAGTGCGGCTAAATATTCGCGCGCATCGGTGCGGATGCGCAGGGCGTTATCGCGATCCATTAAGTTGGTCCACTCACAATTAATCGCGCCGGGAATGTGGCCATTTTTTTGCGCGGTGATGCGCTCGCCAGTAAATTCTGCTGGGCTGCGTGCATCCCACACTACAAAATCGCCGCGATCCAATTCGCCGAGAATATCGGTTACTTCAATCACGACCCGCGGATCTATTTTTACATTCACCTGACTTGGGGTGAGCACTGGAATTTCTTTTGTCAGTGATTGGCCGGATGCTAGCCAAGCATGCAAGCCGCCATTCAAATAAGAATAGTGTTTGTGGCCGATGGCATCGAGCGTCCAGATCATGCGTCCCGCCCAGCCACCACCTTCATCGTCATACACCACCACATGGGTATCGGGGGTTAAACCCAAAAACGAAAAAACCCGATTGAGTATGTCGGCCGATGCAATCTTGCCCGGCACTGGCGGTTGGCCGCTAAGGATTTTATGTGGCGGCACATGAACGGCGCCATCGATGTGGCCTTGCAGATACGTCTGCTCGGCGCACATATCAAGAATCAATAACTTGCTCGTTGGCTGCGCTAAAAGTGCGGCGAGCTGTGTTGGCTCGATGACAAAAGGTAGTGCCATTTTTTTATTCCTTTGGAAGCTGTAATTTTAACCCCCTCCCAGCCTCCCCCTTGGCAGGGGGAGGAGCTTTAACTCCCTCCCTTTTTTAAGGGGAGGGTTGGGGTGGGGTGACTTTAATTCTCGTTGAGCGTACGCAAAATATATCTGTAGGAGTCCATGCGTGTTGCACTGACCGTGCCATCTTCCAGCGCTTTTAAAATTGCACAGCCGGGTTCGTGGCGGTGCGAGCAATCGCGAAATTTACAGTGGCCAATAAACGGTTTGAACTCGATAAATCCTTCCAGTACTTCATCTTCCTCCATGTGCCACAAACCAAATTCGCGGATGCCGGGTGAATCGATCAAATGACCGCCACCGGGGAAGTGTAAAAGTGTGGCACTGGTCGTGGTGTGGGTGCCCTGTTGGCGTTCAGACAGACCGCCCACACGCAAGTTCGATTCCGGCAGCAGCGCGTTCACCAGCGAGGATTTCCCCACGCCTGACTGCCCCACAAACACACTGGTGTAATGCGCAAGATATTCGCGCAATTCATCCAGCCCGGTTTCAGTTTTGGTCGATACCATCAATACCGTGTAACCCAGCTTGCGATAAGTGGTTTCCAGATAGGTAACTTTCTCGCGCGTACTATCATCAATACGGTCGGTTTTGTTGATCACCAATACCGGCTCTATATCGATGGCATTAGCGGCGACCAGATAGCGGTCAATCAAATTTGCATGGGGTTCAGGGTAGGGGGCGACCACAATCATAATGCGATCGATATTGGCAGCTACGGTTTTCATATCGCCGTGCGGGTCGGGCCGCTGCAGAGCGGATTCGCGTGGCATCACCGCCACTACCACGCCCATCGGGTTGCCGGTGCGCCAGACCACTCTATCGCCCGTCACCAGTGAACCCAGGTTGCTGCGGAAGTGGCAGCGCTGGTGTTGCCCTGCCAACTCGCCTTCAGTCGCCTCTACCACCACCTGCGTGCCGTAGTGGGTGATGATCAACCCCAATTGCTCCGGCCCTAAATCGCTCTCATTCATTTGTGCATCGGCTTGTTTGTCGCGCTTGGCGACACGCGCGGTGCGCTCTTCTTGAACTTTTTCAATACGCCATTGCTGGCGGCGGGTGAGTTTGCGTTTAGACATGCGTGGGTGCTTTAACCTGCGATAGGGTGGTTGGATGAGTCGGTTTGGCTAGACTGGATAATTACATTAAGCTGCGCGCAATTGTGCCCTATTTACGCAGTAAAAACCCATGTTGCCGAGGAAAAACCCATGCTAAATGAAAACAACCTAATCTGGATCGATCTGGAAATGACCGGCCTCAACCCGGATACCGACGTGATTATCGAAATCGCCACCATAGTCACCGATGCCGACCTCAATATCCTCGCCGAAGGCCCCGTATTCGCCATTCATCAGCCTGACAGCATCATGTTAAATATGGATGAATGGAACACCAACCAACACGGTAAATCCGGCCTCACCCAGCGCGTGCGCGAGAGCAAAATCAGCATTGAACAAGCGGAAGCAGAAACGATTAAGTTTTTGGAGCAATGGGTTCCCAAAGGCAAATCCCCCATCAGCGGCAATTCCATCTGCCAGGACCGCCGCTTCTTAGTGCGCGGCATGCCCAAACTGGAAGACTATTTCCACTACCGCAATTTAGACGTAAGCACCGTAAAAGAATTAGCGCGCCGCTGGAGACCGGATGTAATCGCCGGTGTGAAAAAATCCGGCGCGCATTTAGCGTTGGATGATATTAAGGATTCGATTGCGGAATTGCAGCATTATCGGGCTACGTTTTTTAAGATGGAGTAAAGTAAATCGCGGTAAAAAAACAGGCGACTTTTGGGTCGCCATTGTTTTGGGGGCTTTGGGAGTCATTTTACGAACTCTAATCTGGTTGTACTTATTATAACTTTGATTTTTTAATGGGCGTTGATAGCCCATACCCTGCTTCTTGTAGCTTTCTAAGGAGCATTGAGCCGAGGCTCAAATGACTTATGCAAGTTTCAATATCATCTTTTACATCATACTCGTGCCCGCGAGGATTTCTAATTCCTGACATTCCACCAGCGAAAAGAAATTTAAAACCTATTTGCTCATCCATTTCGGACATTGATGCCATTGGGTTTAACTTGATAAGTGGATTTTGCTCGTTGAATGCGTCCATCATTAGTTTGTAACCAGTTGTTGATTTTGATGATAGGCGCGCAACTTCCTTGTCAATATATTTATATGCGTCAAAGGTCGCATGTGAGTAATGACCGTTATCAAAAAGAGGTCGCACAAGGTTGGAAAGGTTTTCATGAATGTTGTGACGTTCGAAAGGATGCTGGTCTGCGATATCAGAGGTTGAGCGTGCAGTAAATATATATGCTTTTCGCGCAATCGATTCAAAGATGTCAATATGATTAGCCATTCAGCAAGTTCTCTCTAATACTCTTAAAAATTCTGTCATATGTTTCTTGCTCTCCATCTGAGGGCAGATTAACTTCGATGCGCACTGTAAGACCAACATTGTTTTCCTTCGCACCTGGCGGGTTCTTTATAGATACAGAATTTTTTTCCTTTTCTCCAATATCGATTATTTTAGTAGGTTTATCTGATTTTAATGGTTTGAGTTTTACTTCAGTCTTGGGTTTTGTTTTCCCTTTTATTTCAGGCATTTCATTATGTCCACAAAGAGATGCTAAAGCTTCAAATGTGACAGCTTGTCGCTTTCCTGTAATGGCGCTCGTTTGGTCATGCTGCCTGAAAAAAGTTATTAGTGCATTTGTATCTAGGTTCCAGGAGTTGTCACCATGCAAATCAAAAAGTTCGGAGTAGCTCGCTTTGACAGGTTCTGATAAAGCTTTTTGAAAAGCGTGGTCGTCATGTAGAGTAAATATTTTTGTAGCTGAAGCTGTTTTTTTGCCGTTTTCATCTATTATCCCAACAAATCGCAAAACATTAAGTAAGACCCCCTCGTTATTCGGTCCTATTGCTAACTTCTTAAGTGTGGTGGCGTCGAGCGTTGCGGGAAAAGATTTACGGAGGTGATTGAAAAGTTGAATAATTGGCCCCTTACTGCCCATGTAAGGATGTTTTTCGTCTGCCATAAATTGCTCCTTGATAAATAGTTATTAATTAAATTGCTATGGGTTAGGATACTTTCTTCTGATTAATTGCCGCCGTCTAAGTAAAGCATGAATTTTGATTTAAAATTTTCGACCGGCGCCCTGATGATGTGTTTTAGGGGCTTGGGCCAATTAAAGACTATCGCAGAGTTTAGCGCCAGCTGGAATTACAACAGATTACTTGGAAAGGATTGCCGTATTTAAATGTATTAATCGCCCCCTCCTCCGCCATCCCCTGAATCAGCATCACTATTCTTACCACCACCAAAAAAGCCACCACCGAAATCATCCGATCCCCCATCACCTCTGCGGTTACTGTGGAATCGACGTACCAGCCAGATAAGCAATATCAACAATGCGGCGGAAAATAGCAGAGGGAATAGCATGCCCTTGATCATATCGGGGGAGGTGATTTCGCTTTGGGAGAAGGCAATTGCCATGATGATCAGCAACAGGATGGGTCTACGCATGATTACTACTCCTTGGCGCCTACTGCTGAGGCGGCGGGTTACTGCGCGTGGCGCGCCCTACGGTCAATGTTTGAGCAGGAGTAGATTATCACTAATTTTTATTCCGGGGTGAATTACGCGACATTATTCGTAGTGCGTCCACATCCGCAGTACTTTCACTGTTTGCAGTTCATCTATGACCTGATACACCAGGCGGTGCTGAATATTAATGCGACGCGAGTATGCGCCGCTCAAATCGCCAATCAACTTTTCATAGGGTGGGGGATTTTGGAAAGGATTGGATTTGAGAATGTCCAGCAATGCAATAGCTTTGTCCTTTAAGCCTGCTGCCGCTAATTTTTGAGCATCTTTTTGAGCGTGTTTGCTAAAAATAATTTCCCAACTCACCAGTCCAACTCCTTGGCACATTTATCGATAGGTTCTGCCATGGATTCACGAATGGATTCGCGCATTCCAGGCACGGAAAGAAGATATAGCGTTTCTTGAATCGCAGTCCAGTCTTCTTCCGAGATTAGAATGGCATTGTTACGTTTGCCGGTAATGAGAACGGGTTGATGACTGTCTGCCGCTTCATCAATAAGGCGGTAAAGGTTTGAGCGAGCTTCGCTGACGGTGAAACTGGACATGAGATTGCTCCTGAAATGAACAGATAAAGCGTACGCCATTGCGTACGTCTTATCAAGTTGCTTTTCAATGCCAAGTTGGCTAGGGTTTATCTGGTATACAAGTATATTGGTTTTCGCCTTAAATCCACCTATAACCATAAAAGCTACTACTTATGAGAAATTCACGAGCTATTTATTCGCAGCTGTTGCTGCTGATTTGCCTTTCTTTACTCTCTGTTTCCAATGCCTTTGCTGATGTTAGCCTGCCGCGCCTGTTGAATGACGGTGCAATTCTCCAGCGCGATAAACCTTTAACGATTTGGGGTTGGGCGGCTGAAGGGGAGAAGGTGACGGTGAGTTTTGCGGGTAAGGAGAAATCGACCCAGGCCGTTGATGGAAAATGGCAAGTGACGTTTCCCGCGCGCAAAGCCGGTGGCCCTTTCGAGTTAGTGGTGACGGGCGAGAAGAATCAGTTAAAACGCAGCAATATTTTGCTGGGTGATTTGTGGGTCGCATCGGGTCAGTCGAATATGGAATTGCCTTTACGTCGGGTGAGACACCAATATCCGGGGCTGATTGAAACTACGCAGCAGCCCAATATCCGGGAATTTAATGTGCCTGTTGCTTATGCGTTTAAAGGGCCGTTGAGCGATTACACACAAGGCAATTGGAAAGCCGCGACGCCGGAAAATCTGGAAGGTTTTTCTGCTGTAGGATTTTTCTTTGCGCAAAAACTATTGGCAGAAAATAAAGTGCCGGTAGGTATTATTACAATTCCTGTCGGCGGTTCACCGGCTGAGGCTTGGGTGAGTGAATCGGTACTGCAACAATATCCCGAGTATTTAAAAAAGCTGCAACCGTTTAAAGACGATGCCCATGTGCAGGCGACTATCGCCAAAGATAAAGCCAATAGTGACAAATGGTATGGCGATTTGGGTGCAGCCGATCTTGGTTTGAAAAATAATTGGTCGCAAGAAAAACTCGATACCAGCGAGTGGAAGACCTTGCAGGTGCCGGGCTTTTTAAAAGAGCAGGGCATTGATTTCACCAACGGCGCATTCTGGGTGCGTAAAACGATTGAGTTGACGCAAGCGCAAGCAGCCAAAAAAGCGGTGTTGTGGTTGGGTTGTATTGTGGATGGCGACCAAGTATTCGTGAACGGGCAGGCAGTAGGTCAAACGGGTTATCAATATCCGCCGCGTATTTATGCTGTGCCTGCGGGGCTGTTAAAAGCCGGTAAAAACAGCATCGCCATTCGTGTAACCAGTTATTCGGCCAATGCCGGTTTTGTAAAAGATAAACGCTACGCCCTCATGTTGGGTGAAAGTAAATTTGGTGCGGCTTACTCGGGTGATGAAGAGGTTTCATTGCGCGGCGAGTGGCAATATAAAATCGCTGCTACAGCGGGATCGATGCAACCGGGTACTACCTTACATTATCTTCCATCATCATTGTTTAACGCGAAACTGGCACCTGCGTTGCCGCTGAAAATCAAAGGTGTGATTTGGTATCAGGGTGAATCCAATGTAAGCCGCGCAGCGGAATATCAACAATTAATGACGGATTTAATTAACGATTGGCGCAAACAGTTCCAACAAAAAGATCTTCCTTTTGTGTATGCACAATTGGCCAATTTCCTCCCCGCTGTTAGTGAGCCAGGTGAAAGTGGTTGGGCAGAATTGCGTGAGGCGCAACGCAAAACACTCGCAGTAAAAAATACCGCGATGGCAGTGGCAATTGATGCCGGTGAGTGGAACGATATTCACCCGCTGGATAAACAAACGGTGGGTGAGCGTTTGGCACTGGGAGCGTTGAAACTGGCTTATGGTAAAAAATCGCTGCTTGCTTCTGGGCCTTCTCTGAAAAAAGTTAAAGCCAAGGGCAGCAAGGTGGAATTGCTGTTTGCGGATGTGGGTAAAGGTTTGGAAACTCGTGGTGGTGAGTTAAAGCATATTGCCATCGCGGGGGCGGATAAGAAGTTTGTGTGGGCTAAGGCGGAGGTGAAGGGCGGCAAGATAGTAGTGTGGGCTGATGCTGTCGCCGAGCCTAAGTGGGTGCGCTACGCATGGGCGGATAACCCTGCGGGGGCAAATCTGTATAATAGCGCCGGTCTGCCTGCATCGTCGTTTGAGGCCAGTGTTAGCCAATGATTCGTTTACTTTTCCCGCATGATGGACACCGACACTCTCTCTGAGACTCGCCGTGAATCCATCCGTGGAGGCTCATTGCCCGCATCCCTGCGGGCAACGGTCTCAGAGAGAGAGTCGGAATCCATCACGCTCTCGCTGTGCTAATTTTATTAAACACGCCGGTGCAGAAACTAATTTCTCACTGGCGTTTTTATTTTGAAACAATTCGATATTTTTGATCTTCCCCCTGCAAGAACCGTTGCGATCATTGGCGGTGGCCCTGCGGGTTTAATGGCGGCAGAGGTAATTGCCGCTGCGGGACATCAGGTCGCTGTTTACGATGCCATGCCATCGGTTGGGCGAAAATTTTTATTGGCTGGTGTGGGGGGAATGAATATCACCCATGCAGAACCCGCTGAAGATTTTCGCGCGCGCTATTCTGCCAATTCACATTTCATTAATACCCTCAAACAATTTGATGCTGATGCGTTGCGCAGCTGGGTGCATGGTTTGGGTGTTGAAACTTTTGTGGGCACTTCGGGGCGCGTATTTCCGGCGGATATGAAAGCGGCGCCGCTGCTGCGTGCTTGGTTGCATCGTCTACGTGAGTTAGGGGTGAAAATTTATCCGCGCCACCGCTGGTTGGGCTTTGAAAACAATAAAGAATTAATTTTTTCCGCGCAGGAACACGGTAATAACACCACCAAAAGAATCACGACAGATGCGGTGCTCTTAGCCTTGGGCGGCGCCAGTTGGCAGCGTTTGGGTTCCGACGGCGCATGGGTGCCGCTGTTGCGGGAGCGCGATGTGCAGGTGCAGGAATTGGTGCCGAGCAATTGCGGCTTTGATGTGAGCTGGAGTGAACTGTTGCGCAGCCAACATGCGGGTGCGCCGCTGCACGGAGTGGGATTAAGTTGTACTGACTTACAGGGCATGCCGCGCAGTATTTTATCGGAAGCGATTATTAGCGCTTATGGTATCGAGGGAACAGGTATTTATGCTTTATCAAAATATTTGCGCGAACAGTTAACACAAAATGGTTCGGCATTATTGAATATCGATCTGCTGCCGGATCTGCCGCTGGAAAAAATTGTGCAACGGTTAAATAAACCGCGCGAGAAAAATTCGCTCAGTAATTTTTTACGCAAACAATTAAATCTCTCCCCAGCAAAGTTGGCCCTGTTGCGTGAACTCACCAGCAAACAAACCTTTGAAAATACAGACCTGCTAGCGCTGGCGATTAAGAAACTGTCGCTCACCTTAACTGCCACTCGGCCTATCGACGAAGCGATTAGTAGCGCCGGTGGTGTTACCGCCAAAGACTTGGATTCGGCTTTTATGCTTATAAAAATGCCCGGTGTATTTTGCGCTGGCGAAATGCTCGATTGGGATGCACCTACCGGCGGCTATTTGCTGACGGGTTGTTTTGCGTCTGGCCGCGCTGCCGGTTTTGGTGTTGTGCGTTATTTGCAGGCGCAGCCATGAAACAGGTATTGGTGATTGGATATGTCTGGCCTGAGCCCAATTCCTCGGCAGCCGGTAGCCGCATGTTGGAATTGATACAGGTATTTTTGGCGCGCGGCTGCGCGGTAACATTTGCCTCGGCAGCGGCTTTGTCTGAGCATAGGTTTGATCTGGCGAGCATCGGCGTTGCGGAAAAATCCATTGCACTCAATTGCAGTAGTTTTGATGCATTCATTGCGGATCTGCAACCGGATGCAGTGTTGTTCGATCGCTTTTTTACCGAGGAACAATTCGGTTGGCGGGTAGAGCAGGTGTGCCCGAGTGCATTGCGTATTCTGGATACGGAGGATTTGCACAGCCTGCGCCATGCGCGCCAGCAGTTATTAAAATCAGCGCAGAAAGCGTGCGCGAACGAAAAAGAAAAACAATCGATTGCCCCAATCGCTGCCGATAGCGCGCTGCTTTATCAGCAGATGTGTGCCGGTGATATGGCGGTGCGCGAAATAGCGGCTATTTTTCGCTGCGACTTGTCTTTAATGATTTCAGAGTATGAAATCGAATTGTTGCAGCGTTATTTTTCAGTGCCTGCACAATTATTGTTTTACTGCCCGTTTTTATCGCAACCTAAAATAGATTCGACTGCGTTACCTGAGTTTTTGGCGCGGCAACATTTTATTGCTATTGGCAACTTTCGCCATGAACCCAATTGGGATTCAGTGCTCTGGTTAAAACATCAATTATGGCCGATGATCCGCGCACAGCTGCCACAAGCGGAGTTACATATTTACGGTGCCTATCTGCCGCCTAAAGCGACCCAGTTGCACAATGCCAAAGAAGGTTTTCATATCAAGGGTTGGGCGGTCGATGCGCAAGCGGTTATGCAATCGGCGCGTGTTTGTCTCGCGCCGCTGCGTTTTGGTGCCGGCATTAAAGGCAAGTTAATGGATGCTATGCGCTGCGGCACTCCGAGCATTACCACCGCGATTGGCGCTGAATCGATGAGTGGTGAATTGCCTTGGGGCGGGGCGGTTGAAAACACGGCAGAAGCATTTGCCGCGACGGCGGTTGCGCATTATCAAGATGAAATTCTATGGCAACAAAAACAGCATCAGGGTTTTAGTATTTTGCGCGATTATTTTTATCGCGCTGATTATAGTGTTGTTTTGCAAGCACGTTTAACTCAACTTGCCGAACAGCGCGAGCATGAGCGCAATAACAATTTTATCGGCCAAATGCTACGCCATCACTCGCATAAAAGTACTCAGTATATGGGGCAGTGGATTGAAGCGAAAAATAAATAAATTTTGACGTGCCAGTAAAGGCAGTCTTATCGGCTTGAGTTGCAACCTGTCATGGGCTAGGCTAAGTTTTCCATTCCTCTGCAAGGTAGCGCTGTGATTAATTCTCTCGGTAAATACAGGTTTTTATTTCTATTTGCATTAGTGCATTCCCCAGTGCAGGTGTTTGCTCATGCCGAGCATGATAAGGAGCGTTATGTTGCCGTGGATGGGGTAGACGAGGGGCGTTGCGATCAGAAAGCTGCGCCCTGTAATACCATCGCCTATGCGGCAAAACAAGCGGGTAAGGGCGACAAAATTTTAGTGGCGGAAGGCCGTTACGATATTACTGATGTTGACTCTATTTTTTATCTTGCAGGTAGCGCGGTACCTGTCACTGCGGGTTATCAAAAAGGTAGCTACAAACCGACAGCACAAACGGGCAATACCATTTTGGTCGGTGTACCGCCGGAGTTTAGTGCTGGACTTGCAGAAAAAGGCTTTACCGTTATTGCTGACACTAAAGGGCTTAATCGCGAACAGCAGCAGTATCTCAATGCCAAACAAACACAAGTGGATGCGATGGCGCAAGCGCAAGTTGCGATGCCTTGTGTTGCCGGCAAAGCGGGCGAGTTTAGTTGCAATAAATTAGATCTGCTCGCGCATGTGCCACTCGCCACACTGGGTAATGGTAATTCGCGCGGCAATGATATTTGGGGTCACTTTGACTTGAACGACCAACGCGAATACGCGCTGGTGGGGTTGACTAATGGCGTGAGTGTGGTGGAGGTGACTGATCCACTGAATCCCCGCATCGTCAATTTTATTGCCAGCCAAAATACGATTTGGCGCGATCTAAAAACCTATCAATATTTTGATCAAAACCGGCGCCGCTGGATGAGCTATGCCTATGTCACGGCGGATGCGGCCTCAGTCGGCACAATGATTCTGGATTTGACGCAGTTGCCTGAAAAAGTAGTGCAGCTATCGAGTGAAAAAACCGACACCAGTGCGCACAATATTTATATCAGCAATGTGGATTATTTGACTGGTGTTGCACTTACTGGTCGTACACCCTACCTGCATGTAGCAGGCAGCGATAAACAGGGCGGTGCATTTAATACTTACTCGCTGGCTAATCCCATTAGTCCGGTTTCGGTTTATAAAAACGCAGCCAATTCGCGCAATTTTTATAGCCATGATGTGTCATCGCTGTGGATTGGCGATGCGCGCCGCGAGCAGTGCGCCGATAAAAATAATGATTGCGATTTGTTGCTGGATTACAACGAAGATGAAATTTTGTTGTGGGATAAAACCGATAACTCCAAGCCGTTTAATTTGGCGCGCAGCACTTATCAATATGTTTCCTATGTGCATTCCGGTTGGTGGACGGAGGATCGGCAATTTATCACCGTGCACGATGAATTGGATGAACAGCGTTATAGCTTAAATACGCGCGTGCGTTTTTTTGCAATTAATAATTTGCGCGCGCCGGAGTTGGCCGGTGAATATATCGGCCCCACCGCTGCAATTGATCACAATGGTTATACTCGCGGCAATCGCTATTACATCTCTAATTATGAGCGCGGCTTGGTGGTGCTGGATATTTCTGATCCGCGTAAACCGGTAGAGGCCGGTTTTTTTGACACTTATCCGCTGGCTAATTCCGCTTCGTTTAATGGCGCCTGGGGTACCTATCCGTTTTTGCCGAGCGGTAATATTGTAGTGAGCGATATCAACAGCGGCTTGTATGTGATTCGCGATAACACTGCAGGTGCGCAGGGCAGTGTGAAATTTTCCGGCGCACAGCGCACCGTGAAAGAAGGTGATGTAGTGCGTTTGTCGCTAATGCGCACCGGCGGAAATGTAGGTGCGGTAGAAGTGTTTTTTGAAACGCAAACCGGCAATGCTGACGCTGCAGATTTTACAATGAGCGCAGGCAGCGTGAGCTGGGGTGATGGCGATAGCAGTGAAAAAATAATTGAAATCCCGATTGCAGCCGACGGTGCAGACAATGAATTTACTGAGACTTTTTTTGTGCGACTGTTTAATCCGCGCAATGGGTTGATGTTGGCATCGCCCAGTTTGGTTGTCATTAATATCGCTGATAAGCCCGATGAACCGGTGATGCAGAGTTCATCATCCAGTAGCTCTTCGGCAACTGCGTCATCAAGCGCATCGTCATTGAATTCGACCAGTTCTGTTATTGCATCCGGCGGGCAAAAATCGAGTGGTGGTGGATCTATACCAGCGCTATTCATTGTTGCCCTCGGAATCTTGTTTGTAGTTAAACGAATTACTCGCGGTGAATAACAATGGCAGTAGAAATCGAGCGTAAATTTTTGGTGGTGGGTGATACATGGCGCACTGCCCCTGCGGTGTTTTATTCGCAGGGGTATTTGAATCGCGACAAGTGGCGCACGGTGCGGGTACGCATAGCGGGTGAAGAGGCTTTCTTGACGATTAAGGGGGAGTCTGTCGGTGCGCGCCGCGCCGAGTTTGAATATCCTATTCCCCTGTGGGATGCACGCGAGTTATTGACGCTGTGTGAGCAGCCGCTGATTGAGAAAAACCGGCGCAAGATTCTTCATGAAGGTTTTATTTGGGAAGTCGATGAGTTTTTGGGGGAAAATCTGGGCTTGGTGGTAGCGGAGATTGAGCTGCCTGCGGAAGATTCCGAATTTCCACGACCTGAATGGATCGGAGAGGAGGTAACTGACGATTCGCGCTATTTTAATTCCAGCCTCTCGCTTGCGCCTTTTAGTCAGTGGAAATAGCTGTTAGCTATTAGGTTTATGTAGTTAATTTTCTTTGGTAATGATTATCGCTTGCGTAGTATGGACTCATCGGCTGAAGACAAGTGAATCAGCCCTCCATTAGCAAGCAAGGATCTCATCATGGCAAAGACCGCAACATTTGCAGCAGTTCACTTTAGCGTTGCCTTTTCCGTCGGCTACGCCTTGACGGGTAGTGTGGTTATTGGTGGCACTATGGCTCTGGTGGAGCCGGCCATTAATACGGTGGCATTCTATTTCCATGAGATGGGCTGGCAGAAATTTGCCGAGAACAAGGCAGTATTACAGGAGGCTTTTGCCAATAGTGTCTAGTTGGCCTTGATAAAAAACGGCCTACTCTCATGCAAGGGCAGGCCGTTTTTTTATGGCAATAGGATTATTTTTCGGTGGTTTTTTCGATCTCGTCGCCGCTAGCTTCGCGCTCGTCTTGCTCTTCTGTTTCTTCGCGCTCTTCACTCCGGCGCTTAAGCATGCGGCCAAAAAATAAACCTGCTTCAAACAACATCCACATAGGAACGGCGAGCATGGCTTGCGAGAATATGTCTGGAGGGGTGAGCAGCATGCCTACGAAAAAGCATCCAACAACAATATAACGGCGTTTTTCTGCCAGCCCTTCAGGAGTGACGACACCGGCGTGGATCAATAACACAGTGGCAACCGGAATTTCAAAGGCAAAACCAAAGGCAAAAAACATATGCAGCACCAAGTCCAAGTACTTGGTGATGTCGGTCATAGTGCTAACACCTTCCAGCTCAATTCCCATAGTGAAATTAAATAACATGGGCAGCACTAGAAAGTACGCGAACGCCATACCGGCAAAAAACAACAGCACGCTGGAAATCAGCAGCGGCGCGGCTAGTTGCTGTTCATGTTTATACAATCCGGGCGCGATGAACGACCAAATCTGAAACAAAATAAAGGGCACCGCCAAAAACATGGCCAGATAAAACGTGAGCTTGAGCGGTGTTAAAAACGGCGAGATCACATCGGTTGCGATCATGTGGGTGCCGGCGGGCAGCACCGCCTGCAGTGGCGCGGAGACGATGCCGTAGATGTCGGTCGCAAAGGGAAATAGGCAAACGAAAACGGCTAGCAAAAAATACACAATATGCAGCAGACGGGTGCGCAACTCGATCAGATGCTGTACCAGCGGCTGCTCTTTATCCTGGGGTGACTGGTTCATGAGGTGCTAGTGGCCTGTACCTGACTGGGGTTGAGCGGTTGAACTCGCTGTTGGCTCCTCGCTTGCCGCGGTGGTAGCGGAGGTTGGCGGCGCTATTGAATCAGCGGTGTGAGCGTGATCGGGTAGTTCTTCCGGCGGGCCATAGTCTTTAGCGCTGGGGGCTGGCGTTTGATCGATAGTCGCTGCCGCCTCGGCTTCCGCTTCGCGCATGGTTTTTTCAATCCGCAGGCGAGCTTCTTCCAGGTTTTGCATCACTTCTTCGTTGTGCAGCTGGCGGCGAATATCATCTGCGCCGATTTGCCGCTCAATCTCTTGGCGGGTATCGCGCAGGCTGCGTTTCAATCGGCCAATCCATAGGCCGACTGTGCGTACAGTACCGGGCAATTGCTCCGGGCCTATAACAACCAGTGCAACAATTAAACAGACCAGTAATTCAGTAAAACCAATGTCGAACACGGCTTAAACCTTAGTGTTTTTTTGGTCAACTTTATCGCCGGCAGGTGTGGCGCTAGTGCTTTTTTGATCGATAATTTTCTGCGCTTCCTCTTCTTCTTTTTTGGCTTCATCGCCGCTCATCGAGTTTTTGAAGCCTTTAATCATACTGCCCAAATCGCCACCCAAGGTACGTAAGCGCTTGGTGCCGAACAGCATAACCACAATCGCCAGAACGATAAGGAGTTGCCAAATGCTAATGCCACTGAGACCCATAATGATTTCCTCGCAAAAAGATAAGTAAGTTTGATTATTATTCCTGAGTACGCGCTGCTTTTTCGTCGTGACCCGAGACGTTAAAGCGACGCGCCAGCTCCTTTAATACTGCGTCGGCATCGGTGCCGAGATGCGATAACATTACCAGACTGTGAAACCATAAATCAGCAGTTTCGTAGATCAGCTCGGAATTATCGCCACTGGCTTGAGCGTCCTTCGCGGCCAAAATCGTTTCGGTGCATTCCTCACCGACCTTTTCCAAAATCTTATTCAGCCCTTTTTGATGCAGGCTGGCAACGTAAGATGTCTCCGCACCCGCATTATTTTTGCGCGCTTCGAGAATTTCAGTCAGTTGTTGCAGTATATCGTTACTCATGAACAGCTCTTTTACTGATAACGGGTGATAATCCTAGCGGTAGATGTCGGCTGGATCTTTTAATACGGGTTCGACAGTCTGCCATTCGCCATCTTTCAACACCCGGTAAAAACAGGATTCTCTACCCGTGTGACAGGCGATGCCGCCCAGTTGTTCAACTTGCAGGACTATGACATCTTCATCGCAGTCGAGACGAATCTCATGCAGCTTCTGGATATGGCCGGAGGTTTCACCCTTGTGCCAGAGTTGATTGCGCGAGCGCGACCAATAGACTGCCTCACCGCGCTCGGCTGAAAGCTGGAGCGATTCGCGATTCATCCAAGCCATCATCAAAATGCGACCGGTGTTGGCATCCTGTGCAATAGCGGGAACCAAACCATCGCTGTTCCAATTCACGGCGTCTAACCAATTACTCATATGTTTACTCTGTAGAATCTTACGCCAAATTTTGTGCGCGCAGTGCTTTTATTAGATTGGCGCGCAGATGTTGGACATTGACGGTGCCGATAATGGCACTGGTGACCCCAGGGTGAGCGTAGGCAAAATCCAATGCGCTCTGGATGGGGTCTTGGTTACGGTTTTCGCGCTGCTCGGCATCTTTTGCGGCAGCGTGAACGGGAGGCGCATCATGGCAGATATGGCCGCTTGCGAGAACCTTTTTTAGTAGAACTGCCGCACCTTGTTGCGCAGATTTTGCGATCACCGCCTCTTCATCGGTGTAATCCGCGTGGTACATCAGCATCACAGCGTCGCAGACTTCGGCGGCGAGCAGCCCGCCTTCCACCGTTTTACTGGAGATGCCCAGTGCGCGAATCCAGCCTTCCTGTTTGAGCTGTTGTAAGGTTTGCAGTGCGCCGCTGTTGAGCAGTATGTCCAGATCATTGCCGTCTGAGTGAATCATCACCAGATCGAGATAGTCGGTGCGCAAGCGGCGCAGCGAGCGCTCTACGCTCATGCGAGTGTGTTTGGGGCTGAAGTCGAAGTAGGAGCGGCCTTCGTCGGAAAATTTATCGGCTTCAAACTCTTCACCGACTTTGGTGGAGATGACCCAGTCTTTGCGCTCTTTGCGCAGCAAATCGCCCAAGCGCTCTTCGCTATAGCCGTAAGAGGGGGCGGTATCGACAAAGTTGACCCCCATGTCGCGGGTACAGTTGAGCAATTCTCGCAGCTGTTCATCGCTGGGCAGGGTAAAACTCTGGGGGTATTTCAGGCCTTGGGTGCGGCCAAATTTCACCGTGCCCAAACCAAAGGTGCTCACCTCTATATCGGTACGGCCAAGGCGTTTACGCGGCATCATTGTTAGTTGTCCTCCTCATCTGGCTCCCGAAAACGCAGCGCCAGTTTTTCTTCAGCGCTCATCGCTGGGGGGAATGCGAGTTCCCACGGGGTTTTGGCCAGCTCGGCATAAGGCAGATACTGGTGCAAATGAACGCCGTTGTGCGATGGCGTTATACCGGCATCGCCCAGTAAATCGAGTGCTTGATTGGCGAGGTTGGGCGCCAGAGTCAACTTGGTCGGCCAGCCGACCAGCAGGTTGCTTGCACCTTCGGCGGGGGCGATAAAAGCATTGTCGGGGCGTATCAAGCCGGGCTGCAATGACTCGGCGCGGGAAATTGGCAAAGTGGCCCATTCTGCGCCTTCGAGGTTCACCCATGGGATCAGTTCACCTAATTCCTGTTTGGCTTGTTCGATAAGATCGTCGGGCGCCATGCCTGCACCTTTTTCAGCCAAGCTGCCACCCAGATACCAGACCTGCGCGCCATCGGGCAGGCGGTGGCTGGAAATGGTCAGGCGCGGAGTGGTCTCGTGGCCGAGGCAGTGGCCGTAAAAATCAAACGGATGGTAGTGTTTTACCATCACCTGCTGCAGTGGACGCAATTGCATCGCCGGGCTTGCCAGTCCTAGTTGCTGCAGTAATTCGGCATTGCCCTTGCCGGCGGTAAACACAAAACGCTGGGCATGAATCTCAAGCGGCTGCTCCGGTGTATCAATTCGCAGGTTGACTTTCCCCTCGGCGTTTTTGTGCAGCTTGGCTTGTGACCAATCAATCTGGAAGCAGTGGCTTTTTACATTGAGCGCGAGATTGGCGACGAGGCTGGGGGCATCGATCACTATGTCTTCCAGCCGATACAGGCTGCCGGTGAAATCTTTATGGCGCAGCAGCGGCGGGCGGCGATCCTGATGGACTGGCTCAACCCGGCCGCGGGTAATTTTGCTGGCGAGAAAGCCGGTGAGCTTGCTGCCCAAATCATCGCCCGACCACATAAAAAAGTGGTCGCTGAGGATGCGGGTATGGCGTAAATCCACATCGCCTTCACCGCACAGGCAGGCGCGCCAGTGTTTGGGCATTTCTGCTATAGCTTCGGAGGCGCCGGTGAGTGCACCCGCGAGGGTGTATTTCATGCCACCGTGGATCATGCCTTGGGAGGCAAGGGTTTGCTCGCTGCCGAGCGCTTTGGCTTCAAACAGGGAGATACTGAACCCGGCAAGCTGGGCGCGATTGGCCAGCCAAAGTCCGGCCACGCCGCCGCCGATAATCGCCAGATCAAGATGAATGGGAAGTGGGCTTTGGCTCATGAATAGGGAGGTTCCGACAATGGCGCAGGTGTTAATTCAAAATGGGCGCGCAGTATAAGTCTTTCGCGCGTGAATTACCCTTGCAGCGGGTGCTGCTGCTAATATGCATAAAATTTTACGGGTATGTTGATCGCAATGTCATTCAAGTTATTGTTAACCGATGTAATTTCTCCGTTGGGCAGGGCGCTCGAGCATGAGCTGGAGCGTGAGTCGTTCAAGCTGTTGACGCCTGCCGCGACCGAATTGGATTGGGCAGATGCGCAGAGCTTGCAGGCCTATCTGCACAAACACCAACCGGATTTGATTATTAATTGTCGCGGCTGGGAGGAAGCTTTTTATCGCGATGACCAAGCCTCCTTGGTGAGTACTGCGCGCCTGCTGGCGCAAGTCTGTGCCACACAGGAGATCCCACTTATTCACTTGTCTAGCTACTTCGTGTTTGGCTGTGATGGCAAAGTTACCCATAGTGAAAAAGACGCAATTGCGCCGCTCAATGAAGCTGGCCGCGCCTTTGCGGAGGCGGAGCAGGCGATTGCCGGGTTGCCCAAGCACATCATTCTGCGCCTGAGTTGGGTGATTGGTGCCTATGGCGATAATTTGCTCGCGCGATTACTCAGTGCATTTCTGGCGGGCGCGTCGGTTGCGGTCAATCGCCATTTGCGCGGTGCCCCCACTGCGCTGTCCGATGTGGCGCGCGTTGTTGTGGCTATGAGCAAACAAATTCACTGCGGGGCGGACAACTGGGGCGTGATGCATTACTGCAGCAGCGACGCCTGTACCGAGGACGAATTCGCCGAGCAGCTGCTTCAGTTGTTGATTCAACAACAACTGCTTACTGCCGAACCCAGTATTACGCTAGATGATAACGAACCCACCGATCAGCCGCTTAGCGCCATCCTCGGCTGCCGCCGCGCGCGCGATTACTTCGGCATTCAAGCCCGCTCCTGGCGCCCCAGTTTATTGCCGCTGGTAAAGCAGTGGCTACATAACCGTGAGCAGATGAACGCTGAACAGTAGCGCTTTGTTAATAGTGATAGCGCAATTGCGCGATCAATAATCCGCTGTCGCTCATTTTGTAAATTAAGCGATGTTCGTCGTTGATGCGGCGAGACCAATAACCTGCCAGTGCATGTTTGAGTGGCTCGGGTTTGCCGATGCCGGAGAAGGGTTGGCGCTGAATTTCCCTGATCAGGGTATTAATCCGCTCCAGTATTTTGCGGTCACTCTTTTGCCAGAACAGGTAGTCATCCCAGGCTTGCTCTGAAAAAATCAGTTTCATTCCAGTAATGCCCGTTCCGTGCCTTTAGCGTCTTCAAGTTGGGCGATTGCTGCCATCAGCCGTTGCGCGTTTTTAGGGCTTTTGAGCAGGTAGGCGGTTTCTTCCATGGCTTTGTAATCATCGAGCGAGATCATCACCACGGATTGTTGGCCGTTGCGGGTGATGATAAGTGGTTCGTGGTCTTCGCATACCTTGTTCATAGTGCTGGCAAGGTTGGCGCGGGCAGTGGTGTAGGTGATGGCGTCCATAGATACCTCGATGTATATGTACGCAATAATGTACAGGTTGGTTGGGCGTCTGTCGAGCCAGGTGTTAATGGTTGAACAATAAAAAACCGCGAGGCGCTGGTGCGGCTCGCGGTTTTTGTTTTTACGGCTGGGTATTAAACGCGTTGAAAAACTAATGTCGCGTTAGTGCCGCCAAAACCGAAGCTGTTAGACATCACACGGTTCAGTTTCACGCCGTCTTGACGCTTGAGCACAATCGGCATGCCTTCCGCTTCCGGGTCAAGGGTTTCGATATTGGCCGAGGCGCAGATAAAGTCGTTTTCCAGCATCAGCAAGCTGTAAATCGCCTCTTGTACACCGGTTGCGCCAAGGCTGTGGCCGGTGAGGGATTTGGTGGAGCTGATCGCCGGAATTTTATCGCCAAAGGTCGCTTTGATCGCTTTGAGTTCGGCTAAATCACCCACTGGCGTAGAGGTGCCGTGAGAGTTGATGTAGTCGATCTCGCCATCCACGGTTGCCAGCGCTTGTTTCATGCAGCGGGTGGCACCTTCACCGGACGGAGCAACCATGTCGTAGCCGTCAGAGGTGGCGCCGTAGCCGACGATCTCGGCGTAAATTTTCGCGCCGCGTGCTTTGGCGTGTTCGTATTCTTCAATTACTAAACAGCCACCGCCACCTGCAATTACAAAGCCATCGCGATTGGCGTCGTAGGCGCGTGAAGCTTGTCCGGGGGTTTCGTTGTATTTGGTCGACAGTGCGCCCATGGCATCAAACAGGGCAGTCAGGGTCCAATGCTCTTCTTCGCCGCCGCCGGCAAAGACTATGTCTTGTTTGCCGAGTTGGATTTGCTCTAGCGCTACGCCAATACAGTGAGCGCTGGTCGCACAAGCAGAAGAGATTGAATAGTTAACGCCTTTGATTTTGAACGGTGTCGCCAAACAGGCTGAGGTGGTGCTGCCCATGGTTTGGGTGACACGGTAGGGGCCAACACGCTTAAGGCCTTTTTCCCGCAGGATGTCGGCCGCTTCTACCAAGTTCATCGAAGATGCGCCACCGGAGCCCATGATGATGCCGGTGCGCTCGTTGGAAACTTGCTCTTCGCTCAGGCCTGCGTCGGTAATCGCCTGTTGCATAGAGATGTAGGCATAGGCTGCTGCATCGCCCATAAAGCGCAATACTTTGCGGTCGATTAACTCTGACAGATTGATATCAATAGAGCCTGCAACATGGCTACGGAAGCCCATCTCTTTGTAGGTTTCCTGAAATTTGATACCGGAACGGCCAGCGCGCAATGCATCCAGCACGGTATTTTTATCATTGCCCAGGCAGGACACAATTCCCATACCGGTAACAACAACGCGTTTCATAGGCTACCTCTTTTGTTTTTAGCTAAACCTGAACAGCACTAATGGCTGTTTTATGCGGTTAAAAGGGTGAGCATTATGCCATAAGCAGTCAGGTGCTCACCCGTTATCATTATTGTGGATACTTAAACGCTATCGTTTTTTTGGAATAATCCAACACGTAAATCTGACGCGAAATAAATATCTTTGCCATCGCAGGAAACGCGACCATCGGCAATACCCATAATCAACTTGCGCTCGATTACACGCTTTAAGTTGATGTGATAGGTGATCTTTTTGGCGGTGGGAAGAATCTCGCCAGTGAACTTAACTTCGCCACAGCCGAGTGCGCGGCCGCGACCGGGGTTGCCTTTCCAGCCAAGGAAAAAGCCAACCAATTGCCACATAGCATCTAAACCTAAGCAGCCCGGCATTACTGGATCGCCAGCGAAATGGCAGTTAAAAAACCACAGGTCTGGGTTAATGTCCAACTCGGCCACTATTTCGCCTTTGCCGAATTCACCGCCGGTCTGACTAATGTGAGCGATACGATCTAGCATAAGCATATTGTTAATGGGCAGCTGCGCATTGCCTGGGCCAAACAAGTGGCCGTTGCCGCATTTGATCAACTCTTCTCGGCTGTAGGAGCTTTGGGGTTCAAAGGTAGTCATCGAATATACTCTGCTAGTGATCGTTGAGTGCAGGCATGGCCCGCGCAAAAGTGCGCCATTCTAACCGCTGTGGCTCAGTTGTCCAGTTGGATGGCGCAGGTGCTCTGGTATAGATGGTGGCGATTAAAAGCTGCGCGCCAGTGAAAACTCGGCTAATTGTTTCATTGCAGTGGTGTAAGTGTTATCGGGTAAATGTTGCAATTGTGCCAACGCTTGCTGCACTTGCTGCCGCGCCGAGTCCAAAGTATAGGCCATGCCGCCGGTAGCTTGGACGATTTCCAATACCGCCGGTAGCAGGCTCGCATCGCCAGTGCGAATCGCGTTGGCGATAGTCTCGGCTTGCTCCGGTGTGCCGGTGCGCATCGCGTGAATCAGCGGCAGAGTAGGCTTGCCTTCGGCCAAATCATCGCCGACATTTTTGCCGAGGGTAGCGGCATCGCCGGTGTAGTCCAAGGCATCATCCACTAACTGAAAAGCGACACCGACATGGCGACCATATAAGCGCAGGGCTTCGCGCTGGATGGGGGTGGCACCGCATTGCACCGCCGCCACTTCACAGGCAGCGGCAAACAGGATCGCGGTTTTTTTATCGATCACGCGGAAGTAGTTTTCTTCATTTACGTTCGGGTCTTTAGCGTTCACCAGCTGCTGTACTTCACCTTCGGCGATGATATTGGTGGTATCGCTCAGGATTGCCATCACATCCATGCTGCCAATTGCCACCATCATCTGAAACGCGCGGGAGTAAAGGAAGTCGCCGACCAATACACTCGGCGCATTGCCCCATTGGGCGTTGGCGGTGGGGCGGCCACGACGCAGGTTGGACATATCCACTACATCGTCATGTAATAAAGTGGCGGTGTGGATAAATTCGATAATCGCCGCGAGCGATAAATGATCCTTACCCTGATAGCCCAGTGCGTTGGCGGTGAGCAATACCAGCAGTGGACGCAGACGTTTGCCGCCCGCTTCGACCAGATAGTGGCCAATATTTTCAACCAGACCGACATCCGAGTGGAGCTTGTCGATGATGAGTTGGTTAACTGCGCTGAAGTCGTCTTTAACGGCCTGATGAAATGGCAACATGGTAGTTTCTTTTTATCTGGAGTTGGCGGGCTGGGTCAGGTATTGGCTTGGTAAATTTTCAGGTCGCCATGCTAGCAGTGGGGGCGAGCGAGTCAAGGAAAAGCTGGCACGGAAAGCACATCAAACCAGCTTGGCGTCAGCGGCTGTTGGCTTTTGCTGGCGAGTGCGGCGTAATTCTGTGCCCCCGGCGTCCACTGGTGAAACTGCCATTCATCGCGGTCTTGGTTCAGTTCTGCTGCAATTTGCGCATGAATCCTATCGTCTGAAAGTTCAAAGGCTATCTTCTCCAGCCCCGCCGAAATCCCTGTGCCTATTGCTTTAAAGAAGGCTTCTTTGAGGGTCCAGAGGCGATAAAAATAATCGCTTTGCGCGCTGCCCGTCAGGGTTTGCAGGTGGGCAAATTCGTGCGGGTGATAATAACTTTCGGCGATGCCGGTTAAATCCCGTGTGCTGCTTACTGCTTCTATATCCACCCCGATAAGCTCGACGTTACTCACCGCGAGCAGCACCCAGTGACCGCTGTGGCTGAGGCTAAAGTGAATATCGCGCTGCGGTAAGTAAGGTTTGCCTTTCTCGCTGCGTAAAAACTCTATCGCCTCAGGCGCGACACCGGTATAGCGTGCCAGCACCTTGCGCAGCAACCAACGGCTGGCGATATAACTCTCTTTGCCGCGCACAAACTTTTGTGCGCGCTCTCGCTCGTTCGGGTTCATGATCTGCACTGCATCGGCAAAATGCGCTGTGGTGAACTGATTGATGTCCAAACACCAGATATGCACTTCGCCCGCGCGCAGAGGGCGAGCAGTTTCAAACCTGGGCGTGTGTAATGGTGTAAGCGGTGTAGACATAATATTGAATAGCGATAGTAGGGGGCGGCTATCATACGCCGATTGGTGTCTATGCCGCAGCGCTAAGAGATTTGCAATCTGTGCTTTGCGCCACATCGATAAATCAGCGACAATTCGCGCCCTCAAAAAACCTTTCTATTGAAACGATCCCCAATTTGGAGTTGCTATGCAAATCACTGCCGATAAAGTCGTCAGCTTTCACTACCGTCTGAACGAAACCGGCGGCGAGCTGCTGGAGTCATCCTACGAAACCGAACCCACTCTGTACCTTCACGGCCACAATGGTTTGTTGGCGGCATTAGAAGAGGCGTTGGACGGTAAGCAAGCGGGCGACAAAGTTTCCATCAGTATTACCCCTGAACAGGGTTATGGTGTGCGTCAGGAAGGCGCGGTACAGCGTATTCCAATTAAACATTTACACAACCATGAAAAGTTGAAAAACAAAATCAAACCCGGCATGAAGGTCGCGGTAAATACCCAGCACGGCCCCTGGGATGCAGTGGTATTAAAAGTCGGTAAATTCAATGTTGATATCGACAGCAACCATCCGCTCGCCGGTAAAAATCTCGACTTCGAATTAGAAGTAATGGAGGTGCGTGACGCAACGGAAGATGAGTTGGCGCACGGCCATGCTCACGGCGTAGGTGGTCACCACCACGATTAATACAGTGTGATTGCTCCTCGCTAAAGCCCGCGCATGTCGCGGGCTTTTTTATTGGCGCTAATTTGCCATGATGAGTTAATCCGTGTTGAGAATTGTAAAACCTAAGGCAACGTTGTCAGTTTTGATTGCAGGGCTGCGCTTGGCTCAGGTATGGTGCTTTTTGTGAGCAATCACGCAGCGACTTTTAATAATAATTTGACCCACTACTGCCCAAATCAATAATACCAACACAGGCATATACGATGAACAATCCTTCTGCGCTTGCAAGCCGCGTTTTATCTATAGATGTCTTTCGCGGCATCATTATTTTCATTATGGTTTTTGTCAACGAGTTGGCGGGTATCGCTAATGTGCCCCGGTGGATGAAACACTTACCCGCGAATGTGGACGGCATGACGTTTGTCGATCTAGTCTTCCCCGCGTTTTTATTTATTGTCGGCATGTCGATTCCGTTTGCGATTCAGGCGCGCGTCAATAAAGGCGATTCAGCGCTGGAAACTTTCAAACACATTGCGCTGCGCAGTTTTGGTTTGATTGTAATCGGTGTATTTATGGTAAATACCGAATCCGGTTATGACGCAGCGGCGATGGGAATTTCTATCTCGCTGTGGACGCTGTTGATGTTTATTTATGTATTACTGATTTGGTCGAATTATCCCAAAACACTTTTGCCTGCAATTAACCTGGGCGCAAAACTGCTGGGCATTGCGGGTTTGGTAATGCTCTGGTGGATGTATAAAGGCCCGAACAATACCGGTATGACCACCCAGTGGTGGGGTATTCTCGGTTTGATTGGTTGGGCCTATTTAATTGCAGCTACCTTGTTTCTTATTACTCGCCAGTTTGCTTCGCCAGCGGTGCAGTTTTTTACGCTCGCATTTGCTGTACTGGCATTGATCGGATTCTTTTTTGCATTGAATAAAACTGCATTGGCATCTATGCCGGTATTTCAAACACTGGCTAGTGCCAATGGCAATCACACTCATGCAGCGATTGTGTTGGCCGGTGTAATTCTCTCGCAATTATTTTATTTGCCGAATTTTGCGGCGAGTAAATTGAAGAACTATCTGATATTTACCAGTGCGATTGCGTTGCTCGCATTTGCTAGTTGGCAGGTTTCACCAATCTCTAAAATTTGGGCAACGCCGAGTTGGGCATTGTTCAGCGTATTTTTTTGTTGTTTGATTTTCGGTGTGGTGTATTGGTTGGTCGATGTAAAACAACACCGCGCCTGGACAAGATTCTTTGAACCATCAGCAGCCAATCCATTGCTGGTGTACATATTGCCGTACATGGTGTTATCGCTGTGCGGGAGCTTGGGGTTCAAACTTCGCCCGGACATGTTTGATGCGGGTTTGCTGGGGATTTTGTGGAGCCTGGGTTTTGCGTGCGTGATTATGGGAATAGGTGCGGGGTTAACTCGAATGGGCTTGCGGGTTAAATTGTAATCTGTTGGCGCGGATTTAATTGTGTTGATGTGTGATGAATAAGTGATTATTTTTTCTTAATTGCGCGGCGAAATGTAGCATGAGCACTTTTCTCGGCTGATTTTTTCACTGTTATTTTATTCTGCACATTTTTTAACAAATTACAATTTTTTAGCGTGTTATGTTTTTCGCGGTTTAAAAATGCGTAAAAATAATGTTAGACAATTATAAAAATTTTACATTGCTACTGGTTATTTTTTAACACTGGTGCTGTGATTTTTTCACGTTTGGCATTTGAAAAAACATTCTGACACATAAGGCCGCTTATTAAGTTGAGCTAGGTGTTGTTATTCAAATTTTGACTATGTAGGATGCGACCTAGCCTAGATGGGCGCAGCAATCGCTGTAATTTGGCAATAGGAAACTCTGTTAACTTAAAGGATTGGAGACGGATCGTGAATCTAGATACTTTTTGTATTCCGGATGAAATTTACACTATTTCGCCGAGCGAAGGTGTAATTGTCACCGGCACTAAAATCCCCCGCTATTCCAGTATTTTCGAGCATCACTTCCCTGATTTTCCGGTGCTTCCGGGAATCTACCTAATCGAATTTATTGCGCAGTCTGCTGGCCATTTAACAATGGCTAGCACAAGCTTTACCAAAATGGCTGTGCTTGCCAAAGTCGCGCATTGCAAATTTTCTAATTTTGTTGCGCCGGGCGAAAGGCTTGTTTGCAAAATTGAAAAACATAAATCCGAGCATGGTTTTACGTTGAGCGCTGCAACTGTCCGCTGTGGTGAGCGAATTGTGTGTACTGCAGAAATCCGGATGAAAATTATAGATTTTCCCAGTGAACGTGCACGCGATTTGCTTATTGCTAAATTTGAAAATCTTTACCCAAAGGTGATCGCGGAAGATATGGCGGTGTAATGTTTAACTGTGGCCTTTCGTAATGTCACTTCAGTGAGTGATTACAGATATTAATTTAGTTTTGTGGAATTCAGCTTAATTTGGAGGGAAATCCCATATGCAACAGCTGCAGCCTAGTGCTATTTCATTTACATCGCCTAACGATGTGACCCGAGCAAATACCATTCTTGAATCGTTGGATTTACAGGTGCGCATAAAACCTGATGCGACCGCGTTGATTTTTCTTGCCGATGGTGAGCGTGAAGAGACCCCAATGACCTATGCCGATCTTGCGGCGCAATCCAACGCTTTCGCCGCTGGACTGCTAAAGCAGATGGATCCGGGTGATCGTGTCATTTTGTTATTTCAATCCTCCTATGAATTTGTAGTGGCATTTTTCGGTTGTATGCGCGCTGGTGTGATTGCAGTGCCCATGCCGATTCCGAGTCGCCGAATAAGCGAGTGGGTGCGCATCGAAAATGTGCAAAAAAATTGCGCAGCAAAAATGACGGTTACCTTGGGTAAGATAAAAGAGCGATTGCTCGATCAAATTGAAGATGGTTACAGCCCGGTCGGGTTAAATTTTTGTAGCTATGAAGTATTACTCGAAGCTGGTGCCGCCCAGACGGTGACATTTAATCAAGTTCCCGCAGAAACAATTGCATTTTTGCAATACACCTCTGGTTCTACCGGTATGCCGAAAGGGGTCATGCTCTCCCATTCGAATTTAATTGAAAATCAAAAGTTGATTTATCACGGGCTGCGCAATTACGGCGATTGTGTGTTTATGTCTTGGTTGCCGCTTTTTCACGATATGGGTTTGATCGGCAATTTATTGCAATCGATTTATATCGGGCAGCCGTTTGTATTTATGGCGCCCAGCGCTTTTTTACAAAAGCCGGTGCGCTGGTTGCGCGCGATTGCAAAGTACAAGGCGCGGGTCAGCGGCGGCCCCAATTTTTCTTATCAACTCTGTGCAGAAAAAATTAAGGATGCAGATAAAGAAGGTTTGGATCTCAGCTCTTGGAAAATTGCATTTAATGGCGCTGAACCGATTCGCGCACAGACGCTTGAGCTTTTTCAAAAAACCTATGCGCCCTATGGTTTAACCGACACGGCGTTATTCCCTTGCTACGGCGCGGCTGAATCAACACTCATTATCAGTGGTGCCGAGTGCGATAAACCCCCATTTTATTTAAATGTGGATCGCGTGGCCTATGAAAGTAACCGGATTGTTGCGGTTGACGATCATCACCCCAATGCCTTGCGCTTGGTGTCGTCGGGTATTCCATTGTACGAACAGTCGGTAGTGATTGTTGACCCGCTAACGCGCTGCGAATTGCCGCCGATGTGTGTGGGTGAAATTTGGGTTAGCACCCCCTGTAACGCCAGCGGTTACTGGGGTAATGAAGCGGCGAGTGTTTCAGCATTCGCCAATCAATTACCCGGCAGCGATCCGCGTTATTTAAATACCGGGGATTTGGGATTTTCGACGGGCACTGAGTTGTTTATCACGGGGCGCACAAAAGATTTATTGATCTTTAACGGGCGCAATATTTATCCGCAGGATATTGAAGCCTGTAGCGAAGCGACCAGCCTTGAATTAAAGCCCGGTCGCTGCGCCGCCTTTAGCATAGTTCACGATGACCGTGAAAAGTTGGTGCTGGTCCATGAAGTTGAGCGTTCCAGTTCACGCAAGTTGGATGCCCAAGCAATCATCGAGCGGATTCGTATCGGTGTGAATCGACAGTTGTCAATCAATGTTCATGCGGTTGCGCTGGTATCACCTTCCACTATTCCGATGACGTCCAGCGGCAAAATTCGTCGACAAATGTGTAAACAACAATTTCAACAGAATGAACTAAAACTGCTTGCCTGTTGGCGCGCAGACGAAGGATTTATTAACTGCACAAATGAAATGGTGACTATATGAAACAGGTCGATAGAGACGCGCTTTATGCGTTAGTAATGCAGTGGGGCAAAAAAAATATCAATCGCCAGTTCAGTGATGAAGACATGGTGCGCGATATGTCACTGCTGGGGCTGGACTCAATCGAAATGGTGGAGTTTTGCGAATATCTCGAAGCGCAAACGGAAATCAGCATTGATTACGAATGGTTACTAGGTTGTGAAAGTCTCAGTGTACTGGTGGATGAATTGGCGCAGCAGCTGACGGATCAGCTGGGCACTACAACCGCCGCACAAGAAGCCGCAATGGCGTAACCCTAGGGTTATATCTCACTCATATTTTTTGCATTGCAAAGGAGTATAGGCGATGAAGGAATCGACCTTTCAGTTCCCTTCGGGGAATCACCTATGGCGTACCGGCAAGTGGTTGTGCTGCGCTTTGGTTTCACAGTTTTTTTTCATTACATCTGCCTGGGCAGACCGCAACTACACGCTGTTTGAAGAAGACCCTGTGCGCCCGGTGGCGGCACTGGAAAATAGCGGTTATGTCGCCGCGTTAAATGTGCCTGATGACTATCTGGAATTATTCAAGCCGACCAAAAAAGGGCTTAAGCATTGTGCTTCGGTCAAAGTCGGTATGCGTCCGGTGGCGATAGGCGTTGTTACCGATACCAAGCAGTACGCGCAGCTGTGGGTTGTTAACCACTTGTCCGATAGCATCAGTGTGTTGGATATCAATTTAAAAAAATGCTCCGCCAGTTTGGTAGACACCATTCCGGTAGGCGATGAACCGCGGGATATTGTGGTGGCCAATACGCCGATGGGTAAGCGCGTATTGGTCGCTATGGCGCACCGCGGTCAAACGCACCCCGAAAAAGGCACCCGCAACTGGCAGGATCTGATTCGCTCCAGCGTTGAAAATGCGGCAAAAGATCGCCCCACGGGCTTGGCTGATGTGGCGGTGTTTGATCCGCGCGATACCGCCAAGGTGCAAGTAGTTAACCTGTTCACCGATACTCCGCGCGCGCTCACCCTCGGCGCTGCCAATGCTAAGGGTTATCACACTCAGGTATTCGCGGCGGGTTTTCACACCGGCAATCAAACTACAGTTGTTGCCGCAGAAACATCGCGCGGCGCGGCCATCGAACATTTGCAGCATTTGATGCAAGCGGGTGATGTTGTCGCCAGCGCAACCGGTGAATTAATGGTGACGCGTGCTGGGGTAAAAATGCATGGCGGTTCACCCGCCGTGATTGGCAAAGGGCGCTGTTTTCCCGATCCGCGCATCGAGCGCAAGCGCCGCCACGAGTTGCAAGTCTGCGCACAAACTGACGATCAGCATAATATTCTCGCGTTTAAACATCAGCAGTCCGGCGTCGTCGATCAGGAGTGTTCTTGCACCAATGCGCAGGGTGAAATCCAGCCGGTGATTAGCATGATGGCGAAGTTTTACGCATCGCCCGAGCAGTGTGGCAATGCGTTTAGCGCGCGCATCGGTGGTTGTTGGTTAGATTCAGACCCGGCGCTCAATGGCATTGCCAGCCCGGCGATGGAGTGGAATGACTGGATCAAACTAACCCTGCCCGATACCGACGTATTTGCGCTGGATGTAACAGGTGCCCAAGTCAGTGTCAGCAAGAGTTTTGCCGGTGTGGGCACTGTGCTCTACGGCATGGCAACCCATCCGGCTACGGGCAAGGTCTATGTGGTCAATCAGGACGCCAACAACCTCAGCCGCTTTGAGGGTTTTGGCCATTTTTCCGGCACGACTGTGCGCGGCAATATGACCCAGAGCCGAATCTCGGTGCTGGATAATGAACAGGTCGCTATTAAACCGCTCAATGATCACTTGGGGCTGTTACCTAACGCCTCGGCCAAGGCGTCGTCACTGGCGTTTCCAGTGGCAGTTGCGGTCAGCGCGCATAAATCCGGCCAGCATTTTGCGCCTGACCAGCAGTTATTTTTTGCTGCGCTGGGCTCTGATAAGCTGGCTTATGTATCTACCGCCGCGTTGGATAGCGCTGCTCCGGGCACCTTGAATCAGCAGATTAAAACACTCGAATTGGGCCAAAAAAGCTTTGCCGGACAGACGCTTGCGGCCGGGCCAGTGGGTATCAGCCTGGATCATAAACGGCAGCGCTTGTATGTGCTGGCGCGTTTTACCAATGAATTGATAGTTATTAATAACCGTCAGCCCAGCCCCCAGATCATCGCCCGTTATGCCATGCACAACCCCGAGCCGATGAGTATCACGCGCGGCCGTGCGCTGCTCTACGATGCAAAAGCCATGTCGGTCAATGGTGATCAAGCCTGCGCCAGCTGCCACGTATTCTCTAATAACGACAGTCTGGCGTGGGATCTGGGCAATCCCGATCTGCAATCCATTAATAACCCCGGTCCCTTTGTATCGCCGCCGGCGGTAGGACATGTGGAGGATCTGGCGGTTGATCCAGCGGAAACCAGCCCTTTCCATGCCGTGGTTAACCCAGATTTTCGCGCCGTCAAAGGGCCAATGTTGACCCAACCGTTGCGCGGTTTGGCCAACCATGGCGCCCTGCATTGGCGCGGTGATCGGGTGCGCAATGTGCAAAACCTGATGGGACAACAACCGGACATAGGCACGCTGGATGAAGAGAGCTCTATTCGCGAGTTTGATGAAGCGGTGCGCGACCTCACCGGCAGTGACCAAGTACTGCAGGCCAACAAAATGGACGATCTGGCCAGCTACCTTATGCAGATCAGCTACCCACCCAATCCCTTGCGTCGTCTCAACGATACGCTGACCGATGATGAAGCAGCTGGTCGCGCCGCCTTTTTTGGCTGTGTGTCGATGACTGACGAACAGTTTGCCCGTCGCGAATGTGTGGGTACCAATGGTGAGATAGTGCAGATCGATGCCGCCACCCGCGAGTGTGAGTGTTTTGGCAACCCGCTGCGCTTTGTCATGGAGCGGCTCACCCATGTGCAGGCATTTGCCAGCGCGCTTGGCAATGTTCAGCTCGCCAGTGTGAACGACCCTGCGCAGCAGGCGCGGATCGCTGAATTGCAGACTCATCTCGACGAGCTCAAACCGCTGGCGCAACAGGTGGCCACACTGTCTCGTCAAGCGCTGTCGAGCTTGGCCGTTGCGGGCAATCAGGCGAGTTATAACTATGCCGCGCAAGTCTATTCTGCTGCCCAGTTGGACCGTATTCAGGAGTTGCTGGCAGGTGTAAACCACCCAGTGCAATCCGCTGGTCTAGTGGCCTGGGTGGATGCAGTGAAAGCCGCTGAACAGGAGTTGGGTATCAGCTTGCTGCCCGGTCTGCTGGGGCAGTTAAACCTTGCGACAGTACCGGCGGAAAAGGCAGCCAAGTTGCGCGACCCCGGGCAGATTCGTGGCGCCTTAATCGAATGGTTTGGCGATGCCAATGTCAGCCGTAAACCGCTGCTGGATGCGCAATTGGTGGCAGGACAAGAGCAAAATTTGTTGCGCGGTTGCAGCCTCGATAAAACCCCGCAAAGTTGCCCCTTGCGCATCGCCGATAGCTTGACCACATGTCAGGGCTGCCATGTGCTCGACCCGGATGCCAATAAAGCATTTGGTGTTGATTTCCCCGGTTTCTTTGGTACCAGTGGCGAGTATGCCTTCTCCAATATTCCGCAGGTATTCAAGGTGCCGCACTTGCGTAACCTCTACTCGCGGGTGGGTAAATTTGGCCAGCCGCACGAGGCGGAAATGTTTGTGGGCCAGTCGATATTTGGCATGCGCGCGGGCGGATTCTTTGATCGCCACACACCCATAGTCGGGCCCTCGGTGCGTGGTTATGGCTTCTCCCACGATGGCTCGGCCGACACAGTGCACCGCTTTGCCGGATTGCTCGACTTTTTGCGTCGCCCCGCCGGATTCTTGGGCGGCAATGATGTGCGCGGCAATCCCGATGCGTTTGATGCCTTTTTACCCGCTGATCCTCAGGCTTGTTTGACCTCTATGGTGCAGGGGCGCGATAGCTTCTTTGATGCACTCTCAGCCGATCGCGGCCAAATGATGCAGGCGGCCGGTGCGGCTATTGCAGGGGATAAAGCGGCGGCAGGTCAAATTGTGATGGCCGTATTGTCGAGCCCTGCAGTGCAATCTGATTTGCGTTGGCAGGCGATCGCTGCCGGTGCCTTAGATGCCTTTATGTCGCAAAAGCCGATTACTGACACCCATGCAGCACCCATTGTTGAGGCGGTCGCCGCTTCACTCTTCTGCCCGGATGTGCCCTCTGCAGAACTGATGCCGCTGTGCTTCCAACTGGGTTCGACTTTGGAATTTGGCGATAAAAAAGGTGTGTGCTATCCATCGGGATTGCAAGAGCGCGAGGCGGCCGAAGCCTTTATGCTGGTATTTGATACCAATCTCAAACCCATGGTTGGCCAGCAAGCCACGCTCAAAGGGGCTCAGCCGTTACCTGCCCAGTTTACCGCGATGCTTGCTGCTGCCGACGCTGGCCACTGCGATCTGGGGGGCTGGACGGATGACAATGGTTATCTAGTCACCGCGATTAACACTCATCGCCCCTTGGCATCGCGCCTGCTCAGTGATACGAGAAAGTTGTTAACCCTGGGAGACCTGCTACGCAAGCCGGGCGCCCGTGCGACTTTTACTTGTTATCCACCACAGCCGGGGCAAGCGGAGGCGCGCCGTTCGGTGTGGGATCGCAATAGCGACGGCAAACCAAACGGTCTTTTCAGTAACAAACCGTTTGGTAAAAAAGGAGTTTAATCATGGCGACTATAGACGCTACTGCGGATTTGCCCGCAGCCGCTAATCTCATCGAGCTATTCCTGCAGCGTGTCGCTGCGGGCGGCGACCAGCCGGTGTACCACTTTATTGAGGCTGAGCATAAACCGATCCAAACCCTGACCTATGCCCAACTGGGGCAGCGGGTCAAAGCATTGGCGGCAGCGTTGCAGGCGCGCAATGCCGCTGGTGAGCCGGTGATCTTGTTATGCCCACCGGGTTTGAACTATATGGTGGCCTACTGGGCCTGTGTCATGGCGGGCGCCATTGCGGTGCCCGCCTACCCGCCAGTGATTGGTCGGCTGGAGAAAACCCTGCCGCGGCTGGAGGCGATCCTGAGCGATTGCAAACCGGTGATCGCCCTTGCGCAAGCGGATCTGCTCGGCATTGCTGGGCAATTAGCCGAGCGTTCGGAGGTGTTCGCCCAGTTAATCTGGTTGGATGTCGCGGCGGTGGATGAATCTTTGGGCGATCGCTGGCAGCAGCCGAATCTGGCGCCCAATGATGTGGCCTTCTTGCAATACACCTCTGGCTCTACCTCAACGCCCAAAGGGGTGATGGTCAGCCACGCCAATATACTGCACAACTCCAGGGCGATTTTGCAGACTCTTGGCGGGCAGGCAACCTTTGTCTCCTGGCTGCCGCCCTACCACGATATGGGCCTAATCGGCACCATTATCCAAGTGGTGTACGGTGCGGGCTGGGGCTACTTTATGGCGCCCACCACCTTCCTGCGCTACCCGGCGCTGTGGTTGCAGACCATCGCTCGAACCGGTGCGGCGGTAAGCGTTGCACCTAATTTTGGTTATGACCACTGCGTTAATAAAATCCCCCCGGAGCAGGTGGCCGAGCTGGATTTATCCCGCTGGCAACATGCGTTCTCCGGCGCCGAACCAGTGCGAGCGGCGACGCTGGATGCCTTCGCCCAGCATTTTGCACCGGCCGGTTTTCGCCCCGAAATCTTCCGCCCCTGTTACGGTTTGGCGGAGGCGACCTTGCAGGTGACTAGCGCTTGCGCCACCGAGCCTGCGCGTCGCTTGCGCTTGAACCCGCGCGCGTTAGAAATGCGCAAGGTTAGTGAGCTGAACGACTCATCTGCTAGTGCGATTGAAAGTGTCGCCTGTGGTTTTCCGGTTGATGCAACAGAGGTTGCGATAGTTGACCCCGACACCTGTAAGCCTTGTGGCGCTGGGGCAGTGGGCGAAATTTGGGTGAACTCCCCCAGTGTGGCGCTGGGTTATTGGAAGCGCCCGGAACAAAGCATGGCGACTTTTTACGCCGCTATTGAGGGTGAGCAGAATAAGACCTATCTGCGCACGGGTGATTTGGGCTTTGTCGATGCTGAAGGCGAATTGCATATCACCGGTCGGATAAAAGATGTGATTGTGCTGCGCGGCCGCAACCTTTACCCCAACGACATCGAACTGATTGCCCAGGGGGCATACAGCGCAGTGCGCGGTAAAGCCGTTGCCTTCGGTATTCAGGTGCAGGGGCGAGAAGAATTGGTGCTGGTGATGGAGGCGACGGACACCAGTCTCACCAGCGCAGCCAGGCTGGTTGCAGCTGCGCGCAAACTATTAGCGGAAGAGCCGCTGGAGCTGACCCCGCACGCGATTTTGGTGGTCCGCTCCGGCGCTATTCCGCAAACCTCCAGTGGCAAGTTGCAGCGCCACGCGGCGCGCGCGCAATTTCTGGCGCTGGGGTTAAAGCCCTTGTTTGCCAGTGTTTTACCGAGCGAGACCCAGCTGCCGTCGCAGCCCAAAAGCGACGATATAGCCACCTGGTTTGCCGACTATTGCACCACCACTTTCGCCGCTACGCACACGCATGACAATCTGCCGGAGTTGGGGGTGGATTATGCAGCGCTGGTAAATTTGGTAGAGACGCTGGAGCAGCAGGCAGCCATACGCCTGTCTGTGGGGGCGCTGTTGATGGAGCCTACCTTGGCACAATTGCAGGCGCTGGCGACGGGGGCGAGCAGGGATGCGGTCCCTCTTGAGCAACCGGCTGCCATCTCAGGCCCAGTTTCACGGGCGCTGATGAGTGAAGCGGAGTTGCAGCAATGGTTGGTGGGCTATCTGGCCGCGCGTTTGGATCTGCCCGCGCAATTGATTGACCTTGATACGCCCTTTGCCAGTCTTGGGCTGGACTCAGCGGGTAGTGTGGATTTGGCACAGGCACTCGCCCAGCTGCTGCAGATCAAAATTCCGGAAACCCTGGTGTGGGACGCTCCCACCCTGCGTGCGGCAGCCGCCCATCTGCTCAATTTACAAGATAAAACCCATCGCCCGGCTGCAATTGCCAGCCCAGCGGTCGGCCCTACTGCACCGGCTGATGAACCCATCGCGATTGTAGGGATAGGCTGTCGTTTCCCTCAGGCAGCCGATGTCGAAGCCTTTTGGAAACTGCTTGTGGATGGGCGCGATGCTGTCTCGCTCGTCCCGCCGGGGCGCTGGGACGGGATACCGGTCGGCAATACCAAAAGTGGCGCTCAGGTCAGTGAATGGGGTGGGTTTATCGATCAAATCGACGGTTTTGAGCCCGCTTTTTTTGGTCTCTCACCGCGCGAAGTGCAGCGCATGGATCCACAACAGCGGCTGCTATTGGAAGTCTCTTGGGAGGCGCTTGAGCATGGCGGTATCAATCCGCGCTCACTCGCGGGCACCGAAACTGGCGTGTTTGTGGCAATCAGTAATCAGGAATACTGGTCGCTGCAATTACCGCAGCGCGAGCAATTGGATATCCACGCCTGTACCGGCAGTGCCGGATCGGTCGCCGCGAATCGCATCTCTTACTTGCTCGACCTGCGTGGCCCCAGTATGGCGGTAGACACAGCCTGCTCCGGTTCGCTGGTCAGCGTGCATCTGGCGTGCGAAAGTCTGCGCCGGGGCGAGAGTAATTTAGCCTTGGCCGGCGGCGTCAACTTGATGGTCAAACCCGATTTGAATATCGCCTTTACTGAGGCGCAAATGCTCTCGCCGCGCGGCCGCTGCAGCACCTTTGACGATGCCGCCGACGGCTATGTGCGCGGCGAGGGCTGCGGCTTGATTGTGTTGCAGCGCTTGTCGGATGCACAGCGTGCAGGCAACCCAATTATCGCGGCGATCAATGGCTCGGCGGTGTCTCACGATGGCCGCAGCAATGGCCTCACGGCGCCCAACCCCCAAGCTCAGTCGGCGGTTATTCAACGGGCACTGCGCATGAGTGGGTTCGCCCCCGAGCAAGTGGGGTATGTCGAGGCGCACGGCACCGGTACACCGCTGGGCGACCCCATTGAAACCCGCGTACTGGCAGACATTTATGGCGCGGGCCGCGCTGATTCGCCCTGTCTGATTGGCTCGGTTAAAACCAATATAGGTCATCTCGAATCGGCGGCGGGCATCGCGGGGCTGATCAAGGCGGCACTGGCGGTGGAGCGCGACCTTATCCCTGCACACTTGCATTTTCAAACGCCCAACCGCGCAATGGATTGGACGAATTCGGGCCTTGCAGTGGCCAGTGGTGCGCGCCCTTGGCAATCAGGCGAGTCCCGGGTTGCGGGCGTCAGTTCGTTTGGGTTTGGCGGCACACTCGCCCATGTGCTGCTGTCGTCCGCGCCACCCGTCCAGCGGCAGCAAGCGCCTGATGATGATTGGCATTTATTGCCGCTGTCTGCGCGCGAGCAGTACTCGCTGGAGCAGCAGTTGGCCAATTTACAGCGTCATTTACAGGCTCATCCCGAACAGGCGCTGGGCGATATTTGTTATACCGCAGCCACCGGGCGTGCCAGTTTCCCCCTGCGCGCCGCGTTGGTCGGTAAAAATCGCACTGAGTTACTGCATGCGTTGGCGCGCGAACAAGCGGCACTTGCACCGCTTGCGCCCCAATCATTGGGCGCGCGAGCGTTTTGTTTTTCTGGGCAGGGTTCCCAGTATGTGGCCATGGCACCAACGCTCTTGGCGCGCGAGCCGGTTTTTGCGGCGGTGATTGATCAGTGTGACCAGTTGATCGCACCAGCGCTGAGTCTCTCCTTGCGCGATTTGTTAGGTAAAAACCCTACCCCGCAACAATTACAGGACACCCGTATCCAGCAGCCTTTGCTCTATTCACTGCAAGTGGCTTTGGCGCGTTTGTGGATGAGCTGGGGCGTTACGCCGCAACTACTACTCGGCCATAGTGTTGGTGAATATGCGGCCATGCATATCGCCGGAGTGTTTTCGCTGGAGGATGGCTTGCGTCTGGTGCTGGCGCGGGCCAAGGCTATGGCTGAGCAACCGCAACTGGGCGGAATGCTCGCCTGCCTCGGCGATTTATCTCAGTTAGAGCAGGCGCTAAAGCCCTTTAAGGGGTCCCTGTGGATCGCGGCCAACAACTCCCCCGAAAATAAAGTGGTAGCTGGGTACCATCAAGCCTTGCTTGAGTTTGCGGCGGCACCCCATCCGGGCTTTGAAACCCGGACGCTGCGGGTGTCCAATGCCTTCCATTCGCCGTTAATCGCCGCCGCCGGTGAGCCATTGCGCGCCTTGGCGGAAACCATTGCGCTGGCAGCGCCAAAAATACCCTGCATCACCAATCTGGGGGGCGAGCTGCTGACCCAAGCGCCTGCAGCCGATCATTTTGCGCGCCACCTATTCCTGCCGGTTGATTTTCAGGACTCAGTGCAAACTGCCCTGGCAGAAGGTGCCGGGACGTTTATCGAAATCGGCCCGGGGCGTAGTTTGTTGAACTTCTGTCGTTTGCAAGCGGCGGTCAGCCAGTGCGAGGCGGTCTACTTGCCATCGTTGTTGGAAGCAAAATCTGACGCTCAGGTATTGCTCGAATCACTTGCTCGTTATTGGACGCTCGGCGGTCAGGTTGACTGGGAGCAATTTCATCACCACACACAAAGGAAACATGTTGCTATGCCTACTTATCCATTCTCACGTACCAGCCATTGGCTCGATGCCAATGAGCAGCTTGCCAACCATCAATCGTCGTTGGCAGCATCTACCTCGGTCGCCAGTGCTACTGGCGCAGACCTGATGGAATCGACCTTGGCGTTATTTCGCACGCAAAATGCAATCTGGGAAAAACTCGCCACCGCTGGCTCTGCCAGTCATGCTGCAAGTGAGCCAGCGACAGGTCAAGCGAGCGCGCTGCCCGCGCTTACTGGATTAGCGGCGCCACTCAACCCGGTACCCGCTGGCCGCGCCCTGGTCGCCGAGCGCAACGATATACAGCAACAGGTGATGCAATTTTTGGCGCGAATCGCTGGCTGCCGCCCGGCGGATATCAGCCTCAATGATCGCCTCAACACCACACTGGGTTTGGATTCGCTAATGCGTACCGAGCTGGATAAAGTGATGTTGGCGAGCTGGCCACCGCTGGCGCAAGTCGACCGCACCCAGCTGGGCGAAGATCCGTCAGTACAAAACCTGTTGGATTTGGTGTGTGCCGCGCTTGGCATTCACCCTAGCAGTGCGCCCGCAGTATCACTGCCGGTTGTCGCGCCAGCAGCGGCCGAGCCGCTCAGTACCATTGTTCCAGAAACAGATTTCGAACAATCTGAAGCCTACCGCGCACTGATGGCGCGCCTGGATTTAATTAACGCGGTAGGGGCGAACCCCTACGGCCGTATCCACGAGGGTTTTAATAGCGGCCATGCAACGCTAGACGGCAAATCATTTCTTAACTTTGCCTCATTTAATTATTTGTCGCTGTCCAATCACCCCGAGGTGATTGCCGCCGCCAAAGAGGCGATAGACACCTACGGCACCTCGCCATCGGCAACCCCTTTATTGTTTGGCGAAACTCCCCTGCATCAGGAGTTAGAAGCAGAAATTGCGAGTTACCTCGGCACTGAAGCTGCCGTGGTTTTTGCCAGTGGTCACGGCACCAGCGTCGCGGTGATCGGCCATGTTATGGGGCCGGAAGATTTAATTATTCACGATCAATATATTCACGACTGTGCGATTCGCGGTGCGATTTTATCCGGCGCCAAACGCCGCTCCTTCTCGCACGACAATTGGGAAGAGTTGGATCGCGTGCTTGCGCAAGTGCGCAATAATTATCGCCGCGTATTAATTATTATCGAGGGCGTTTACAGTCAGGACGGCGATATAGGCTCGTTACCGGAATTTATTGCCATCAAGAAAAAACATCAGTGTATGTTGATGATTGATGAAGCTCACTCCATCGGTGTACTGGGTAAAACCGGTGCTGGCGCAGGCGATCATTTTGGTGTGGATCGTCGCGATGTTGATATCTGGATGGGCACCCTGAGTAAAGGTCTTGGCAGTTGCGGTGGTTATATCGCATCGAGCAAAAATTTTATCCGCTTCCTCAAGTACACCACGCCGCTGTTAATTTTCAGCACGGGTATCACCCCAGCAAATGCAGCAGCAGCGCTTCAATCTATTCGCGTGTTGCGTAAACATCCCGAGCGTGTGCATGCGCTGCAAGAAAAATTCAGATGGTTTTTGCAACGCGCCAAAGCACTGGGTTTTAACACTGGCCCATCCTTTGATTCACCCGTTATTCCGATCATTGTCGGCTCTTGGGAAAAGGCAATGATTCTGTCGGATATGCTGCGCGCCAAACAAATCAATGTGATGCCGATTGGCTACCCTGCTGTGGAAAAAGACAAATGCCGTCTGCGCTTTTTTGTGAATATTGATCACACTCATGAAGAATTGGAGTTTGCTTTGCAAAGCCTCGCGCAGGCCATGTCTGAATTGAATGAAAAAGATCAGGAAGCTCAACTGGAAGCCGCTCGCGCTTAAATACTCGCAAGCGCGCGGCTTAAATCGCTGCGCGCTATGTGGAACTCTGATTTGCAATTCAAAAGGAAATGTTTATGTCGAGTAACGATTTTAAAATTGATGCACTGGTAACTGGCGCAACGGGTTTTATTGGCAATCATTTATTGCATTGCCTGTTGCAAGCGGGAAAGTCGGTGCGCGTCTTGGTCCGCCCTGGAAAAAAATGTGAAATGCTTGCGGGGTTGCCCATCGATATAATTTACGGCAGCTTGGAAGATAAATCCGCTGTTGTCGCCGCTGCCAAAGGTGTAAAAACCATCTTCAATTGTGCTGGTTTGTCATCGGATTGGGCGGCGAGCCAGAAATTTTTTGATGCCAATATCGCCGGGGTAAAAAATATTCTCGATGCGCTGGAAGCCTCCGGTGCAAATCGTCTGGTGCATTTGAGCACCTCAGACGTTTACGGTTATCCCAAAGTTGCTTGCAGTGAAGACTATGGTATCCACAATATTGGTTTGCCCTACAATCGCAGCAAAGTGGAAGGCGAACAAGAAATTTGGAACGCGGTAAAAACTCGCAATCTACCCGTCACCGTATTTCGGCCCGCATCTGTTTATGGGCCGCGCTCGATGGAGTGGGTGGCAGAAATCGGCAAGTTGATGCTGAAAAAAGACATGGTATTAATGAGTGGTGGCCATACGCGCGCCGGTTTAATTTATGTAGAAAATTTAGCGCGTATCATGATGATTGCCGCAGAGTCTCCCATCGCCGTGAGCAAGAGCTATAACATCCGCGATACCGGTAATCACAGTTGGAAAGATTTTGTTGATGAGTTGGGCAAATGTTTTGTCGATGGCAGTTGGCGCTGCTCCAATATTCCCGCACCACTTGCCTACGGTGTTGGTTATTGTATGGAAGCTGTGTACGGCCTACTGGGCATTAAATCGCGCCCATTACTCACCCGCCACGCAGTCAGTTTACTCAGTAAAGATCAGGGTTTTGATATCACCCGCGTGCAACAAGAGCTGGGCTTCGAAAGTTGGATTTCGTTTGAACAGGGCATGGAATTAACCCGCGATTGGATGCGCTCAGCAGAGGGCAGGGCTGCGCTGGGGGCCGATGAATCCCATGTGGTGGCTTGTGTATGAATGCGGCAGCTTATCCATGGGTAGGTGCTGCAGCCAGAACTCCACGCGACAATGATCTGGATCGACAGGAATGGCTGATTGGTTTGGGCGCGCGCCCCAATGCATCCTTGCGGCTATTTGTCTTTCCATTTGCCGGTGGCGATATATCTGCTTTTTATCGTTGGCCGCAGTGGTTACCCGACAGTTGCGAGTTAGTCAGAGTGCAATTGCCCGGGCGCGGCAACCGGCGCACTGAAAATATGCCCGCGACTATGGCGGAAATGGTGCGCGCCTTGGTTCGCGCGTGTGGTTCCGCGCTGGATAAACCCTTTGTTTTTTTTGGCTACAGTATGGGTGCGTTAATTGCCTATGAACTCTTGCATCAGTTCAAACAATTGGGCTTGGCACAACCGGCGTTGTTTTGTGCAGCGGCTTGCAGCCCTCCGCATTTGCATCGCCACCCGTGGAGTGCAATGTCTGATGCTGAAATCCTGCAGGTGCTGACCCATTCAGATTCGTGGTTGCAAAATATTCCGCTTACGCAATTGCAAGAAAATTTGCCGCGCATAAAAAAAGATTTACTCTTCTGTGAGGCTTATACCCAGTCAGTAAAATCGGTAAATACACTGCTGAGTTGCCCGGTAATGACTATTTCCGGTGCGCAAGATGCCGTCGCCCCCGCCGCGCGGGTTCTAGAGTGGTGGCAATACACCTCCGCCTCTTGTGTTTCCCACTGTATTACGGGCGGGCATTTTTTTCTGTTTGACTCACCGCAATTACCCAAAATTATGCTGCGTGAATTGCAGCCATTACTCAGGGTTAAATCGTTTGCCTAGATTTTTGTAATAAATGATATGCCGTTTTTTAAACTATTTTTTTGTGTCTTTAAGGAGAAATGATGATGAGTTCCGCTAAAAAGCTTGAGAGAGTGCAGGTCGCCAGTGCGATTTACGATTATATTGCCGTTGGCATTTTTGCGTTTCCAGTGATTGCCGCATGGCATTTGGGGGTGAATCTCCAAGGCATACATCAAGCGCTGGAGTTTACCGGCGGCTATCCCGCGTTTGACCCGTTGCATTTATTATTTGCCAATTTATTTGGCGCGTTTGCGATTATGTGGTCAACACTGCGTATAGTGAAAAAGTTGCCGGTGTTTGGTTTGTGCGATGGTTTGTTGCGGGTTTACTACGCCACACTCATGTTGCTTTACGTAGTGGTGTGGAAAACGTCTGCCATTTTAAGTGTCTTTATTGCCGTAGAACTATTCTGGGGTGTGTGGCAGTTGTGGTTATATTTTGCGTTGCAAAAGGAGCTCAATAGTAGCGAGCGACATTTTTCAGCGCAGCCAAACCGCGCGTAGTTTTCATATCTCGCGTGGTTTTCAGCTCACCTTAGGCGCCGAGCCAGTTGAAGTCGGCGCATTTCTAAAAAATTATAAATTATTAGTGTTCGGCCAAGTCGGTTTTGCGCTGTACCAAAACTCCGGTTTTAAACCGAGAATGCGGTAAATCCCTTCTGGTAAATCTCTTTTAATATTACTGATATTGCGCGTGACGCGCGCGTGCATAATCGCGCCTTGCACATATTGTTGCATGAGGCGCGCTAATTGCTCGGGATCTTTTACGTCCGTTAAATAATGGCCGTTGAGCAAACTGTTTACCAGTGCCTGATTGTATTTGGCTCCGCGCTCGGTCATCAGTTGTAAGGTGTCGGTAATGCTGTGTTCACCACAGCCCGTCTGCATTCCTGCGGTGAAAAATGCGCAGCCGGGTACATTGTCTTTATCGTCACCCACTTTGTTGATGTAAATAAACTGCAGCCAATTTTCCAGCTGCTCTAACGGGCTGTTAATGGGCGAAAAAATGCAATCCAGCTCTTGCCGAATCTCCTCCCAGTAATGACAGGTTGCCTCACAAAACAATTCCGCTTTGGATTCAAAGTGGTGATAAAAACTGCCTTTGGTAACACCCGCTTGTTTACAAATTTCATTAACGCCCACGGAATTGTAATTGCTGTTCCAAATCAGGTTCAGCGCGGTTTCCAATAGCAGTGTGCGGGTATCTGTGGGGCTCATGACGCGGGTTCTCATACAAAGTTTGTGGTTATTATGATACCGGACGGTATGGTTTTCAAATAACTAATTGTCACCTTTTAGAGTATTCCGGTGGCAATTCGTCACTGTAACAAAATTTTACGATTGGCCAAAGTATTTGATTTTACTGAGATTTACCGTGATTTGAGCGGCTTTAAACAAGGCTGCTGCAGAGCTCAAAATAAAATTAGTCTTGACCTACATACCAACCGGTATGTATTATTTTTGCAAATGCCAATTTAGACCCCTCCAAGGAGTTCAAAATAGTCATTTATTGGTTAACGATTATTAGGAGATACCCATGACTAGTGCTAACGTAATTGCTTCTTCCCGCAAAATTTACCAATATACGGCTGCCGCCATACTGGTGGGTATTGTTGGTTTTTATTATGTTACCCGCGTTGACGCTGCAACGCCTGCTGCCGTACCGCCCGCTCCAGCGGTGGATGTAGTGGTGGTGGAGCCGCAGGCGATTCGCTCCTGGGCTAGTTTTTCTGGCCGTTTAACACCAGTCGAAAGCGCAGCGATCAAACCCTTAGTGAGTGGCACCATCCAGCAAGTGCTGTTTACTGAAGGCCAGCAGGTAAAAAAGGGTCAGTCTTTGTTCGTGATTGATCCGCGCCCGCACCAGGCATCGCTGCAGAGCGCCCAAGCGCAATTGGCTACCGCAAAATCGCGCGCAACCTTGGCACAAGATGAGCTGAGTCGCGCGCAGCAATTAATTGCAGCAAAGTTGGTTTCTCAAAGTGTGTATGACGCAGCGTTTAGTGCTCATCAGGTTGCGCAGGCCGAAGTAAAACAAGCGCAAGCTGTGCTGAGTCAGGCCAAACTGAGTTTGGAATATGCCCACATCAGTGCACCCATTAGCGGCCGTGTCGGTCGCGCCGAGTTGACCGCAGGTAATGTCGTAGAGGCGGGCGCAAATGCGCCGCTGCTGACGCAAATTGTGGCAAGCGACAAACTTTATGCTGAATTTAATGTGGACGAGGCGACTTATATCCAGTTCGTACGCAACACCAAAAATACGCAAGATATGCCGGTGGATTTAACGCTCGCCAGCGATACTAGCGTCACTTACAGCGGCCACATTTCCGCCTTTGATAATCAGTTGGATACTAACAGTGGCACCATTCGCGCCCGCGCTATTTTTGATAATAAAGATGGTGCGTTAACTGCGGGAATGTTCGCTAATGTGCGCTTGGGGTCGGCAGAAAAAGTGCATGCGTTATTGGTGCCCGAGCGAGCCATTGGAACTAATCAAAGTAAAAAGTATGTGTTGGTGGTGGATGAAAACAACACCGCTAATTATCACGAAATTACCTTGGGTGAGCACTACAATGGTTTGCGAGTTGTGCAGTCCGGTATTGCGGCGGGCGATAAAGTGATTGTCAATGGCTTGTCTCATGTGCGACCTAAAACGGTGGTGAGCCCCAGTGTGACCCAAGTAGATGATGCAACCAAAGTAGCGTCTCTCCACTAATTAAATCCCTTTAGTTTTTAGAGAATTGAGCGGCGTCGGTAATTTTTATTGACGCTCTCCAACCTCGCCTCAACAAAACCTTGGCAGGTACATCATGAACATTTCCAAATTTTTTGTGGATCGCCCAATTTTTGCCGGTGTGATTTCGCTGCTGATTTTTATCGCTGGCGCTATTGCCATGTTTCAATTGCCCATCTCTGAATATCCTGAGGTGTCGCCACCTTCGGTGGTTGTTAATGCTTCCTATCCCGGTGCAAACCCCAAGGTGATAGCAGAAACTGTTGCCACCCCCTTGGAGGAGCAGTTGGCTGGAACGGAAAATATGTTGTACATGTTTTCTCAAGCTACAACCGATGGTCGCATGACTTTAACCGTTACGTTTAAAATTGGCACCGATGCTGACCTTGCGCAGCAAATGGTGCAAAACCGTATTTCACAAGCCCTGCCACGTTTGCCTGAAGTGACTCGTCAGCGCGGTGTGACGGTAGTAAAAAGCTCGCCTGATTTAACAATGGTGGTGCATTTGATTTCGCCGGATAAAAGTTACGACGAACTGTATTTGCGCAACTACGCCTTAATGAATATTAAAGATGAGCTCGCCAAGGTGCCTGGTGTAGGCATGGTGCGACTATTTGGTTCAGGCGATTATGCTATGCGCATTTGGTTAAATCCGGAAAAAATTGCCGAGAAAAATCTCACCGCCACTGATGTAGTGAACGCTATTCGCGAACAAAATGTTCAAGTGGCTGCCGGTATTATCGGCGGTGCGCCGGTAACCGATTTGGTTGATGTGCAGTTGCCTATTAATGCTAAGGGGCGGTTAGATAACCCGGAAGAGTTTGGCGAAATTATTATTCGCGCCGGTAGTAATGGCGAGATTACTCGTCTAAAAGATGTGGCGCGGGTGGAGATGGGTGCATCGGAATTTGCGCTCAATTCTATGCTCGATAGCCAGCCTGCAGTAGCCATTCCTATTTTTCAATCCCCTGGCGCTAATGCGATCCAAATTTCAGATGGCGTGCGCACGACTATGGCGCAATTAAAAGAGCGCTTTCCTGAGGGTGTAGACTATCAAGTGGTATACGATCCAACTATTTTTGTAAAAAGTTCAATCAAAGCGGTAATCAAAACCCTGCTCGAAGCCTTGGCCTTGGTTGTGGTGGTGGTGATTCTATTTTTGCAAACCTGGCGTGCATCGATCATTCCTTTATTAGCTGTTCCAGTTTCGATCATTGGCACCTTCGCGCTTATGTGGGCATTTGGTTTTTCTATCAACACTTTGTCTTTGTTTGGCTTGGTTTTGGCGATCGGGATAGTAGTTGATGATGCAATTGTGGTGGTGGAAAACGTTGAGCGAAATATTGAAGAGGGTCTAACACCGCTGGCGGCAACTTACAAAGCAATGCAAGAAGTCAGCGGGCCGATTATTGCTATATCGCTCACGTTGATTGCGGTGTTTGTACCTATCGCATTTGTGAGTGGTTTGACTGGGCAATTCTATAAGCAGTTTGCGTTGACTATTGCAATTTCAACCGTAATTTCCGCGATCAACTCATTAACCTTAAGCCCTGCGCTTGCCGCCTTGTTGTTGAAAAGCCACGATGCGCCCAAAGACCGTTTAACGCGCATTATGGATAAATTGTTTGGTCGATTTTTTGCGTGGTTTAATCGCAGCTTTACTCGTGCTTCCGGCAACTACTCAACCCGTGTGGGTAAAATTCTGGGGCGCAAAATGGCGGCCGTAGGTGTTTACGCGATCCTGCTTGGTATTGCAGCAGTGGGCTTCAATATTATTCCCAAAGGCTTTGTGCCCGCGCAAGATAAGCAATACTTGATTGCGTTTGCGCAATTGCCCGATGGTGCGACCTTGGCGCGTACCGAAAAAGTTATTCGTGAAATGGGTGAAATTGGTTTGGCAGAATCCGGTGTGGAAAATGCAGTGCAATTTCCAGGTTTGAGTATTAATGGTTTCACTAATAGCTCCAGCGCGGGCATTGTATTTTTTCCGCTAAAAGATTTTGATCAGCGTACTGACGATGATTTATCTGCTGGTGCCATCGCCCGTAAATTGCAAATGAAATTTTCCGGAATTGAAGAGGCATTTATTGCAATTTTCCCTCCACCGCCGGTACGCGGTTTGGGCACTACAGGTGGTTTCAAATTGCAAATTGAAGACCGTGCCGGTTTGGGTTATGAAAAATTGGCGGAAGTGGTGGGGTTGGTGCAGCAAAAGGCGATGCAACGCCCGGAGTTAGCCAGTGTGTTTTCCAACTACAAAATTAACGTGCCGCAATTGTATGCCGATGTAGATCGCACCAAAGCCAAACAACTGGGCCTGAATGTGAAAGATATTTTTGACACTATGCAAATCTATTTGGGTTCGCTGTACGTCAATGATTTCAATCAATTCGGTCGTACTTATCAAGTGATTGCACAAGCGGATGCGGAATATCGCAACACACCTGCAGATGCGCTCAATTTAAAAGTGCGCAATGCAATGGGTGACATGGTACCACTCGGTTCGGTATTAACCATGGAAGAAAGCTACGGCCCTGAAAGTGCCGCGCATTACAACGGTTATTTGGCAGCGGATATAAACGGCAATGCCGCGCCCGGCTATTCCAGTGGTCAAGCGCAGGATGCCATCGCTGAAATTCTGGCAGAGGTTTTACCTTCAGGCATAGTGTATGAGTGGACAGATTTAACTTATCAGGAAGTGTTAGCCGGTAATACTGCTGCTTATATTTTGCCCCTGTGTTTGCTGTTGGTATTTCTAGTGCTCGCTGCACAGTACGAAAGTTTGGTCTTGCCTTTGGTAGTGGTGACGATAGTACCCCTGTCGATTTTATCGGCGCTCTTTGGTGTGTGGATTACCAATGGCGACAACAATATTTTCACCCAAATAAGCTTGTTTGTACTCGCTGGTCTCGCTAGTAAAAACGCGATTTTGATAGTGGAGTTTGCGCGCGAATTGGAAATGCGGGGTATGGCAACTTATCAAGCGGCGATCACTGCCAGCCGTATGCGTTTGCGCCCGATATTGATGACATCTTTCGCGTTTATTATGGGGGTATTGCCTATGGTGTTCTCCACCGGTGCGGGTTCGGAAATGCGTAGTGTCATGGGTATCGCGGTTTTCTCTGGCATGTTAGGTGTCACTTTCTTTGGCTTGTTCTTCACACCAATGTTTTATGTGTTGTTACGTAAGCTAGAAGGTAAACGCAATTATTTCGTTGACAGCGGAGCGCGAGCAGAAAAAGTGGCTGTGGATGAAATAGAACATGGTATTGCTGATCGTAAAGTGGATGGTCTTAACGCAAGTGGTCATAAAGAGGTGCAGGTATGAGGCAGCAACAATTTATAAAACTGTTCGGTCTGGCGTTGTTGCCATTGGTCATTAGTGCGTGCAGCAGCTTTAAATCGGTAGAGCATTCGCGCGAGCTGGCCAATGTGCCAGCAGTACCTGCGGCATTTGAACTGCAGGGGAATATGAATGAACAGCAGCCGGTAGCAGCTTGGTGGTTGCAACTTAATGACGAAGATTTAAACCAATTAATTGCAGATTCCCTGCAACAAAATCATTCGATTCGCATAGCGCAAGCATCTCTTGCGGAATCGCGTGCACTGCTGCGCGACAGCAAATTGAGTCGCTATCCCACCGTTGAAGCCGGTGCGAGCGGAACACGGCACAAACAAAGTGGTGATTTAGTTGGCACTGCAGGTTCGCGCATCAGCGAAACTTATCAAGCGGGGTTTGACGCAAGTTGGGAGTTGGATATTTTTGGTCGCGTGCGCAATGGCGTGAAATTATCCAAGGCACAACTTGCGGCGCGCGCAGCAGATTTGCAAGCAGCGCAAGTGAGTATAGCGGCTGAGGTGGCCAGCGCTTACATCAGTTTACGTGGCAATCAATATTTGTTGGATGTCGCTTTGCGCAATGTACTCAATCAGCAAGAAACCTTGCAGCTTACACAGCGTTTTGAAGAGGTAGGTCGGGGCGATCAATTCGATGTGGCGCGCGCAGAATCGCAGTTGGAATTAACCCGTGCCAGCATTCCCACATTGCATGCGCAAGTAAATGTGGCGTTGAATCGTATTGGTGTATTAACCGGTAAACCGACTGCAGAATTAAAAACTGCGTTGACGCAAGTGAAATCCCTGCCGGAAATTCCCGCATCATTTGCGGTGGGCAATCCGACAGATTTATTAAAGCGCCGTCCGGATATTCGCCGCGCTGAACAAGCGCTTGCAGGTGCAGTGGCGGAATACAATATTCGCGTTGCAGATTTGTATCCGAGTGTAACTTTTGTGGGTGGCTTGGGTTATTTGTCCAGTGATTGGACGCGCCTTGGCAATAGCGATACAGATACCTTTTCATTCTCACCGCGCATTCAATGGGCTGCATTTAATATCGGTCGGATCGATGCACAAATCCATGCGGCAGATGCACGCACTCAGGCGCGCATCGCCGAGTTTGAGCAGCAGGTATTAGTGGCGTTAGAAGAAACCGATAATGCTTTGCAAAATTTTTCTCGTGAAGAAGAGCGGCGCACCGGTTTGCAGCGTGCATTAAGTGCGAGTAACCAAGCGGCATTTTTTGCGCGCAAGAAATTTGAAGTAGGCAGTAGCGATTTTTTAACCGTGTTAGATGCCGAGCGCTCGCAATTAACTGTGAGCGCCCAATTGGCGCAAAGTGATATGCAGGTGCTGTTGAACTTAATCGCCGTATATAAGACCCTCGGCGGCGGTTGGGAGTTTGCCGAGCAGTCTGTAGTTGCACGGCAAGTAGCAACACCGCAATAGGTTGTAATGGTTTAACTCCTTGGTTACCCTTTTGCCCACTACTGCCCCCTTTGCAGCTGTGGGCTTTTTTCTATTGGTAATGTGGAGCTCATGCCTCACATAGTTTGAATTCTCGCGCCGAGCGCCCATATTAAATTGACATTTTTCACCTATCTGACTGGAATTACTATGAGTGCCACTCAAATCAATTGCCCCCACTGTTTCGCTACTAATCGTCTGCCGAGCGAGCGCTTAACCGACAATCCCAGTTGTGGTAAATGCAAGCAGTCGCTGTTTGTGGGCAAGCCGGTGGAGTTGAATTCCGGCAATGTCGCCAACACCATCGAGAAAAATGATATTCCCGTTTTAGTCGATTGTTGGGCGCCCTGGTGTGGCCCCTGCCAAAGTTTTGCGCCGGTATTTGAGCAGTTGGCCGCTCAATCTGAACCCTATTTGCGCTGCGCCAAATTAAATACTGAAGCTGTTCCATCCATAGCGCAAAGCTGGGGAATTCGCAGTATTCCTACGCTGATTTTATTTAAAGGTGGCAAAGAGGTTGAGCGAGTTTCGGGGGCTATGTCGCTGCAGCAATTGAAGGCATGGTTGGTGCAGGTAGGAGCTTTTAACTAAAGGTGCGTTTAGCTAATTACCAATAACGCGGCAATTGTTTCTTGATTTCAATATAGCCGGGGCATTGTTCGATATATTCGCCAATCAACAATTGTTTCATAATCCGGCTCACCATCTCGCGTGATGAGCCGACCATGTTGGCAATATCCTGATGGGTCACTTTAGGGTTGTGGATACGTTTTTCATGATCCGCTAATTTTTCCAGCGCATTGCTCACTCGTCCGTATACATCCAGCAAGGCCATATCTTTTACGCTATCCGTTAAATCGCGCACGCGGCGCGTGAGTTCGGTAATCAACACCATCGCAAATTCCGGGTATTTACTTAACAGTTCAAGCACACCGGCGCGTGGAACCAAAATCATTTCACAATCGGTCACGGTCATTACCGATGCCGAGCGCGGTTGGCCATCCAGCAATGAAAGCTCACCAAAATATTCGCCTTCTTGCATGTAATTTAAATTCACTTGGCGGCCCTCTTCATTGGTCAAAAATGCGCTCGCCGTTCCTTTGCGAATAATATAAAGATGAGTGGATTCATCGCCCTCGGTAACCAACACAGTATTTTTAGGAAAGCGGCGCGGAATGCTGAGCTTTTCCAATTGCGCACGGTATTCAGCGGGCACATCGGCGAAGAGGCGAACGTTCTCTAACATGGCATCGGCTTCTTGTTGGGTAATTGGCGTGGCTGTCATCATAACCCCTGAGGTGTGACAGGGCTAATTTTGGCATCGAAATCAGCAAAAACCTGCGAATTTTCTCACGTTGCGAACTTGCGACCATTGATTGGTTGTTTATTTGTGGCAAAACGCACAATATTTCCCCCTTGGTACTTCTGCCTGGTGTTTGTGGCAAGGATCATCATTTCTGATTTCACCATCTATCGCTATCGCACGGAGAGCCGACTGCTTATGGTCGCCGAACATAATCAACATTGTGAACAGACACTTATGTTCACCGACATAGTCGGCTACTCGCGCCTTATGGGGCGCAATGAGGCTATGGCGATTGAAATGTTGGGCGACTATCGCCAAATTTTGCTTTCCCATATTGAAGCGCAAAACGGTCAGCTGGTTGAATTTATTGGCGATGCGATTTTTGCGCGCTTTAATTCCGCCGCGAGTGCAACCGCTGCCGCCATTGCCATCCAGCAACATCTGCAAGCCTTTAACGAAGTGCGCGATAAAAAACTGCCGCCGCTGCAAACGCGCATCGGTTTGCACAAAGGCGAAGTTATGCTGCGCGATGGTGCGGTCTTTGGTGATAGCGTTAATATCGCCGCACGTCTTGAACCGCTCGCCGTAGCCGACGGTATTTGCCTATCGCAAACCGTATACGACGACGTCCGCTTTTCTCTGTCATCCCCCGCAAAACGTTTGGGTGTGCAGGCTTTAAAAAATATCGAACACAAAATTCGCGTCTATTTAATCAAACCCTCGGGCATCGGCTGGCGCGATCACCTTTATTATTTTCTACGCGGCCTCAATAAAAAAATCCACGCCTATCGCTACCCATTAACCGCTTGTTTGTTCGCACTTATCATCGCCGGTTTTTATTTTATTCCGCGCTGGTTAGTGCCGGGTTACGCAGCTAATTATGTAGAAATTGCCGACTTCCAAAATTTAATGAATGAAAAAGCCGGCGCAGACTATTTCTCCGCTGGTATCACTTCCGCTGTGCGCTCGCAATTAGCGGATATGCGCGATGTGTATATTGTTGATGCTAAAGAAGGAATTCATGCACCGATTAGGCTTGAAGGTAGCGTGCAAAAACTCGGCGATAACCTGCGTATCGCCTACCGCTTATTTCGCCGTAAAGATAATGTGCAGATTGCGGGCGGAAAACTGGATGGGACTTATCAGGATATTTTTATTCTGCAAGACCGCTTGGTGGGGGAGATTGCGCGATATTTAGCGGATGAGTTTGATTTGCAGAATTTTAGGCCAGCGCCGTTGCGGTTAACGGGGGATGTTACGGCGTATGATTATTATTTGAGGGGGATGGATTATCTTGAGCGCCCTGCGTCTCATGAAAGTGTTGATGAGGCCATTAAATATTTTAATACTGCGTTAATTCATGATGAAAAATTTGCTCTTGCTAGCACTGGATTGTGTAATTCATATTGGAAAAAATATGATATAACAAGCTCTGCTGTATGGTTAAACTATGCTGAAGAAAATTGTTTGCGTGCTATCTCTTTAGACGAGAAATCAGTTCATACATATAGGTCAATAGGTATTATATATAGAGATACAGGTAAGTATGAAAAATCGATAGAATATTTAGAGATGGCTCGTGCCATAGACAGGGACAATCCATTAACCTTGATTGCTATCGCAACAGCATATGACATGCTCGGCAATAAAGAAAAAGCAGAATATATCCATAATGAAAATATAAAAATATCCCCAAAAAACTGGATCGTATATGGTGGGTACGGATATTTTCTGACAAAAAACTCTCGTTATGAGGAAGCGATAAAAAATTACTATTCGTTACTACGGTTGGTTCCTGATAATTCATTTGTATTGAATAATATTGGTGTAAATTATTATTATAAGGGTGATTATTCATCTGCAGCAGAATACTTTGAAAGGGCATCTATACTTGAGCCAAATAGTGCAATTTTTGCAAATACTGGCAATATGTATTACTCGTCATATAATTTTTATAAAGCTGCGGAGCTTTATAAAAAAGCCTTAGATTTGGAGCCTCGAAATTATCAGTGGATGACGTATCTTGGTGAGGCATATAAATTCATATCTGAAAAAAAAGAATCAGCAAAAAAATACTTTCAAGATGCTATTTATTATGCGGGTAAAGAAATAGCCTTAAATCCAAATGTGGCAGCTCCATATCAACATATGGCTCGCGCGTATTTGGTGCTAGGTGATATAAATGCTGCAAAGGAAAAAATGAAAATTTCAGATTCTCTCGATCTAAATAGTTTAGATTCTAATTACACTCATCTAAGAATCGCCGTGGGCGAAGGTGATGATGATAGAGTGTCTGAGTATGTAATAAAATTGCTTGAGTCTGAATATCCTAGTGAATTACTATTCAGCGACCCTGATTTTTCCGTATTAAAGGAAGAGAGATTCAAGCATTTGTTTGTTGAATAGAAGTGAAATTTAAATTTATTAGGAGGCTTTAATGAACTGTTTAAAAGTTGTGATTACGATTGTGATTTTTGGAGTTATAAGTGGCTGCGCTTCTGCTGGCAATAAGGATCAGAGGTTGCTTTCGAGTTATGCTTTGCCAGGAACAACTACGGCTATTGTGGGGATTGCAGTGGATAAAACTGGTTTTCCGCTGGAGACAGTAAAGGAGGTCGTTTTACTGCCTGGGCAAAAAGTGATTTTTGCTGGTCCCGATAGATTTTTGATTACATTTAAGGATAAAAAATCTCCCAACAGGAAAATAAAATATGAATCAGTAAATGGTGTAGTTACAGTTGTGATCCCTAAGGATATTCTTGAAAAGACGGAGTTTTTTGAAGAATATAGGAAGAATAAATTTTTAAGGTTTGATTACGCAATAACTGTGAATGGTAGAGAGCTAGATCCTCCAATGATTGTTAAAAGAGAGCACTAACGAAAATTTTTATAAAAACCAGCGCTAACCCCGCTGGTTTTTTCTTTCCGCCCCACCGCATCCTCCCCATCGTGAATAAATCACAAATCAATCGTGCAATAGCGCACAGACCCCTCCTCTTAAATTCCGTAACTTATCCACTGTAGCAGGGCGTTAGCAAGGATCAGCGAGCGGAGCCAAGGGTTCGCAAGCCAAGGAGAGACTGAGTGTTGTGGCGCCCCGTTACTTTTTAAGCTCGTCACCCGTGTAAATGGACCAAGTCCGGCGTTTATATCATCAGCAAAAAGGAGTTGCGCGAATGCTCAACCACTCACTTATCTTCCTCGCGCTACTTTCTTTTTCAATAGCCGCCCAAGCTGCCGCTATCCCCATGGATGCGGGACAAGCACCTTCTGGCGCTATCCAACACGCGGACACTCACCAGGATGTGACATTGGCGCAAGGAGGAAATCCCGACAAGGATGTCGTAAATGTTCAGCTAATGACATGCCCCGCAGATACCCAATGCAATGACAAAAATGAAGCGCTGGCTGCGAAATCACCCGCTATTCAGGGTTGGTTAGTGGTGGAGGATAGCTCCAGCGCGTTGCAACCGCTGGGAGTTTTGCTGCTGATAATTGGTTTGATTGTGTTTTTCCTCTCGCGTAAATCTGCTTCGACTAAATAGCAGCTGTCTTTGCAGTAGCAGGTTATTCCTGCTCGCCCGTTTTCCGGATTAATGCTATACATAAAACTATGGCTGACGACGGAGACCCACTGTGCGTAAAAATTATATTTTTATCGACTACGAAAACGTCCAACCCGAGTCCATCGCCGGATTGGAAAAAGGCAATTTTTATATCTTATTGTTTCTCGGTGCCAACCAATCAAAAGTAAATACCCAGCTCGCCCGCTCACTGCAACCTTTGGGTAGCCGTGTTGAATACATTGTCTTGACTGGCAATGGTAAAAACGCCCTCGACTTCCACATCGCCTACTACATAGGTGAGCGAGTGGCGATAGAGCCGGATGCGTACTTCCACATAGTCTCCAAAGATGCCGGTTTTGATCCGCTCATCGAACACCTGAATGACCGCAATATTCTCGCCTCCCGCTCCGGCAGCATTGGTGAAATTTCCATCTTGCAAAAATCGAGCATAAAAACCCTGCCCGAACGCACCAGCGTAGTAAAAGCCCGCCTCGCCCAAATGGAAGGCAAACCCAACACAGTAAAAACTCTCTCCAGCACTATCAATGCGCTGTTTCAAAAAACCTTGAGCGATGATGAGGTGGATATGGTGGTGAAAGACTTGTGCAGTAAAGGCGTGATCGCGATTATCAATAAAACGCGCGTTGCGTATTTGATGAAGTAGCGATGGGGTGAGAGAGTGGTAAGCACTCTACCCTAAAGCAAGAGAGTTATTTTTTAACCGCTTTTCAGTCGGATTCTTGCAAGTCTGGCATTCAGGTTTTGGGTTAAATATTTCTGACAGCGAAAAAGGCCAGGCAATAAATGCTTGGCCTTTTTGCTGTTGGGTAGATAGTTAATAGAATGCTTTGATTAAAAGGTGTAGGCAACCTTCGCATACCAATAAGCGCCGTTAAAACCAAAGGGTGCTGAACGGCGCGAGTAGGTAAATACACCGGGGCTATCAATTACCATGTTGCCGCCAACTGATTCCTCTAATTTGCCACCACGGCTTTGCCCGATTTTATTTTTGTCGGGATATTCATCAAAAATATTATTGCCACCAACGCTGAGGCTTAAACCGCTGTCAAATGCATACTCAATATTGAGGTCGGTGAGTAATTTAGCTCCGTAGGTCTGACGTCCGCCATCTTCCACCGTGTATTCGCCGTAGCGATTAAAGGAGAGGTTAACACGCCAGTTTTCCAGTAAATAATAACCGCTCAGGCTGATTCTATCCTCGGGCTGCCACTCTTCAATTATCGAAATATCCTGCGAGCTGAATACGACGTTTGCATTCAGTTGCGCGAGTGAGCCTGCTTGTGAGGTAAACACATCAACCACTTCTGTTTTGGTTTTGTTGCCCGCCAGCGTTAAATCCAAATCGCCACCAAAAAAATCTATGCCGCTATAGTTCACTACCAAATCAAAGCCGCGGGTTTCGGTATTGGCACCGTTCAAAAAGAACTGGCCTGCGCCTGCACCGACAGTGGCGAGAGCATTGCCTAAAGTGCCGCTGGGATCATTGGCCGCGCTTAAACGATTACTGATAACGATGCGATCGTCGATATCAATTGCGTAGTAGTCAAAGGTGATGGTTAAGCGGTCGGCAGGTGTTAATACAATACCGGCGCTGTAGTTATCCGATTCTTCTTCTTTCAACTGTGGAATGCCAATGGCTTTTGCCAATTGGCTGTCGTTGCGGAAGGTGCCTACTTGCACGGCTATTTGCGGGCCAGACGGATTGGCGGGGTTGGCAACAAACTGAGTGCCTATGTTATTAAAATAAAGTTGTTGCATTGAAGGTGCGCGAAAACCTGTGCTTATCGCCGAGCGCAGGCGCATTACATCATTTACTTCCCAGTTTGCGCCGAGTTTAAAGTTGGTGGTGTTGCCGAAGTCTTCGTAGTCATCAAAGCGAAGCGCTGCACTCACCAGCAAACTCTCAGTTAATTGATAGTCTGTATCGACGAATGCAGAAACCACTGTACGACTTTCATCGACGCTGGAGCCCGGTGCTATACCGGGGAATCCTTGAATACCGCCATCGGCATTTCTAGGGTAGAGGGCTGCGCCGCCGTTATTTAAATCCGTATCGTAATCGGTATAGGCATATTCTTCCCCGGGGATAATTTTGTAATTATCAATGCGATATTCAAAACCTGTTGCGAGCGATAAATCGCCAAACGTGTTATTAAAATCGAGATTAAATGTTTGCAGCCCTAACTCCAGGCCATAGGCATCTGCCGAGCGCGGGACAGTAGCGCGTATTTCTGCATCCGCTAAGCCCTGCCCATATCGCAAATAATTTACATAGGAATAGTTAACCGAGTTGCTGGTGTTGTAGTCGATTTCATTGACACCGTTGGTGTAGGACACATCCATTTGCCAGCCGCTGTTGAATTCAATGCGGTAACCCAGGTTGGCAGAGAGATCATCGATTTGTGAATTAATCAGTGGGATAAAACCGTCGGGAATTACATTGTCGCCATCGCTCAAGGCAGCGGAATAGCCAGAGCTAGGGTTGCGAAAAAATGCACCCGATTGGCTCTCGCGAGTTGAATAGGTGACAAACCCGTAGGCTTCGCCTGCACCTATATCCATAGCGCCGTTGAGTACCAGTGCGAGTTGTTCTGAATCGGCGTCACCGATACGAAATTGGCCGCGATCAAACGTAATTTCACGCGGATCGCCAACTTCTGCAATCCCATTGCCATCGCTGTCACTGCAGCCGCCATAGACACAATCGCCCTGCAATCCTGCACGATTACTTCTTGCTCGGTCGCGATAATTCAACGTCAGATTGGCATAGCCCGAATCGCCTAGGCCAAAGCCGCTATTTAGATCGATGTTAATTGTTTCGCCATCACCTTCGCTATATTCTCCATGGGAGCTGCTGATATTGCCGCCGTCATTCGCATCTTTAAGGACGATATTAATAACACCTGCAATTGCATCGGAACCGTATTGAGCGGCGGCGCCATCGCGTAATACCTCAATGCGTTTAATGGATGCCGCTGGAATTGCATTCATATCCACGCCCGCGGTGCCGCGTCCAACGGAGGTATTGATATGAATTAACGACGCTTGGTGGCGTCGCTTGCCATTGATTAGCACTAAGGTTTGATCTGGCCCGAGTCCACGCAGGGTTGCAGGGCGCAGCGCGTCAGTGCCATCGCTAATGGTGGATGAAGGGAAGTTAAACGAAGGCGCCAAGCTTTGAATCATGCGCCCCACTTCTGTCTGCCCGGTTTTGGATAATGCCTCCGTATCGAGAACATCAACTGGTACAGGAAGGTCTTCCGCTGTACGGCCTTTTGTACGTGTACCTACCACCATCATTTCTTCTACAGCGTTTGCTTGCGGCGTCTCTTGCGCTTGCACCACAGCGGTACTTATCGAAAGTGGTAAAGGCAGCATTAAGCCGAGCAGGCTGGGCAAGGTAAACTTATGGGTGAAATTTTTAGGTTTATTTGATGCCTGTGTGTGTGATCCGATTGTATTGGCCATAGTAACTCTCCGTAGTTTTTGAAAAAATTTTATAAAGATCTGGGGGGTGCTTATGAGTGGCATTCACTTTTAATAAATAGGAAATATTCAATAAATTATCCATGTGCGTGGTGTTAGTGTTATTTATTGAATATGGTGATGTCGCGCAATAGAGATTTTTCTGTTAATAAAATTTGTGTGCGTTGTAAAAATAAATATCAACAAACATATTGGGAATGGAATCAAAAAAATGCATTGCTTAAAGTGTAGCCCCATTGTTGCATGGCCATGTTGCTTTCCAATACTCTTTAACTCTTTAAAGTGCGCTGTACATGTCGTTTCTTTATATAAACTAATTAATGTCTAAATTTCGAGTTTTTAGGTGCCAGATAGGGGCTTGCTGTTTTGATTGTGGATCTAAATAGGTGCTGACGACTGTTTTGTTTAGATCGTCATTTTAGATAAAAATATTTTGTTTGGTTGCCTTCTGGTTGATTTTAATCAATTCGGCATCATGTATTGCAATGGATAATTCTTGCGTAAGAGATGTCACAAGTTTATGACCCTAGTACGAGGAGGCACATTATGTTTAAAAATATTTTGGTACCTACAGATGGTTCTGAGCTGTCGCAGAAGTCTCTTGCCTATGCATTGGAGTTTGCGAGAGCTACCGATGCAAAATTGGTTTTTGTATCAGTAGCCGTGCCCTATGAATATATAGTTCCATTGGGCGGCGGATTAATGCCTTCTGTTGCCTATGATGAAAATCTTCAAAGCTTGTACGATGAAAGCTCGTTTAAGCAAGCACAGGCGTTTGTGCAGGCGGCAGAGGAGGAGGCCAAAAAAAGTCAGGTCAATTACCAATCGGTAACTAAGGTTTCTTTTCATCCCTATGAAGAGATTATTGCTGCCGCCAAAGATTTTAATTGCGATGTTATTTTTATGGCATCACACGGCAGAAAAGGTATCACCCAATTATTTATTGGTAGCGAAACGCAAAAAGTGCTTGCCAACAGTAAGGTTCCGGTGTTGGTTATTCGCTGAGTGATAATTTGGGGGTTGACAGTCAGTTGCCTTATCGCCAAAATGCGCGCCTCACAAATATGGCTAGATAGCTCAGCTGGTTAGAGCACAGCACTCATAATGCTGGGGTCGGCGGTTCAAGTCCGCCTCTAGCTACCATATATATGAAAAAGCCAGCTTGGGAGACCAAGTTGGCTTTTTTTATGCCTTTTGTGTGGGTAGGGGAGGCCTAGAGCTTGCCCTCGTTGAAGAATCGCTTGCTTGCCAAGCCTTACGATAGCTTGCCTGCCGGGCCTTACGATAGATAGGTTCACGATGGAATTTCTTGATCTCGCTCCCATTACCCGCGCCCAGGGCACTGTGCAGTTGCCCGGTTCCAAAAGTATCTCTAACCGTACCCTGCTGCTGGCGGCGCTGGCGTCAGGTGAGACGGAAATTCGCGATTTGCTGAAGTCGGACGATACTGACCGCATGCTGGAAGCTTTGGCAGCGCTGGGTGTGAGCCTGACCAAGACCGATGAAAACGATTATCGCGTGGTTGGCACTGGCGGTAGCTTTCCTAACAAAGAGGCAGATTTGTTTCTGGGTAATGCCGGTACCGCGTTTCGCCCATTGACCGCAGCGCTGGCCTTGAGTGGCGGCACTTATAAGCTGCACGGTGTTGCGCGTATGCATGAGCGCCCGATTGGCGATTTGGTCGATGCGCTGCGTCAAATCGGCGCGGATATTACTTACTTGGGCGAAGAGGGTTTTCCGCCTTTGTTGATCAAACCCGCCAAAGCTGTTGACCCCACCCTAACCCTCCCCTTGGCAGGAGAGGGAACTATTAAAATTCGTGGTGATGTCTCCAGCCAGTTCCTCACTGCCTTGCTCATGGCTTTGCCCATGACCGGCAAAGAAACTCAAATCGAATTGGTGAGCGAATTAATTTCCAAGCCTTATATTGAGATCACCCTCAAGTTGATGGCGCAGTTCGGTGTAGACGTGCAGCGCGATGGTTGGGAGCGTTTTACTGTTCCGGCCGCGACGGGTTACACCAGCCCCGCTACTGTGTATGTAGAAGGTGATGCGTCGTCTGCCTCGTACTTCCTTGCTGCCGGTGCGCTCGGTGGTGGCCCGCTGCGTGTGCAAGGTGTGGGTGCTAACAGTATTCAGGGTGATGTGGCATTTGCCGATGCACTCGAAGCGATTGGTGTGACCATTACCAAAGGCGAAAATTGGATTGAAGCCTCGGCGCCATCGCTGCCGCTGAAAGCCTTTGATCGCGATTTTAATCACATTCCCGATGCCGCCATGACCCTCGCCGTTGTTGCGCTGTTTTGCGATGGCCCCTCGCGCTTGACCAATATCGCCAGCTGGCGGGTGAAAGAAACCGATCGTATTTCGGCCATGGCGACTGAGTTGCGCAAACTCGGCGCGATTGTGGAAGAGGGTGAAGATTGGTTGCGTATTACACCGGTGAAAGAATTAATTCCCAACGCCGCGATTGATACCTACGACGATCACCGCATGGCGATGTGTTTTTCGCTCGCGACTTTTGGCGGCGTGCCAGTGCGAATTAATGACCCGAAATGTACCGCGAAAACCTTCCCCACTTATTTTGATGTGTTTGCATCGGTAGTGAAATAAATTATCTAAAAATAAATTGCGCTGATTTTTTAATTCGTTATTTGTTGCAATAAAAAATGCCGCACATGTTGCGGCATTTTTTATCAAGCGACTAAATGTTTTTAAAACAAAAAGCCGAGTTGTGGTGCGGCGGTCATAAATAAAGCGCCACCGATAATACTGCCCGCAATCAACAATCGAAACATGGCTGCGCCAAAACCGTCGGCGGTTTGAAACTTGTCCCACAGGTCGAGCCGTTTTTGTAATTCGCGCTCTTCACCGGGTGTCAGTGTTGGATACTCGGATGGAACCGCGGCAGCGGCTGGCGCGTCTTCTGTTGCCTCGCCTTTGTTAACCCACACTGCTACGCGCGTTTCAGTTTGCAGTAAATGGGCAAGGCTGATTTGGCGCAGTGCACCTAACCAACCCAGCGCTGAATTAATCCAGCTGTCGACCGCGTTAAGCCAATCGCCCATGTTGTCGCGGGTGGGTGGTACAAAGGTAAATTCGCCCAGCGCTGCACTCCAATTTTCAATCTCCAATTTTTCACACACCGCAGGCGGTAAATTCACTTGCTGAGCGCCTTGGTATACAGCGTAGAGTGCGCTGAAAACTTCATGCCCGGCTTTGACTAAACGATCCAGTTCGCGTTTGCTCACGTTGCGGTCGGCAGTCACCACGGCATAGGTGTTGTTCATCAGTGCGCGGCTATCGACAATATTGGCATGCTGGTGATCGGCATAATGTAGTAGCGCGAGTAAACCGTTCAAATATTTGTCCCAGCCTTTACCTAATTTGCGCGCGGCCAACATGTGCGCCGTGCGGCATTCCATATCGTGCTTAAGAACTTCTTGGTGCGCAGCGGAGCACTCATCGGTGAGTGTTTCAATGAGCGCGGGCAGTTCGCGCTTTTTAACTTCTTTGCCGCGAAAACGAATCACACCATCTGGTGGGGTGTAAAAACCATCGCGCAATGCGATCAATAAATTGCGCTCTTTTTCCAGCATGCGCAGGCTATCCAATTTTGCAATAAGGGCTTCTGGATAAAGCGAGCTGAGCGCGCTCTGCACTGAATCGATCTTTATATCGTACAGTTGATGATGTTTTTGCGATGAGCGCACAAACGAACGGCCGAGATAAGCACCGCGATAGCGACCATTTAAATATTCGTGGCTATAGCGTTTATCCAGCTCGGCGAAAATTTCGTCATCGGATCTAAACTCTAATTTAAACCGTTCGAGCAGGCGCTGGGTAAAGGTTTCTTTAAGGGCCGTGGCGTTGTCAAAAATAATCCAGCTGCTGCGATCATCCAACACACCGGCCACATAGATTTTTTTTGCGTTTTGCTCACGCTCATGATTGTAAGGGTGCGTTGCCCACATGCGCGGTGGCTGGGCAATATCGGCAGTAAATACGCGATGCTGCTCTGGTTGCTGCTGCGGAACATGGGCTACCTTGCCATAGAGTGGGTCGTTAAGAATTTTGGCGGTGTGTTGCATTACGCGGGTTTGAATCGCAAACACATCTTTGCTGGCGATGCCTTGATTCACCTGATCATTCAGAAAACCTTGCGCACTGTCCCATGCTTCATCTGCCGCTTGCAGTTTATGCAGCGCATGGATTAGCGCATCGCTACCGGTAACGGAAACAGCCACTAAATCTGCTTGAAATTCCATCTCGCGCGACAGTGCACGCTGGGCGAGCAATACCAGATTAAAAAATGTTTCCATAGTGGCGCGCAGTGACCAGACAATTAAGCGCAAGGCCCAACCAATCCAGGCGATGCGGATATCGATATTGGATAAAAAGCGCAAAAATTTATCCAGTGCATCGCGGCGCGCAATAATATGCGCGGCAATTTGTTGCGCAACATAAACCCAATTACCGAGTGCCATAGAGCGCTGGGCAAAATGGCCAAATTCATGGGCGAGCACCGCTTTAAGCTCGCTGATGGTGAGCGCATTGACCAGCGGCAAACCAACTTCCAAATTCTTTTTGGACGGAAAAATAAAATTGAGTAGCGACAAATCGTAAAATACACAGGCATTAACGCGCGGCGATAAAAATACCCGGTGCGGTCGCGGCGCGCCGGTTTCATCGGCCAAGCGATTTAAAAAAGCGATGAGTTGCGGCTCGCTGCTAGCGGTGACTTCATAATCTTCGGCCATGCTGCCTTTTTTTACAAACAGTAGCGCTTTAATCATAAAGATGGCTAAAAAGCCCGAACTGAGCGCCAGCACCCAGATAAAAATATTGGATTTATTGCTGGCCAATTGGGTTTCAATCAGGTGATATGCGGACCAGCCAAACCAACCGGTAATAGACAGGTAAAACAGGATAAAACCCAATAATCCCAACGCGGCGAGTGCTGCCTGACGTTTGTGGGAGCTGCTGGGGCTGGTGAGGTTGGCGGGAACATTGGCAGGATTGGCCGGGTAAATATGATCCATAGTCAAACTTCCTTTGTTGGGTAGCGAGATGCTGTGGTAACTATAGGGTTACAATTATGTTTTTTAGCGCAATGAGTGTAGTGGCGGATGCGCCACTCGGCAATTAGTTCGCGCATCGAGATGCAAATATCCTGCTCTTTGCAGCTCCTCAGGCTTTAGAGGTTAAATCATGGCATATCAACAACTGCAGCAGCACTTTGTAAAAATTTCGCATTTTAATCACCTCGATGCCATCTGCTCCTGGGATCAAGCGGCGGTGATGCCCGATGGTGGCAATGATGCGCGCGGTGCGGCTATGGCGGAATTGTCGGTGTTGATTCATCAGCTCACTACCGCACCGCAATTGACCGATTGGATTGCCGCAGCAGAAACCGAAACGCTCGATGCACAACAAACTGCAAGCCTCGCGGCGATTAAGCGCCGCTGGCAACAGGCGAATCAGTTGCCAGAAGCATTAGTGATGGCGCAATCGCTGGCGAATTCGACTTGCGAGCATGCGTGGCGCGAGCAGCGCAAGAATAACGATTGGCAGGGTTTTAAAACCAATCTCGCTAAGGTAGTTGAACTTGCCCGCGAAGAAGCGAGTATTCGCGCGGCGGGTACAGTATTGAGCCACTACGATGCGTTGCTCGATATGTATGAGCCGGGCATGAATTGTGAAAAATTAGATGTGTTGTTCGGCGAAGTCAAAACCTGGTTGACGGAATTTATTCAGCGTGCGGCCGATATTCAAGCGCGCAAAGCCATCGTTATGCCACAGGGACCGTTCGCCATTGCGCAGCAAAAAGAATTGGGTTTGGCGGCGATGCAATTGCTCGGTTTTGATTTTACCCATGGCCGTTTGGATGTGAGCGCACATCCGTTTTGCGGTGGTGTGCCCAGCGATGTGCGTATCACCACCCGTTACGATGAAAGCGATTTTATGAAAGCGCTGTTTGGTGTGATCCACGAAACCGGTCACGCGCGCTATGAGCAAAATTTGCCGCAGTCCTGGGCGGGTTTACCGGTGGGTGAAGCGCGCTCAATGGGTGTACATGAATCGCAAAGTTTATTTTTTGAAATGCAATTGGCGCGCTCACCGGAATTCACCCAATTGCTTGCACCGCTGGCGGCGAAATTATTGGGGCGTGAGCAGGATGCCGCATTTAGCCAGGCTAATCTCTACGCGTTGAATACCCGCATGAAGCGCGATTTTATTCGTGTCGATGCCGACGAACTGACTTATCCTGCCCATGTTATTTTGCGCTATGAAATTGAACGTGCATTAATTGAAGGCGACATTGAAGTGGATGATATTCCCGCGCTCTGGAATGAAAAAATGCAGGCCTATCTGGGGTTGTCGACTGAGGGCAATTATCGCAATGGTTGCATGCAGGATATTCACTGGGCGGGCGGTTCGTTTGGTTATTTTCCCTCCTACACCCTGGGCGCTATGTATGCCGCGCAAGAATTTTCGGCAGTGGAGCGCGCAGTTCCCCAGCTGCGCGAAAAAATTGCGGCGGGTAATTTAAGTGAATTGTTTCAGTGGTTGAAAAATAATATCTGGTCAAAAGGCAGTTTGCTCGCGACCGATGACTTGATGATCGCCGCCACTGGCGAGCCACTGAATGCGCGTTATTTTAAAACCCATCTTGAACGCCGTTATTTATCCGCCGAATAAATTGAGAAAGTTTTTTTAACGCTGTTGTTGGAATGTGTTTATGTTTGTTGGCTTTGATTACGGTACGTCTAACTGCGCCATGTCTTATTTGACTGAGGCTGGCGCACGTTTAATTCCACTCTACGGTGAGAATACTTTTGTTCCCTCTACACTCTATGCGTTAGAGCGCGGGTTTATCGCTGAGCTCATTGCTGAGCATCTTGCGCAGCAAGCGCCGGATGGCGAAGCAAAGATGGATTACGCACGCAGCCGCTCGGCGTTGCTCGGGCAGGCGCGCGCGGGAAAAATCGAACACGATTTGGATCAGGTGCGCGATGGCATTTTTTTTGGCAGCGAAGCCATCGAGCATTACATCAGCGCACCGAGCGAAGGCTATTTTATTAAATCGCCCAAGTCCTTTTTAGGTGCAAGCGGTTTGCGCCAGCAGTCGGTAGATTTTTTTGAAGATGTAGTGGCGGCGATGATGCTCAACGTTAAACAGCGCGCCGAACAGCATTTGCAACAGAGTATTACCCAAGTCGTGATTGGCCGCCCGGTTAACTTTCAGGGTATTAATGCACAAGAGAGCAACCAGCAGGCGCAAGCGATTTTGGCGGCAGCGGGCAAACGCATTGGTTTCACCCATATAGAATTTTTGTTTGAACCACTCGCCGCCGGATTTGATTTTGAAACACGCCTGACGGAAAACAAAACCGTGTTAGTGGTGGATGTGGGCGGCGGTACAACTGACTGCTCCATGGTATTGATGGGGCCAAACCATATTCAACAGCTCGACCGCACCCAGGATTTTCTCGGTCATACCGGTGAGCGGGTCGGTGGCAATGATTTTGATATCCAACTCGCGCAAAAAATTCTGATGCCGCACTTCGGCATGTTATCGCCATTAAAAACCGGTCTGCCGATGCCATTAATGCCATTTGTAAATGCCATGGCAATTAACGATATAGGCGCGCAAACGGAATTTTATGATCTCAAAACCAAATTGCTGTTGGAGCGATTGACCCGCGAAACCTTTGAGCCGGAATTGCTCAATCGATTTATTGCCATGCGCGAACACAAACACAATTTTGCCGTGGTGCGCGAAGCGGAGCTGGGCAAAATAGCGCTCTCAGCACAACCACAACACCGTTTTCCGCTGAATTTTATCGAAAAAAATTTAGCGCCTGAATGCAGCGCAGACGATTACGCCGAGGTCAGTGAGCAGCTGCTGCAAAAAATCGCCGCACTGATCAGCGAAGCAACTCAACAAGCTAGCGCGCAACCGCAAGTGGTTTACATCACCGGCGGCAGCGCCAAATCGCCACTGATCCGCAAAGTGATTCGCGAATTATTCGGCGATGAAATTGCGATTGTTGATGGCGACCACTTTGGCAGCGTAGCCGCAGGTTTGGGCGTGTGGGCGGAGCGGGTGTTTAGTTGAGCCATTTACGTGGTGGTTTTGTGTTGCGTCATCGCTAACGCCGGATGCGCGAATTTTTCCCGTTTGGATACCAACTCGTCCATACTCGTGGCCTGTAGTTTAGGTGCTTATCGCTGATGTTAATGTTTCCGAGGTTTATATGAATATTTTGCCAAAAGTAGGTGTAGACAATATTAAGTTGGGGATGAACCAACAGCAGGTGCAAGCCCTGTTAGGTGCGCCCGCGAATATTGAAAAAATCGAGGAAGAAGACATCTGGGAGTTTGAGAGTGGCTTGGAGTTGTCGTTTCAGGCAGAGGACAGTTATCGCTTGAGTTCGATAACGGTAATGGCGGATTCGGCGCTGCTCGATTCAAAACCCATTATCGGTATTACGGAAGCTGAACTTGAAGCAATATTTCCTTCATTCAGTTTGGATGAAGATTTTAAAAAAGATGGGAAAAGCTACTACGCCGATGAATTGCAAATCATGGCGTGGGTTTTTGATAGCGAAGTATTTAATGTGGTTATTTTCCCGGAATATGATGAAGCTACCGAGTTGCCAATTTGGCCTGCGTAAATAAAAAGTGGAGGCAAGATAATTGCCTCCACTGGCAGGGCACAGCTCTTGTCAAGCAATCAATGCTTTATAGAGATTGAACACCGAGATTGCGCTAATCAGTACGCCGACCAATATCAGCAAGGTTCTGGTCGAAAACTTTTTGCACGCATAGGCGGCAAACGGTGCGGCAAACAATCCGCCGATTACCAAGCCTGCCACTATGTGCCAGATGGTTTCATCTACCAAAATAAATAGCGATGCAGCGCTGGCCAGAGTGAGAAAAAACTCCGCAAAATTCACCGAGCCAATCGTAGTGCGCGGGTCGTGTCCGGTGCCGACGAGCGTAGTGGTCACCACTGGCCCCCAGCCGCCACCGCCCGAGGTATCGACAAAGCCGCCCATCAGTGCCAATTTCGCCACGTGTTTGGGTTCGCCTTTGCGCGCAGCTATGTGTTTGCGAAACGCTTTGCTCAACACATAAATGCCCATCAGCAATAAATACACCGTGATGAACGGCTTCAGCGTTTTACCGTCAATTTGTGTCACCACAAGTGCGCCAATCAATCCACCAATAATGCCGGGCACTAATAGACGCAAAAATAATTTTTTATCGACGTTGCCAAATTTTGCGTGAGAGATCCCCGATACGCCGGTGGTAAATACTTCCGCCATATGTACCGATGCGGTCGCCAGTGCGGGTGATGCGCCGGTCGCCAATAAAAAGCTAGTCGAGGTAATGCCGTAAGCCATGCCCAGTGCGCCGTCGATTGCCTGCGCAATTAAACCTACCAGCAGTGCGCTCCAAAACATGGAATCGTTGAGGGTGAGTTCAATGGTGTTAACGCCGTCGGACCAGCTATTGCCAAATACTTTGGAGATTCCCAACACCACTAAGCCGATCAGGGTGAAGGCAGTAAACCAAATCGCGGAGCGAATAATTGGGTGGAGGGGAATGACTTCGATTGGTGGAATACCGAGGCGCTGATGCTCCTCATTGATTGGTGTATCGGATAAATCCAGATTGCGAATTTTCATTTTTTATTTCCGTTGTGATAGTCGCCGGGTGGTGAGTTGGGCGCATCTTAGGGGCAATCTGATTGCGGCGGAAATACTGAATATTTCTTACCTTATAACGAAATTATTTTTGATATCGATTGTGCTTAAGTCATACGCAGGGGGGGGTTACCGCCCTTGGATATCCGCCTGCCGATATGCCAAAACCCTAATTAAGAGTCATTGTTATTTAAGAAAGGTAAAGTGGTTAAGGCTGCTGCAACTTTAGCGTTATGTTATGGGTCATTCAGTGGCTTGCGTTTTCAGCTTTCACACTTTTTTCGCGGTGATACATGATTACTTGGTTGTGCAGAAAACCCCGGAGTTGTTCTTACGGTGCGCGTTGGCTTGTCGCGCTGGGTGCACTGTTGGGGTTGTTGTTGGTATTTAATGCGCGGGCATTGTCTGTTGAGGGGGTGTCTGATCGCGCCGCCACACCGCAAGTGCAGGCCCAGCTGATTGCCTCGGTGCAAGCGGTGCAGCCGGGCGCTGAGATTTATCTCGGCGTTAACCAGCAGATTATTCCCCACTGGCACACCTACTGGGTGAACCCCGGCGATTCCGGCAGCGCCACCAGCATCAGCTGGACCCTGCCCGAGGGCGCCAGCGCGAGTGAGATTATCTGGCCCGCGCCGAGCCGCTTTTCTATGGGGCCGATTACCAACTACGCCTATGAGCGGGATGTCACCCTGCTCACCAAAATACAGATTCCAGATGATGCACAACCCGGTGAGATTTTTACCGCGCAAGCTTTAGTCGATTGGTTGGTGTGTGAGACTGAATGTATTCCCCAGCAAGTCGAGCTGGCGCTGAGTTTGCCGATTGTTGCAGCGGGCCAAAGCATGGGCGAGGGCGATGCCCGTATCGCGCAAGCACTCGCGCGTCTGCCCGTTGCCAGCCCCTGGGACATTCGCGCCAGCCAAACGGCGATTGACCCAGACACTGCCCAAGGCGAATTAACCCTGCACATTCCCTTGAGTGAAGCGCAGCGCGCGCAGGTAAAAGACATTTGGTTTTATCCCTATGACTGGGGGCGCATTCAGCAGAGCGAGGCGCAGCTCAGCAAGGTAGTTGCCGATGGTATTGAATTAAAAATTAAAACCGGTGAGGCGCCGGTCAATATCGGCGATGCAATAACCGGTATATTAGTGATTAGCGAACCCTCGGGTGAGGATGCTACACAAAGCATCGCGCGCGGTTTTGAAATAAATGCTGAAGTAAAACCTGCGGCGCAGCTGAGTGCGAGTGATAACAACAGCAGTACGATTGGATTTGTCAGCGCCTTAGTGCTTGCGCTAATCGGCGGCATTATTTTGAACCTTATGCCCTGCGTATTTCCGGTGTTATCGATTAAAGCGTTATCGCTGGTCAGCCACGCCAATCAAACGGCGGCGCAGGTTCGTTTGCAAGGTGTGGTTTATACGCTTGGTGTGTTGGCGAGTTTTGCGCTCTTGGCGCTGCTGTTAATTTTATTAAAAGCGGGCGGCGCACAAATCGGTTGGGGTTTTCAATTTCAATCGCCGCTGTTTGTATTGGCGGTGGCCTATTTAATGTTTGCGGTGGGTTTAAGTTTATCTGGCGTTTTTTATATTGGTGGTTCAGTGGCTGGTGTGGGTTCATCGCTCACCGAAAAGCCCGGTTACAGCGGCAGCTTTTTTACCGGCGTGCTCGCCACCATTGTCGCCACGCCTTGCACCGCACCCTTTATGGCGGCGGCATTGGGTTACGCGTTAGTGCAACCTGCCGCAAAATTATTGGCGATATTTTTAAGCCTGGGTTTGGGTTTGGCGTTGCCCTATTTATTGCTCAGCTGCTGGCCCGGTTTACAGCGCCGTTTGCCGCGCCCCGGTATGTGGATGGAGCGCGCCAAACAAGTCCTTGCCTTTCCCATGTATGCCGCGGCGATTTGGTTGGTGTGGGTATTGGTGCAGCAGGCGGGTGTAAATGCCATAGTGATTGCGCTCGGCGGTATGTTATTAATCGCCTTTGCCGCCTGGTTGTATAACACCACTTTAGTTGCGAGCACCGCTGCGCGCCGAGCGGGAACCATATTGGCCATCGCATTAATTACCTTTGTATTGGGTGTGAGTTATTTCAGTGTAAATGCCAGTGGTGCTATTCAAACCAATGTAGCTATTCGAACCAGTGGAGCTAGCGCAGCACAAATTGAAAAAACGGCCGCGCAAAATTGGGAGCCCTATAGCGAGGCGCGTTTGGCAGAACTATTGGCCGAGAGCAAACCGGTATTTTTAAATTTCACCGCCTCCTGGTGTATTAGTTGTTTGGTGAATGAACGTGTCGCGCTGAGTGATGCCCGTGTAAAAGAGACCTTTGTGCAGCAGGGCATTGTGTATTTAAAAGGGGATTGGACTAATCGCGATCCGGCGATCACGCAATTTCTACAAAAATTTAATCGCAGTGGTGTGCCGCTCTATGTGTTTTATCCAGCAGGTCAGCCAGACAAACCGGCAGAGCTGCCCCAAATTCTCACGCCAGATATGGTGATCTCGGCCGTCAGTGCATCGTCACCTTAAACTTTTTGTTGCATTAATTTTTAACCGACCGTTTATTTTTTACCAACAACCTGAAGGAGTTTTTTATGTCATTGTTAAAAATTGCCGCCGCTAGTTTTGCACTTGCCTTTGCCAGTTCTTTTGCAATGGCAGAGCCGGTTATCAACAAACCCGCGCCAACTTTTTCCGGCACAGCGGCCGATGGTACAACTATTAATCTGGCCGATTTAAAAGGCCAAACCGTGGTGCTGGAATGGACCAATCACGATTGCCCCTACGTAAAAAAACATTACGACCAAAGTGGTAATATTCCCGCGCTGCAAAAAGAAGCTACGGCTGATGGTGTAATTTGGTTGCAAGTCATTTCATCGGCACCTGGTGAGCAGGGCAATGTGGATGGTGTGACTGCGATAAAACTGAATGAAAAACGCGGCGCAGTACCATCGAATACCATTCTCGATGAAGACGGCAGTATAGGTAAACTCTACAACGCCAAAACCACACCCCATATGTTTGTGATTAATGCTGAAGGCACTTTGGTGTACAAAGGTGGCATTGACAGCATTAAAACCACTAACCCAGCCGATATTGCCAAAGCAGTTCCCTATGTAAAAGAAGCTTTGGCTGCAGTTGCAGCAGGTAAAAAAGTGCCAAACCCAAGTACTGCGCCTTACGGTTGCTCAGTGAAATACGCGAAGTAATTAAATCAGTACAACAATAGCTTTCACCCAACGGGCTGCTATATTTAGCAGCCCTTTTTACGAAAGAATCGTTGCGTCTACCAAGTTGTAATTTCCTGTAATTGCGCACTGCCATCTCCCATGCGTCCCGTAGAATAAACTTTTAGGTGTAATCAAGTGCTCCATTTTATAGATGCCGAGGTAAAACATGCCGAACTTCTTCGGGATACGTTAATCGAATCGAAGGGCTTTTGGGGTTATTCTCAAGAGCAACTTGAGGAATGGAGATCAAATTTAAAATTTGATGAAGAGTATATTGCTCGCAATACAGTCAAACTGATTTTGAACGATGAAGAGTTGATTGGTTTTTTCGCCATAGTGAAAGGCGATAGCAATGAGCTTGATCACCTGTGGTTATTGCCAAAAGCCATTGGCAAGGGTTTTGGTAATTTGGTGTTTGAGCAAATCCTTTTTGAATGCAGTGCGTTGGAAATATCTAGCTTCTACATCATATCTGACCCGGATGCTGAAGGGTTTTATTTAAAGAAAGGCGCATTGAAAGTTGGGGAAGTTTATAGCGAACCACAGAAAAGAATGCTGCCTAAATTAAAGTTCACGAAAATCGGCTTATCGGTTTAGCAAATTAATTACTCTCAATCTCCTGTATTCCGCTAGCCTCCATACAAGCTGCGAAACCATTAAAAGTATAAAATGCTATGCGGAAATCAGTTCCTACTAAATTAGAAACTAAGCAGTTGCCCGATTTTAATTATTTTTTGGCTAACTACTCTATGCGGCCAACGGTGATTACTCTGACCTTATCTTGGGAATAAATGCTGATTTCTTCCTTTGGCCGCGTGGCAAAACCCGGCGGCTTGCTACGCGAGGCGCACCCCCGCTTACTGATATTTTTTGGTTGTCATTATTAACATATTGATTAACACCCATAAGCAACCCAGCCTTTGAAACTTAACCCTGCATAAAATAAATCGATATCGGAAAAGCCTGCGTCTTTAAGCATTTGTTCTTCAGTCGCAGGAGGGAGAATGGACAATTGGTTTAGCATAGCGTTTTGCGATTGCGCTCTATTTTCACTGGAGACACCTGCATAGGTGAGATGGCGATTAATCCATAACTGTCGCTCAGATTCAGATTGCGGAAAACTGATGTGCGCGAGGATAAGCGGTGCGTTGGGTTTTAAACGCAGTTGAAGCTGTGTGAGTGTCTCAAGCCGTTGATGTTGCGCGATGAAATGAAATGTCAGTAGCGATATGGCACCATCAAATTCCAGGTGTGGGGCGCTATCGATATAGCCTTGATAAAATTGAATTCTATCGCGGTAAGGTTCTGTTGTGTGCTTTGCTAATTCGAGCATCTCGGCGGAGGGGTCAACGCCAGCAAATCTCCAGCCTGGTTGTGCTTGCGCGAGAAATTCTAGCTCTAGGCCTCCCCCTGCGCCCAGCACTAGTATATGGGCGTTATTTGGCACTCGTTCGGCAAGAAGTTGCTGCGTCATTTTATGCAGATCGTGAAACCCCGGTACTTGTCGCGGTGGGCCATCGAGATAATGCGACAGGTGACTTTTATTGCTGCTCATTGTGTTTCCTCCACTTATGTATCAATTGATGGTGCATAACGCTATCATGCATCATTTGAAGATACAAACAATCCGGTTCGAGGATAATCATGAACAAAGACACGCGTCTGTCCGATGTGGTGCATGTGCTGCTGCATATGGGGCGGGTGGATAAGCCGCTGACATCGGAAGCGTTGGCGAAGAGTATGCGGACTAATCCGGCGGTGTTTAGGCGGACTATGGCTGGCCTGCGAGAGGCGGGTTACGTGCGCTCGGGCAAGGGGCATGGTGGCGGTTGGGTGCTGGATCGGGCCTTGGAGCAAATTAGTTTATTGGATGTTTATGTTGCGCTTGGTCGCCCGGGTTTATTTGCCTTCGGCAGCCGAGCGGTTCACCCCGATTGCAAGGTGGAAAAAAATGTAAATGCCGCAGTATCTGACGTCATGATGCAAGCGGAGCTGCTGTTTGAGCGGCGCTTTGGTGAGATCACGTTAGATATGTTAGTTCCCCACGAGTGCGCAGACGCTGCAGCGCATTGCGAAAAACAATAATAAAAAGCTGAGCAATATAATCTAATCAGGCCAAAAAATACGGCGGCTTTTTACAAAGCCGCCGTATTTTTTGAAGCCGCAAAGCCAATAGTAATTATCTGGCTCTATTTGGTTTGATTGTTACACATTAAACAAGAAGTGCATTACATCGCCATCTTTCACTATGTACTCTTTCCCTTCTTTGCGTGACTTGCCGGCGTTTTTCGCGCCTTGTTCGCCGTTGTATTGCACAAAGTCTTCGTAAGAAATAGTTTCCGCGCGGATAAAACCTTTTTCAAAGTCGGTGTGGATTACACCTGCCGCTTGCGGTGCAGTGGCGCCAACGGGAATGGTCCAGGCGCGCACTTCTTTTACACCAGCGGTGAAATAGGTTTGCAGGCCGAGCAGTTGGTAACCGGCGCGAATGACGCGGTTCAGGCCGGGTTCTTCCATGCCCATTTCATCGAGAAATTCTTTTTTGTCATCGCCTTCGAGTTCGGCGATGTCGGCTTCTAACTTGTTGCAAATCGGTACGACGATCGAGTTTTCTTCTTCGGCAATTTTGCGCACTACATCCAGGTGTGGATTATTTTCAAAGCCATCTTCCGCCACGTTGGCGATGTACATGGTCGGTTTGAGCGTGAGCAGGTTGATCTCTTTCAGCAGTGCTTTTTCTTCTTTGTCGAGCGGGAAAGACCGCAGGGGTTTGGCTTGATCCAAATGTGGTTGGATTTTTTCCAAAAGCGCTTTGATAGCCATGGCGTGTTTGTCGCCGCCTTTGGCGGATTTGGCGTAGCGGTTGATGGCTTTGTCTACCGCTTCCAAATCGGCCAGGGCCAGTTCGGTGTTGATGACTTCAATATCGGCGGCGGGGTTAACGCCGTTGGCCACGTGAATTACGTTGTCGTCATCAAAGCAGCGCACTACGTGGGCGATGGCGTCGGTCTCGCGGATGTTGGCGAGAAACTTGTTGCCCAGACCTTCACCGCGCGAGGCACCGGCAACGATACCGGCGATGTCGATAAATTCCATAGTCGTGGCTATAACACGCTCGGGTTTAACGATTTCAGCGAGTTTGTCCTGACGCGGATCGGGTACGGTCACGATGCCGGCGTTGGGTTCAATGGTGCAGAAGGGGAAGTTTTCGGCGCTGATGCCCGCGTTGGTCAGGGCGTTGAACAGTGTTGATTTGCCGACGTTGGGCAGGCCGACGATGCCGCAATTGAAACCCATGATGCTATTCCGCTATGAGAAGTATGAAAAATAAGAGGTGAAAATCGAGAGGGCGCGATTATACATGCTCAGCGCCCTTTAGACGAAGTTTGCGCTGTTTCTGAGCGAAGCTTACTTTTTGGGATCTGTGTGCAGGTTTTTCATCGCCGTATTCCAGTCGCCTTTAAGGGCATCGGGCATGCATTTGATTGAACGGGCGATGGCATCATCAATCAGTTCCTGCTCGCTACTGGGCGCGCGCTTTAGTACAAAGTTGGCGACCATCGCCGCGACACCTGGGTGACCAATACCTAAACGCAGGCGCGGGAAGTTGGGATTGTTGCCGAATGCGGCGATGATATCGCGCAGGCCATTGTGGCCGCCGTGGCCGCCACCCTGCTTAAAACGGGCGATACCGGGGGCGAGATCCAGTTCATCGTGGGCGACCAAAATAGCGGCAGGTTCGATCTTAAAAAAGTTGGCCATAGCGCCGACCGACTGGCCGCTGCGATTCATATAAGTGGTGGGCACCAGCAGGCGCAGGTCGCGGCCTTGATAATTGACTCGCGCAGTCAGGCCGAAATATTTGTTGTCGGGGGCGAGTGAGGCACCCAGTGAGCGGGCGAAGTCTGCGACAAAATCCTGCCCGGCGTTGTGGCGCGTGCGCTCGTATTCGCTGCCGGGATTGCCCAGCCCTACAATCAATTGAATCTCGGTATTGGCCATAGCTCGTTCTCGCTCATACTTTTTGCAATGGTGCGCATTGTACCTATCAAATGCCGCGATGAAATGTGCGCCCAAAAAAAAGGCCGACTCCGAAGAGTCAGCCCTTTTTGCAACCGGAAAGAGGCAATTATGCTTCTTCGGTAGTTTCTTCTGTGGCACCTTTTGGCTTTTGAATAGTAACAACAGCCAGGTTGTGATCATCACCTTTTTGCAGGTCAGCAGAAACAACGCCGCCAGGCAATTTCAGGTCGGTAATGTGCAGGATGTTGCCCACTTCCATATTGCCTACATCTACTTCGATGAATTCTGGCAAATGTTGTGGCAAGCAGATTACGTCCAATTGGGTCAGGTTGTGAACTACTTTACCGCCTTGGATTTTCACGCCTTTTGATGTTGCTTCATTGATGAAGTGCAAAGGTACGTGAGTGCTAATTTTGGTTGATCTATCAACGCGCAAGAAGTCCAAGTGCAATACCACTGGCTTGGATGGGTGACGTTGTACATCTTTCAGGATTACGTCCTGAGCAGTGCCGTCAACATTCAAGCTGATGATGTGCGAGTAGAATGCTTCGTGTTCCAAGTGCTTCATCAGCTCATTGGCAGAAACAGAAACGCTAGTTGGTGCTACAGTGCCGCCGTAAATTACAGCAGGAACTTGAGCTGCCAAACGACGTAGGCGGCGGCTCGCACCTTTCCCTAAATCGTTACGGGCTGTTGCATCTAATTTAAAGTCTTCAGACATTTTATCGTCCTCAATTTTCCATTCAGATCCGCGACCAGAACCTGATGGGTTTCAGTGACCACTGTGCGGAATGCGCAGTGGCAGTTTACCGAGTGTAATGTTCCGGCTAGCGGAACATTGCACTCAGGGATTCTTCATTGCTCAGGCGACGCATAGCTTCGGCGAGCATTCTTGATAGGGTCAGGCTGCGAATGCGCGAGCAATTTTTTGCCGCTTCGCTGAGCGGGATAGAGTCGGCGACAACCAACTGATCCAGCTCGGAATTATTCAGATTTTCTATCGCCTTGCCCGATAACACCGGGTGGGTACAGTAGGCGATCACTTTTTTCGCGCCTTGGGCTTTAAGGGCTTTGGCGGCGCTGCACAGGGTGCCAGCGGTATCGATAATGTCATCCACCAGCAGGCAGGTGCGGCCTTCCACCTCACCGATAATGTGCATCACTTCCGCAACGTTAGCGCGCGGGCGGCGTTTATCGATAATCGCCAGATCTATACCCAATTGTTTGGCTACCGCACGGGCGCGCACTACGCCGCCTATGTCGGGTGATACCACAATCAGGTCTTCAAATTTTTGTTGTTCAATGTCTTCCAGCAATACTGGCGAACCGTAGACGTTATCCACTGGCACATCAAAGAAGCCTTGAATCTGCTCGGCGTGTAAATCGACAGTGAGTACACGGTCAACACCAACACCGACCATCATATCGGCCACTACTTTTGCGGTGATCGGCACACGAGCAGAGCGCACGCGGCGATCCTGACGGGCGTAACCGAAGTAGGGCACTACCGCTGTGATGCGACCGGCAGACGCGCGACGCAGTGCATCGACCATGACAATTAATTCCATCAGATTGTCATTGGTGGGGGCGCAGGTGGGCTGCACTACAAACACATCGCGACCGCGCACGTTGTCGTGCAGTTCTACGGCGATTTCGCCATCAGAAAATTGCGAAACAGAAACATTGCCGAGTGGCATACCCAGGTGATCCACAATTTTTTGTGCGAGATCCGGATTTGCGTTGCCGGTAAAGACCATTAAGTCAGTCACGTCAGATACCTTTTGGTGATGGCTGGGGTGATTGCAGGTGGTAAAAAGCCAGAGCCGATATTGTCTGTCTGCGCAAAGCAGTGTTTTTTACCCTAGGAAATTTCGGGCTAGAGCGCAGATTCAGCAGTATCAAAAGGGAATTAATCAGAATGGTCATCGTTTAGGGTTCGTGTTAGTGGTGCGAATTAAATGGTGAACACACCTGAAACAATGACTTAAAAATAGATGGCAGGGGCGGAAGGACTCGAACCTACGAATGGCGGGATCAAAACCCGCTGCCTTACCACTTGGCGACGCCCCTATTGTGTTTAAAACACAGTTCTTGATTAGTCTGACGGAAGGAAGTTGTAGAGCGGTGATTGGTTTACACCTTGTGCTACAAAACCGGGTAGATTGTTGGGCAATTTTGCCTGCACATCACGTGCTTCTTCTACCGACTCAAAGCTTGCAAATACGCAGGCTCCGGTTCCCGTCATTCGTGCGTTGCGATCAAATTTCTGTAACCAGATGAGTGCGTTATCGACTTGCGGATAGAGCTTTCTCACCAAGGCTTCGCAGTCATTTTTACCGCCCCGCTCAAGGAAGGCCGCCACTTTAATGGCCGAAGTATCTCTTGTCAAATTTTTGTTAGAAAAAATTTCAGCAGTGGATACATGGCAATCAGGTTGTATAACCAAAAACCATTTTGGCGGCATTTTGATAGCTTCCAATGCCTCCCCAACACCTTCTGCCCAAGCGGTTTGGGCGTTTATAAACACGGGCACGTCGGCGCCGAGTTGCAATCCGATCGTTTGCAGTTGATTTCTGCTCAGGCCACAGCCCCATAAATGGTTGAGAGCGACCAGAGTTGTTGCGGCATTGCTGCTGCCGCCCCCTATGCCACCTCCCATCGGCAGGCGTTTTTGCAGTTGGATATCGACACCTGCCGTGGCGGGTTTGTAGGCTTCCAGTGCGCGCACTGCTTTGATAATCAGATTTTGCTCAAAACCGACACCGGGTAATTCCGGCGCAAGCGTGATTTGACTATCGCTGCGGGTAGTAAAGGTGAGGGTATCGCCGTAATCCAGCAATTGAAAAAGGGTCTGCAGGTTGTGGTAGCCGTCCGGACGGCGGCCGGTGATGTGCAAAAACAAATTGAGTTTGGCGGGAGAGAGCAAGGTCAGGCTAGTCATTGGCGTTAATCCTGTGCGCCCAGGTGCCAAGTGCGAATCACCAGTATTAAACGTACATCCTCATATTCAGCGGTGATTTTTCCAGGCAACGGCAAAATAACGCCATTGAAGGTGTAATCGCGGTAGTTGCTGTAATTAATACTCCAGCCGCCTTGAATCAATTGGGCGATCAGGCCGCTTTCGTTCTGTTGCAGATGAGTGATGCGCAATTTGGGCGCAGGCACGCCGCGTACCCAATAGGCAAGCTGGGCGACCGGTAGGGTCCAGCCAGCCGTTTTTTTGATTAAGGCCTCGGCGGTTTTGGCTTCTCGCGCCGGTTCGCCGCTTTGTTCAAGGCGCACCTTTTCCGGCGTGCCGGTGATAATCATGCTTTTTTGTCCGAGCGGGCCGCTGAGGTTGATCTGGTAATGGGCGAGTTGTTGCACCCATTTCACGCTCGCGCTACCGCTGTCGTCTGCGGTGCGGATGCCCAATTTGCCGCTCAGTTGCCAGTCGTTAATTGCTTGCAGTTGACGCTGATGCTCAATCACATCCTCTGGCGGTGTCAGTGAGCCGCGATGGACGCAGCCGCTAATGAATAGCAGTGATAAAAGTAACAGTAGGCTGCGTTGCATCATAAATCGGCCTTGAGGCGATTGAGTGTTTCTTGAATGACTGGATCATTGGGGGCGTGTTTTATGCCGTCTTGCCAGACTTGGCGCGCCTCCGCTTTGTTACCCAATTGCCACAAAATTTCACCCAGGTGAGCGCTGATTTCGGCGTTGGGGCCAGCGGCATAAGCCTTGCGTAGCAGGGGCAGTGCCTCTGCGTATTTGCCGGTGCGGTAGTGCAGCCAGCCCATTGAGTCGAGAATGGCTGGGTCGTTTGGCTGCAGTTGCATGGCTTTTTCCAGCAGGCTGCGCGCTTCGGCAAAACGCTGGGTGCGGTCTGCCAATATATAGCCCAGCGAATTGAGTGCGGCGGCATTGTCGGGTTGCTGTTTTAATATCTGGCGCAGGTCGCGCTCGGCGGCGGCGATGCGGTCGCGCTGGTGATTGAGCATGGCGCGGGCAAACAGCAAGCGGGTGCTGGTGGCAAAATTGGCGAGCCCCTCGCTAAACACACTATCGGCTTGGGGCAGATGATTGTGCTTTATCAGGGTTTGACCGTGCAGTACGTAGAGCACTTCGCCCTGCTCGGGGAAGCGCAGGCGCAGGCGATTCATGTGTTGCTGGGCGCTGAGAAAATCTTGCTGGCGCACGAAGATATCCAGCAGGCTGATGGTCGCCGGCAGAAAATCATTGCCGCTTTCCACCTGCAAGTAGTGAATGATGGCCTCTGGTAGATCGTGCTGCGCCTCAGCCATGCGCCCTAAATAATAATGCGCAGTGGAAATATGCAGGTCGCGATCCAGCAGCGATTCAAATGACTTGTGTGCGGTTTCCAGATCTTTGCGTTCCAGTGCAATTATCCCGAGTGACAGGAGCAGGTCGCCATTGTCGGGCAGCTGTTGGGTGAGGATTGTAAATTGCTCCTGCGCCAGCGCCATATCGTAATGGGTCAGGATGCGGGCGTACTGTTGGCGTAGGCTGGTGTTGTCAGGGTAGAACTCCAGCAGATCGGCCATTTTGGCAATCGCTTCCTGATCGCGTTTCATCTGATGCAGCAAGTTGGCCTCAAGGATGGCGGCCGGAATACTGCGCGGGTGTATTTTGAGTGTCTGCTGGACGAGATACATAGCTTCGTCGTATTTGCCCTGCTGTTGCAGCAGTATTCCTGTGCCCACCATAAGCTGCTCATCTTCTGGATGGCTTTGCCGTTGGGTCACAAAATCATTGAGCAGTGCGGTTCGCTCCGCCTCCCCGAGACTGGCTGCGTTGGCGGCAATATTTTGGAAAAGCGGCTCCCCACCTTCATCCAGCAAGCGGCGCGAATACTCAAATGCCTCGCGCAGTTGGCCGGTTTGCATATAGGCCATAGAGGTATTGGCCAAGGCGTCTTTATCGTAGGGCGCGGCTTGAACCCAGATGCGCGCCATTTCCAGTGCCGCGGGGTTGTCACCCAGATAGCGCGCAATCATGGTGGCGCGCTCGGCAATCTGCGGGTCGCGGGTTTCGCGCGCCTGCTGCACATAATTGCTTAGGGCGACATCATATTGCGCGCGGCTACCGGCGATTTCCGCGGCAAGTAATGAATAAAGTGTTTCGGTAGGAAAAGGTCTGGTTGGTGTCTGAATTAGTATTTTCGGCTGGGGTTCGGGGGCCGCAACCGTGCGGGCTGACTGCAAGCTGCAACCACTTAGCACCCAGTAAAGGGTCATGCTCGACAGGATAATAGGGCGGTGTTTGATCATGCGTGACCGGTAGTGGAGCGGATGAATGGACGCAAACCAGATTGCGCGGCCAGACATCATAAACGCGAAGTTGAATGATAAAAAGGGCGTTTTGGTAATGCTGTGAAAAGATCCCGTCATCACCCATGTGGATGCATGCTGGTTAAAGCCCGGTGCGGTGCGCCAGTGCTGGGCGGGTATCGATAAGGCGGCGGGTTTCAATAAAGGTTTGTTGAATCAGGTAAGCATCACCACTGGCGCGGTGGCGCTGGATGTCGAGGTGCCTTTCCAGCTTTTGTTTGGTTTTGTCCCACAGTAGCAATTGCGCCTCGGTGGAAATGAGTTCGATTGGGCTTAGGTGAAAGCTCGGGTTCATTCGTGCGGCAAAAAACAAGCGATTGAGCCAGGGGCTGTCGTGCGCCCAAGCGTCGCTGTAAGCGGTTATCTCGCCGAGGAATTCGTTCAGTTCGGCGCAGATTTCTCTCGGCGATCTGCCGCGATTTTCGATGAGTTTGCGGGTAATCCCGTGAATGGCCTGGGCGCTGTCGCTCCAGTGATCCCATTCAGGTTGCGGAGCGATTAATGCGCAGTAGCGCTCACCATTGGTTTTGACCACACCGATTTCAATCGGGTAACTGCGCGAACCAAAGCCTGAGGCTTCGATGTCAATTATGGTTGGGTGGGACGGTTTTCGCATAGGGCGGCTCCAAATTGTATCTATGGTTGAGTATAGAGGGTGATGTTCAGGGCGATGAATCGGCTTAATAGCACCCCTTTATTGCAGGATTAGGTACTTGCCTCTTGTCACGCTCCCTCTGTGACCGGACAATACCGCCCTTCGGCATACGCTCCCTCTAAAACAATTAGTCCGACACATGACCCTGTTAGCCTTTGGCATCAACCATACTACCGCCCCACTTGCCCTGCGCGAGCGGGTTGCGTTCGCGCCGGAGAATTTGCACTGTGCTATGCAGGAAGCCTGTGCCCACGCGGGTTTGAGCGAAGTGGCCATACTCTCCACCTGCAATCGCACCGAAATTTATGCGGCGAGCGAAAGCGATGCGACGGCGATTCAGCAGTGGTTGGTTGATCACACCGCGATTAATGCGGCAGATTTGGCCAACAGCTACTACTGCTATCAGGATCACGAAGCCGTGCGCCATATGATGAAAGTAGCGGGCGGACTCGATTCGCTGGTACTGGGTGAACCGCAAATTTTAGGCCAAATGAAATCAGCCTTTGCATTTGCCAAGGAGGCGGGCACTTTAGGGGCAGAATTGCATGCTACGTTTCAGCAGGTTTTTCATATCGCCAAGCGTGTGCGCACCGAGACGGCGATCGGCGAGAACCCGGTTTCAGTTGCCTATGCGGCGGTCAGCCTTGCGCAGCAAATTTTCTCTAACTTAAAAGAAGATACCGCGCTTCTGATTGGTGCAGGTGAGACCATTGAACTGGTCGCGCGCCATTTGGTAGAGCAGGGCATCAAACATATTATTGTCGCCAACCGCACGCTTGATCGCGCCCAGCGGCTTGCGCGCGAATTTAATGGCGAGGCGATTTTACTCGCCGATATTCCCGAACAATTGCATCGCGCTGATTTGGTGATTTCCTCCACCGCTAGTCAATTACCGCTGCTCGGCAAAGGCGCGGTGGAATCGGCGCTGAAAAAGCGCAAACACAAACCCATGTTTATGCTCGATATAGCCGTGCCGCGCGATATCGAAGAGCAGGTGGGCGAGTTGGATGATGTGTATCTCTACACCGTGGATGACTTGCACGCGGTGATTGATGAAAACAAAAAATCCCGCGTTGCAGCGGCCGATCAGGCGGAAGAAATTATTACTCAGGGCGTGGAATTGTTTTTGCGCCAGCAGCGCGCGCTTAACGCGGTCGAAACAGTAAAAGCCTATCGCCATAAGGCGGAGCAACTGCGTGATGCAGAGTTGGAAAAGGCGCTGCGCAGCTTGCACACAGGTGCAAACCCCGAGCAAGTGTTGCAACTATTTGCACGCAATCTCACCAATAAATTGATTCATTCGCCCACTACGGTTTTAAAAGAGGCGAGTGCCAGTTCGCGCCACCATGTTATTCAAGTTGCACAAGAGCTATTTGATTTATCGCTTAACGCTGAAGCCTTAAACACAGCGCAAGAATCTGTTAACCCTGCTGCTGAACTTAGCAGTGATGCAAGTGAGTCATAATGAAAGCATCAATCTTAGAAAAACTGGATCGCCTGAAAGAGCGCTATGAAGAAGTGAGCGCAATGCTGTCGGAAGCCGACATCATCAACAATCAAAATAAATTTCGCGATCTCTCCAAAGAGTACGCCGAATTAGAGCCTGTGGTGCAGGGCTATCAAAACTATTTGAACCTGCTCGCCAATATCGAAGAGGCCAAACACCTGCTGGTGGATGGCGACGCCGATATGAAAGAAATGGCCGAAGAAGAGCTGAAAGATTGCACTGCGCAACTTGAGCCCATGCAGTTGGAATTGCAAAAACTCTTGCTGCCAAAAGATCCTAATGACGAGAAAAACTGTTACCTCGAAATTCGCGCCGGTACCGGTGGCGATGAAGCGGCGATTTTCTCCGGTGATTTATTCCGCATGTATTCGCGCTACGCTGAAAATCAAGGTTGGCGTGTAGAAGTCTTGAGCCAAAACGAAGGTGAACACGGCGGCTTTAAAGAAATTATTTCGTTGGTGAGCGGCCAAGGTGTTTATTCAAAATTAAAATTTGAATCGGGCGCGCACCGGGTTCAGCGTGTACCGGAAACTGAATCCCAGGGCCGTATCCACACTTCTGCTTGCACTGTGGCAGTAATGCCGGAAGCGGATGAAATGGAAGAGATCAATATCAACAAAGCTGATTTGCGTATCGATACGTTTCGCGCATCGGGTGCGGGTGGTCAGCACGTTAACAAAACCGATTCGGCGATTCGTATTGTGCACATTCCCACCGGTTTAGTAATTGAATGCCAGGATGAGCGCTCGCAACACAAAAACCGCGCCCGCGCGATGAGTTTGCTCGCCACTAAATTAAAACAGGCGCAGGAAGATGCCGCGCACAAAACCATGTCAGATGAGCGCCGAAGTTTGGTGGGTTCAGGCGATCGCTCCGAGCGAATTCGCACTTACAACTACCCGCAAGGCCGCGTGACCGATCACCGTATCAACCTAACCTTGTATTCGCTGGATGCGATTATGCAAGGCGATTTAAATCCGGTTGTCGATCCACTTGCCCATGAATACCAAGCGGATCAATTGGCGGCGATTGCGGATTGATTTTTTTTCGTAGGATGGGTGGAGCCTAAGCGATACCCATCGCAATTTAATCGGGGCGGCGGGTATCGCTTGCGCTCCACCCACCCTACGGGAATACATGAACACAACCTCCATTGCACAATGTCTGCAACTTGCAAGCGAACTCGAATCCATTAGCGATTCTGCGCGGTTGGATATTGAGTTGCTGCTCTGCCATATCCTGCAAAAAAATCGCACCTATCTTTTTACCTGGCCAGACAAAATATTAACGCCAGAACAGGCGGAGCAATTTTTACAATTTTTTTCGCGGCGAAAAGCCGGCGAGCCGATTGCGCATATTCTCGGGCAGCGCGAGTTTTGGTCGCTGCCCCTCGCCGTTAATAATTCCACCTTAATTCCGCGCCCGGATACCGAGCTGCTAGTGGAAACTGTGTTGCAATTATTCAGTGATGATCCCGCCCAACAAATCCGCCGCTGCCTCGATTTGGGTACGGGCACAGGTGCGATTGTGTTGGCGCTGGCGAGTGAAAAACCGCACTGGCAATTAGTGGGGGTGGATAAATCAGCAGACGCGGTTGCGCTTGCCGAAACCAATCGCCGCGAATTGCAATTTGATCAGGTGCAAATACTGCAGAGCGATTGGTTTACTGCACCGGCGTTACAAGGAGATGCAACCGGCGCGCAACAATTTGATGTTATCGTCAGCAATCCACCTTATATCGACCCGCAAGATCCACACTTGGAACAGGGCGATGTGCGCTTTGAACCGCGCTCGGCATTGATTGCGGATAACCATGGTTTGGCTGATATCGAATGTATTATTCAGCAAAGTTGGGATTATTTGTGCGCACAAGGTTGGCTGTTATTAGAGCACGGTTACGATCAAGCAGTTGCAGTGCGCGGTTTATTAACGGCGCGCGGTTTTGTGCAGGTTGAAACCCGCCGCGATTTAGGTGGCAATGAGCGCGTGACCTTGGGTAGAAAAGGGGAGCCAGTGTGAACGACGAACAACTACTGCGTTACTCGCGCCAAATCATGCTGCCCGATGTGGATTTGGATGGGCAGGAAAAATTATTGGCGGCGCGGGTATTAATTATCGGCCTCGGCGGATTGGGTTCACCGGTCGCTATGTATTTGGCGGCGGCGGGTGTCGGTCATCTCACTCTGGTGGATTTTGATGCGGTAGATCTCAGCAATTTGCAGCGGCAAATTGTGCACACCAATGCGCGCATCGGGGTAAACAAAGCAGCTTCGGCCGCACAGAGTGTGTGCGAATTAAATCCTGAAGTGATGGTTGCGTGCATCGACAGATTATTGGCCGCCGATGAGCTTGCCGAGCACGTAAAACAAGCCAGTGTTGTGGTTGATTGCAGTGATAATTTTCAAACCCGCTTTGCGATTAATGCCGCCTGTGTTGCCGCAAAAGTACCGCTGGTATCCGGTGCGGCGATTCGTTTGGAAGGGCAAATTGCGGTGTTTGATTCGCGCACTGAAACCAGCCCCTGTTATCGCTGTTTATATGAAGAAGATAACGACGATCTAACCTGCGCCGCAAATGGTGTCTTAGCGCCTTTGGTTGGCATTATCGGTTCCATGCAGGCGCTGGAAGCCATTAAATTGATTTGCGGTTTTGGCTCCAATCTCGCTGGGCGTTTGCTGTTGCTGGATGCACGCCACAGCCAATGGCGCGAATTAAAATTACCCAAAGATCACAACTGCCCGGTATGTAGCCAACGTGTGTCTGAATAAAGCGTAAGGCTGTGTAAAGGGCTTGTTTTTTACCATCGCGTCTTTATATTGGCGCAAACAAAATCTCTCCGAATAAAAGGTGTAAGCATGAACGATGTCCCTCCAGTATACAAAACCGGTTTGTTCCCTACGATAATTTTTGGCTCGCGTTGGTTGCAGCTGCCCTTGTACTTAGGGTTGATAGTTGCCCAATGTGCCTATGTGTTCTTGTTCATGATAGAGCTGTTCCATCTGGTGACTGGTGTGGCATCGCTAGGCGAACAACAAATTATGTTAATCGTGTTGGGTTTGATTGATGTAGTGATGATTTCCAACTTGCTGGTCATGGTGATTGTGGGTGGTTATGAAACCTTTGTATCGCGCTTGCGCTTGCAGGGACATCCAGATCAGCCGGAATGGTTGAGCCACGTAAATGCTACAGTGCTCAAAGTAAAGCTGGCCATGGCGATTATCGGAATATCTTCAATTCATTTGTTAAAAACTTTTATTGAAGCGGGCAATATCGGTATGCCCGGCGCTAAGTTCACTGAAGCGGGTGTCATGTGGCAAACCATTATTCACATGACCTTTATCGCGTCGGCCATTGGTATTGCTTACACAGATTTGTTGATGCAGAAAGTAAGTTCTGCCAATAAGATTAAACATTAATTTTCGGCGATGGGTGAAGCGCAAGCTACATCCATTGGCTTGTAGCAGTATCGGCAATTGTAAAATCCAATAACAGGAGTTTGATATGAATGTTGAAGTGGGTGGTTTTTTTGGTCTGTTACTGCTGATTTGTGTGATCTACGCAATTATCAAAACAGTGCAAAGTAAAGCGGGTACAGGTACCAAAGTTATTTGGGTGGTGGTGTTATTGCTCTTGCCATTTCTGGGCTTTATTTTGTGGTTATTATTCGGCCCCAAGTAACGCGTGATGGGTATCGTTTAGGCTCCACCCATCCTGCGTTTTAACTGCTTTTAGTTAAAAAATCCTGCTTTTAATTCTGCGTGTTGCTCCGCTTTTAAGCGTGGGCCAAATTGGCTCACGACTTTTGCGGCGGCGCGGTTGGCGAATTCGGCGGCTGTTTTAAAATCTTTGCCGTTATTGATCGCATACAAAAATGCACCGGCAAACATATCGCCCGCACCGTTGGTGTCTACCGCTTTCACAGCAGGTGCGGCGACGTTAATGAGTTGTTCACCGTCAAATACCAGTGCGCCTTCGCTGCCGCAGGTAATCGCAAATTGCTTGCAGTATTGTTTTAATGCTTCGCTTGCAGCTTCAATAGTTTTGGTTTGGGTGAAGCCGATTGCTTCATCGCGATTGCAGAAAATCAAATCCACACCTGTGCCAATCATTTCCACTAAGCCATTGCGAAAAAATTGCACCATCGCTGGGTCAGATAAGCTCAGCGCCGTTTTGGTGTTGTTCGCTTCTGCTTGTTGGCGCAATTCAATTGCCGCAGCGCGGCCAGTGGGCGAGGTGACTAAATAACCTTCGACGTAGACGTAATGGGACTGCGCAATTGCAGCCACATCTAATTCATTGACCGACAAGGTTTCGCTGATGCCGAGAAAGGTATTCATGGTGCGTTCAGCGTCAGGTGTAATCATCACCAAACATTTGCCGGTGATGCCCGCGGGTGGGGTGATATGCGCAGGGGTGGCGACTCCGGCAGCGTGAATATCGTTTAAATAAAACTCACCGTTTTCATCATTGGCAACTTTGCAGGAAAAAAAATTGGGTGAACCAAAATAACCGGCGGCGATAATACTGTTGGCCGCCGAGCCACCGCTGGCGCGATGTGATGCAACCAAGTGATCTTGCAAATAGTCGATCAGTGCGTTCTGGCGCGCTTCATCAACCAGTGTCATGACTCCTTTGGTCACTGCCATGGTGGTGAGATCGGCATCGGTCAGGGTGATTTCAGTATCGACCAGCGCCGCGCCTATGCCGTAAATATGGTATTGCTTGTTCATGGATGTGACCTTGTGGATGAAGTGATCGATTTCAGGATTGTGCCGCATTATGCAAAATTCATGGTGCACGATAAAGCGGAAGCGTGTTTTTCGCACCCAAGTACTTTTATTTTGTTTCGCATTCGTCAGGCGTGGCGGTTAAACTGCCACCCGAATTTTTTGCACCTAATGCATTCCTTTTATTTGTTTTAACCCTACTAAAGACCGCTTATGACTAAACGCCGCCCTACTAACCGTCGCACTAAAACCTCCGGTTCTGCTCCCCGTCGTGGCTGGGCGCTGGCGCGCTTGTGGATATTTTATGGCTTGTTGTTGATGGTGGCATTGGTGGGAATCTGGACGTTGTATCTGGATTCGGTGGTGCGGGAAAAATTTGAAGGCAAAAAGTGGGCGCTGCCCGCGCGAGTTTATGCGCGGCCACTGGAGTTGTATCAGGGGCAATCCCTGACTCCGGCACTGTTTGAGCAGGAGTTGCGCGCACTCGGCTATCGCTTTGAAAATAATGCCAACACACCCGGACAAGTGTTGAAAAAAGTCAGCGCAGGCTCACATGAAGTGGTGTATCACATTCACAGCCGCGGTTTTGACTTTTGGGATAAAAAAGAAGTTGCGCGTAAATTTATGCTGCGTGTTAACCATGACCGCGTGCAGGGTTTGATTGATTTGGCCGGTGCCGATTTACCACTGGTGCGTATGGAGCCAGAGGAGATTGGCGGTTTTTATCCGGCCGATAAAGAAGATCGCCTGCTGGTGCGGCTCAGTGATTTACCGCCACTGCTGGGTGAAACCCTGTTGGCAGTAGAAGACAAAAACTTTCTCGATCACCACGGCGTATCACCCTTGGCGATTATGCGTGCGGCTTGGCTCAATGCGACGCGCAGTGAGGGTGGCTTACAAGGTGGCAGCACGATCACGCAACAATTGGTGAAAAACTTTTATCTCACCAATGAGCGCAGTGTGCTGCGCCGCAAAATTCCTGAAGCGATTATGGCGATGTTGCTGGAGGTGCATTACAGCAAGTCGGAAATTTTAGAAACTTACATCAACGAGATTTTTTTAGGCCAGAGTGGCGACCGTGAAATTCACGGCTTTGCACTGGCGGCACAACATTATTTCCGCCAGCCATTGCGCGAATTAAAAACCCATGAGCTCGCGCTGTTGGTGGGTCTGGTAAAAGGCGCGTCTTATTACAACCCTTGGCGCAACCCTGAGCGCGCAAAAAATCGGCGCAACGTGGTGCTGGCAGTAATGCACAACGAGGGGTTGATTACCGAGCAGCAATTGAAAGTAGCGCAAGCCGCGCCGCTGGGGATTGTGACGAAAGGTGAAGCGCGCACCACCACTTATCCTGCCTTTATGGACTTAGTGAAGCGCCAATTAAAACAGGATTACAAAGAGAGTGATTTGCGCAGCGAAGGGCTACGCATCTTCACCACCCTGTCGCCCATGGTGCAGCGTCAGGCGGAGAAGTCGATGAAGTTGCGCGTGGAGCAGTTGGAAAAACAATTTAGAACGAAAGATGTGCAGGGCGGAATGGTAGTCACCTCGGTAGGTGGTGGGGAAATTCTGGCGCTGCTCGGCGATAAGAACCCGCGCTATTCCGGTTTTAATCGCGCGCTGGATGCCAAGCGTCCCATTGGTTCGCTGATTAAACCCTTTGTGTATTTAACGGCGCTGGAAATACCCCAGCAATATAATCTCGGCACCATCATTAGCGACGCGCCGGTGAGTTATAAATCCGGTGGCAAATGGTGGGCGCCGCAAAATGCCGACAAAAAAGATCACGGTGATATCCCGCTCTATAAAGGCCTAGCCTATTCCTACAACCAATCCACCGCGCGTTTGGGGATGACGATCGGTTTGGATCGTGTTGCTAAAACCATCCAGCGCGCTGGTTATACAGGCGATGTGCCGAAATTGCCTGCAATGTTATTGGGCTCGGTGGATATGTCGCCGCTGGAAGTTGCCGGCCTGTATCACACCATTGCTGCCGAAGGTGTATACACACCCATCCATGCAATTCGCGAAGTGCTCGCGGCCGATGGTAAACCGCTAAAACGCTATCCGCTCGAGCTGGAGCAGCGGTTCTCCATTGAATCCACTTTTCAGTTGCAATACGCCTTGCAACGCACACTGCGCGAAGGCACTGGGCGCAGTGCCTACCACCAGATTCCATCGCATATCGATCTGGCGGGCAAAACCGGTACTACCAACGATCAACGTGACAGTTGGTTTGCCGGATTTAGCGGCGAGCATTTGGCCGTTGTGTGGCTGGGGCGCGATGACAACAGTGCAACACCTTTGAGTGGTGCGGGGGGGGCATTGCAAGTCTGGGCCGATTTTATGAAGCAAGTCCCAACGCGCAGCTTGGAGCAGGTGCCTCCTGTTGGAGTAAGTTTCGATTGGCTCGACACTGCGACCGGTAAGCTCAGCGCGGAAACCTGTGCCGGTGCTGTCTGGCTGCCGCTGCGCGATGAGTTTCGTCCACTGGACTCTGTTGATTGTCATCAGGACAGAAACCCCATCAAATCCCTTTGGCAGAGATTAGTGAACTGATGAGTTGACCCGGAAAGACTGTCACTCCTTCAATGAATCATTATTGGGGAGTCGTCATCCCCGCTGCGGGATCCATAGGTTTTAAAAAAACCAAAGCTGGACTCCCGCAAGCGGGAGTGACGATGAGGTGCAAAGGATGTGACGGCCAAGTTTCATACACCGCAAAAATAAACTACTCAGGTGAATCCGAAGCTCTCTAGACTGTGTCTTAGTTGAGAGTTGGGGGCAATATTGATCTAATCCTGCCCGGATTTTTCCTGAGAGGCTTTTCCCATGACCTTATCGTTTACTTTGTCGCGCCAGTTGTTAGGCGCCTTTGGCATCGCACTGCTGTGCGCAGCTCCGGTTGTTTACGCAGCAGAACTGGAAGGTACGCCTGTACCTCTGGATGCACCCCATGCTGCTTCTGCCGCAGCTGCCCCTTCATCACCCAATCAGCCCACTGCTCCGACTGCAGAGCAAGCCCCTCCGGCTCCCGCGGCTGATGATTGGCAGAGCCACAACAACTGGGAGCACGATTGGGAGAAGAACCTGAATAAAGCGTTTGGTGGTGACCATGAGAACAGCGGCGGTTTTCATCCGGCGCTGCTGATTCCTCTATTTGCCATAGTCTTTATTTTTGGCGGCCCCATCGTTTTACTGATCTTGATTCTGGTGTTTTTCTTTGGCGCCAAGCGTCGTCGCCAGCAAGACATCAATATGAATATCGACAAGCTACTCGCCGCCGGGCGCGATATTCCGGTCGAGTTACTGCGTGGCGATGAACCTAAAAATGATGAGCCGGTAGGCAGTCGCGACAAAGGGATTCGCAATATCTTCCTCGGCACTGGCTGGCTGGTGTTTCTCAGCATTATGGTGGGATTCGATATAGGTTCCGCTGGATTTATCTGGATTGCACTGGGTGCATCGCAAGTGCTTATCTGGCATCTGAACCGACCCAAGGTGACTGAACAGGCTGGACAGCAGGACTAATCCGCATGTCCCTTTCCGATCAGGAATTGATTGCGCGGGTGGTTAACCGCAAGGATCAGCACGCGTTTGCGCAGCTGGTCTTGCGCTACCAGTCGCCGTTGCGCATTTGGGCTAGGCGCCTGTGCAATGGTGATACCCACCTCGCGGACGATCTGGCGCAGGAAGCTTTTATGAAGGCCTATGCCGCGCTGGGTGCGTTTCGTGCAGAGGCGAAGTTCTCCACTTGGCTGTATCGCATCGCCTTTAACATCGCCGCCAATCGCTGGCGTGCGAAAAAAGTTGAGTGGTGCGAGCTGGATGAAAATGAAGAGATTGAAGCTGAGCAGTGCAGCGTAAAACAATATCATGCGCAAAAAGATGTAGAAGCGGCGATGCAAACCCTGAGTGCAGGGCAGCAGTTGGCGATTCGACTATGCTATGAAGATGGTTTCTCCCACGAAGAGGCGGCAACCATTATGGGCATTCCGCTCGGCACTGTGAAAACACACATCGCGCGCGGCAAACAAAAACTGCAAATTCTTTTGGCATCCTGGCAGGATGCTCTACCTCAGTGAAAAAGTGTTCAAGCGAGGTCGTGTTATGAACGATACAAATTTCGATGATTTTTTACGGCAGCAACTGCAAGGCTCTAGTCATTATCTGCATGACGGTGATTTTAGTGCGAAGGTAATGGCTGGCCTACCGGAACCTCGGCGTCTTAGTCGCTGGCTGGAAATATCGATTGTGGTAGTGCCGGTTACGGTGATTGCACTCTTGGTGATGAGCCAGTTTTCTTTGCGCGATATTATCCAACCGGTTTACGCTTGGATGCTTACGATGGACATGGCGAGTTTAATGTCACTGGGAGCCGCAGCCGTTTTTGCTATGTTAGCGGTACCGCTGTTATTGATCTTCAAGCAAAGATCTTTTTTCTGATGAGTGTAAATGTCCATATCTAAAGCCGTGGCGTTAACATTCTTTGTCTGAAAATCGTTTAATTACCCAAAGTAATTAAACGATTTTTTTTAACTTCTGACAAAGTAAATTGGCAATTATACCTAGGCTTCAATGGCGTAAAAAGCCCTATGAAGTTTGCGGATTCATTGAGCGGCTGCTATACCCAAATGACTATTAAAGTGCATGTTGATAATTCATTTTTATCTGTGCAAGCGACCCAATATGGGGCGTAAAGAACAGATCCCCTCCATCTGAGGCTCGGCCAATGTTTCGCTTGACCATCGCAAAAAAATTAATGTTGTTAGTGGCTATTGCCCTTTTGGGGTTTGTGATTAGTCAGGGTTATTCGCTCGGAGTTGAGCGCGCCAACAGTGGGCGCTTGGCTGAAGTTGAGCAGCGCATCTATCCTACTTTGGAGTTAACAACAATTAACCTTGGCTCGCTGTTATTAATGGAGCAACAGATCAATAGCTCAGTGACAACAGGTGATGAGCAAGCCTTGGCGGATGCAGATAAACACTATCAGGAGATTCGCGGCAATCTGCAAAAGTTATCCGCATTAAGTGGCGACTTGTCGGTACAAGTTAAAGACATAGATACGCAATTACAAGATTGGTATACCACTGCTGTGCGCATCGCAAAAAGTTTTATTGCGGGCACGGTCGACTTTGAAAAAGTGGGCGCGGAAGCCGGCGCTAATGCCGACCGATTAACGGCGTTGAGAAAATCTTTATCGAGCATGAAAAGTGAAACAGCCAAACACTTTAATGAATCTATTAGCGAAACAATTTCAGCCTCAAAAAATGCGACCAGAATAGCGTTGATGATTGCCGTATGCGTAGTAATCGCACTCTTGGTCATCAGTGTGGTGACGAGCCGATCAATTACCTCGAGTATTAATGAAGTTACTGCATCACTAAAAGAGATGTCTTCCGGCGAAGGTGATTTAACCAAACGAATTAATTATGCCGGAAATGATGAAATTCTCTATCTGGTGAAATATTTCAATGCTTTTGTTGCAAAGTTGCACGGTTCTTTCGCGCATGTTAGTCAGGATGTGGGCGGACTTTCGCAGGTGGCTGCACGTTTAACTAACTCCAGCGCTAGCAATAAAGAACGTATTAATGAGCAGGCAATTGCCATTTCAAATATGCGCACTTCCATTGAAGACCTAATGAAAACGGTTAATGAAATTTCCGAGTTTGCCAATAATGCATCGCATCAGGCGCAGGACGCGAGCAGTGCGGCGGCGCGCGGCAAAGAAACCTTGGCGACGAATGTCTCTACTATTAGTACCTTGGCGGAGGAGGTGCGCAGTGCGGCAGGTGTTGTTAATCGCTTTGAAGAGTTCTCATCCGATGTTGGGCAGCTGCTTAACACAATTCAAAATGTTGCCGAGCAAACGAATTTACTCGCGCTTAATGCTGCAATTGAAGCTGCCCGCGCGGGTGAGCATGGGCGTGGCTTTGCGGTAGTGGCCGACGAGGTGCGTGGGCTTGCGGTGCGCACGCGTCAGGCGACTGAGGAAATTCATAAAGTGATCAGTGAATTGCGGCAGGTCTCGGCGAACGCTGTCACCGCAATGCAGGGTAGTGTGGAACGCGCCAATCGCGGTGTGGAAGCCACTATGGCATCGGGCGAAGTGCTGAATTCTATTTTAAATAATGTCGAAACTATTAGCAGTATTAATGAGCGCATTGCTGCAGCAACGCACGAGCAAACCGTTACATTTTCTCATGTGTCAGAGCATGTGAATGGCATCTATCAAAGTACCCAACAGGTCACCACTAGCACTAATGAATTGAATGAAATTAGTCAGGATATTGGTCACATCAGTCAAGAGTTACGCAAAGTGGCAAGTCAATTTCGCGTTTGATTTTTCAGGGAGTTCAGGCACAGGCAGTGCTAAACATTAGGAGAGACATAGTAAATGAAAAAAATTAGCTCACATCGTAAAAAGCACAGTCTTGCATTGGCAATTTCGCTCTGTCTGGCAGCGCCTTTGGCGCAAGCAGGCGATCTTAATTTATCTGGTTTTTTATCGGTTGGCGGTGGTTTTGTCGATGATGAAAATAGCCCCGCCTACAACGATTATAGCGAAGAGGATCTTACCTTCGATAAGAATCTTTTAGGTTTGCAAATCTCTGGAAAAGTTAACGAAAAACTCTCGGCAACTGCTCAGTTGATCGCCAGAAGCGAAAATGATTATGAGGTTAATGCGGAGTGGGCTTATTTAACTTGGCAGGCATCTGACACCATTAAAGTCCGCGCCGGGCGCTTGCGCACACCGTTTTATATGTATTCTGATTTTCTCGATGTAGGTTATGCCTATGGATGGATATCGCCGCCTAGCGAAGTGTATTACCTGCCATTTAATAATGTCGATGGTATCGATCTTTACGCGACCCAAACATTGGGCATGTTTGATACCTCAATTCAAGTTTACTTTGGTAGCTTTGATGATCAGTTGACATTGGACGGAGTGCAATCTGAAGCGAAGACACGCAATCAAGTGGGCATTGCGGGTACCCTTGGTAAAGATTGGTGGACCCTACGGGCTGCGTATCACCAGGCGGATTTGTCGGTTGATGTCAGTCCAATCGCGATTAGTTCCACTATGACTATCGGTAGCTTTGCAACGACTCTGGCTGCATTGGGTTACCCCAATAACGCCGAGAGTTTGTTGGTGGAAGAGGAAGATGCGGTCTTTACCGAGCTTGGTATCAATATCGATACCGGGCGCTTTGTCGCCGCGGCAGAGTATGTTGAATTTGATCCGGGCGATGCAGTGTTTTCTAAAAATATTCGCCAATTCGTGATGGCAGGTGTGCGTGCAGGAAGCTGGTTGTTCCATATAACCGGCTCGCAAGCGAAAGATGAAGCAGCTGACCCCGCCGCAGGTATTCCAGCAAATCAAGCGATGCCGGTATTTGGCAGCACCAATGTGCTGATCGGCACTCTTGATGCTATTGCAGCATCACAAGTCACTGAACGCGAGGTGTTGTCACTCGGGGTGCGTTGGGATGTTGCATCCGGTACAGCGCTCAAATTTCAGGTGGATGACGTTGACAACAAAAATGCTGGCGATCAGAAAGTTTTTTCTGTCGCTTTGCAAACCGTGTTTTAGGAGCTGCCATCATGAAAAAAACAATTCGCTTATGGGTAGCTCTTTTAGCTATAGGAGTTGGTGGTTTTTCCTGGGCTGAAGTCGCTGTGATTGTTCACCCTTCTACAACATTTAGTTCGCTGACCGAAGATGATATAGCGCGCATTTATTTAGGGAAAAGCAAAAGCTTCCCTGATGGTTCTCAAGCTGTTCCGGTAAATCAAAATGAAGGTGCAGCACCTCGCGAAAAATTCAACGAATCGGTGTGTAAGAAAAATGCCAGCCAATACAAAGCTTATTGGTCGCAGTTGGTGTTCACTGGCAAGGGCACCCCACCGAAAGATGCAGGTGATGATGCGGCTGTTAAAGCGTTGATTGCGGCCAATCCTAATATGATTGGTTATGTTAATGCGGCAGCGGTGGATGGATCCGTAAAGGTGGTTTTTAAAGTACCTTAATGGCATTGAACACAAATTAATCCTTAAAACCCGCACTCGCGGGTTTTTTTCTGAGCAATTAAAATCCCTTAAATCATCTAATTAGGCTAAAATGCGCGCCTTTTTTAGCCGTTTATCCTTATTTATTCCTTTTTAGTCGCACTGTCGCAGAGAAAATTACCCGTGATTTCCACCGCTAATATCACCATGCAATTTGGTGCCAAACCGCTTTTTGAAAACGTTTCGGTCAAGTTCAACAACAGCAATCGCTACGGCTTGATCGGCGCCAACGGCTGCGGCAAGTCCACCTTTATGAAAATTCTCGGTGGCGATCTTGAACCCTCTGCTGGTCAGGTCATGCTGGAACCCAACGTTCGTTTGGGTAAGTTGAAGCAGGATCAATTCGCCTACGAAGAGTTTTCGGTGGTGGATACGGTGATTATGGGTCACACCGAACTCTGGGCAGTAAAAGCCGAGCGCGACCGTATTTATGCCTTGCCCGACATGAGCGAAGACGACGGCATGCGTGTGGCGGAACTGGAAGTGGCCTTTGCCGAGATGGATGGCTACACCGCCGAATCCCGCGCGGGCGAATTATTACTCGGCTTGGATATTCCTATCGAACAACACTTTGGCCCTATGAGCGCGGTTGCGCCGGGCTGGAAATTGCGCGTATTGCTCGCGCAAGCGCTGTTTGCCGATCCAGATGTATTGCTGCTCGACGAACCGACCAACAACCTCGACATCAACACTATTCGCTGGTTGGAAGGCATGCTCACCCAGCGCAACAGCACCATTATTATCATCTCGCATGACCGCCACTTTTTGAATTCTGTGTGTACCCACATGGCGGATCTGGACTACGGCGAGCTACGTGTATATCCCGGCAACTACGACGATTACATGATGGCGTCGGAGCAGGCACGCGAAAAACTATTGAACGAAAACGCAAAGAAGAAAGCGCAAATCGCCGAGCTGCAAACCTTTGTGAGCCGCTTCTCTGCAAATGCGTCTAAAGCAAAACAGGCAACCTCGCGCGCCAAACAAATCGATAAGATCCAGTTGGATGACATCAAACCGTCAAGCCGTGTTAGCCCTTATATTCGCTTCACGCAAAACAAAAAATTGCATCGCCAAGCCGTGACATTAGAGGGTGTAAGCAAGGCCTATGATCGCCCACTGTTTACCGATTTGAGTATGCAAGTAGAAGCGGGTGAACGTATTGCCATTATCGGCCCTAACGGTGCGGGTAAAACCACATTGTTGCGCTGCTTGTACGGTGATTTACAGCCAGACGCGGGCACGGTGAAATGGGCTGAACAGGCTGAAATAGGTTATTTCGCGCAAGACCACGCCGCCGACTTTGCCGATAACGCGATAGTGTTTGATTGGATGAAACAGTGGACCAAAGGCGATGAGCAGTTAGTGCGCAGCGCATTGGGTCGCATGCTTTTTTCAAACGATGACGTAAAGAAAAACGTCAAAGTGTTATCCGGTGGCGAAAAAGGCCGCATGCTGTTTGGCAAGCTCAGCCTTATCAACCCCAACGTGTTGTTGATGGATGAACCCACCAACCACTTGGATATGGAATCGATTGAAGCCTTAAACCTCGCGCTGGAAAATTACCCCGGCACCTTGATTTTTGTTAGCCATGACCGCGAATTTGTATCCTCACTGGCGACCCGCATTATCGATATGCAACCAACGGGTTTGATCGATTTCCACGGTAACTACGAAGATTATTTGCGCAGTCAGGGCGTTTACACCATGTAATGCTTTGCGCTGTTATCGCCTGATTTAGAAAACCCCCGTATTGATTTCCATTAGTGCGGGGTTTTTATTGGGTGATAAAAAATTAAGGGTTTTTAACCGATAATTAGCGCGCGTTTTAAGGTGTGGCTATAGGTGGTAATTCCGCGATCATATCGGCGCTGGTTATTTTTGTGCGCGCCTTACTGCTCAGCAGTTCCAAACTATTTTTTGCATCATTCGCTAGCCAACCAACCGACTCATCGGGGTGGCTCAGTAAATTTTCCAGCGCGGGAATATGGCTCTCATTTCCGGTGGCGCGCAACGCGAGCAGGGCATCCAGTTTTACGCTCACATCCTCATCTTTTAGCAAGGGAATAATCGCATTTGCCGCATCGGCATAGTGGGTTTTTGCCAGTTCAGTTAGCGCTTTGCGGCGCTCGGCGGGGTTGCCACTCTTCAACGCGGGTTGCGTTTCGCTGATGTACGTATCTATCAGGCTATTGTCGCCGCGTAGCGATAAGGCTTGCGCGACTACTCGTTTTAATTCTCTGCTTGTTAAATTCTGGTAAAGAAAATTCAATTCTTGATTACCCAGCGCAGCGGAGTTTTCAGCCAAATCTGCAACCACTTTGCAGGCGATGGCAAGCGATTGCGGATCGGGGTTTTCTGCCACAAAGTCGCGCAACTTTTCTCCTAAGGTGCGCGGATCACCAATAAAGCGGGTGCTTAAATTTTTGCGCAACTGTTCTATATCCCGCGCCGGGTTTGCCGTCGTAACGTTTTGAGCTTGCGTTGGTTGCTGCGCTAACTCCAAGGTGTGGATTTTATGTTCAAGCGCAGCAATCTGTTCGCGTTGCGCAGTGTCATTTAACAGAATGCACAGCACGCCATAGCTCAATGCCGCGCCGATACATGCCGCCAGTAAAATATGTTTGTTGGTATAGCGGGGGATACTCATCGTTTGTCTCGCATTATTATTGTGTGTTGATCGATTAAAAAAGGGGCGGGAACTCCCGCCCCTTGTTGTTGCATCCCATCAGTGAGTGGTTAGGCGCGCTTAAAGATTGCCGTAACCAATTGCACCGTTGCAATGCAGCCATTCACTGCCGCCATTGCCACCACCACAAGCACCGTTTTGGTAAACGCCGGTATTGTAGGTTTGTGCTTCTGATTGGCGCACACTGCCGTTTACGCTGATGTAATCCACTTGCACATCGCGGTTACCGGAATCATTGAAGAATTCTACCAGCGAGCCGCCCGACAAACTGGTTGTTGCTGTGTAGTTGTTCATACCGGTAGAGAGCGTCCAGGTTTGCACTGTGGTGTTGTTCACTTTCAGGCGAATTTGCTCCTGACCGGTGGTGCCTCTGGCGCGTACAACGATGGTTTTACTACCTCCAGAGGGTGCCGAGCTTGAGCTGCCACCGCCACCGCCACTGCCCTGACTTACGGTGATATCTGAGCTGCCGTTGCTTTGGTAACCTTCAGTCGCCAAAACCTGGTAGTTATGGTTCCCCAGATTCAAGCCCTTGCTGGCCCAGAAGTTAGCGTGGTTGGCAAAGGTGATGGTGCCGGAGATATTGCCAAACCCTTTTTTGGGATTGCGCACGCTGAAGTATTGATAGAAAGTTTGGTTGCCATCGATTGAGGGTTGGTTAACGCGTTGGCAGCGACGCACATTATAGGTTGCACCATCGCTTTGAAAGCTGCCGTAGTCAGTACCACCAGAGCAACTGGCGGGGTTATAAGAACCGTAACTTTCAATCACGTAGTATTCAATTAACGGACTGCGAGTCCAGCCATAGAGTGCCAAATAGGAATTTTGGCTGTTACTCACACCGTAATAACCCGAATAGCTGATTACGCGCGAACTGGAACCCGGGTTCCAGCCCTTACCGCCCACCCAGTTATTGGTGCCGCTGTTCCACTGGGATGCGTAACGACCGCCAGAATGCAATGTCATAGACGCGTTACCTGAATCCTTCCAAAAGGTGTAGTAAAACCCGTTGTTAGTACCTGTTGAGTTGGAGGTGAGGGTTTGCGCGCTCACCGCCGATGTACAGAGTGCAGCAGCGCAGATAAATGAAGAAAATACCGACTTGGTGTTGATTAAGTGTTTCATTATTAGACTCCAGGAAAAGCCAACCAACCAATACCGCCATAGAGGATGTGGGCCGTTTGGGGATTTCCCTGTTCAATGCGAACAGGCGTTAATCGGATGCCATACAGCATGCTTGTTCTTGTGAATCACGAATTTAAAAACCGGCCTGGCAATCCGATAGTAGCTTTTTTATTGCGTTATTATCTTATTGTCAAACAAACCATATATATAATGGTCTTATTAACCATATGTCTATTGTCTTTCTAGCAACTAATGTTGATTAGCTCTCACTTTTCCCCGCTTTTTTGACTAATAAGCTCTAGTTTTTAGCGATTTTCTACGTATTTTTTGGTTGGGAAAAAAGAAATAGACGCCATGTTTTTATTGGTAAATAGGTGTTTTTATTAGGTTTCAGTCTTGGGCTATGGCGCGGCTATTACCGGCAATTCGGCGACAATATCGGCGTTGGCCAGTTGGGTGCGCGCTTTATCGCTCAGGTTTTGTAAGCTGTTGGCCACCTCTTTTGCCAGCCAACTCACGGCCGGGTCGGGGTGATCGATCAGCGCCTCCACTTGCCGCACATGGTTTTGGTTGCCGGTAGCCTTCAAAGCAAGCAGCGCATCTAATTTGACACTGGTGTTGTTATCTTGCAGCAGCGGTGCAATCGCATTAGCGGCGCTGGCGTAGCGTGTTTTGCCCAGCTCAACTAGCGCTTGTTGGCGCAGGGTGGGGTCATCGCTGCTCAGGTTAGCTTGGCTTTTGGCGATTTGTTTTTCCAGCAAACGGTTATCACCGCGGGTGGACATCACCTGGGCGATAACCCGTTTCAAATCCGGGTTGGATTGGTTTTGGTAGAGGGATTCCAATTCGTAATCCGGCAGAATTTCGCGATTCTCCGCCAGATCAAACACACTTTTACTGACAATGGCGATGCCGTCTTTGTTCGCATTCCCCGCGAGCAGCGCATTGGCTTTTTCGGAAAACGAACGCGGGTCGCGATCCGACAGGGTGCCTAAATCTCTGAGCAGTTGTTGGCTGTCCGGTTCTGTCTCGCGCAATGCTGGTTTGTTAACGGCAAGCTCAGGTGCGGTTTGTTTCTCGCTCGAAGAGTGTTCGGTGGCGCTGGCATCGAACTCCGGTTGCCCGAATGAATTAACTGTGCCTGCGGCAAAGAAGCGCGCATCCTGTAATGCGTCTTCTTTTTGAGCGAGCAACAATTCCAGATCCACAATCCGGTTTTCCAGAGAGCTAATCTGCTCGCGTTGGAGGGTATCATCATCGTTCAAGATGAATGCGCCGTAAGTGAGTCCTGCGCCGATAAAGGCAGGTAATAAAAAGTGTCGGGTGAAGTTGGGGCTTGTCGCCATTGCTGTATCCCTCGTTAAATTTACTTTTATTATTTTTAGAGTGATAAAAAAGGGGCAGATAATCTGCCCCTTTATTGGTTACGCCTTCATATTTATGAGCCGGGCAAATAGTGGTTTACAGATTACCGTAACCTATGGCGCCGTTGCAGTGGAGCCACTCACTCATCCCGTTTCCGCCACCACAGGCACCGTTTTGATACACACCGGTGTTGTAGCTTTGCGCTTCCGATTGGCGCACGCTGCCGTTAACACTGATGTAATCAATTTGTACGTCGCGGTTGCCAGAGTCGTTGGTGTATTCCACCAGACTGCCGCCAGACAAAGAGGTGGTCGCGGTGTAGTTGGTCATAGTGGTAGAGAGCGTCCAGGTTTGTACCGCGGTGTTGTTTACTTTGAGTGTGATGCTTTCACCACCGGCAACTCCTCTGGCACGCACTACGATGGTTTTGCTGCCGCCCGATGGTGCCGAGCTTGAGCTACCACCACCTGAGGTGCCCGCGCTAACGGTGATATCTGAACTACCGGTGCTTTGATAGCCTTCGGTCGCCAGAACTTGATAATCGTGGTTGCCCAGATTCAAGCCCTTGCTGGCCCAAAAGTTGGCGTGATTGGCAAAGGTGATGGTGCCTGAAATGTTACCAAAACCTTTCTTCGGATTACGCACACTGAAGTATTGATAGAAGGTTTGGGTGCCATCAATCGATGGTTGTTGGGTGCGCAGGCAGCGACGCACGTTATAAGTCGCACCATCGCTGGTGAAACTGCCGTAGTCAGTGCCGCCAGAGCACGATGCAGGGTTGTATGAACCATAACTTTCGATGATGTAATACTCGATCAACGGGCTTCTGGTCCAGCCATAAAATGCCAAATAGGAGTTTTGTGAGCTGGAAACACCGTAGTTACCTGAATAACTAACTACCCGTGAACTAGTGCCCGGGTTCCACCCTTTGCCGCCCACCCAGTTGTTGGTGTTGCTAGTCCATTGCGAGGTGTAGCGACCGCCCGACTGTAAGGTCATAGAGGCGCTGCCTGAATCTTTCCAAAAGGTGTAGTAAAAGCCGTTGTTGGTACCGGTTGAATTGGAGCTTAAGGTTTGTGCATTAACCGCGGTTACACACAGAGCTGCAGCACCAATAAGCGTGGTCAGGATTTTTTTGCCAGTTAATTTCATTATTAGATTCTCGTAAATAGCCTCTCAACCAATACCGCCTATAGAGGAGGAGGGACCGTCGAAGGTTGATCCTGCCTGTTGCAGACAGGTGTAATCGAGCACCAAACAGGCTTGCTGTTATTGTTAAAACCACCCGGTTCCCGACGTATATATGTATACAATTGAGCTAGTTTATTGTCAATAAAACTATAAGCATATTGTCAAATAAACTATATAACTTGAGAGTGCTAATAATCGGTTATTTAGCTTGTGTACTTTGGTAATCAAAAAAGGGGAAGCGCATTACCCGCTTCCCCTATTTGTGTTACCGATAGCGGCTCAGATTGAGCCACTTCCGGGTTGCCTTAGTTACATACTTGTCCGCCACCGCCAGGACCCTGGCTATTACAGGTGCTGGTAGTAATACAGCTGCGGTTATTTTCCCAACCCCAGCCACTCGCGGTATTGGTGCAAGTGGGGTAGAGCGTGCCCCACCAGTTGCATTGGCAATTGCTGCCGGTGCTAACACTGCTGCGGCTGCTACTGCTGGGCGTTACAGGAGTGCTGCTGCGGCTACTACTGGAAACGGCAGGTGTGCTGTTGTTCGATCCGCCAGAGGGTGCAACTGCGCGGCCAGTAGCCGGGTCAATGCGGCCCGGGCACAAGCCTTTTGCACGCAGGTTCGCCGCAATCTGTGGAATCGCTGCGTTGGTATTGTTGTAGTTGGCATCGTGCATCAGTATCACTTGGCCGTTTTGCAGTTGGTTGGCAGCATTGGCGATTGCCGCTGCGCTGGCGCCGTTCCAGTCTTGTGAATCTACATTCCAGGTCACAACCCGTAAACCGAGGTTTTGTGCCGCTTGATTTACATTAGCATTGGTCTCGCCATAAGGTGGGCGGAAAATAGTAGGCTTGGCCGCTCCCGCATTTTGAATTGCCTGATTGGTGCGATTCAGTTCATCGTAGATTTGCTGATAGCTCAGGTTAATCAGGTGCGGATGGGTATAACTGTGGCTTTGGATTTCGCCCACGCTCAACAATGTTGGGATCAGGTTGGCGTTGGAGGCTACATAATTACCTTGCACAAACCAGGTCACCGGCGTCAGGTTGTTTTGCTTAAGCAAGTTCACCAGAGTGGTGGAGTTGGCGCCAGGACCGTCGTCAAAGGTGATGCCGACATAACCAGAGCAGTTGGCATTGTTGCCACCTGAACTGCTAGTTGAGCCGCCGGTATTGCCGCCACCTGTACTGCCGCCGGAGCAATTGCCGCTAAAGCAGTCATAGGTATAACCAAACCCTATCACACCGTTGCAGTGCATCAACTCGGAGTTACCGCCACCGCCGCAAGAACCATTGGCGTAATAAGCAGTGTTGTATTCCATATCTTCTGCCTGACGGGTTTCGCCATTGACGCGAATGTAATCCACCACTACGTCGCGGCTGCCGCCATCATTATCAAACTCTACTTGAATATCGCCCGACGCAGTGCCGGTATAGTTTAAATCCTGAAAGCTGGTGGTCAGATTCCAGCTGGCTACGGTCGCGCCACCGATGCGCAAATTGATGTGCTCACCACCTGCGACGCCGCGCGCACGGACCACTACACCGCTACCCGTCGTTGCTGCAGAGCTGGAGCTAGAACTAGGGCTGCTGCTAGCCGCTGGCGTGCTGCTTGTGCCGCCGCCGCTTGCGCCTTCGCTCACTGTGATGTCTGAACTACCGGTGCTCTGATAGCCTTCAGTCGCCATTACTTGATAATTATGTGCACCGAGATTCAAGCCCTTGCTCGCCCAAAACGCGACATGATTGGCAAAGGTGATGGTACCTGAAATATTGCCAAAACCTTTTTTCGGATTGCGCACACTGAAGTATTGATAAAACGTCTGGGTGCCATCGATAGATGGCTGTTGTACCCGCTGACAGCGGCGCACGTTGTAAGTCGCGCCATCGCTTTGGAAGCTGCCCATGTCAGAGCCGCCAGAGCAGGAAGCCGGGTTATAAGAGCCGTAACTCTCGATCACGTAATACTCAATCAGTGGGCTGCGCGTCCAACCATAGAGCGCCAAATAAGAATTTTGGCTACTAGTAACACCGTAATTGCCTGAGTAATTGATGGTGCGCGTGCTGTTGCCGGGGTTCCAGCCTTTACCGCCGACCCAGTTGTTGGTGTTATTGGTCCACTGGGATGTGTAACGTCCGCCAGCTTGTAGCCCCATAGAGGCACTGCCAGAGTCTTTCCAGAAAGTGTAATAAAAACCGTTATTAGTGCCGGTTGAATTGGAAGTTAAGGTTTGCGCGCTAGCACTTGTTGCATATAAAGCGGCAGCGCAAGTCAGTGCCGAAGCGACACCTTTGCCGATAGTCATTAGTTTCATTATTAATACTCCGATACCCCTCGCAACCAATACCACCGATATAGGAGGAGGGTGTTGGAAGGCTTACCCTGATCGTTGCGAACAGGCGTTCTTTCCGGGCGCCATACTGCTTGTGATTGTTATGTAATTGGCGCGGTGATTCCGAAGCGTACTTGTATACAACTAAAGTTGATTATTGTCAAATTAACCATATGCATATTGTCTATGTAACCATATACATCTTTGTTTCGATAAAATCGATTTGAAAGTAATTTTTTTCGTATTCAGTTTTGAGTGCGAGGGAGGCGTTTTTTTGCTTTCTTATGCGGCCGTCGCCAGTAAATAATTGTTTACTGGTGCGCGCGGATTTTTGGTGGCAGGGACGTACTGGTTGATAAAAATGAAGTGTAAAAAAATCGCCCAAAGTGAAATGCTCCGGGCGATTTTTTGTCACAGTAAAATTGCTATTAGAATAATGATAGGGATAGGTATGCCGAGAAAATACAGTAAAATTGAGCGCATTTTAATTTCTCCTGAAAAGAGTGTTGTTAATTAAAGATCGCGTTGGCGGCCGCCGTACACAGCCATTAAGCTCGCCACGAATGCACCGCACAGCAGGGAGATAAATAACCATAACGATGTGTAAGCAGTAGCTTTGCGGGCTTTTTCTGCTGCTTCCCGCACGGCTGTTTCCGTTTCTTCCAATTGGTTCTGTAAGTTTGCAAAAGCGTCAGTGACGCGCTGTTCCGCGGCTTGTTGAGTTATCCCTGTATCTTCTGCGATCAACTGACCCGCGTAGGTTATATCGCCTTGCGGCATTCTCCCGGTCACCGTTGCATGCATAAAAATACCAACCAATTCACGTTTGGTTTGTTCGTCATATTGAGAATCTAAGCGCTGATGAGTACGAGGTTGTTGCATTGGGTTGGCGTCGGCTGGAGTTTCTGTTGCGCTATCTGCAGCTGCTAATGCCGGATCCTGAGGCAGAGTAGTTGTACCTTGGCTCATTGGTGAGATGTTAGATGCGGCGCGCCCGCGCAATAAGGTGTCAATTAAATAAGACATGGCGACTTCATTGTCACTTTCGGATGTTGCAGCGTCAGAATCGCTGTTCGCAATCATTGCGGCATTACCTGTGCTCGCAATCCCTCCCGCAACTGCGGCGCCCGCTTTAACACCTCCTGTGACAATGCTGCCGACAACATTAGTCAACAAAGTTGCAGTCGCAATCGTTGCTAATGACCAGGATAAAAATCCATGAGCGGTATCGCGGAAATGTACTTCGTCTACCGGAGTGTTGAGCCAGCGTGCGCGCAGGCGCCCGGCAAGATAACCACCCATTGCCGAAGCAATCAATGATATTAAGGTGATGGCCACGATGCTAGAAACGCCGAATGTAGTACCACTAACACCCTCATTTGCCCAGGGTGACACCATGGTAAAGCCCAGGCCGGTGCCGAGAAATAACAGGATGAGTGATAGTGAGGCCGAGCCCAGCGCACCAGCGAACACGGCACACCAAGAAACTGCACTGTCGTGCGCCGAACGATTTATGTAAACGCTATTCCCATAGGGATTGGCGGGAGTTGAGGTAAATTGTGTTTCCATTTTTTATCTCCTAATTAGTCATGGTCACGCCAGCATAAGGGCGCACACTTTTGCTGACTGTTTCTGATCGCACATAGGCCGCTAACTATTTAGCGAAATCCGCTATGCCCGGGGCATAGGTGTTTCTCGTGCAAATGAACGATGCCCTTCTAGCGCTTTTTTAAATTGCTCCAATGACGATGTTTGGCATTCTTCTTTGTCCACTATTAGTGCCGGGTCGACACTGCCATCGGGCAATGTGGCTGGAATTCCTGCCTCGCTTAATAGCGCGTCGCTGGCGATGGAGAGAATCGGCTTGCAATGACGATATTGCAGCCTCACAAAATCCAGTGCGTTCGCGTTTTGAATCATGTCTGCCCCCGCCTGGATGACCACCATGCCGTCGTACAACACGGCAGGGCCTGCATCCAGTGTTATTTCGATATCCACTGTTCTGCCATTTGCACCGGTAAGTTTCCCCAAGCGCGAACCGACCAACCTCGGTACAGCACCTTCTGCTAACAGATCCCCGTAAATCGTTTTTAATGCGCGCTCATTAACACCATCGCTAATTAGAATCGCTACCTTACGCGTGCTAATTCCGGTCGTGCCAGGGCGGGACAATAAAGAAAGCGCAGGCGAGGGCGGGTAATCCGGCAGTGGCAAGTCTGATGCGAGTGGCATAGCGGGCGGTACATCAATCCCTAAATTATTTGCTACTGCAGAGGCTAGTGTCTCGTCTACATTTACCAATAATGAAACGATACGGGTGCGGATCGCCGGTGTTTGTACTCGTGTTAATTCGAAACTGAAAGCATTGATAATATGGCGCTGCTCGTCGGGTGATTGGCTTTGCCAAAATAATCGCGCCTGTGAGTAATGATCGGAAAATAATTCAGGATTACCGCGCACCTTATCTTCTGCAATTCGTTCGGGATAACTTTTATAGCCAGCCATGCCCGCTTGAAACGGGCATCCGCCCGCAAGCGAGTTGGGTTCATAGTTCACTCGTCCACGGTTGATCGTTTGACGATGCATGCCGTCGCGCTGGTTGTTGTGCACCGGTGTGATCGGTGAGTTGATCGGAATTTCATGGAAATTAGCACCGCCCAAACGGCTGATTTGAGTGTCTACATAAGAGTGGATTCGACCTTGCAATAAAGGGTCGTTGGAAAAATCGATGCCCGGCACTACATGCGCCGTACAAAAGGCGACTTGTTCTGTTTCCGCAAAAAAATTATCCGGGTTGCGGTTCAGCACCATTTTTCCAACCGGCGTAACCGGAACCAATTCTTCCGGCACTAGTTTGGTTGGGTCGAGTACATCAAACGGGAAGTTTTTCGCCATCTCTTCGGGAAAAATTTGCAGGCCTAATTCGTACTCAGGGAAGTTGCCTGACTCAATCGCTTCCCATAAGTCGCGGCGATGAAAGTCAGGATCAGCCCCAATAATTTTGGCGGCTTCATCCCACACCAGGGAATGAGTGCCGGCCAATGGGGTCCAGTGGAATTTACAGAATACGGATTGGCCTTCGGCATTTACCAAGCGGAACGTGTGTACGCCGAAACCTTGCATGGTGCGATAGCTACGAGGAATCGCGCGGTCAGACATCTGCCATAACAGCATGTGTGCCGACTCCGGCATAAGCGACACAAAATCCCAATAAGTGTCGTGTGCGCTAGATGCCTGCGGCATACCATGATGAGGCTCTGTTTTCACCGCGTGCACCAAGTCAGGAAACTTCATCGCATCCTGAATAAAAAATACCGGGATGTTATTGCCCACTAGATCCCAATTTCCTTGCTCGGTATAAAACTTCACGGCAAAACCGCGCACGTCGCGCACGGTATCGGCCGAGCCTCGCTCCCCGGCGACAGTTGAAAATCGCGCGAATACAGGTGTTCGTTTCCCTTTCTCGCTAAACGGCGCCGCTGCAGTGAATTCAGTGAGTGCGCGATAGGCTTCAAAATAACCGTGCGCCGCAGAACCACGTGCATGTACAACTCGCTCAGGAATACGTTCATGATCAAAGTGAGTGATTTTTTCGCGCAGAATAAAATCTTCTAATGCAGTCGGGCCGCGCAGGCCTATCTTTAATGAGTGCTGATTATCGGCAATGGGCACGCCTTGGTTTGTCGTCAGCGGTTGGTCGCTACTATCCACCCTGACTCGATCCAAAGAATCAGTGGTTGGGTTCGAGCCGGGTGCAGGAATGTGTCCAGATTTTGCAGAGTCCATTATTTCTGATGCGGTGCTTCCTGCGGTCGCAGGTGAAGCTGGCTTAATGGTGACGCCAGCTCGGGGTTCCCGTGCGGCATCGCCATACTCATAGGGTTTGTTTTCGTTGGTGATCATTTTTTGTGACACTTTTTGCATGTCGACAGTTTTATCGAGCAGGCGGTCTTTGGTCGGATCGGTAGGGCCCAAACTGACAGGCGGCTCTGCGCCTGATGGGCCAGAAACTGTGCTCATAATTGAGCCTGCTCCTGCATAATTTTGCGCATCTGCGTTTGGTTTTTTTGGCGATTTTTTTGGTGGCTTGTTCATATCGATATCCTTCAACGTGAAATAAAAAAATGTTTTGTTTGATGCACAAGCGAGAAGTTGGTTAGTTAAGGCAGATGTTTACCGCCAGTCACTCCAATAACCTCCGCCGTGATGTAGCTGGATTCTTGCGAAGCAAGAAATACAAACGCCGGTGCGACTTCTGCAGGCTGGCCTGCGCGCCCTAATGGAACGTTGTCGCCAAAATGTTGAAGCTTTTCTTCTGGCTGACCGCCACTTTGTTGCAGCGGTGTCCAGACTGGGCCAGGCGCAACAGCATTCACACGAATGCCCTTTTTAATCAGCATTTTTGCCAGACTTTTGGTGAATGCGGTGATCGCGCCTTTCGTGGATGCGTAATCCAATAAACCTGCTGAAGGTTGATAAGATTGAATGGAGGTGGTGTTAATAATGCTAGCGCCGGGAGGCATGTGTGGAACTGCTGCTTTGGTGATCCAAAACATCGCAAATACATTAGTTGCAAAGGTTTGGGTAAACTGTTCGGTCGTTATATCTTCCAACTCGGCAACAAACTGTTGTTTACCTGCGTTATTAACTAAGATATCAATTGATCCTAATTCATCTGCAGCTTGTGTTACTAAAGTTTTGCAGAAATCCTCATTGGTAATGTCGCCTGGAATAGCAATCGCTTTTTGATTTGCCTGTTTAATCAATGCCAAGGTTTTTTGCCCATCGACTTCTTCGCTAGGAAGATAGTTGATAACTACATCGGCCCCCTCTCGGGCAAATGCAATTGCAATCGCGCGTCCAATGCCGGAGTCCCCTCCCGTAATTAATGCCTTCCTTCCCACTAAACGATTTGCGCCGCAATAGCTTTCTTCTCCGTGATCGGCTCGTGGGCCCAATATTTCATCAAGCCCCGGCTCTGGTTGGCGCTCATCTATCTGTCCGCCTGATTTTGGATATTGAGTGCGGGGGTCTTGCATTGCATGCTGATCAAAGTTTGTCATCGTATTTCTCCTAAGTGCTAGTCGAATGATGAAATGCTCTGCCTATAGCGGATGTGAATCTGTACGCTGAGTAACGCTTAAGCAAAATTTATCGTGATTAATCTTCGTGAGGTTTTTCAAATAAAATAAGCGAATTTATTTTTATCTAGTTGGAGGGAGTAAATATTTTTGAGAGCGCTAACGCACAGAACAAGGTAATTTTTATTTCTATTCTGGCTTCGTCTTTTAACCGTAAGGAGTCAACTATGAAAAAATTATTAGCTGTTATGTGTATGGGTGTTGTGTCGACTGCTGCTGTTGCACAAAGCGATTATTCAGATCGTGGTAATGGTTGGCAGTTTCAGCCTGAGTTTTCTATTGGTGGCGGCTATGGCCTCACTAAATTAAAAGACGGTGATTTCGATGAAGACGAAGCTGCTAAAAAAGCATTTGCTGTGTTTCAGATAAACGAATATATCGGCATTGAAGCGGCTTACATTGATTTCGATGAGTCAGGCAATGAAGCCTTGGATATCGACTTTAAAGGTAAAGCCTTGGATTTAATTTTATCGGTGCCAATTTCCAAAAGCTTTTCACTTTACGCGAAAGGTGGCCAAATGTGGTGGGATGCAGGAACCAATATCGATACCTCTGAATTTATCTCAAGCAGCGATCATGATGGCGATGAAACCTTCTGGGGTCTTGGTGCTAAATTTCGTTTAGCTGAGCATTTGGATTTGCGGGTAGAGTACGAGCGTTTTAATTTCGAAATTTCACGCGATGAAATAAACGTCTTGCAACCAAATGATATTAATATGGATGTCGATTTCGCCAGCGTAAATTTGCAATTTACTTTCTAGCAGAATGGGTGCAAAGAGTGTGCGATTATAAAGATGGTGGGCCCAGCTGGACTTGAACCAGCGACCTGCCGATTATGAGTCGGATGCTCTAACCAACTGAGCTATAGGCCCCAAAAGGAATTGCTTAATCTGCCTTGCGACAGCGAGGTGGCATTATAGAGACAAGTTTTGCATGTGGCTATAGTTGTGAACTTATTGTGTTAGCTAAAAAACAAAACCCGCTCATGAGCGGGTTTTGTTTTATCTGGCGACCGGATAATTAATGAGCAGTGTATTACTCATCAAGGAAGCTGCGCAGGTGATCTGAGCGTGAAGGGTGGCGCAATTTGCGCAACGCTTTGGCTTCGATCTGACGGATACGCTCACGCGTTACGTCAAACTGTTTGCCCACTTCTTCCAGGGTGTGGTCGGTGTGCATGTCGATACCAAAACGCATACGCAATACTTTGGCTTCGCGTGCGGTTAGGCCAGCCAGTACTTCGCGTGTCGCTTCCATCAGGCCTTCCATTGTTGCTGACTCCACCGGTGAAATAATGGTGGTGTCTTCGATAAAGTCACCCAGATGTGAATCTTCATCGTCGCCAATGGGGGTTTCCATGGAGATAGGTTCTTTGGCAATTTTTAATACTTTGCGAACCTTATCTTCCGGCATTTCCATGCGCTCGCCGAGCTCTTCTGGGGTTGGTTCGCGCCCCATTTCTTGCAGCATTTGGCGCGATACACGATTGAGCTTGTTGATGGTTTCAATCATGTGCACTGGAATACGAATGGTGCGTGCTTGGTCTGCAATCGAGCGAGTAATTGCCTGACGAATCCACCAAGTGGCGTAAGTAGAAAATTTGTAACCGCGACGGTATTCAAATTTATCCACTGCTTTCATCAGGCCGATGTTGCCTTCTTGAATCAAATCGAGGAATTGCAAACCGCGGTTGGTGTATTTTTTTGCGATGGAAATAACCAGACGCAAGTTGGCTTCAACCATTTCTTTTTTCGCACGGCGGGCGCGCGCTTCGCCAATCGACATGCGGCGATTAATATCTTTGATGCTGGCAAGACTTAAACCGCTTTCTGCTTCGATTTGTGCAAGCTGTTGTTGTGCTGTTTGCACATCGGGCATTACCCGTTCGAGTTTTTCGGCGTGATCAACTTTGCCTTTCAAAAATTCAGGCAGCCAAGCATCGTTGGTTTCATTGCCAGGGAATTCTTTGATAAAGGTTTTGCGTTGCATCTGGGCTCTGCGTGTACACAGTTCCATAATGTAGCGCTCTTGCTTGCGCACATTGTCGAGCATCTCGCGCGCTTTGCTGTAGATTGGGTCGAATTGCTTGGCTGGCAATTTGAAGAATTTGAACAGGTCGCCCAGAGCTGACAATTCTTTTTCAGCTTGCTTGCTTCCATAACCGTATTTCGCGAGTGTCTTGTTCACTTTGTCTTGCTGTTTTTGCAGCTCTTCAAAGCGAATGCGCGCTTCTTCCGGGTCTACCCCGGAAACGGCTTCTTCTTCATCGTCTGTGCTCGCTTCTTCTTCGTCGTCATCGGCGGCAGGTTTTGCACCAGCAGCGGTTGCGACAGGAATCTCTTCAACTTCAGCGAGAGAGGCGGGAACATCTTCAACGGGGTCGAGCCAGCCGATAATTACGTCGGCAAGGCGACGTTCTTCTTTGGCGACCAGTGAGTATTCATCGAGAATTTGCTGAACCGCACCTGGCCAGTAAGCAACGGCGTGCATCAGTTCACGCACACCTTCTTCGATGCGCTTGGCGATAACAATTTCGCCCTCGCGAGTCAGCAGTTCAACCGTGCCCATTTCACGCATGTACATGCGCACTGGGTCGGTAGTGCGACCGGTTTCCGTTTCCACGGCAACCAGAGCGGCGGCGGCTTCAGCGGCGGCGATTTCATCAGCGGCAGAGTCGCCGTCAGTCATTAACAGGGTGTCGGCGTCGGGGGCTGTTTCATAGACGCGAATACCCATGTCGTTGATCATCTGAATGATGTCTTCGACCTGATCCGGATCAGAGATGTCCTCCGGCAGGTGATCGTTTACCTCGGCATAGGTTAAATAACCTTGTTCTTTACCGCGGGCGATCAGTTCTTTAATACGGGACTGTTGCTGTTGGACGTCTTCAGACATTCGAAACCCTATTTAAAACCTGATGAGTGAAATGCAAAGCCCGTAATTATACTCCACTTGCTTGGGTGGATTCTAGGCGATTGGTGGGTGACGCAAAAATCTTCAAGCTGTTTTGAATTAATCGTGCAGATTCTGACCAGCTTTGATGATTATGGTTCTGCTTTTATTGCTAATGCTGCGCGCACCAGTTTGTCGCGCTCTTCTTTGGTGAGTTGAGTTAAGTCGGCATTTTTTAATTTTGCCAAGGATTCGGCTACTTTTTTTTGTTTTTGTTGTTGGCGCAATTTGCTCATGGCATCGCTAAATGCGGCTTGGGTGTCGTAGTCGGCCTTAGCCGGTTTGTCTTGCCGGTTTTGGCTTAAGGCGTTGGCCGCTTGTAGCAAATCGTGACCGGCAACAGCGGCTAATCGCTCAGTATTATCAGCGCCGTAAACTCCGCGCCAGTAACCAATCAAATGTGACAAATTGTAATGTGGCCGCTCATGTAGCACTTTGAGTAGGCGCCCGAGCATCAGGCAATCGGCATCGGTTTCATCTGCTAGCCACTCGTCGTGATTGGCTTCAAGGCTCGCCAGTACGGGATAAGTGAGTAGCAGCGCTAGCGCCTTGCGCACAGGCGGCATCAAATATTTACTTGCGGCGCGCGCTTGTAATCCCGCTTGATAGGGCTGCTTGAGGGCTTGGCGTTGTGTGCGCGGTTCTTCGTAAAACTCCTGGTAGTCCGCAGGTGGCAATTGTTGAGGAAAATCGCCGTATTCTTCGTAGATTGCGAGCGGTGGGTGATCCCATTCCGGCTCATTATTTTTCGGTGGAGCCGCTTTCGGTAACGCCACTTTGGGTACGGTTTCTTCTGTTTTTGTTGGTGCTGGCGGTGTTACAAAAAGCGGCTGTATTTCGCCTTTGCTTTGCTGCTCTTGAATTAATTCCTGCAGGATATTGCGATTTAATCCGGTGCGAGTGGCCAAGCTTTCAAACATCAATTCGCGAAATACACCTTTGGGCAGGCGATCTAACAGTGGTGCGGCGCGTTTGCTAAAGGTGGCGCGGCCCTCCATGGTGCGGATATTTAAACCTTCGGCGACCGCATCAAACAAATAATCTTCAAAGGGTACGGCGAGTTCGATCATGCGCTCGAATTTGTCCGGGCCTATCTGGCGCACCAGGGTGTCTGGGTCTTCACCTTCGGGCAGGAACAGGAATTTCACTGTGCGGCCATCGCTCATTGTGTCGAGCGATGCTTCCAGTGCGCGGTGGGCGGCGCTGCGCCCGGCTTTGTCGCCGTCAAAACAAAACACCACTTCGCTAGTGTATTTGAAGGCGCGGTCGAGATGGTCGGGGCCACAGGCGGTGCCTAACGTGGCAACACCGTAGCCGATACCAAATTGCGCCAGACTGACCACATCCATATAGCCTTCAACTACCAGTAGGCGCGGCAATTCGCGATAGGCGAGGCGCGCTTCATAAAGGCCGTAGAGCTCCTGACCTTTGTGGAATACCGGTGTTTCGGGTGAGTTGAGGTATTTGGGTTTGTCGTCGCCCAATACTCGTCCGCCAAAGCCGATTACCCGCCCCCGCGTATCGCGGATAGGAAACATAATCCGATGGCGGAAGCGGTCGTAGAGTTTCTTTTCCTGCTCTTGATGAATCAACATGCCGCCTTCGATCAGCAGATGTTTGTCTTCATCGTTGCTGGCGAGGGCTTTGAGCAGGTTATCCCAGCCGGGCGGTGCAAAACCGACTCCATAGGTTTTGGCGGTTTTGCCATCCAGACCGCGATTTTTTAAATAATTGACCGCCAGATGTTTGCTGGGGTGGTGGCGCAATTGCTGTTGGTAAAAGTCATCGGCTTTTTCCAGCAGGGTGTAAATACTGCGTTTTTCCTGCTCGCGCTTTTCTTGTGCTTCGGTCTGCACTTCGCGCGGGACTTCCAAACCGGTCAGTCGAGCGAGTGATTCAACGGCCTCGGGAAAGCTGAGGCGCTCGTAATCCATGACAAAACCCAGTGCATTGCCGCTCGCGCCACAACCAAAGCAGTAATAAAACTGTTTTTCCGGGCTTACAGTAAAAGAGGGGGTTTTTTCGTCGTGAAACGGGCAGCAGGCGCTGTAGTTTTTGCCGGTTTTGCGCAATTTAACGCGACTATCGACCACATCGACTATGTCGAGGCGGTCGAGCATGTCATCGATAAAACTTTGCGGGATAAGGCCGGCCATGTGATCGTCGCCTGAGGAGATAGCTAGAGACTAGCAGTTGACGATTTAGTTGCTCAACTTGGCCTTGAGAAGCTTGCTCACGTCGCCCATATCCGCGCGGCCTTGTACTTGCGGCTTGAGTAGCGCCATGGCTTTGCCCATGTCGCGCGCTTCGGTTACACCTGCATCAGCCAAGGCTTTGGCGACTAGCGTATCCAGCTCGGCAGCGGTGAGCTGAGCGGGGAGATAAGCTTGAATTTCGCTGATTTCGTAAGCTTCTTGCTCGGCGAGTTCCGGGCGATTGGCATTGCGATACTGGGTTTCAGAGTCGCGACGCTGTTTGACCATTTTATCGAGCACGGCTAAAGCGCGGGCGTCATCAACGATGATGCGCTCATCTACTTCGATTTTTTTGAATTCAGACATCACAAGACGCAAAACCGCGACGCGCTCTTTTTCTTTAGCGCGCATCGCGGTCTTTAAGGCATCATTTATGCGGTCTTTTAGCGTTGGTTGACTCATGATTCACCGGTTATTGAGTAATCAATTAGGGTACAGGAGTGGAACGCACAACTCGTTAGATGACAGATGCAAACAGGCTAACGAGCGGAACCGGTCAAACTACTTACAAGCTGCCCGGGCAAGCGCGGCAGCGGGTAACTTAGTACAGACGAGTAAACTTTTTAGATTCGCGTTGTACCTTTTTAGCATGACGCTTAACAGCGGCAGCGGCATCACGCTTACGAACGGTAGTTGGCTTCTCGTAGCATTCGCGAGCGCGAACGTCAGCCAAAATGCCCGCTTTTTCACAAGCGCGCTTGAAACGACGCAAAGCTACGTCAAAGGGTTCGTTTTCTTTAAGTTTTACTGAAGGCATGCTGTTACCTGTAATAAAGAGAGCTAATAAATGATGTCTTGTGGATAGACGCCAGTGTGTAAACACAGTGAAGTATCCGAGGGGTGCGGATTCTATACACTTCTTATGGCAGCCGCAACCTTGAGCAGACGAGAGTGCTGGGTTTTCGCTTGGTCAGCCTTTATCATAGCCGCCCTTATGTGAGTCGATCACCGCTTAGCAGGCGGGTGACAAGAGGTTGGGTTATGCGAATCTTGGGTTTGGAAACATCGTGCGATGAAACTGGCGTGGCGGTTTATGACAGCGAGCGCGGCCTGCTGGCTCATGTGCTCTATACCCAAATTGCGCTGCATGCGGAATATGGCGGTGTGGTGCCGGAGCTGGCCTCGCGTGATCATGTGCGCAAACTGTTGCCGCTAATTAATGAAGTGATGGCGGCGAGTGATTCCACCGCTGAAGATATAGACGGTATCGCTTATACCTCTGGTCCCGGTCTTATTGGTGCGCTGATGGTGGGCGCTTCTATGGGGCGTGCACTGGCCTATTCCTGGGGTGTTCCCGCCATCGGCGTACATCATATGGAAGGCCATTTGCTGGCACCCATGTTGGAAGATAATCCTCCTGACTTTCCGTTTGTCGCCCTGTTGGTCTCCGGTGGCCATACCCAATTGGTAAAAGTGGATGCGATTGGCGAATACGAATTGCTGGGCGAATCGATTGATGATGCAGCGGGTGAGGCATTCGATAAAGCGGCCAAAATGCTCGATCTGGATTATCCCGGCGGCCCGCAGATCGCCAAACTTGCCGAACAAGGCAATGAAGGACGCTTTAAATTTCCGCGCCCGATGGTAGATCGCCCCGGTTTGGATTTCAGCTTTAGTGGATTAAAAACCGCCACACTCACCACCGTTAATGCCAACAAACAAGCCAATGGTTTGCCCGACGATCAAACCTGCGCCGATATCGCCAATGCATTTCAAGCGGCAGTAGTGGATACGTTGGTGATCAAATGCAAACGCGCGCTCGAACAAACCGGCATGAAAACATTGGTGATTGCCGGTGGTGTTTCTGCCAATAAAAAATTGCGCGCAGATTTGGATGTGAGCCTCGCTAAAATCGGCGCAAAAGTATTTTACGCCCGCCATGAATTTTGTACCGACAACGGCGCCATGATCGCCTACGCCGGTTGTCAGCGCTTGCTTGCTGGCCAGCACGAAGGTTTGGCAATTAATGTAAAAGCGCGCTGGCCGCTCAATACACTCTCTTCACTTTAACAAGAAGTTTTCTATGGATATTGTTTACATTCGCGATTTGCGTATCGATACGATTATCGGCATTTACGACTGGGAGCGCGAAGTGCGCCAAAACGTGAGTATCGATTTGGAAATGGCGAGCGATATTCGCCAAGCCGCCGCAACAGACGATATTCAATTTGCTTTGAATTACAAAGCGGTCTCCAAGCGCTTGATTGCCTATGTTGAAAATCGCAATGCGCTATTGGTGGAAACATTAGCAGAAGAAATTGCACAAATGATTCGCACAGAATTTAATGTGCCCTGGTTGCGTTTGCGTTTAAGTAAACCGGGTGCAATTCGCGGCGCGCGCGATGTAGGTTTGTTAATTGAGCGCGGCCAAAAACCGGGAGCACTGCCCGAATGACGGCAATCTATTTAAGCCTTGGCAGCAATGTGGAACGCCACAAAAATATTGCGGCGGCGTTAGATGCACTCGCTGAATTGTTTGGTGAGCTGCAAGTGTCGTCAGTTTATGAAAGTGAATCCGTCGGTTTTGCGGGTAGTCATTTTTTTAATCTGGTGGTTGGTGCGAATACAAATTTATCCATTGCTGAGTTATCGGAAACCTTAAAACGTATTGAAGATGATAATGGCCGCAAGCGAAGCGGCCCCAAATTCAGCCCGCGTACCTTGGATATAGATATTTTAACTTACGGTGATTTTGTGGGTGTTGACGCAGGAGTGGAATTGCCGCGCGCAGAAATCACCCAGAATGCTTTTGTACTTTTACCTTTGGCAGAAATCGCAGCGCAGATTAAACACCCGCAGTTACAAGTGACTTATCAAGAGTTATGGGCAAGCTATGATCAGGCTTCACAATCCTTGTGGGCGATTGATTTTGAGTGGCAGGGAAAACTTATTTCGTCTGCAGGATAATTTTTACCACCACTTTTTGTAAGCCACAATGCCACAGCCTGCGGCAATGATTAGCATTGAGCCTAGAGCATAGAAATATCCATTGGGCGCCTGTAATTCCGGCATGTTTACGAAGTTCATGCCGTAAATACCTGCAATAAAGGTTAGTGGAACAAAAATCGCGGTAATCACGGTTAATACTTTCATGGTGTTGTTCAGTTGGTGTGAACTAATCGACAAGTAACCATTTATTAAATCGCCGCAAATTTCATAGTACATAGTGCACAAGCCATGCAGGCGTTCGCAGCGCTCGAATAAATCTTGCAGTGCGTGCTCTATATCGCCGTCTTTATCCATCAATCGTTGTGGAATTTCTTTCAATAAGTTGGTCATCAGTTTTTCGTGATAACTGCAAATGCGCTTGAGCTTGCGCAGACGCGATTGGTAGCTGATCAATTCGCGCATCACTTCGTCGTTCGGCTTTTCCTGCATTGCATCTTCCAATTCATTGAGCGATGGCTCAAACGCAAGAATGGCTTCAAGATAGCGCCCCACTGAGAATTTCATAATGCGAGAGGCGAGCAATCCGGGGCTCACTAATAAGTTTTCTGCTTGGGTGTTATCCCAATAATGATTAATCCCCATTGAGTGGCGTGGATGACAGCTAATTAGGCAGCGTTCACCGATAAACAGCGCAATGGTCATTTGCTGAATGGTGAGGTCTTTGTTGAATTCGGTGATTCCGCGATAGAGAATGAGGGTGTAATCATCAAAGGTTTCGGTTTTTGGTGGGTGCCGAAAGCGCTGCACATCTTCAACGGCGAGAGGGTGGCAATTCATCGATAACAGAAACGCTTTTTCTGTTGGTGCTTCTTCACCGACTAAATCTATCCAGATAAATCCGCTTTGATCCTCGCGCCAGCGCGGTACTAGCTCTTCTCCGCCAGTAATTAGTTTGCCTGCCTCGGTCAGTAATTGTGTTCTTATCATGTATTAAGCTGCTCTGTAGGCTAAATAGTAAGTGTGCGGCCACCATCGACCGTGAGTATTTGGCCGGTGATGTAAGGTGCATCTTTCGCTAAAAATAAAATTGCGCGTGTAATGTCCAGTTCGTGTCCACGTTGTTGCAGTGGAATTTTGGCGAGCATTTTTTCTTTGTTTTCGTCGGACAACCGATCTTCCGGTTTTTTATGATCATCGTCTGGCCAGAGAATAGCACCAGGTGCTATGCCGTTAACGCGTACATCTGGCGCCAGTTCCTGCGCGAGTGTTTTGGTGAGCATGACGTTGCCCGCCTTAGCGATGGAATAAACACTGTGTTTTTTGAGTGGTTTGTCAGCATAAATGTCGGCGATATTGATGATGCAGCCGTGATATTTTTTTAAGACGGGCGCCAGTGCCTGCGCGAGAAAAAAAGGAGCCTTGAGATTGGAATTAATGAGCTGATTCCAATCATCGTCACTGGTTTCGCCAATAGGCGTGGGATAAAAACTGGAAGCATTGTTAACTAATAAATCAAATCGCTGCCAGTGCTGCTCTGCCTGTGCCGCAAGATTATCTATCTGCACCAAATCATTGAGGTCTGCCGCAATACAAATGGCAGATTTTTCTCTCAGGTCATTTAGCTCATCCACCAGCGCTTGCGCCGCTTTTTCTGAATGGTGGTAATGAATCACCAAATTAAAATTTTCTTGGTGTAGTTGGCGTGCAATTTCGGCGCCTATACGTTTGGCTGCACCGGTTACCAGGGCCACTTTAGTTGTTGTTGGCATGTGCTCACCTCTGTATTACTGCTGCGTAATTCGTGGGTAAACAGAATTACGCAGATGGTGGGATTGACCGATTATTTTTTAATTGAAGCAGATTTTGCAATCGCTGGCGATTAACCTCATCCCCAAATTCTTTGCCGCTAAAACCGCATTGCTGAATAGCGGGTATATCAACCGCCTGAGCTGCCACCAATGCTGCACGGAAAAAATCTGCCTGCGGGTATTCTCGTTGTTCAAAGCCAGTGCGGCCACGTGCGTCTGCTTCACAACACAGCAAAAATTGTTCAAAACGTTCTGGCCGGCGAAACGCATCATTGGATTGCAACACTTTTAATATGGTTGCCGGTTTTAATTCCAATGCGCGATGGCAGTGGGTATGCCATTGCGCCACCATCAAGGCGAGGTCTTTATAGTCTTTTGGCGCTGCGATGCGTTCGCACAGTTTTTTCACCAGCGGCAAGCTGCGATCTTCATGGGCGATATGCCTTGGCCACTCATCTTGTGGTGTTGTTGCCTTGCCTAGATCATGTAGAAGTGTAGCAAAGCGCACACAGGTGCTCGGCGATAGTTTACCTGCTTGCTGCAGGCTCATCAGGGTGTGAATGCCGGTATCAATTTCAGGGTGATGAATTGCAGTTTGCGGCACACCAAACAGTGCATCGATTTCGGGAAATAAACGCGTCAAAGCATGGCTTGCGCGCAGCACTTCAATAAAAATTTCCGGATGAGGCTCGCCCAGTGCGCGCTCAGTCTCCTTCCATACGCGCTCCGCCACCAAATGATCTACTTCACCTTTGGCGACCATAGTTTGCATGAGCGCGATGGTTTCATTGGCAACGCGAAAACCCAGGGTGTGATAACGCGCGGCAAAACGCGCAATGCGCAAAATGCGCACCGGGTCTTCGGCGAAGGCGGGGGATACATGGCGCAACAGTCTATCGGCTAGATCCTGTTGGCCGTTGTACGGGTCGATGATATTGCCATTTTCATCTTCCGCCATGGCATTGATGGTGAGGTCGCGGCGGATAAGGTCATCCTCCAGTGTCACCTCTTCGCCACAATAAAAACTGAATCCGCCGTAACCTTTACCTGTTTTGCGCTCGGTACGGGCGAGGGCATATTCCTCTTTGGTCTGCGGATGCAGGAATACCGGAAAATCTTTACCGACTGGAGTGAAGCCTTGGGTGAGCATTTGCTCGGGGCTGCTGCCTACTACCACCCAATCTTTTTCGGTGACATTGCGGCCTAATAATTTATCGCGGACAGCTCCGCCAACCAGGTATGTTTTCATTTCGTTTAGTCATTAAAAATAAGATTGAGAGTATAGGTGAATCAGTTGCATAAAAAAAATGCAAATATGTCTTGTGGCTGAACAGAAATTAAATTAATCTCGCTCCAGTTTTACAAATCTTCATAACCTTAGATCAATTAATTATGTATCCAATTTATACCGCCAAGCATATCGCACGCGCACTACGACCAATGATTTGGTTTGTGGTCTGTGCGCGTTGTTGGGCGGAATTTGTTGATTAGTTGAATAATCGTTATAAACAAAGGCCGCAGCATAAAAACTGCGGCCTTTTTGTTTTTTGGTTTCAGTTTTTACTCCAAGCTTGCTAGGTTGTTATTGGTAGCTTGCTGAGTTTTTATTGGCAGTTTTGCTGATTTATCGCTGCGGTCATTCTCTCGTCAGTTGCTCAATGGGCAATAAGGAGTTATGCCGTGGCTGTGTTATTTGCGTATTTTTCAGTAGTGCTGATTTGGGCTACTACCCCGCTCGCTATTCAATGGAGTAGCGATAGTCTGAGTTTTATTGCGGCCGCTGTGGCGCGTATGGCAATTGCCTTGTCGATTGCGCTATTGATTCACGGACTGTTGCGAAAATCCCTCGCCACTTATTGGCAGCATCGGCACATTTATTTTGCCGCTTCTATCGGCATTTTTCCCAACATGCCGGTGGTGTATTGGGGCGTGCAATTTATTCCCTCTGGGTTGGTGGCGGTGATATTTGCGCTGACCCCTTTTGTCACCGGTTTGATGACCTTGTTGTTGTTAAAACAAAATCCTTTCACACTGAAAAAAGTATTGGCTTTGATTCTGGCATTGGTTGGGTTGGTGGTTATTTTCTATCACCAATTACAATTTGATACCCGTTCGGTTTATGGCATCGCCAGTGTTTTACTTTCGTGCGTTTTGTTTAGTTTCAGCAGTGTTTGGGTAAAAAAACTAACCCAACAAGAGGCGGTGAGTGTTGATGCATTTCAGCAGGCCAGTGGTGCACTGCTCTTTTCATTGCCGGGACTGTTGTTGAGCTGGTGGTTAATGGATGGGACTTTACCGCAACAGGTTTCGGTGAAGTCAGGCGCATCGATTCTGTATTTATCGATTGTGGGTTCACTGGTGGGTGCCGCGTTGTTTTTTTATATTCTGCAGCGCTTATCGGCGAGTGTTGTGTCGCTCATCACCTTGATGACACCAGTATTGGCGATTGTGATTGGCAAGGCATTAGCAGATGAGAATTTGTCGTCACATACCTTGGTTGGTGTGGCAATTGTGCTGGTTGCGTTGTTGCTTTATCTGCCATGGTCGGTTCGTGCAGCGATAGCATCGTTAAATGCTTGGTTACTGCGTAAATTGGCTGAGCCTCCGCTCGTAGAGGGGGGAGCCAGTGCGCGGGAGGAGCTGCAAAAAATTAAAGAGTATGTGATTCGTTTTAAATGAGTTGTTTTGGTGCGCGCCGGGGTGGCGCGCTGGGTTTTTGTGCACCATGCTTGTGCTTGAGGTTATTTTGTTTTGAGTATGCAATCTTGTATTCAATTTGTAACATTATGATTTTAAAGTAAAAAATAAAATTGGCGTGGTATCTGCAATAACCTGGTCAAGCTAGTGGGAATTATCAATAGCTGCCTCAAAACTAACTAGTAAAGACCATTAAGAGGAAGAACTCATGAAGATGAAACAAAAATTAATCGCTGGTGCTATCGCTTTGTCTGCTATGGCTGGTTTTACTGTGCCAGCGGCACACGCTGAAGTTTCTGCAGCTGTTGGTGCGGCCAATATGTACTACTGGCGTGGTTTGGATCTGGGTGCTGGCGATCCGCAAGTTTGGGGCGATATTAATGTGAGCGGCGGTGGTGCTTACGCTGGTATTTGGGCTGCTTCAGGTGATGCTGCTAATGGCCAAGAGTATGATCTGTATGTTGGTTACGGTGGTGAAGCCGGCGACTTCAAATATGACATCAGTGTTTGGTCTTACGCTTATCCAAGCGTAGAGGTATCTCCTGGTGACTTGGTTGAAGTAGTTGCCATGATTGGTTACGGTCCAATTGCCTTTACTTATTACGAAGGTTTGGAAGATCTTGAAGACTACAACTACATGACCTTGGCTGGTACTTTCGGTGATTTCACCATCAAGTATGGTGTTCATGAAGATGATCTGTCGCACGTTGATTTGACCTATGCCTATAACGACAAGTTGAGCTTTACTGTTGGTAAAGTGGTAGATGATGTCGATGGTTCTTACAACGACGAAGCCAAATTTGTAGTGGGCTTCGCTCTGCCAATCGAATAAGTTTTAGTTAACTAAAACCGTTCATCCAAAAGGCAAGCTTCGGCTTGCCTTTTTGCTATTCGTATCTTATTTAAATAATAATTATATGATTTAATAAAAGATTCTTCTTCAGCCCTTATACTGCCGCCTGAACTCTGGTTCAATGCGCGCGCAACGGCTTACATCTCTATAAGGAATCTTGCATGTCACGTTCCCCCATTCTTGTTACTGGCGGCGCCGGTTTTATCGGTAGCCATGTCTGTGTTGAATTGATCAATAGCGGTTTTTTGCCGGTAGTGGTCGACAATCTGTGCAATAGCAGCGCTGAATCGCTCAAGCGTGTAGCGCAAATTACCGGTGTTGAGCCGGTGTTTTATGAAGTGGATATCAACGATAAAGACGCTATGCGCACCGTGTTTGCTGCGCATTCATTTGCTGCGGTGATGCATTTTGCCGGTTTGAAAGCAGTGGGCGAATCCAACCAGATCCCGATGAAATATTACCGCTACAACGTTGCGGGCACCTTGTCGCTCACTGAAGTGATGGAAGAGTTTAAAGTTTGGAAGCTGATCTTCAGCTCGTCAGCCACGGTGTATGGCGACCCGGTTTCTGTGCCTATCGATGAAAGTTTTGCCACTTCTGCCACTAATCCCTATGGCCGCAGCAAGCTTATCGTTGAAGAAATCCTGACCGATATCGCCGAGGCACCCAACAGCCAGTGGAATATTTCGCTGCTGCGCTACTTCAATCCGGTGGGCGCGCACGAAAGCGGCTTGATCGGCGAAGATCCCGCTGGAATCCCCAATAACTTGTTGCCCTATGTGGCGCAAGTGGCGATTGGCAAACTCAAAGAGTTAAGTGTGTTTGGCGATGATTACGACACTATCGATGGCACCGGTGTGCGCGATTACATCCATGTAGTGGATTTGGCTCACGGCCATGTTGCGGCGCTCAAGGGATTGGACCAATCCGGTACTGGCTGCCGCGCTTACAATCTGGGTACAGGTTGCGGTTATTCGGTATTGCAGATGATTAAAGCGTTCGAAGCGGCGAGTGGTCGCCCGGTGCCGTACAAAATTGTACCGCGTCGTGCCGGTGATATCGCCAGCTGTTATGCCGACCCAGTTAAAGCGAAAAACGAATTGGATTGGACAGCGAAATACGATCTTGCACGCATGATGCAAGATGCCTGGCGCTGGCAATCGCAAAATCCGAATGGTTACAGCGAATAAATTTCAGGACGGGACAAATGTTACGAAAAAGCCCGCGTTGTTAATAACGCGGGCTTTTTGTTGGACTGTGTCCGGTGGGGGATCTGCCCTAGGCCGGACAGGGGGCTGTTATTGGCAAAGCCCAGTGCTGGCAGCGCTGTTGTGGCTCAAGCTGGCATGGCTCAATGCGCTGACGCAGAAGCTAACCGTTACCGAACCGCTCGCAGAGCTGGTGGTTTGCAGGCTGGCTTTGCCATCTGCTCCAGTAACGGCTGAGGCGCCATTTTGGTTAATGGAGCCGCTGAAATTGCCGGTTACACTGGCGTTGGCAACAGGGTTACCGTTATTGTCGAGCACAGTAACCGTTGCGGTACCAAACTTGGCGCCCTTGGAGGCTGATGCAGTGCCGGTCACAATTGAAGCTACCTTCATGCTAGTGGCTGCAGGTGGTGGCGGAGGCGGTGGGCTGCCAGCGGCATAGGTGCTGAAGTTATCAATGAAATAGGTGTCGCCGGTAAAGGTGTTAGGGGCGATTAACAGCACGACTTTGCTCACCGCGGTATTTGAGGTGGCGCCATCGAGACGATCTTCCAAGGTAAACTTCAGGCGCTGCCAGGCATTGCGCACTGTAGTGTGGGCAATATATTTGGAGTGTCTGCCAGTGGGGTAGTTGGAGGCAGTGGCGGTACTGCTTTCCAGTTGTACCAGCAGTTCAGTGCCCACTGGAGCTGCAGTGTACACATCCATATAAAACGCTTTAGTGCCATTCACAAAGTCACCCGCATTGGTAATCTGGGTGGTGGTGGCGGCTATAACGTCCCACTGCGAGCTGCTGTTTCTAACATAGCTTCCCACTACGCTTGAGTTATTGACGGTATTTGGGGCTGGGTTGCTCGCCGCTTGGTTGTACACACCTGTCCATTCGGTGTACGTCAGGTTGCGATTGAGCTGATAGTCATCATGAATCTGCGACTGGCTCATAGTGGGCGCTACGTAAACATCCAATTTCAGGTTATAGGAGCCGCAACTGTTGGTGACGGTGACATTCACCGGGCCGCTTTGAGTGCCCCAATTAACGGTGATGGATTTAGAGGAAGAGGTTTGACCGGTTGGTGTAGTCCATGAGTAGCTGCTGCCGGTACCCGCCTCGTCGATCACCGTATAGGTCGCAGAGCTGTTGGCTTCGACTAGATGCTTGCCCGAGAGATTAGGCTTGCCATAGTTGTATACCCGCACATAGTCCACCTGCATGGTTTGGGGCAACATGCTTTCATCCAGCCAGCCGCCCAGATTTCCACCTACCGCAAGGTTTAAAATCATATAGTACTGGTAGTTTTCAAAGGTCCACCAGCTTGGGTTGCCCAGGTCGGCGGGGGTTTTGGTGGAGTAGAGCACGTCATTCACGTACCAGCGTATGACATTGGGTTCCCACTCGATGGCATAGGTGTGAAAAGCATCGGACCAGGCGTCTGGCTGCTTGAGGATGCGGCCGCTGGTCCATTGGTTGTTGGGCCAGGCTTCACCGTAGTGCAGGGTGCCGAAGGCGAACATATCGGCCTGACCGGTTGCCTCCATAATGTCGATCTCACCGCTCATGGGCCAGCCGACACTGGTGTTGGCTGGCAGCATCCAGAACGCGGGCCACATACCTGAGCCTTTGGGGAGCTTGATGCGAGCTTCAAAGCGGCCGTTTTTCCACTGGCCGCCATTGGGCATATTTAAGGTTCTCAGGCGCGCGGAGGTGTAGGCTTTGGAGCCCACCCGTTGTTTTTTGGCTTGGATGGTGAGTACACCGTTAGCAACGGTGGCATTGGCACTTTGGTAGGACTGAAGCTCATTGTTGCCCCAGCCACAGATACCGTAACTACAGCCGTCGCCGTTTTGGAATTCCCATTTGCTGGTATCTACGGCATTGCCGTTGAATTCATCGGCCCAAATGGGGGTGGGGTTTTGGCACTGGGTGGCACCAAAGCTATTGGCTGCAACCAAGCTTGTGGTGGCGATAATCCATCGACAGAAGTTTCTGCCAAGACGGTTCTTGGGTAATGAAAACATAGTGAGTTGCCTCATTTAGAGTTGTTATATGAGCTGTTTTTGGCCTAGGCCAGGATGATTAATGCTGATGGGTCAGGCTGCGGGCTTCCGGTTGATTGGTTGTTATTAAGTCCCTGTCGGGCAGGTCTAACGCTTCAGCGGTCTAATCCTAGTGGCGCTCTCACTAAAGGGTTAGTGCCATGTTGATGCAGGAGCAAGGTGAGGCGTTTCACTTTTAGTGGCACATAAAGCATTCTTTTTTGCTGGTTATATAGATAATACTTTCTCGCCCCTTCTGCCTTATTGTTATTTGCTATTAATAATATTAAAAAGTGGTCGATTGTTTAGGTTTAAGTATTTGGCCTTAGGCCTAAGGTTTGGAGGGGTAAATAAATTAAAAAATTGGACAACGTTGTCATTGAGCTGGGCGGGCTATAACTGCTAAGCTTATCAGCACCTTAATGGCGTGACGTCTGGTGGCATTTGGTTCATCCAGCGTCATTTTCTCGATTAATAACAAGATAACGGCAGTGAGATAAAACCATGTCAGAAGTACACCTGTATCCAGTTCCCGAGAGTTTCAAATCCAACGCGGCGATCAATCTGGCGCGCTATAAGGAAATGTACGACCAATCGATTAACGCGCCCGATACCTTTTGGGCAGAACAGGCAAACAGCTTCCTGACTTGGCAGCAGCCTTGGTCGGAAGTGACTAAAAGTGATTTGCGCAAAGGTGAAGTGAGTTGGTTTGTCGGCGGTAAACTGAACGTCAGTGTTAACTGTATTGACCGTCATTTACCGGCTCGCGCTAATCAAACTGCCATCATCTGGGAAGGCGATGATCCTGCCGAAGACTTGTCTATAACTTATCAAGAATTGCATGATCAAGTTTGTCGTCTCGCCAATGCATTGCGCGAGCGCGGGGTGAAAAAAGGCGATCGTGTTTGTATCTATATGCCGATGATTCCCGAGGCGGCCTATGCAATGCTCGCCTGTACTCGTATTGGCGCGGTTCATTCAATTGTCTTTGGCGGTTTTTCGCCGGAAGCCTTAAAAGACCGTATTCAGGATGCTGAATGTCGGGTGCTGATTACCGCAGATGAAGGTTTGCGCGGCGGAAAACGTGTTGCGCTGAAAAAAAATGCTGATATCGCCTTGGCGCAATGCCCCGGTGTACACACCTGTTTGGTTGTTAAGCGCACTGGTGGCGATGTCGCTTGGGATGAAAAACGCGATTTCTGGTACGAAGATCTGGTTGAGCGTCAGACCAGTGAGTGCGAACCGGAAGTGATGGATTCCGAAGATCCGCTGTTTATCCTCTACACCTCCGGCTCGACCGGCAAACCTAAGGGTGTATTGCACACCACGGGTGGTTATTTGCTGCAAGCGGCGATGACCCACAAATACGTTTTTGATTATCAAGAAGGTGATATCTACTGGTGCACCGCCGATGTGGGCTGGGTAACTGGTCACAGCTATATCGTTTACGGTCCGCTTACTAACGGCGCGACTACCTTGATGTTTGAAGGTGTGCCGACTTATCCCGATGCTTCGCGCTGCTGGCAAGTGATCGACAAACACGGTGTAAACAGCTTCTATACCGCACCCACCGCCATCCGTGCCTTGATGGGTGCCGGTAACGATTACGTCAGCAAAACCTCGCGCGCCAGTTTGAAAATTCTCGGTAGCGTGGGCGAACCCATCAACCCGGAAGCCTGGGAGTGGTATTACCGCATAGTCGGCGGCAGCCGCTGCCCGATTATGGATACCTGGTGGCAAACCGAAACCGGCGCCCACATGCTCACCCCATTGCCCGGCGCGATTGACCTCAAACCCGGCTCGGCCACAGTTCCTTTTTTTGGTGTGCAGCCAGTATTGCTGGATGCAGAAGGCAAAGAAGTGCTGGGTGCAGGCGAGGGCAACCTCTGCATTAAAGCCGCATGGCCAAGTCAGATTCGCACCGTTTACGGCGATCATCAGCGCTGTATCGACACCTACTACAGCACCTATCCGGGCTACTACTTCACCGGCGATGGAGCCCGTCGCGATGCCGATGGCTACTACTGGATTACCGGCCGCGTTGACGATGTAATCAACGTATCCGGTCATCGTATGGGCACTGCGGAAGTTGAAAGCGCATTGGTGCTGCACGATAAGGTCGCCGAAGCCGCCGTGGTTGGCTATCCGCACGACATCAAGGGTCAGGGTATCTACGCTTATGTCACCCTGATGGCCGGTGAACAACCCAGCGATGAATTGAAAAAAGAATTACTGGCATTAGTAGTTAAAGAAATTGGCGCAATCGCACGCCCCGATGCTATCCAGTGGGCGCCCGGTTTGCCAAAAACTCGCTCAGGCAAAATTATGCGTCGTATCTTGCGCAAAATTGCGGCTAACGAACTGGACTCACTGGGCGATACCTCAACGCTCGCAGATCCAGCGGTGGTAAATGAGTTGATTGAGAATCGCGCGAACAAATAGACGCGTGAATAAATAATCCCATGCTGTTGTAAAGGCAGCAGATACTCCTCTAAAAGGATGCAAGAAATTGCATCCTTTTTTTTGTGGTTTTTTATCAGTAAGCGCGCTATTAAGTTCATGAAATTCCCATCAACAAAAAAGATACTTTTAGGTAAAAATCGGTAAAAGCTTTCTCTTGTGATGGCAAAGTGGAGCAGTATCTACAAGCCAAAAGGCGAATATTTTCCACTGAGGGGATAGTGATGATAAGAATAGCTAAACGATGGGTGATTGTTCTGCTCGGCTTTTTGCCTCCTTTGTTTGCCCATGCAGAATCCATCGGCCAATTTTCCGCTAGCCGTGATATAGGTGCGGTCAAACATAAAGGCTCTGCGCTTTATGATTCGGCCTTGCAGCAATATCGCATCAGCGGTTCAGGAAAAAATATGTGGTTGGGCGAAGATGAGCTGCATTACGCCTACACCCAATTGACGGGTGATTTTATTCTTCGCGCCCATGTTGCGTTTGAGGGGGCCGGGGTTGATCCGCATCGAAAAGTCGGTTGGAATTTGCGCACGAGCCTTGATACTGGCTCGCCCAATGTGCATGCAACAGTGCACGGTGATGGTCTAACTTCTTTGCAATTTCGTGCTCAGGCTGGCGGTGAGACGGAAGAGTATCCGATGGCAATAAAAGCTCCCGATGTGATTCAGTTAGAGCGTCGAGGCGATACTTACATCATGAGTGCGGCAAAAATGGGGCAGCCGTTTCAGGTGACCTCTGTATCGCATATTAAACTCGGTGAAAAAATTTATGCTGGGCTGAGCTTGTGTGCGCACAACCCAGATGCAGTGGAAACGGCAGTTTTCTCTAATGTAAGAATTATTCTTCCTGCGGCAAAAGATTTTCAGCCCTATAAAGATTACATCGGCAGTAATCTGGAAATTATGGATATGAAAACTAAAAATCGGCGCATTGTGTATCGCTCGCCCGATTCAATTCAGGCACCCAATTGGACGCTGGATGGTAAGACGCTGATCTATAACTCCAAAGGATTATTGTTTAATTTTGATATAAAGCGCGACAAAAGTTCAGTGCTGGAATCGGGTTTCGCCAGCAACAATAACAATGATCATGTGCTCTCCTGGAGTGGCAAGTTGATCGGTATTAGTCACCATGTTGCTGAGGAAAACAATCACTCGACAATTTATACCTTGCCAATAACCGGCTCCAAAAACCCGACACGGATTACTGCCAAAGGTGTTGGGCATTCCTATTTACACGGTTTTTCACCCGATGATAAATCGCTCATATTCACCGGTGAGCGCAAAGGTAAATACGATATTTATCGTGTCGATATTGAAACCGGCAAAGAAACACAATTAACGGATACGGCCACGCTGGATGATGGTTCGGAATACAGCCCCGATGGAAAATATATCTACTTCAATTCCAATCGCACTGGCATGATGCAGCTGTGGCGCATGCATGCTGATGGCAGCAATCAGCAGCAGCTCACATTTGATAATCACAACAATTGGTTTCCGCACATTTCACCTGACGGCAAAAAAATTGTTTTTCTAAGTTATATGGATGATATTGATCCAGGCGATCATCCTTTCTATCGTCATGTCTATCTGCGCGAAATGCCAGCGGAGGGAGGTGAGCCGGAGATCATCGCCTATGTATACGGTGGGCAGGGTACTATCAATGTGCCCAGCTGGTCGCCAGATGGTTTCCAAATTGCATTTGTGAGCAATACCCGTTTATAAAGTGTTCGGGGGGGAGAATTTCGGGCTACCAGTTAGCTGCCAAATCCTGCACAATTCGACCCCCGATACTAGCTTTACGCCTTTGTTATGACTGAGAAAAATACCGACGCCGATTTATTCCTTCAGCAGATGAAGGATGTAAAACCCATTAAGGTCGAAGAAAAAGTCGTCCTCGCTTCGCCGCATAAAGATAAAACCAGTGTGGAAACTCGCCGTAAAGCCGCAACAGCGGAATTGGAGAAAGATAAAAACTTTCTCTCTGGTGAATATGTTGAGCCGCTGGATCCGCTCGCAGTAATCGAGTTTAAGCGCGATGGTGTGCAGCACGGGGTCTACCGCAGTTTGCGCATGGGAAAATACCAAATCGATGCGCGTCTCGATTTACACAATATGACGGTCGAACAGGCGCGCACAGCTGTATTTCAGTTCATTAAAGATTGTATGACCCATGATATTCGCTGTGCCTTGATTACCCACGGCAAAGGCGAAGGGCGCGCGCAACCGGCGCAGCTAAAAAGTTGCATCGCCCATTGGTTGCCCCAGCTAAATGAAGTCATGGCTTTTCATTCAGCGCAAAAGCGTCACGGCTGGCTCGGCGCAACCTATGTTTTATTGCGTAAAAGTGAAAAGAAAAAGTTGGAAACATGGGAAATGCACAATAAACCCTGATCGAAGAGTTGGGGTAATAAAACAGGTCAAGCACACCATCGAACGATAAATTTAACAAAGAGGTGTACATGTACAAAAACTATTTTCTTGCACTTGTTGTTTTGTTGGGGGTGGCGGCTTCTGCGGTTGCCCAGCAAACCAATAAACAGTTTGTGCTAAGCAATACCGAAATTATCCCCATCCATTCAAAAATCACCGGGCGTGATCACGAATTGGTGGTGGTTTATCCCTCCAGCTACAAAACCAATCCCGATAAAAAATACCCTGTGCTTTATTATCTTGATGCTTACTGGGATACGCCTTTGCTGGTGTCGACATACGGCAACCTGCAGTACGACAATCTGGTGCCGGAATTTATTATGGTGGGGTTGTCTTATCCCTCATCTGCAGATTACGGCAAAGAGCGGCGGATTGATTACACCTTCACTGCGATGGATGAAAAATCGGGCAAGGCAAATTTATTTTTAAATTTTATTCAGCATGAAGTTGCACCATTAATTGAAACCCAATATCGCGGCAAGAAAGCTGACCGTGTGATCGCCGGTAATTCTTTGGGAGGATTATTTACTATTACAGCTGCTTATCAGGCACCGGACTTCTTTGCCGGTTTTATCGCCCTGAGCCCAGCGGTGGAGTGGGATAAACAAGCATTGATTAAGTTAGATAAGGCTTACGCTAAAAAACATAAAACCTTAAATGGACGTATGTTTATCTCCTATGGCACTACTGAATTTCCCGCCTTCCGCGACCCTATTATTCAATTCCAAAAACAACTGGCTGGGCGCCAATTTCAAGGCTTGGATTTATTGAATTACTCAATGGAAGGGCTCGATCACACCAGTGTCAAGGGCGATGGCTATGCGCGCGGGTTAATCTGGGTATGGAAAACCCAAAAGCCTGCCGGACCCAGTGGTCTGGAGCGGGATATGACCGCCGCTAAGTAGTATGGCTATGGCGCCTCTGCATCTGGCTAGGGTCCGGGCGAAGAGGCTGTTTCTATTTGCTGCTTAGATTATTTCCTCATTAGTGATATCTGATTTTCCGGTTTCTTGTGCCTTTTGCCTCCTTTTTTTATCTTTCTTGATGAAAAGTCTATATTAATCAGTTGCTTACCTTAATTTCTCCATTCATTAATTTATTACATGTAATATTTGATTTATTACATGTAATAAATTAATGTTGGCTCATGGAAAAGAAATCATCAGCACATTATCAGCGTGAATATCGCAATCGTTTGCGGGAGCAGGGCCTGGTTAAAAAAGAGGTCTGGATTCTCCCGGAGAATGCGCGGCGCCTTGCACTTCTTGAATTAGAGTTGCGCGTGTCTGCAAAACAGGTTGTTACCAGTGGGTTATTGCCAGCTAAAGGAGAAAGTCGAATGACAGATGTAGTTAACCGTTGGGCCACCACAAGTCTCTACGACGCACTGGCCAAGGCAGATATGTTTGCCGCCAAGCGCGCCGATTTGGAGTTGATCGATGGTGTGTCACCCGCTTTGCATATAGTCATGTACGAGTATGGCGATTTGCCGCTCTTTCTGACCGTGTCGGGCGAGCAAATTGTGGTTGAGGCGATGTTGTGGTCGGTGGCCGAGGTAAATAATCCCGCGCTGTTTAACGAGACGGTATTGCGCACGCACAAATATTTCCCGCTCTCCAATATCAGTCTCGACAAAATGGATGGCGATGATTGTTACCACATGTTTGGTGCGCTGAGTTCTGCATCGAGCTTGCAAGATGTGATGCTGGAAATTGAAATGCTCGCATCAAATGTTATTCAGGCGACTGAAGCCTACAGTGAATTTTTAATTAGCTAACGGATGCTGCAGTAACAGCTCCGCAACCAACAAAGGTGAATCACTATGAATATCTGGGCAAAAATGATTACTGCCTTGCGCGGTGGTGTAAATGAAGCGGGTGAAGCAGTGGTGGATAGTCAGGCGCTGCGCATTTTGGATCAAGAAGTGCGCGATGCGGGCGAAGAATTAAAGCGCTCCAAAGACAGCCTTGCCGAAATTATGGCGCGCCAAAAATTGGCCGAAGAAAAGTGCAAACAACTGCAGAAGTCGATTGAAGAGCATGAAGGCTATGTTGTAAAAGCACTTGAAAAAGGTGATGAAAAACTTGCCCATGAAGTAGCTGAACATATTGCCGGGTTCGAAAATAGTTTGGCGATGGAGCAAGAGTCGGCACAAAATTTTGCACAGAGTGTCGATAAGTTGCGCACCGCGATCAATGTTGCCGAAAAAAATATTAAACGCTTGAAACAGCAGGTGGACACGGTTAAAGCAACTGAAAATGTGCTTAAAGCGCAGGTGGCAGTAGCTGAACGCCACAGCGGTTCCGATTCAAAAATGCGCACCGCAATGGAATCTTTAGAGCGTATTAAAGAGCGTCAAGCGTTAAAAGATGCACAAATCAAAGCTGCCGGTGAAATGGCACAAACCACGGGTGATGAATCGCTAAAATCAAAACTCGAAGCTGCTGGTATTGGCACTAACGGCTCATCGGCAGATGATATTTTGGCGCGCATCAAAAACAAAAAAGCCCCTGAGTAAACTCGGGGTTTTACCTACTAACCTCAGTTCGGGCGATAAAGGATGAATGATTTTCTATTAACAATAGTCAGCTTCCCGACGGTGTTTTTCACTATCTTTTTAGGAGTAGTGGCGTTGTATTGGTTAAGCGCTGCTCTAGGTTTAGTGGATATTGAGGTGTTGGATATAGATTTGCCAGATATGGATGGTCATTTGAGTGCGAATGCGCAAGGGGAGCAAGGTTTTGCCGAAACCTTTGCAGGATTTCTATTGAAACTCGGATTAAATGGAGTTCCGATTACAATCATAATTACCTTTTTAACCATTTTTGGTTGGCTAGTTAGTTATTATTTGAGCTATTTTTTTCTGGCTCTGTTCGGGTATGGTTGGTTACGTTATCTCGTTGGTCTACCGGTTATTGTCTGTTCTCTCTATATTGGGGTATTGATCACCGCGCAGCTCATCAAACCAATCCGTAAATTTTTTGCAAAAATTGATCAGCATGTTGAGAAAAAGATATTAGGTCAGGTTGCAGTTGTTCGCTCATCAAAAGTCGATGCTGCCAGTGGTGAAGCAAATTTTGATGATGGTGGAGCTGGGTTAATAGTGAAAGTACGAACCTTAGGTGAGAAAACGTTTGTGCGAGGTGACAAGGTTGTATTGCTGGAATATTTACCAGAGCAACATGTTTACCGTGTCATTTCAGAAGATGAGTTTCTGGGTAAATCTAGTCAATAGGCTAAAAATTTAATAAGGCAAAAGGAGTAAGATAATGTTTGAAGTCGCGATGATTATGCCGATAGTTTGGGGGGTAGGACTGTTCTTTTTGTTTATGCTGGGGGTTGCGGGAATTTTCAATGCCTTCTACTACAAAGTGGCACAAGGTACGGCGCTGATTGTGAACGATACAACTTCAACGCCAAAAGTGCATTTCACCGGCGCTTTAGTCTGGCCAATCATTCACAAAAAAGAATTGATGAATATCTCCCTCATTACCTTGGAGGTAGATCGTCGCGGTCGCGATGGTTTGATCTGTAAAGATAATCTGCGTGCGGATATCACCGTTGCCTTTTATTTGCGTGTAAATGAAACCCCGCAAGATGTGTTGCGTGTAGCCAAAGCGATTGGTGCTGAGCGCGCGTCAGATAAAGATGCGGTTGAGCTTTTGTTTGCGGCAAAATTCTCCGAAGCGTTAAAAACCGTCGGCAAACAAATTGAATTTATTCAGTTGTTTGAAAACCGTTTGGAGTTCCGCGAGAAGATCATTCAGGTAATTGGTGATGATCTCAACGGTTATGTGCTGGAAGATGTGGCGATTGACTATATCGAGCAAACATCAAAATCGTCACTTGATCCAAGCAATATTCTCGATGCTGAAGGTATCAAAAAGATTACCGAATTAACGGCTGCGCAAAATATCCGTACCAATATTTTAGAGCGCGACGAAGAATTGGCGATCAAAAAGAAGAATGTAGAAACTACTGAAGCTATGTTGGCACTTGAGCGCCAGCAGGCGGATGCAGAAGCACGCCAAAAGCGTGAGATTGCAACCATTCAGGCGCGCGAAGAGGCTGAAACCAAAAAGGTACAGCAAGAAGAGCGCCGCAAGTATGAGCAGACTGCGATTCAGGTAGCACAGGATCTCGCTGTGCAAACCGAAAACCAACAGCGCGAAATCGATGTGGCTGCGCAAAACCGTTTGCGCGCAGTCGCCATTGAAGAAGAAAAGGTAACTCGCGCCCGGGAGCTGGAGATTGTATCGCGTAAGCGTGAAGTAGAGCTGCAAACCATTGAGGCAGAAAAAGCGATTGAAGTGCAGAAAAAAGAAATCGCTAATGTGATTCGCGAGCGTGTGGTGGTGGATAAAACTGTTGCCATCGAAGAGGAACGCATCAAAGAAGTGCGCGAAGTTTCCGATGCGGATCGAAAAAAGCAAGTACAAGTATTGGCTGCTGAAGCGACTGCTGAAGAAATTAAAGTGAAACAAGTTAAAGCGGCTGAGGCAGAAGAGTTATCGGCGAAACACAAGGCTTCAGAAATTATGACCTTGGCGCAAGCAAAACTGGAAGCATCGTCGAAAGAAGCCGAAGCCATGAAGAAAATGGCCGAAGGCATTCAAGCGGAGCGCGCTGCGCCTGGCCTTGCCGATGCCAAAGTGCAAGAAGCAAAAGCGGGTGCCTTGGAGAAAGAAGGTTTTGCGGAAGCTAGCGTAATTCGCGCGAAAGGTGCAGCGCAGGCAGATGCTGGTAAAGCAGAGGCAGAAGTCATTACGGCTAAAGGTTCGGCAGAGGCAGAAGTTATCGCCACTAAAGGTACATCAGAAGCCGGTGCGAAAAAAGAAATTGGTATTGCCGGTGCAGAAGTAACGCGCGAGCAATTTAAAGCTGAAGCAGACGGCTTGGTCGAGAAGTTCGATGCAATGAATGCCATGAGCGATAAAGCGCGTGAGCATGAAGAGTTCCGTATGAGTTTGGAAACTGCACTGAAAGAAACGCTCGCTGGAATTGCGGCAGGTAAAGAGATCGCGAAAGAAAATGCAGAAATTTTGGCGATTGCTTTGCAAAAAGCCCATATCGATATTGTCGGCGGCGAAGCGCAATTCTTCGATAACTTCGCCAAGTCCTTGTCGATTGGTAAAGCTATCGATGGCCTTGCAACCAAAAGCGGTGTGATTCAGGCAGTGCTGGATAGATTTGTTAATAAAGCACCCGCAGCAGCACCGGTAAAAGAAAAAGCAGAAGAAGTGGAAGTCGTTGGGTAATTAACTCCTTAAAGTCTAACCCCTCCCCCTCGAAGAGGGGGAGGCTGGGAGGGGATTAAATGGGTGTGTGTTGATGTTCAATAAAAAGGATTAATCCATGTCGCAAACCAGCGAAACCGCTCAAACTGCTGAACATATTGTCGATAACGCCGTTGCTGAAGGCGGCGCTTACGAAATTATTCGTAAGCGGTTGTTAGATCAGGGGCAAACTCTGAATACGCAAGTGCGTGCATTAAATGAAGCACGCTTGGCAGAGTTTGGCAGCTCGGCGATGAATGTTATCGCCCGCGTGCGGGTGCGTACCGAAAACAATTGTGTGCCGCGCGATATAGTTCAGGTTGGCGAGCATTTGTTGTTTGGTTACAACGTCTTTATCGGCCTGAAAAAAGAAACCAAAGTTGAAGATGTATTTTCACTGTTTGCCAAAAAAAACACCGAGTCAGGTGTGGAGCTGGAGCCAGTTGCATTTGCGGATACCTTTCTCGCAGAGCAAAGTTTCGTCAATGATTTTGATGAGTTGTATCGCTATTACAAAGATACCCGGTTGGTAGAGCTGACCGTTAACAATGGAAAATTATTGGCTGGTTTTCAGATTGGCGAGCGCCTCGATGATCTGCGTGTATTTCGCTGGTTCATATCTCCCGACGGCAAGTCCATAAAATATATCGACAATCGCGGCGAGCGCGATATTCAATTACCCCCCGCATTTGATTTTGAGTGGATTGCCGCAACCCGCGAGGACGCGGTACACGGTCGTCATCCCCATTTAAATATTCTGGATAAAGTCTTTGTTGAAACCGTTGGCGGCGATCTAACCATTAAAGTTGAAAATAATACTGAAGATGGTTTGGGAATTTACCGCGAAGCAGTAGAAGATAAAACCCAATCCCTTGATGATGCCAGTGTATTTTACGCCGCTGTTGGCAATCTGGTATTGCTGCGAATTCGCCCCTATCGCGAAGAGCAATGGCGCCATTTGATTTTTAATGCACTGACCCAAAGTGTATTGCGCATCGATACCATTGGCCAATCTTGCGTGCAGTTGCCGGAAAACCACGGCATTATTTTTCCCGGCGGCTATTATTTAAATACTGGTGAATATAAAACCTTCGAGGAAGATAACAGCGCCTTCCGCTTTAAGCGCATGATTCGCTCACCCAATGGTGAGGATGTGCTCTATGTATTTTACGAGCCACAAGACGGCGTCATTTCCCTGCTGGCCTACAATCTTATCGAAAAAAAATTACAAAACCCCATTTACGGCAATGGTTATGCATTGGCCGACAATGGTGAGATTGTTATTTTTTCTGCCGAGTCGGAACCCACTCGTGTACACCCTATGCAAATGTGGGAAACGCCGTATGTGAGTGCCGAATTTGCGAGCAAAGCACCCGCGCGACAAAACTTTTACGGGCGTATTGGCAACAATGAGTTAGTGCGTGGCATTTCGGATTTTTACAGTATTAGCCGCGTAATTAACAATCAATCGGTCAGTGTGCGTTTATACGAAGAGCTGAGCCTGTCGGCCAAAAAAGTATTTGATACTTACTATTGGTTAAATGAAAACGAAACCCAAGCGATCGCGGCGGTATTAAAAGAAATATCCACGACTGCTGAATTGGTAATCGATGAATTTGAAAAAGTAGAATCCATTCGCCAGCAATCTGCCAAAGCAATGGCAGATGCCGAGCAAGAACAAGAGCTGATTTTGCAATCGCTGCGCCCCGAAAATTGGGAGTCGGCAGAAGACTATGTGGATGCGCTCAGCCGTGTGCGCAAACAGCGCGGCCATCTGGCCACAATTAAAGAGCTGCGCTATATAGATCAAGCGCGCATTGCACTGCTCGATCAGCAGTTGCTTGATGCCAACGAAAAGCTTAGCGAAGCAACGGTTGTTTATCTTGCCGATGAAAAAGCGCTCACGCCCTATTTGACCAAGTTGGATGAACTAAATACGCAGGTCGAAAACACGGAAACCAATGCCGCGATTACACCGATTATTGAAGTGATCGAAAAAACCGCGACCGGTCTGGATTTGCTTTCTGAATTAATGGGCACACTTAAGGTGGATGACGCGACACTGCGCACGCGTATAGTGGATGCCATCTCCGAAGTGTACGCCAAGCTCAACCAAAGCCGTGCTAACGCTAAACACAAACAAAAGAATTTTGGCTCGGCAGAAGCAGTCGCGCAATTTGGTGCGCAGTTTAAATTGTTTTCACAGAGTATTTCCCATGCCTTGGGGCTTTCCACTACACCTGAAAAGTGCGATGAGCAACTGTCTAAATCGCTGGTGCGTTTGGAGGAGTTGGAAGGGCAGTTCAGTGAGTACGATCAATTTCTCGCGGATATTATGGCCAAGCGCGAAGAAATTTATGAAAGCTTTCAGGAGCATAAACAACGCCTGTTAGATGAGCGGCAGAAAAAAGCGCAAAGCATTACCGATGCGGCAGCGCGTATTCTCACCAGTATTGAAAAGCGTTCGCTGAGCATAACCACGGCAGAAGAATTAAATACTTATTTTGCATCTGATGCGCTGGTGCTGAAAATTGGCGATTTACTCGCGCAATTAAAGGCGCTGGATAGTGCAGTAAAAGCCGATGATATAGATGCGCGCTTTAAAGCAATTCGCGGCCAAGCGCTGCGGGCGCTGCGCGATAAAACCGATATATTTGAAGAGGGCGGTAATGTAATCAAGCTCGGCCCACGCCATAAATTCAGCGTGAATACGCAAGAGCTTGATTTAACTATTATCCCCCGCGAAGGCGAATTAAATTTCCATCTCACTGGCACTAATTATTACGCCGCAGTCAATAATACCGAATTGCTGCAATTAAAAGATTATTGGAGCATGGCGCAAGAGTCGGAAACGGCGAATGTCTATCGCGCCGAATATCTCGCTGCGTTAATTTTAGATGCAGCCGAACATCACACGGCGGGCCTATCACCTGATGTGTTGCGTGAAGCGTTAGTGGACGATGAAAAACTCGGCAAAATCGTGCGCGAGTTTGCCGCGCCGCGCTACAAAGAAGCCTATCAAAAAGGGATTCATGATCAGGATGCGGTATTCATTCTAAAAGAGTTAATACCCGCATTGGATCGCGCCGATCTATTAAAGTTTGATCCGCTCTCCCGTGCATTGGCGCAAGTGTTTTGGGCAAATCTAAAAGAGTTCGCTCTAAAATCCAAATCCCAAGGTTCTTCACTTTCCTTCGAAACCTGGAAAGATCGCGCCGTATCTGCAAAACATATGCAGCGGTTATTTGCGAGTATGGATGCATTGCAAATGCTGGTGGAAGAAGTGGTAGAGACCTTCGCTGAATTTATTCAGCGCCACCCCATCGCCGTGAGCGATTTGGAGGTGCGGCGCGCGGCAGAATATTTGGTGGAAGAATTGGCACGCGAGCGCTTGGAATTTATTACCAGTAAATACGCTGTGCAGTTGGTGGAAGCGTTTAAACAATCGCTCGATGATGAAACCTTGCGTCACTACCAGGACGTCGCCAATAAAATGCAAGGCTGGCCAGCTGAACGTTGGAATTTAACCAGCGCTTGGTTACAGGCACTGGTTAAAGATAAGCAATTGGATATGCTCGCGCGTTATATTCCCGAAGCTGTCGCATTATTAAAAACCGATCAGCGTCTGGATCGCCGTTTTACCGAAGTGGAAGTTGAGCTGCGGGTTCAGGGGTTAATGGGCGATCATCCGTTAATTCAAAATCGCACGCTCGCATTTTCGTTAGATTCCTTTGTGTTGCGCCTTGCGCATCATCGCCATGTAGTAGTGCCGCAATATCAACGTTACTTGCAGGTTCGCCAACAAATTGTTGAGCAAGAGCGATACAGTTTGCGCTTGAATGAATTTAAAGCAAAGCCATTAAGCTCTTTTGTGCGCAACCGTTTGATCAATGAATCCTATCTGCCGTTGATTGGCGATAACCTTGCCAAACAAATGGGTTCCCTTGGCGCTACTAAACGTACCGATTTAATGGGTATGTTGATGATGATCTCGCCACCGGGTTACGGTAAAACCACCCTGATGGAATATGTGGCGAATCGTTTGGGTTTGATTTTTATGAAAATCAACTGCCCATCACTCGGTCACGATGTGCTTTCGCTTGACCCGGAGCAAGCGCCCAACGCCACCGCTAAACAGGAGTTGATCAAACTCAATCTCGCCTTGGAAATGGGCAATAACGTCATGCTGTATCTCGACGATATTCAACATACCAACGCCGAATTTTTGCAAAAATTTATTTCCCTGTGTGACGGTACACGTCGCATTGAAGGTGTATGGCAAGGCAAAACCAAAACCTACGATATGCGCGGCAAAAAATTCTGCGTGTGTATGGCCGGTAACCCTTATACCGAATCAGGTGAAGCGTTTAAGGTTCCGGATATGCTTGCCAACCGCGCCGATATTTATAACCTCGGCGATATTCTCGGCGGCATGGAAGAACAGTTTGCCCTGAGTTATATCGAAAATGCGCTGACTTCAAACTCAGTGTTGGCACCACTTGCACTGCGCGACATGCAGGATGTGTACAAATTTGTGGCTATGGCCAAAGGTGAAGAAGTCGCGACCACCGATTTAAGTCATCAATACTCAGGTGCGGAAATTAGTGAAATTGTTGGGGTAATGAAAAAACTATTTGCGATTCAGCAAGTGGTATTAAAAATTAATCAGCAATATATAGCCTCCGCGGCGCAAGACGATAAATACCGCTTAGAGCCATCCTTCAAATTGCAAGGCAGTTATCGCAACATGAATAAGATGGCGGAAAAAGTGTCGTCGGTAATGAATGATGCGGAATTAATGCAAATGATCGCCGACCATTATTTAGGCGAAGCGCAGATGCTTACCACCGGCGCAGAGAGCAATTTGCTCAAGTTGGCGGAGCTACGCGGTAATATGACAGACGAACAAAAAACACGCTGGGAGCAAATCAAGAAAGATTTCCTGCGCAACAAAGCCATGGGTGGCGATTCCGCCGACACCGGCGCAAAAGTAGTGGTGCAGCTTGCGGATATGGTTGAAGGCATTAATAAATTGACGCTGGCCGCAAACAGCAAACCGGCTGCCGATAGTGGCGCGGCTAATCGTGAACTGATTGATGCAGTTACCGCATCGGTCAATAAGCTGGAGCGTTCACTTGCGCCTGTTGCACCGAAAGTGGAGGTGATTAACCAACCGCTCCCCGGGTTGGATAAAGTGTTGCGTGTACTTGCCGATACTCTCGAAACTTCTCTAGTGCCTTTGGTGCGCAATATGGATAAAAAGTTGGATATAGATTTGCGCAATCACGAAAAAATCGAGCAGGTATCACTGCAGTTAAAACAACTGGAAGCCGAACTGTTTTCCAAAAAGGCAAAGCCCGCCGTACCTAAAACGGATGTGGCAAAGCCCGATGCTCCGCAGTAATTATTGATGCTCGCACGAAAGATAAAATGGTTGATCGCGATATGTGCCCTGATGGTTGGGGTGCATATTGTTAATCTGTCTACCAATGGAATGTTGTATCAATACGGTATATATCCACGGCAGCCGGATTCTTTGTGGGGTATTTTGGCTGCGCCTTTCTTGCACGGCAATCTTGGCCACTTGCTGAATAATTTGGTTGGCTTAATTATTTTCAGTGGTTTACTGTTTGTTCATTCATTAAAACGCTATTTGTGGAGCAGCATTTTTATTATTGCGCTTACCGGCGTGCTGGTTTGGTTGTTTGCACGCAGTGCGTTGCATATAGGTGCAAGCGGTTGGATCTTTGGGCTTTGGAGCCTGTGTATTGCTACCGCCTGGTATGACCGGAAATTTATTAATATTCTCATCGCGCTATTGGTGGTGTTTTTATACGGCGGTATGTTGTTTGGTGTTTTACCGAATGATCCGCGTATATCCTTTGAGTCGCATTTATTTGGTGCTATCGCCGGTGTAGTTTGTGCTTTTTTTCAGGCAAAACTGTATAAAAATAAAATGTAAGTGGAACTAGTATAAATTTTAAGGCTGCAACTATGCGTCAACCTGAATTGGAAAGCTGGCTGCTGGCGACACTGGAAGATTTTAAACTCAGTCAGTCAGAAGCGCTGGAGCTGCGTGAGATATTACCCAAGCTTGCGCATGATGATGTTGCTTTCGTGCGCAATAAAGCGTTTGCGCTGGCCCGCGAGCCAGCGCGATTCGGTGGTGACAATGCAGTTGCCTCTTTGCTTTGGCTGGAAAAAATCAGCAAGGTTATCGACAATTTTCGCCAAACCCAATCCGCATCTATTACAGAAGCACATTTTAGTCCCGGTGAAGATTGTCGCCGTCAGCTATTGGATTTATTAGTCGCTGCGCGCGAAACTCTCGATATCAGCGTCTTTACTATTTCCGATGATCGCTTAAGTGATGCCATTACTGCTGCCCACAGACGTGGGATTCAAGTGCGCCTGATTACTGATAATGACAAGGCTCATGATCAGGGTAGTGATATTTTTAAACTGATTGATCAAGATATTGAAGTGCGTATGGATAATACTGAAAACCATATGCACCACAAGTTTGCCATTGTTGATAAACGTATTTTGGTCAATGGCAGCTTCAACTGGACACGCTCTGCAACTGTTTATAATCAGGAAAATATTCTGGTGACCGATGAGTCAACGTTAGTGGCGGCGTATTTGGCTGAATTTGAAAGTTTGTGGAATCAATTTGATCGTTAAGAATGTGAAACCAAGGAGAAATTAATGCAATGTACTCAATGCAAAACGCAACATCTAGAACCTGATGAATTGGAGCCGGGTTTGATTGCGGCTGTTTGTCCGCAATGTCAGGGCGCCTTGTTGTCGTTAATGAATTACCGCTTTTGGGCTGATCGCCATACCATCACAACAGATGTTGCCGCCAATGCTGATGAAATAGCAGAAGTGGAATCTGTGCATTCCTGTCCTAAATGCAGTCGTTTGATGACCAAATACCAAATTGGTGCTTCCACTAGCCACAAGTTGGATTTGTGTGGCGCTTGTGATGAGGCATGGTTGGATAAAGGTGAATGGCAACTGCTTAAAACTCTGGATCTTCATGGCAAGCTTCCCAAAATATTTACCGATGCATGGCAACGCAATATTCGCAAGCAGCGGCAGGAAATAGCCCTTAATGAACGCTATGAAAAACTGCTAGGCGAAGAGAGCTTTACTAAAGCGCATGAATTTAAAACGTGGCTTTATCAACAGCCGAATAAAGATCTGATTAAACAATTTTTAGTAATTTCCCCGGATTGATTTTTTATTAGTAAAACCAAGGAGTAATGTATGACCGAAGCACGTGATTATCTTGAGATGTCTTTTCAATCGATTCAATGTTTTTCCAACGATGGAAAATTGGATGCCTATGAGCTAGGTAAAATATTGGCGATTGCCGAGAAGGATGGTGTGATTGATCAAAATGAAATTCGGGTGCTGCGCAATATTATTAGCCGCATTAAGCCTCATGAAGTTGATGACGCAATGCGTAAAAAGCTGATGGAGGTCAGCGATAAAATTAAATAGCCGCGAGAATCAGGGTTAGCCTAATGAACGGCTACCCCTGTTGTGTGCCCTAATCGGCTTTTTCTCTCTGTTGCTGGATTATTTAAAGAAAGTATTTGCGCTAAATCAAAAAAGAAGGGCAAGGTTCATTTAATAATGGTTCCGTTCAACAATAACAATAGAGGAACCTGACAATGCTAAAAACACTTCTGGTCTATACCCATCTAATTGCTGCTTGTCTCGCTATAGGTGTCATCCTGCTGCAAGATATTGCATTGGCCAAATGGCGTGGGCGCCCAATGGATGCAGACTCTATCGCGAATCTCCAACGTAACACTCATCTCGCAACACTTGCATTGGTGGTGTTATGGGTGTCGGGGTTGGCGATAGTGACGATTGGATATATAGATGTTCCCGGTTATTTGATGAATCAAAAACTCTGGGCCAAATTTGCCGTGGTGAGCATACTTACGCTCAATGGTTTGTTCCTGCATTACTACAGCTTTCCGGTGTTGGCATCACCTAAGGGATTTGTGGGGGCAAGTGGTAAGGGGCAATTGCTGGTGGTGATAACTGCAGTAGTCTCATTGGTATCCTGGTTGTACGCCTGTTATCTCGGCATTGCGCGGCCATGGAATAACACTGTGCCGTTTGCCTATGTGATGCTGGTCTATAGCCTTGTGCTTACCGTGGCGCTGGTGGTTGCGCTTGAATTGTGGCGCGAGTTGCGCAACGAGTATCGTTCACTCGCGCAATAAGTCAGGATAATTGGCAATGCGGGATTAATAAAGTGCTTGTTAATCCCGCGGCTAAATTAATTATCTTCGATTTCATCTACGTCCACTTGTCCGCTCATGCGGCGAACAAAGTGCGACCAGCACATACCCACAGCAAGCATAGCGGCGAGCAAAACCTCAATCACCCAAGCCATGGCAGAAATATCGCTAACGCTTAAAAATCCCCAGTAAATAAATAGCCACACAAGGCAGCCAAAAAGTGCAGCCAGCGCGATTATGCCGATAAAACCAAGTGAATTTAGTGTGGCTTTAATATAAATCCCCCAGCCGATAATCAACACAATTCCTGCAATGACCAAATAGGGGGTGATGTGGTTAAAACTGTCATGTACCCAGTGAAAGTAAGAGTAACCGCTGGGGTTATAGCTGAGCAGTACCAATAAAAGTGCGAACAAAAAGCGCAATGCAACGCCGCTAGCGGTGAGATTCATAATGGTTTCCTTGAGAAGCGATCAGGTAAGAAATTGTTAGTTGGGTTTTTAGTTTGGTGAATATTAGGAGGCTTAGTTTTCTTTTTCAGTAATGGCCTGCACCAACACCCAGGGTTTTATCACTACTGCCCACACAAGTGTATCGTCTTCATACCATTGTTGGGCTTGGGTATCTTTTACTGCATCAACCAAGCCGGTATCCATCCATGCTTTAATTAGGTGGGCGTTGTCGGCGACGATTTGTGTGGCTACGTGGGTTAAATCCAAACTGGGATCAACGGCGATTGCATTGCCGCTGGCGAAAAAACGCTGCAGTTCGTGCCAGTGGATTTGTGCGGTTTGTAAATTGATTTCTTGTTCGATTTCGTTGTTCATATTGACCTCAGATTGTTAACCACACCCTAACCCTCCCAACTGCGCGCCCCGCTTAAAAAGGGAGGGAATTAGTAGCTCCTCCCCCCTGATAAGGGGGAGGTTTGGAGGGGGTATTATTTACTCATCGCCCTTGCGACTTTTGAATTGCTGGGTTTATTTAAAACGGCGCTGATGGTGTTGCCCGCATGAATTAATTTTTCTAAATTCACTCCATGCTCAATACCCAAACCATTTAATAAATAGACTAAATCTTCAGTAGCGACATTGCCGGTTGCGCCTGCGGCGTAAGGGCAGCCGCCTAAACCTGCGACGGATGAATCGATTACGCTCACACCCATTTCCAATGCAGCATAAATATTCGCAAGTGCCTGACCATAGGTGTCGTGCATATGAGCGGCAATTTTTTCAATGGGCACATCGCGTGCGACAGTTTCAATTAATTTTTTAACATGGCCTGCGGTGCCAACGCCGATAGTATCGCCGAGTGAAATTTCGTAGCAGCCCATAGCGAGTAATTCTTTGGCGATACTGGCTACTGTATTGGCATCTACCGCGCCGGAATAGGGACAGCCGACTACGCAGGAAATATAACCGCGTACAGGAATATTTTGAGTCTTCGCTGTATCAATCAAACTTTCAAAACGTTGAATACTTTCGCTAATAGAGCAGTTGATATTTTTTTGGCTAAAGGCTTCAGAGGCTGCCGCAAAAATTGCCACTTCATTGGCATTTACGGCGATGGCGCGTTCATAACCTTGCAGGTTAGGTGTGAGTGCGGCGTAGGTAACACCGGGTGTGCGAGTGATGCCAGAAAATACTTCGCCGCTATCGGCCATTTGCGGCACCCATTTGGGATTCACAAAACTGCCCGCTTCGATGTAGGTCAATCCGGCATCGACGAGATTTTCAATTAGTTGGATTTTAGCTGCAGTTGGAATAGGTTGCTTTTCGTTTTGCAAACCATCGCGCGGGCCAACTTCTACTATGCGAACTGTTTTTGGTAAATTAATCATCTTATTAATCTTCACCCCAGCGCGGCATTAAATCTTGCGGTACGCCCAGCTGATCCAAAATGCGTGCGACAATAAAATCGATCAACTCTTCAACGGTTTGTGGCTGCATATAAAAGCCGGGGCTTGCGGGTAATACCACTACACCCATTTGGGTGAGCTTGAGCATATTTTCCAGATGGATTTCGGAGTAGGGTGTTTCGCGCGGCACAACAATTAATTTGCGGCGCTCTTTTAACGCAACATCGGCTGCGCGCTCGATTAAATTATTACTGGCACCGTGGGCGATGGCAGACAGCGTGCCGCCGCTTGCAGGGCAAATTACCATCGAGCTGGGTGAACTGGAGCCCGATGCGACTGCGGCAAACCAATCGTCTTTGGCGAGTAATTGCAGTTGTTCTTCGTCTGCTCCGTAAAGTTCGCACAGCATCGCTTGCTGCTCTTCTAAATCGCGCGGCAAATCTAAATCGGTTTCAGTGCGAATAACCACTTCGGCAGCGCTAGAGATCATCAAAAATACTTTGCAATCCGCCGCTAATAAACACTGCAATAACCGCAGCCCGTATTGCGCACCGGAAGCGCCGGTAATAGCGAGAGTGACTGAGCTTGGTTTTAATTGAGTCATTTGGTGCGCTCCTGTTCAGATAACAGCAAAAGTTAATCCCCTGGTTTTTTTAAATCTTTCTAGCCCTTTTGAAATGGGGCGTGAAACCAAACAGGGTTGCGGTAAGTCACTCGTCGTCACTCCCGCAAGCGGGAGTCCAGTTTTAGATCTTAAAACCTATGGATCCCCGCAAGCGGGGATGACGTTTTAGTGAATATATACTGCTTAACTGGTCGGCATTAGGGTTGGTAGAAATTTATTTACCTAATACGTCTTTAACAAATGCACGGATGCTGTCGTCTTGGCAATGTTCAAAGAAACACGCTTGAAAGCGTTCGCCAGTTACCGCAGTTTTTACAATCTCTGGATCAATTGTGCGCAATCCATCTAAATAATTTTTTGCAGTTGCGATTTTTACATTGGTAAGAATGCCTGCATTGCGCACTTGCGATTCACGGCGCTCAGCGGGATAACCTTGGCCGCGTACACCGGTAAACGCTTTTTCAAAAATGGTGCGAATATTTAATTCAGCACCCCAACCAAAACCTTTAGCAAATGGCAGTGCCAATGCGTTGCCATTGTTCACTTGTGCAAACAAGTAGGCGTCGGTCGGCTCAATGCAGTAACCGCAGAATACGCCCGGGTGCGCGTTGAGCGACATCATCGCCCCTTGGCCAGTACCGCAACCGCTCACTACAAAATCCACGGCTTTGGAGTTGAGTAGCAGGCTGGCCATAACACCCAAGTGAATGTAAGTCAGGGTGTGGTCATTGTCATCACTCATGCCCACGTTAAATACACTGTGTTTTTGCTCAGCAGCGACTTCTTGTAGTTGCTGCAACACAATCGCGTTTTTACCGGCTTGGCTGAATTCGTTCATTAATGCAATTTTCATGGCAAAAGCTCTCTCTAAAAATGGAAAACAAGTAATAAGACAGGCTCTTTGGCACTGTTTTTGGGTATTGACCGAGATTTTGCAGAAGCGTTAATGATATAGGGGGATGGCGATGATTTGAAGGGAAAGGGTGGTTTTAATGATAAGGGCGCAGCAAGCGGCGCCCCTACAAATAACATTGCACCCGTAGGGGCGCTGCTTGCTGCGCCCTATTTTGTGGAAATCTATCTTTAAAACCCATCAACATATTCACCAGAGATTAGCTAAACTTGGTTTTGCAATCACCAACCACATAATTGCCAATACGCTGACCCTGCATCGCTAAGTCAATAATTTCTTTTGGCATAATATCAATCATCAAAAGACTTTAGATGATTGATTTGCTATCTACTGTCAATAACAACAGTAATTACTGGGCGTTCTTTTAATTCACTTTCACGGATTGCTATTACTTCTTTCAAGCTGTTTTTCTCTGATTTGTTTTTTGCATCTTCCGTGGCGCGAAGCTTTTGTATTCGAACGTTTTCTTTCTGAAGAGCCAAAATATATTCTCTGACCATTGGGTCGGCTAATTTTACTTTTGCGCGCAGCTCTTCGTTATTGAAGGTTGGTTCTTCCGTGGTGCTATTGCTCATGTTTGAATAGTGCATTCAACACCGCCTATGTTATATGTAATGTTCGATATTTCATATTTTTTAGCTATATCAGTATTACTTATTTTCTTCTTAGATAGGTCGTACAGAGGGATATATTGAGGTTCTAGGATTGACAAGTTAAATTCAGGAAATTCCTTCAAAAGAATTTGTGTGATCACAAAAAAATCGGTTTGTGATGCACCTGGATAGCCATCTACCTGCAAACCAATTTTCTTTATTTGGGAATCTCTGATTGAATAAGAAATATTCATGTTAAGTTTTCGTATTGCTCCTTTACTTAATGAGTTAATAATTAAATTGTGATTTGTTTTTGGCATTACAAACCTCCAAAAAGGTTGCGTGATGAATATTAATTTGAAATTAGTATTCGTCTTGCTGGAGGGGTAGGTCAATAACTTTTTTTCATCTTCTCGGATATGTGCGGTAACTTCCTGTGTTTTATTTTTTTATTAATCTTTAATGATTAATGTGGATAAGATTTGGTATGTTTTGTGGTGGGATACGGCGGGTATCGCTCACGCTCCACCCACCCTACGGTTGTAATTTAATTAGAGAGCATGCTTCTTTAATTGCTCAATCAACCTCTGATGCACCCCACCAAACCCACCATTACTCATAATCACAATATGCGTATTGGTTTCGCTCAATGAAATTGCGCAGTGAATTAATTCATCCAAATCGCGCAGGAGTTTTGCGGGGACGGGGGATTTATTGACGACTTCATCCATTGCCCAATCGACATTGGCGGGTTGATACCAGAGAACGTCGTCGGCATCGGTGACGCTTTGGTTGAGGGCGTTTTTGTGTACGCCCATGCGCATGGTGTTGGAGCGGGGTTCGATGATGGCGATAATTTTTTCGCTGCCGACTTTTGCGCGTAAACCGGCGAGGGTGGTTTTGATGGCGGTGGGGTGGTGGGCGAAGTCGTCGTAGACTTTTACGCTATGTACATCGGCCAATAATTCCATGCGGCGCTTTACCCCGGCAAATTGCTCCAGCGCTTTTGCGCCGTGCTCGGGTGTTACACCAACATGGCGTGCGGCGATAATCGCTGCCAGGCCATTGTTGACACTGTGAATGCCAGTTTGCGCCCAATTCACTTGCGCAACTTCTACGCCGTTATGTAATACCGCAAATGATGAACCATCGGCAGCTAATAACTTGGCTTGCCACTCCGCAGTGTTTTCGTGCGTGGGGTTTTCAGTATTAATCACCGCAAATTGTTGTTGTGGTGTCCAGCAGCCTTGTTGGATAACTTCGGCCATGGCTTTGTCATTTACGGGTGAAATTAATACGCCGTTGTTGGGAACAGTGCGCACCAAATGATGAAATTGTTTTTGGATTGCGGCGAGGTCGGGGAAGATATCGGCGTGATCAAATTCGAGATTATTTAAAATCACCGTGCGCGCATTGTAGTGAACAAATTTGGAGCGCTTGTCAAAAAAGGCGCTGTCATATTCATCGGCTTCCACTACAAAAAATGGTGTGCCGCCCAAGCGGGCAGAGGTGGGAAAATTTTTGGTTACTCCGCCAATCAAATAACCCGGTTCCATGCCCGCGTATTCCAAAATCCACGCCAGCATCGACGAGGTTGTGGTTTTGCCGTGAGTGCCCGCAACCGCTAAAACCCATTTGCCTTGCAAGACATGATCGCGCAGCCACTGCGGGCCGGAGGTATAGGGGATGCCCTGGTCGAGCACATATTCCACGCTCGGATTACCGCGGCTCATCGCATTGCCGATGATCACTAAATCTGGCGGGGTTTGCATATGCGGTGCTTGTAAATGTGCTGGGTCAAAGCCCTGAATTAATTCGATGCCCGCTTGCTCAAGCTGGGTGCTCATGGGCGGATACACGTTGGCATCGCTGCCGGTGACGCGGTGGCCGAGTTGTTTGGCGAGTTGGGCGAGGCTACCCATAAAGGTGCCGCAGATGCCGAGAATATGAATATGCATAGAAAACTCGATATTTTTAAAGTGACGCGCGGGATAAAAGCGCTGGCTAAAGGTTTCAGGGTAATGAAGCGGATTAACCTATACTTTTGGGGTGATTGCAACTCTACTATGCTGCACAGGTTTTTTTAATTCAGGTCTCTAGGCAGGATAGATTGTTGGACATTTGCTGATAATAACAATAGGGTTGAAATAGCTCGTTCCAGAATTGCTGCTTATTCAGGTGATAGTTTATGAAGTGTTGGGTTGTACCTATTTGTAGTCTGTTGTTAATGTTTGCCCCGGTTGTGCCCTATGCACAAGAAGTACCCACGATACGTGTTCCCCAGGCTCGCTCTGCAGATGATACTGCATACTCGTACTTCACCGGATTGATGGAAAAAGCCCTGCGGAAAGCCGCGAAGGGGCGTGTGGTCCCTCAAGTTTTAGCGACCATTCCCATGTCTACTGAGCGCCGTGTCCATGAGCTGAGGCTTAATCGTACTATTGATATTTTTTGGCTGGGTGGCAGTAAGGCGCGAGCGCGCGATTTATTGGTTGTACCCATCCCGCTAGAGCGAGGCTTGGTAGGTTATCGACAATTTATTATTCGTAAAGATAGTGCTGCAGATTTTGACGCAGTGAAGACGCTGGCCGATTTATCGCACTTAACCGCCTGTCAAGATGCGCATTGGGTGGATGTGGGAATTTTTCGTGACGCTAAATTGCCCTTGGTTACCAGCATTAATTATGAAAGTTTATTTAAACAAGTGGTAGCTGGCCGCTGCGACTATTTTCCGCGCGGCTTTCATGAAGCGCAAGTGGAGATGGCCAAGCGCGTGGCGAGTTACCCAGCACTTATGGTGTATAAACCATTAATATTGCACTACCCATTTGCCGCTTATTTTTTTGTACATAAAGATAATAAAGCCTTGGCGCAATGGCTGCAGGAAGGGTTGGAAAAAATGATCGATGATGGTGAGTTGCTTGCCTATATGAAACAGCATGAGCATACCAGAGACGCTTTTCCTCTCGAGGGTTCTTCGTCCAAGCGTCTGCTGGTCATTCCCAATAATTATTTGCCTGATTTCTCTAACGAAAACGATGTTCGTTATTGGTTTCAAGCCAATGATTTTGGCATTGTTGCAGGCTCCAATTTAACCGGCGCTGACAAATAACGCGCGCGTTTTGCGGCTTTCATGCAGGTTAAATCGCCCATAAATAAACCATCTACACAATTGCCGAATTCCGAGTCCACACTGAACGCGAGCAAATGGTAGCCGCCTTCTTCGTAGAGGCTGGCGTATTGTTTAAACAACACAGGAATTTTACAGTCGTGCTTTTTGAATTCTTCCTGCAGCAATTCAAAGCCTTGTTCACTGTTTAATTTTGCAAAGCGATGTTGCAAATCGATCAACACATCTTCTTCAATCTCGTGAGGGTGATTGCCCTCGGCGAGATTTTCATCGTTGGCATTTTTGACTGAGTAGTAGCGCTCGTAATAGAACACCAATAGATCCCGCAATGCTTTGGGATAATGCGCGCTCATGCTCACTGGGCCAAAGACAAAACGCACTTGTGGGTGGTGCGATAAATAAGCGCCCAAACCCTGCCATAGATAATCCAAACTGGCTTTGCCCCAGTAATCCGGGTGGACAAAACTGCGGCCTAATTCCAAACCTTGTTCGAGGTAGGGTGTAAGCGATGGATTAAATTCAAACAGTTCAGCGGTGTAGAGTGATTTTGCGCCTTTTTTCTTCATCAACTTGTGCGCTTCACCTAAACGATAGGCACCTGCTATGCAGAGTTTTTCTTCATCCCACAATACCAGGTGGCGGTAGTAGTGATCGTACTTGTCCAGATCGCGTCTGCTGCCGGTACCTTCGCCCACCAAGCGAAACGTCTGCTCGCGCAAGCGGCCAATTTCGCGCAGCACTACGGGGTGTTGATCGTAATCGCACAGAAATATTTTGTGGTTGTCGCGGGTGCTGCCAATTAATTGTGCGGTTTTAAATTCTTTTTTCAGTGCGGCGCGATCTTCTGGGTGGGCGATGGTTTTTTCGGTGACAAATACCGGCGCGCTTTTTTTCTTAGAGGAAATACCTTTGCCGATTTTGTAAACGTGTTTTTTCAGGCGTTTGATTAGGGCTTTGTCGGCGAGCTGATCGGATTCCAGTGCGTGGTGGGGAATCACTTCACCCACGCGGAATTTTATTTCTGCCGAGCGCTTGTTAAACATTTCATGGGCGAGCAGGGCAGTCGCCAGCGGTTTAAAAATCATTGAGGCGCTGTAAAACAGCATGGAGTTTTTGGCGGAGACAAAAATGGGTAACAGAGGTGATTTGGTTTTGCGCGCAAAGTGCAAAAAGCCCGCTTGCCATTTTCCATCTTTAATCCCCGTGGGGCTAGCGCGGGATACTTCACCCGCCGGAAAAATAATAATTGCCTCTTCGTTATTGAGCGCCTGCAAAATATTTTTGTAACTCTGTTTGTAAGCGGCGCGGGTCATATTATCCAGCGGCAGCAGTAAATCGTGCAGCGGCTCAAATGCCATCAGCATATCGTTGGCGATAATTTTCACATCCTTGCGCACTTCGCTGACTAAACGCAGCAGTGCTAACCCATCGAGCGAACCAATCGGGTGATTGGCGATAATAATCACGCGCCCTTGTGCGGGGATATTGTTGCGCTCGCGCTGGGAGATACTGTAACTAAAATTGAAGTACTCAAAAATCCGGTCGATAAAATCAATGCCGCGATTGCCTTCATGCTCGCGCAAAAAGGCATTAATTTCTTTTTCATGGGTCAGCTTGCGCAAAATACTGAGCGTGGAGTTGCGCACCATGGGCGACTGTTGGGTAAAACCGGGGAATTTAGTGCTGATGGACTGTTCGATATTGAGCATAGTAGTCACAACTTTGCGATGGGCGATGCTGCAAGGTTATGACGGCTGCGTGACGGTTATGTGATGGAATTGTTGCAGGTGTGTGACAGCGGGTTTGTGCGATATTGCGGAAATCTTGTCGGTGGATTGCGGTGTTCTATCCAGGACCGTCTGCGACAGGGATGTCGCAGATGAGCCCCCATGGATGGGTTTACGGCGAGTCCTGGATAGAACACTGCAATCCGCATCGCACGCGATTAGGTCGTCGTTGCACCCACCAATTGTTCTTCTTGTTTTGCCAGTAGGGCCGCGTAAGGAGCTTTTAATCCCACTAGCTTGCCGCTATCGCTCACTATATCCAAATGCGCCTGCAGCTCGTGGTCTATCAAACGTTGGCTAATTAAAATTTCGCCTTTATCGGGTTTTAAATGATTGTTGTGTTGCACCACAAAATCTTTCAGCAGCGATTTATTCGAACTCACCGGTGCCGATAATTCATGTACCGCCGCTGCTAAATGCAAACGCGGGCTGGGGCTTTGGCTGGTCAGGCTATTTAACAATTGTGCAGCGCAGACGGCGCGAAAGCTGCATTCGTAAAACGCTTCGCCGGTGAAATCGATAATCAAAGTTTCGCCCGATAACATTTGCCGTTCACCGCTGTATAAATTCAACACGCCCTGCAATTGTTTTTCAAAACGGCGCAACACATTGGCAAAACTTTCGCTGTTTAATTGTTGGTAGAGTTTGCTCATATTCACGATATCTAAACTCAACCGGACCGACACTTGTTTGGGCAATTCCGGCTCGGGCTCGGGCACATCTTCAATGGTCGGCATTTTTTCTACCACGGCAGTGACTATCTCACCCGCGGTTGGCAACTTATCTTTTAACTGCGACCACCACTGGCGCTGGATCGACCACCAAATCACCAGCAGGGAGCAAAATATCGCCGCCATCCACAGCATAAAAAAGCGATAGTCGCGCTCGGAGTGAAGCGGAACATCGAGCGTGACCTCCAAATAACCCGCGACATTATTGTGCAGCGCGATAGGCGCAGAAAAACTGTAGCGGCGCCCGGTAATTTCCTGATTCGGTTTAAAACCGCTCTGCACCAACAATTTATTTTCTACATTGTGGATGGTCGCACCAATCACATTGGGGTATTGGCCGACTTCCAATAGGATCGCCTGCAGGCTGACCAGATCTTGCTGCAGGGTCGCGTTCACTGCTTGGCGCGCCGCGCTGTTGGCGAGCACTTGCCCGTAGTGGCCGATTTGCTCGCGCTGGTTGTGTTCGCTGTTGTTGATATATGCCCAAGCGCCAAAAGCGCCGAGTGCGATCAGTAGCAGGCTGCAAAGGCTGAGTTGTGGGTAACTGCGATAGGTATTGATTAATGCCATTGTGTGGTTAAGTCCGTGCTCTGGGTGTTGCGTTCATAGTTTAACCCCAGTTCCTGCCAGGGTCAGTGTTACGGCACTCTTAATTCTGCGCCCAAGTAAGCGCGCAAGCGCTCGTCGGTATGAGCATAAGCGTGAGTGTCGTGTGGAATTGCATTCTAGCCTAAGTTGCTTGCGCCTGCTAAGTCGGTGCCATGGCACACCGATGTTGGGGTGGCGGACACGTCGTGATGACTTGCTTTGACTTAGCGTGCGTTGGCGACTTGGGTTAGAATGCGCGCTTTGCGCAATCGCTCCAGCTTACACCACCAGGTGTTACTTATCGCTGGGCGGCACACCTGGCTCCCCCCTAGAGCCGATAGAACAGTTAGAGAGGCTCTGTGAACGAACTTTTATTGATCAACGCGTCGGGTCAGGATCAGCCCGGTGTCACTCATGCCATCACCAATGTTCTAGCCCGCTACGGCGCCCGCGTGTTGGATATAGGCCAAGCGGTGATTCACGATACCCTTGCGCTAGGCATTCTGGTTGAACTGCGTGTTGCAGATGATGTGCGCACCCGCTTGCTCGACCAAATCCAGCAAGCCACCGAGCCATTTGGTATTCAGGTGCGCTTTCAAACCATCGCCCCCGACAGCTACGAGCATTGGGCTGAGCAGCAGGGCAAAACTCGCCACATAGTGACCTTGATTGCGCGCCAGATTGATGCGGCGATGATTGCCGAATTGACCGGGGTTACCTCCCAGCACGGTTTAAATATTGACACCGTCAGCCGTTTATCTGGCCGTGTGCCACTTGCGGATTTAGCGATTAGCGATACAAATCAGGGCAGCGCTTGCGTGGAATTTTCCATGCGCGGTTCGCCCGCTGATTTAACCGCACTGCGCGCCGATTTTATGGAGCTATCGGCGCGGTTGAATATCGATGTCGCATTCCAGCGCGACACGGTTTATCGCCGCAATCGCCGTTTGGTCTGTTTCGATATGGATTCAACCCTGATTGAAGCTGAAGTGATCGACGAACTGGCCAAAGCCGCTGGTGTGGGTGAACAAGTATCTGAAATTACCGAAGCCGCGATGCGCGGCGAATTGGATTTCAAGCAAAGTTTCGCGCGCCGCATGGCACTGCTGAAAGGTTTGGATGAATCGGTGCTCGCCGGTATCGCCGATCAATTGCGTATTACCGAAGGCGCAGAAAAATTAATTTCTTCGCTCAAAAAACTTGGCTACAAAACCGCAATTTTATCCGGCGGATTTAATTATTTTGGCCGCTACTTGCAAAGCAAACTCGGCATAGATTACGTCTACGCCAACGAATTGGATATTGTCGATGGCAAAGTCACCGGCGAAGTAAAAGGCATTGTTGTTGATGGCCAACGCAAAGCTGAACTGCTTGCTATGCTCGCCAAACAAGAGGGCATTGCGCTGGAGCAAGTCATCGCCGTCGGCGATGGCGCCAATGATTTACCCATGCTCAGCGTCGCCGGCCTCGGCGTCGCCTTCCGTGCAAAACCGTTAGTAAAAGCCTCGGCGGAACACAATATTTCCAACTTGGGTTTGGATGCGATTTTGTATTTGTTGGGCTTTAGGGAAAGGGATAATTTGTTATAAGTTTTTTGCCCGTTACTCCTGCTTTTGATAGGGGCGAATGCGCCCCATCTCTATATCGTTTGATTTTCTCCCTGCGCGCTAACCTTAATTAGCGCGCGATAGACAAAAACTGCGCTAAGCTTAAAACAGCCGTCTTCTATTACTACATGCCTTTACGGGTGTTTCACGTGCTTAGAACCCCATAATGTTCACACAGAAAGCTCAAGCGTTTCCTAATCGCCGTGCTACCGATCAGCATACATTGATCGAGATGCAGCTTGCGGCTTTGGCCTACCAAAATCTTCCCGCCATGCTGGGTGTAAATATTGCCGCTACACTCGGAGTGGCATTTTTATTATATGCCGATGGTGTTAGCTATCTTCCGGTTTGGTTGGCATTGGTGTTTGTGCTAAGCGGGTTGCGATTGCTGTGCTGGTTTTTCTTTCAGCGCTATTGTGCAAAAGAGAATCCCGACCAGGCTAGGGTGGGCAACTGGGTGCTGCTTTATACTTTGGGGCTTCACTCTGCCGCTTTGATATGGGTGGCAATGGTTTTTATCACCTTTCAATTGGCCACCTCAGAGGCAAAATTTACTGTCATAGTCATTATCTCTGCATTGGCCGGTGGCGCTACAGGTATCACCGCGCCGTTGAAATATGCGGGCCGAATTTACATCACAATCTTGTTGTTATTTACCTCGGTGATTATTTATTGGGTGGCTAGCGAACACTGGGTGTTCTCTGTGCTGGGGTTGGTTTTTTGGGTCGCAATGATTATCAGTCACCGAAATAATCATTATGTGTTGTTAAAAAGCTTGACGCTGCAAATGGAAAACAAACAACTGATTAATAATTTGCAACATTTAAATGCAGAGCTTGAGTTGCGTGTTCAACAGCGAACCAGTGCGCTTGAGCGCATTGCACACAATGATGCACTGACCGGCTTACCTAATCGGCTTGGGTTAATTGATTGGATGGAGAAAAAACTGCATGCCGATAACCCACAAGAAGCCGCCATTTTATTTCTGGATTTAGATCGATTTAAACAAATTAATGACGCTTTAGGGCATGAGGTTGGCGATCAGGTGCTGCGTATGATTGCCTATCGTTTTAACGAGGTTTGTCCTGATGATGCTATTCTCGCGCGTTGGGGAGGCGATGAATTTTTACTGGTTACTGCGCAGGCCGATAATACGCGTGAGCGTGCTGAAACACTGGCAAGACAGCTTATAGATGCTGCGATCGCCCCGCTTTGTATTCGCGATGAATCACTGGGTGTTGGCCTGAGTGTTGGCATGGCGTACTTCCCGACCGATGCGATAAATTTTCAAGATATTATTCATGCAGCCGATTTAACGGTTGCAGAAGTGAAACGCAGTGGTCGCGGAAATAGTCTCATTTATAACGATATTTATGCTGAGACCCAGAAACGGCGTTTTGATCTTGGTCGCGCTTTATCTGACGCCATTAAACAAAATGAATTAACACTTGCTTATCAACCCATCGTTAATGCGCTCACTAATGAGGTTGAAACCTTGGAGGTGTTGTCGCGCTGGCATCATCCCTCCTTGGGGGTGATAGACCCATGTGAATTTATCTATTTGGCGGAAGAGACGGATCGTATTGTCGCGCTAGGTGATTGGGTTTTATATCAATCCTGCAGTAAGGCGCGTGAGTGGCGCCAGCAAGACTCCGCGATTAAGTTGGCGATCAATGTCTCTATTAAGCAGTTGCTTGCGCAAAATTTTTCGGCGCGTGTAATCAGTATCTTGCAGGAGACCGCGTTCCCACCGGATGCATTGATTTTGGAGGTGACTGAGAGTTTATTTGGTGAAGCGCATTTAGATACGACCTTGGTGACGGTAACACAGCTGCGCAGTTTTGGCGTTGAGGTTTATATTGATGACTTTGGTACTGGCTATTCATCGCTTTCGCGCCTGCATGAATTTCCGGTTACAGGAATTAAAATCGATCGCTCGTTTACTGCGCAGCTCGACAAACAAGGTTTGGTGATTATCGAAAGCGCAATGTTAATTGCACAGAAAATGGGTTTGAAAGTAGTTGTGGAAGGGGTCGAATCCGCAGCGCAGTTTGAAAAGTTATTTAAGTTAGGGATCGTCTCTATGCAGGGATATTATTTGGGGCGCCCGTCACCCGTACCTGCTATTCGTTCGTCGAAACAATAAAAAAAGCGAACCCCGCCAGTGTTCGCTTAAAAGTTCATTTTCTATTCAGCATTATTTCCTTGCCGATTATTAATAATAATTACTCACATTTTTGCGGGCGATTTAATGACGCCTGTTCGGTAAGTAGGGGAGGGTCGTCGCGGCGCATGGAGCGCAGGGCTTCTCCGGCGACGATAATGGCGCAGATAAGCAAACCGCTGTAGATGAACATGATGTAACTGTAATCCACGGTGTAATTCCATGGGCGCGCAATGCCGAGATAGCAGGCGAACAGCCAGGAAACAGATGAGACTGCACCGGTTAAGACTACCAATATTTGTTCAATTCCCGACACGGACAAAAATCCGCGTGCGCAAGTAACGCGCGGGAAACTGAAATAATGCAGTGCAATGCCATTCAGTGTTAAGACCGCCACCACGGTAAATTTGGCCCAGAGTTTTTCATTCATTAAATACTGTGCCGGGTTATCTAAATAGCCGATCAGCACTAATGAGAGGCCGCTAATCCACAGCGTGATCAATGCAATAAACATGATACTGGCTGATTTTGTCAGGTCTTTGATCGCCGCTGCCGGAAGTGCCTTTCCGCGCGTTTTAGCCAAGGCTAAATCCTGTATCAGCAAAATACCGATAGCAACACAAGCGGCAAGTAAATGAGCGTAGACGATTAAAGTTTTCATAATAGAAACCTTTTTTTAAAGACGAATTTTTTTGGTTTTTTGTTTTTCTGTGCAGCATCGTATAGCGCGAGGAAAACCCGGCTTGCGCCGGGTTTTTTTATGCGCTTAACTCCAGCTACTAGAATATTCCTGCAATAGTTTGTGAGCCCCAGCTGCGGTACAAACTTCCATTTGCGCCCTGATTTGCTTGCAGCGCTAAACCAACGGTTTGGAACAGTGCCGTTTGACCAGCGCCACCGGCATTAACGACTTTGCCGCCTTTAACTCCAGCACCCGCCACTAGCATTGGACAGTTGCTGCCACTGTGCGCATCTACGTTACCCATATCCGATACCTGAGTAACAATGGTGGAGGTGAGTAGATTCTCTGCCTGCAACTTATCGAGCAACTGCGCAGTCAGCGACATCTGATAAGCCACATCATTATCGTAGTAACCGCGGTAGCTTGGGTTGCCTTGGTTGTGATGCGAGTCATGTGACGGACGTGGGCGATGAGCGCCGGTGGTATCAACAATCATTGCACCATCGAGTACGTGGTTGTGATCGTCATTACCAAACGCTAGAGATACCGATGAGGTCAGGTTACATTTCAGTGCCAGCACGGCGATTTCGCTCATGATCCTAGACGTTGCATCAAATCCAGTGGCGGCTTTCTCCGGCGGACGTGGACAAGAACCGGTGTTGCCACCGGTAGTAACGATCTTGGACTCTAACTCTCTAATCGCGTTTAAGTGGCTATCCAGTTTTTGTAACTCGTGCAGGCCTAATTTAGTTTTCAAATCATTGATCGCGGTCGCATGGTAATCGACCAATGATTTGCGCGGCGGAACAGTGCCAGTACCAGTGCCGCCACCGCCACCCGCAAACAAAATATCCAATGCGGCTGCCGGGCTGGTGATCGTTGGAATGCCAGAGCTGTCGCGCGACAGCTCAGATCCCGCATGTGTACCCAGGTTTAACCATTTAACCGGTGAGCTTGAGTTAGCACTCAATACTTTGCCGAGGTTGACGTCGATACTCTGTTTACCCCAAGGATTCGCTTCATTGAAGCGACAAAACATCACTCCATGGCCGCCCTGGAACATGGTGGCGTTGGAGATTAAGGCAACCCGACCAGCAGAATAATGGCTCTGCAGCGGCGCAGATTGGATGGGTAAGCTGGCGCCTGTTGGAACCCATTTGGCCGGGGTGCAGCCGCCGGGCATAAACACCGCAACGTGTTTGGTGGCGGTTCCGGATTGCGCTTCTGCTACCCGCGCCATCATCACACCGGCAAGCAAGCTGGACGCTTGAATCGTGCCCATGGCGATACCCGAGCGTTGTACAACACGCAGGAAGTTCCGGCGCTCTTGATCAAAACAATCTTTAGATCTCATTTTTTTGACTCCAATTCGTTAACTGGGAGAATGGAGCGCGCCTTAGCGCGCCCACTCCTGCCGGTAGATCACAGAATCCAACGCCGGTATTTCCTGCAACATCGCGCGTGGACCGCTAGTGTTCAGCACATTGGTCAGCTTCTCGATATTGCAGCGATAGGCACTGCGCTCTGCGAGCGACATGTTGTAGGGCACTTCACGAGTCGCGTCCCGGTCGATCAGGAAGGTAGTCGCTACACCGCTGCTGAAACTGACCAGCTGAGTCGCCAAACAGGTTTTCGCCTGCTGGGATACCAGTGGCTGCTCAACCATTATTCGAGCCAGGTCTTTGGCGCCGTTAAAGGTGATTTCAGGTGAATAAATCACGCGGTTTGGGTCGTTGGCGAATTGCAATTTTTGGTAGGGCGAGAAGAAAGTCGCTTGCGCATTAATTGGGTTGCCGCGCAAATCGGTAGTGCGAACACGGCCGGTTGCGTCGAAGTTCTCCATCCCGCCACCCAAGGGGTTGATGATTTCCAGGTGACAGTTAGAGCAGGGTTGATTTTCGGTAATCTTCGCCACCGCCATACGTTCAGTGGTGGTGGGCGCAGCCAAGAACGCCGCGTGTGCTTCACCTAACGCATCGCGATCCAATGAGGTACCAGCTGGTGGCTCAGGGATATCCTGACACATCATCTTGCGCCGTACCGCGACCGCACGAGTAATCAAATTGGCATCGTTATCACGCGCATAACGCGACATAAAGGCACCCGAGGTTAAGATACCGCCACGGTCACTGGTGTTGACGCGCACAAAGCCATCGGCATCAGCCGTACCGCTGTACGCCAGGCCATAGTGGTTTGCCAAACGTTGATTCACATGGGTGAACGTGGGGTTATACAGGGTGGTAAAGGTAGAATTGGATTCCAGCATTGCGGCAGAGAAGTTTTTACTCAGCTCGTTCTGCATGTCACCCGCCAAGGTTGCAAAATTAGCCACGCCTACTTTGCCTTGAGTAGCCAGAGTCTCGGTACCCAACCAACGGTTCACCAGTTGACCCAGCAATACTTTGGTTGTGGCTGAATTCAATAGCGTAGCGGCCTGTTGGCGTACACCGGCAACCGTATTCAAATTGCCGTTGGCCGCTGCTGTCATCAGGGTCGCATTCGGAGTAGTACCGGTGAAGGTATAACTCAGATAGGTCGCCATCTCGTAGCCATTCAACTTGTAGGTGGTGCCGCTGGTTAAGTCACCCACTTCCGAGCGATACAAGTATTGGGGGGCTGACAACATGGTCGCCAATGCCACTGTCATACCTTCGGTTACGGTGCGGCCACCAGTGGTGCCGCGCGCTAGCGCTTGGTAGCTGGTTTGTTCGGCACTGGTCAATGGGCGACGGAAAATACGTGGCGCCAAATCACTTACCAACTTATCCGCACAAGCGGTTGAAGGTGTACAGGCCAGTACCGAATTCCAGCGGGTGGAAACTGACTCAGCGATACGTTCGGCAGTCGCAACATAGTTTGAGTAACGGCCAGCATCGACAAACAAATCGTTGTTGTTCTGGAATGCACCGGAGATTGCATCGTCTGGCAGGCGTGAAATTACATCATCGGTATAGCCTACTAAATCGCCAACCGAGCGCTGGTATTCCGCGCGGGTTAACAAACGCAAGGTGCGTTTGCCCGGTTGGGCAGTCGTGCTGGTACAGGCAAATGCGTTGGCATCATTCATTGGCTGGCCGCTTGGCGACTTGGTCCACGCAGTAATCAAGGCTGCTGCATCGGCGGCACATTGGCCAACACAAGCGCTTGGGTTGCTCGCTGGCATGTTGCCGGCGATGTAGGTTTGCAAGGCGGTGGAGTTCTCGGGGTATTTAGTGAGGCTCACCGTCATGCGGGTGCCGTGACAACCAGCACACTGTTCTCTCCACACCACTTCACCGCGTGCTGAGTTGCCTGGGCCAACGCTGCTAGAGCTGCCCGAGCTAAGCGATGAAGCACTTTTGCTGGAGGAGCTAACTGAGGTGGTCGAGGTACTGGAAGCACTGCTAGCTGATGAGCCGGCGGTGGGTTCAAACGTCAAGCTAATCGGAGCGGTAGCAGCAGCCGGAACGCTGTCGGTATAGCTGATAACTTTGTAGTCATAGCTGCCTGCTGCGGTCAGGTTGTCGAGGTAGCTGACGGTGTTTGCCGGGGTGCCGGTTGCAGTTGCCCAGCGGCCATCGGCGCCTTTACGGCGTACCAAAAAGCCGCTTTCGTTGCTGCTCGCATCGACCCAATTAAGGCTGGCTACACCGGTGGTGTTACTCATGCTTCCGCTCAGGCCAAGTGCTGCATTAGGTGCAGAGGCAAGGGCGATGGCCGGTGTATTGGTCGGGTTGTCGCGGGTCAGGAACATCTTGAAGTAGACCGGGACTCTCTCGCTGATGGTAGACAAACCCGCCACTGCGCGCAGGGCTTCTACACCGGCATTCATATCGAAATCAGTAGAGTTGATTGCGATAGGTTTGCGCGGCGAGAAACTAATGCGGTTGTTGGCGTGTTTTACGATCAGTGCATCAAATGACACTGGCTTGACTATCGCGTGCAACACCAGGTTGCCGGTCAAGCTCTGCACGCTGGTGCTACCAACGGCCATGGCATCAATCGCGGCCAAATCGAGTTGAGTGGTGAAGTGCAGGCTGGGCAAAAAGCCGGACTCAAACAATAGGCTCTGCATGCGTGTATTGCGGATATCCACGCCCGTGCTGATGCTAGCCAGTGGAATGCTCAGTGTTGCCTGACCACTGGTTGCGACCGTGCCTTGCAGTTGGGTAAAGGTCATGTTCTCCGGCGTTTCCACCCCGGCAGTGCTCTTCTTCACAGTAACAAAGTGCAGTGTTGAGGCAGTGCCATCGAGTAGCCAACGGGCAGCTACCGCAGGTGCACTACTGCTACTTTTACTACTGGCGGTGGTGGTTACACTGCTGGTGCTACTACTGCTAGCACTGGTGGTTGTGCCGCTGCATGCTGCACCGTTCAGGGTGAACTCAGTGGGCACGGTGCCGGGGTTGTTGGCGATCAAGCCAAATACCACGCTGCCGTTAGTGGCTAAGCTGCCGTTGTAGCCGACATTTTTCACACACACATTTTTACCGGTTTGGGTGTAAGAACCCTCCCAGAGCTGGGATACGGTGTCGTTCCCTGCATAGGTCCAGCAGAGTTCCCAGCTGGTTTTGGCGGCGCTGGTATTGGTGAGGGTGACTTTGTACTGGGCGCCTGCACCCCAGTTGTTTTCAGTTTGGAAATTTACACTACAGGCGCCTTGCGCCAGAGCAGTGCCCGGGGCGATAAGCCCGAAGGCGATCCCGGTGGACAGCAGCGACAGTTGCAATAATTTTTTCATAATAGTTTCTCTCTATGCTTCATCCAATTAACGGGCGTCAAAGACGAGCGCAAAGTCCACCGGAACGGCGACACTAATCGAGGCAATTCCCACTGCCGCGCGGAGGGCTTCAACACCATTGGTGAGCGAGTAATCGCCAGCTTTAATGAGCACTGGTGCGATGCTTTGCACGAGCACGCGGGAGACAGACAGCTTCTGTACTGACACTTTGGTGGTGATGGCTCCAGTTACACCATGCAGATTGAGGCTGGCCGAAATATCGGTTGCTGCGCTTTGGCCAACAGCAAGGCTGCTGATCAGGTTGGCAGGCACGGCGACGGTGACAATCGCGCTGGGGTAGCTGGTTGTTTCAAACAGCAGGTCGCGCATACGTTGATCGCGCAGTGCAACTCCGGTGTTGACGCTGTTCAGGTCGATAGTCAAGGTCGCCACTCCGGCGCTGTTGATATCGCCACTGATGGTGGTGAAGTGATGTGCTTCCAGCGTGTGGGTATTTTTAATGGTGGCGAAGTTGAGGTAAGAGTCAGTAGTGTTTAATGTCCAGGGTGCCGGAGCACTGGAGGATGAAGACGAAGATACGGAGCTAGGCGCTGAGCTGCTGCTTGGCACTAGCGAACTTGAGTTGCTGGAGCGCGAAGAGCTACTGGCCGACGTGACAGTCGAGCTGGCCGATGAGGTTGTTGCACCACACAGGTTGCCGGTCAGAGCCGGAACTTCTGCGGCTGTTGCCCCTTTTGTCCCTTGAAAACCAAAGGTCAGGCTTTGGCCGGGTTGCAGTGTGCCATTCCAGCTGGCGTTTTTAACAGTATAGGGATTGGTGCCACTGAATACGGCGTCATAGCCGCCGGTGATGCGGTTGTCGCCTGCATACTGCCAGTTCAGGTTCCAACTGCTGACGGCAGCGGTACCTTCATTGGTGACTTTGACTGTGGCGGTGAAGCCTGTGCCCCATTGACCGGTTACCTGATATTGGCAGGCGGCGTGGGTCTGGAGCGACACTGCGGAGAGAGCGAGTGACAGTCCAAGCGCACAGAGGGAGCGGGTCAGCGCACCTGCTGGGCGAGGAGCTGTCGCGGAGGCGTTAAAGCGACGCATAGTTCTTCCTCAAAGATGAATACCGATTGCTCGGCGGCTTTTTAACGGGCGGCAAAGCACCAGATATACCTATGCATCGGGCATTATTGTTAATTAAGCCCAGACACAAAAAGCCCGTTACTCAAGCGTGTTATTGGAGGTGATCCTGAATGCATGAGGTGACCGTAGCCATATCGGAATAGGCAATGCTCTCGATGCAAATAGATCGGGTTTGGCGAGTTCTCGGAGGTAGATTTAGCTGCCATCTCAGCGTGGCATTATTCGTTTTTATCTTATATTTATTGATAAATCGACTTTCATTTAGAGGCTAAGCGTGGTTGATAACATCTTATTTTGTAGTGATGTTTGTATTTATGTTATTGGTTTTAAAGGGAAAAAGTAAGCATAAAAAAACCGGGGCAAGACTTTTTGTGACCTATGCACGAAACTAGTGCTCATGCGTCTGAAAATCGAACTTGTGCACCTGGCTGGAGGGAAATCCGTACCAGGTGCGGAAGGTTTTCGCACCTCTGGACTAGCTTTCCATATTAAAGTCGTACGTCATTCCCTGGCTTGGCTCTTGTAAATAGTGCCCTTGAATATAGTGGGCACCTGCTTGCCAGAGAGTGGAAAGTACGCTCGCATTTTCTACAAAGGGCACCAGCGTGATCTTGCTTTCGCCATTTAGCTTTTCGATTAGCTGAATCAGTGTCTCCGGGCTTTCATTGTTATTTTGAATATCGGTAGTGAAAGAGCCATCGACCTTGATCATGGTAACTGGCACATGTGCAAGTGTGTTGAATGGGTTCAATGAGCAGCCAAAGTTACTGATGGCAAAGCTGGTTTTGAGCTTTTCCAGCCCCTCGGAAAAATGTTTGGCGGCATTTAAATGATTGGTGACATCGATTTCCTGTGCTTGGAACACAATCGAGTCGGAGCTCAGTTTGGCGGCTTTGAAAGCAACGGCAAGCCAAGGGATGAGCGATTCATCGCACAGGGATTGGCGCCCAATATTAACAATTAGCTTGGTTTTATTGCCCTTGGCGCGATGTTGCGACAGCATCTTGATAGATTCCAAAATTACCCAGCGGTCAATTTTGGTACAGGCACTCATATTTGATGCCGCCTCCAAAAAGAGATTGGGTGAAATCTCGTTGCCCTGATCATCGATCATGCGCAAATAGACTTCGTAGTATTCCTCATCGGAACCACGCAGGCTGATAATCGGCTGGAACAATAGCCGGAAACGGTCATTATCCAATGCTTGTTGAATGGCTGCGGCAACGTCAATTTTAAGATCTATCTTAGGTGTTTCAGGTTCAAACAGCATGGCGTTGTTGCCATTCTCCGTATGTACCTTGAGCATCGCGGTACGCGCCTGTTCAATGACAGTGTTGGTGCTGGTGGTGGTTTCATTGATTAGCGAGATACCAATGCTGCAGGTGATCTGCAGGGTTTTGTGATCTATCTCGATAATATGACCTTCCAAATCTTTGCACAGCTGTGTGGCGCGGTTGACCGCCGCATCGGCTTTCACATTGGGTGAAATAATGGCAAAGGTAGAATCGCCCAAGCGCGCAATGGTGTCGCTGGTATTGGCTTTGGCGCGCAGTAGGGTGGCTATATCAATCAGCGCCAGATCGGCACCGGCAACGCCGAAGGTATCTTTTACGCGCCCGCTAAAGTTATCCAACTCAATATAAAAGAGGCAGTAGTACTGTTTTTCATCCACAGTGTCGATGATGTGGTCGAGCTGATTGAGCAGGTATTGACGGTTGTAGGTGCCGGTAACTAAGTCCTGCCATTTAATTTGTTTAAGCTGGGCTTCCAGCTCCTCGTTATTGGCATTGTTGGCCGAATTCATCGAGGCGCGGGCAAGGAATTGGATGCAGGGCTCTTCGTCGTAAGTGACCAGTGATACTTCCAAATCTATATGGGTTTCTTTGTCGTCTTTGGTGATACCGGCAAAACCGAGAGTACTGGATTCGGCCTCATCACCTTTGAAGGTGAAATCTTTCAGGAAGTTCTTCAAACGCGCCTGATCTTTGTCGGCCACCATATCCATAATCGGCATGGCTTCTATATCGTCTTTGTCTTGATAGCCAAACAGTTCCGCAAAGGATTCATTGGCGTAGAGATAGAGGCCATCCTGAATAAAAGCGATAGCATCGCGCGAGCTGTCGAGTAATTGTTGGCTGCGGCGCTCGGCTTCGCGAAAGCGGCGGTCAGTATTACGGCGCGCCTGACGCTGTTCGCGGTTGCCCAGTTCGCGGTCTATCACGAGCAATAAATGCTGGTCGTTATCCAGGTCAACCACATCGGTTGCGCCCATGCGTAGCCCTTCAATTACGGCAAACGGGCTATTTTCTCCGTCCACATCGTAGAGCAGGATAACCGGCACATCTTTATTGAGTCGGCGAATTTGTTTGATCGCTGTCTGTGGGGTGGGGGAGCTGGTGTCGTAATGGCCAATCAATAAATCCCAGCTCTGCTCCTGCAACAGTTTAACGAGAGCTTCTTCACTCTCGACATGTTGCGCGCGGCAAGGGTGGCCGGAGGCGTGCAGCATGCTGATCAAGCGCTCGGCTTCGGAGCGTTGATTATTCAAAATCAGGAGTCGGATAGTATCGGTAGTCGTCATATGTCTTCTATGGTAGTCAGGCGATGGTCAGGGCTTCGCTCGTTTTTGACTATAGCGCGTTTTCTAGCGCACGAGTTCGTTTGAATACTTGTTCTATCGAACCTTGGGCTTTTAGTTTCTGTATTTGCAGTGCACTGGTTGCCGATAAGTCCGAAAACTCTACCTTGTGTCGCTAACCGCTTGCCTTGGTGCAGGAAGGTGTCTTTAAAAATCCTTGTCGGCCTATATTACTGAATTCAGTTGGGCACTCAACTTGTCATGCGATTTATGCGATCTGGTCGAGGCTTTTGTGGTCTAGTTCTCAGCTGTAGAGTGAAGGGCTGGGCGATTTATTCCCACACTGAGTCAAAATCATCTTTGTTGTTTTTTGCTTCGGTTTTGACGGTAACCAGTTCGCGAAAACCGAATTGGCTAAAAGCACCGGTGGCAAATAACCGCTGGGTTAGCTGAATGGATTTATCTCCCTCATTACTCACCCCGGCCTGGCTTTGGGTGTAAAGCCGGGCTTTGCTGTACTCATGGAATGAAATCGCATTGGTAATCATGCTGGGCGGTTGATTGATTGCGCGCAACTCGGGGATTTGTAGGGCGCGTAAATATTCAGCAAAGCCACCGGTTTTATGAATCGCGGCTAAGCCCACCGGAATCGCATGGGGAGCGATAACTTGAATCCCCAGTTGTGTTGCGCCTTTAATCTGATGCGCCCAGCGCACCACACCGATAGACCATTTATTGCGACCATATTCACGCAAGCCGAGCAGCTCGCCAGCGCGCACTTGAACCGGGATTTCGTTGCGCCATTCCAGCCCATAGCCACCGGGGCTGCGATCCATCAGCGGTACCTTGTAAATCGGATGTTGCCCTTGATAGCTGCTCTGTTCCTGGGATTTGATTTTCTTTTCAATCTCCAGTGTGGGGCGCGCGCGTCCATCCAAGGCGGTGCCCACAATGTCAAAGGTATCACCCCAAGGGTCGTCGGCTTTTTTGGTCTCAGTCGCCTTTAGTTGCACGCCGCGCTTTTGGTAGATAGCGCCTTTTGCCGGTTCGCCGGCAACGGCATTGCTTTGGTTCAAAAACAGGTTAAACGGCTGCTCATCGGCTAGATGAAAATGAATATTGGTGAGGCCGACAGTGACTTCTATATCGGCGTTGACATCCTGCCGCTCAAAGCTGCGCAGCGCCAAATGGCTCCAGGCTTGTGCCAAGTGTTTGGTCAAGGCTGCCGATAAGTTGAGTTGATTGCGTTGGCTGACGCTGGCATCTACGCCTTCGTTGCCACTGCTTTGCAACTCTTGCAGTCTGCTCACCAGTGGGCTGGTACGAATCTCCAGCGGCGGCTCAATACCGGGGTTGCTGGCCGGGCGCCAGTGGGATTTATAAAACGGCGGGCGATTGCTATCGGTTAACACCACAAACAGGTTTTCTTTTCCGCCGGGGTTGTATGGGCTTAATTCAGCGCTGGGTGCCAACAGTTCCAATACGTTATAGGTACTTTCGATCTCATCCTGACGCAATTGATTGGGGCGCGCGGTCGCCAATAGAAGTATGCGCAGATACACATGGTGAGCTGTTCTCATCCCGTGTTGATGGGGGAATTTGTCCTCCACCGGCAGGTGTTCCAGCTCCAGCGCGCAGGCTAATTGATAGAGTGCATGTATTTCGGTCCACACTTGGCTGGAGACCGGCAGGTAGAGCTGATAAGCGCGCAGCAATAACAGGCTCAATGCAGTCAGTGAGCGATGAATGGTCAGCGCTTGTTGCTCAGGAGGCGTCTTGGTGGCGTGGGGAGTGCAAATCTCCTTTACCACGGCGAGATAGCTGTTCAGAAAGTGCTTTTGAATCGCCTGGGCAACGGTCGCGGTTTTAAGTGCAGCTTCGGGCAGGATCAAGGGTTGATTTAAGTATTTGAGTGCAAGGCCGCTCAGGGTTTGATGAACCGGTGCGCGCAGCAGCTCCAGAATGGCGAGCCGGTTGTCGCTGCTGGTGCGCAAACGGCTGAGCTCATGCACGGCGGTATAAAGCTGGGCGCTGACTTGCTGGGCTTGAGTCAACGGCAAGCTTTGCAACCAGAGTTTGACCTGCGCGAGTTTATTGCCACCGCAAAAACTCAACTGCGCCAGCCCCTCAGTCGGCACGTTAAGCTTTTTAAGTAGTAGTCTGATTTCCGGATCTGGGGTCATGCGCACGCCGTCAACGAGTTGCTGGTTATAACTATGTATTTGAATATAGACGATTTTAGATCTTTTCGTCTGAATAACTGGCTCTTCTATTGGTAGTGGTTACAATTGGTCAAAATAACAATATGTTATATATGCCTATTGCACAAATCACAATAAAGACTGACAGGAGAGCCGCTTATGGGTTCTGTATCGATGAAGTACAAACTGATCTTGCTCGGTTTAGTGCCCGGCATCGCGATTTTGGTGGTGTTGCTAACCTTGGTCAGTGCTCGCATGCAGGATGTTGTCGATAAAGATATGGGTATATTGCGCGACGCGTTGCTCAGCGCGCACAAAACCGAATTGCGCAATTCATTGGATATTGCCAGTTCTCTTATCAAAGCACTGTACGATGCAGCACCTACAGGCGATTCCCCTGAAAAAGAACAGGCCATCGCGCTACTGAAGCAGCTGAGGTACGGCAAAGATGGCTACTTCTTTGGTTACGATGGTGGTTCAGTGCGGGTGTTTTCTGGCAGTGATGGCGCGCGTATCGGCGATAGTTTCCGCGACTATAAAGATGTTAACGGTGTTTTTCTCATCAATGAGCTAGTTAAGCAGGGGCAAGCAGGGGGCGGTTTGGTCACCTACCATTTTCCCCGTTTGGGGCAGGGCGATATAGCCTACCCAAAGCTCAGTTACGCCATCTGGTTTGATAAATGGAACCTGATGTTAGGCACCGGTTTTTACATAGATAACATTGACGATGCGGTGAATTCAGCGCGAGCGCTGGCAGATAAACACATCCGCGCAACCTTGCTCTGGGTATTTGCCGCCGCTCTGATTCTGTTGGGGTTGATGGCGTTGGTAGCGGTCTACATCGCCAATAAAACACTGGCACCACTCAATGGATTATTGCTTAGCTTGGAAGATATAGCCCGTGGCGGTGGCGATTTAACCCGCCGCCTACAGCGTACCAGCGATGACGAAATCGGTGCAGTAATCGCTGCCTTTAACCGTTTTGTGGATTCCATTCATGGCATGATCCAGCGTATTCAACAGCTCACCTTGCAGGTCGCCACTATTAGCCAACAGGTGTCTCAAGATACCCATGAAACCTATCAAACCCTCGAGCAGCAGCGCGAGCAAACTCTGCAAGTTGCCAGCGCAATGAACGAAATGGCAGCTTCCGCAGTTGAAGTCGCGCGTAGCACCCAAGACGCCGCCGCGGCCGCTAATCTTGCCGAATCTACCACAAAAGATGCGCAATCCACGTCTGCCAAGTCCATCGATAATATTCAAGTGCTGTCATCAGAGGTGAGGCTTAATACCGAAGGTTTGCAGAAATTGCAGGAGGACGTAAATGGCATTGGTGCGGTGTCCGATACTATTCGCGGTATTGCCGAGCAGACTAATTTGCTCGCGCTCAATGCTTCGATAGAAGCTGCCCGTGCGGGCGAACAGGGGCGCGGATTTGCAGTAGTGGCCGATGAAGTCAGAGCATTGGCAGCGCGTACACAAGCCTCAACCGAAGAGATCCAAGAGATGATCCGGCGCCTACAAGCCAGTACCGCTGGCGCAAGCGAGTCGATCAAGCGCAGTTTGGTTAAAGGTGATGTCTCGGTGCAAATGGTCAGTGCCACCTCGGAGGCGCTTGGTGCTATTGACCAGCAGGTCAGCACTATCAGTCAGCGCGGCTTACAAATCGCCACTGCTGCCGAGGAGCAAACCCAGGTGATTGAGTCGATCAACCAAAGCATACATGCAATCGCCGATGCCACTGAATCTGCGGGTCGTTACGCCGAGCGCTCCCATCAATCGGGTGATGAGCTGGCTACCGTAGGGGCGGAATTACAGCAATTGGTGGGTCAATTTAAAACGTGAGAATGAGTTTTTTTGGTGCATTGGGATTCGATTGGTGGAGGATGATGGCGACAGCTCGCTGCTCTTGGTGCACCAATAAAAAACAAAATTGTGCCCGATCAATCGAAAATTGCATTTAGATGAGGCAAAAAAATGAGCAGGGGATTAATACGGTCTGTTGGGAAATAGTTTTTAGCGATTTGAAATTAAAATACTCTAATAAAATCAACATCTTGTGCGAAATTGGCTAATCTGCTTAGCCACTGGCATAACGCTTGCTAAACCCCTCCCAATGAGGAGTTGCTAGCTTATGTCTGATTCTGCTGTGAAAAAGTCCGTGCGTTCCGTGTGCCCATACTGCGGTGTGGGCTGCGGTATGGTGCTGGAAACCGACGGCACCAAGGTCGTTAAAGTCACTGGCGATAAAAACCATCCGTCCAATTTTGGCCGCCTGTGCACCAAAGGCCAGACCAGCGCCCAAGCGCTCACTAACTCCGGTCGCATGGAATCCGCCTTTGTGCGCGGTGAGCGCCGCCGTGACCCGGTGAAAACCCCTATGGCGCAGGCGATCAGCACCACCGCCCAACGCTTGCGCGATATTCTCGACCAACACGGCCCAGAGGCGATCAGTTTTTACGTATCCGGGCAGATGTCGATCGAATCCCAATACCTCGCCAACAAACTCGCCAAAGGCTTTATTCGCACCAACAATATCGAATCCAACTCGCGCCTGTGTATGGCGAGCGCGGGCGCGGGTTACAAGCTCTCGCTCGGCTCCGATGCGCCACCCGGTTCCTATCAGGATTTTGACCACAGCGATCTGTTTTTGGTGATAGGCGCCAACATGGCCGACTGCCACCCGATTTTGTATTTGCGCATGATGGATCGCGTCAAAGCCGGTGCCAAGTTAATCGTGGTTGATCCGCGCCGCACTACCACGGCCGATAAAGCCGATCTTTATTTGCCGATTAAACCCGGCACCGATCTCGCCTTTTTAAACGGCCTGTTATTTTTGCTCCATAAAAATGGCAAAACCGATGCCGATTTTATCGCCCAGCACACCCAAGGCTGGGAAAGTTTTCCCGAATTTTTGGCGGACTACACGCCAGAAAAAGTCAGCGCGATTACCGGCCTCTCCATCGAGTCATTAATTAACACGGCCGAGATGATCGGCAATGCCCCCGAGTTTATGACTTGCTGGACTATGGGTTTAAATCAAAGCACCCACGGCACCTGGAATACCAACGCGATTTGTAACCTGCATTTGGCGACGGGAAAAATTTGTCGCCTCGGCAGCGGCCCTTTTTCGCTCACCGGCCAACCCAATGCCATGGGCGGGCGCGAGATGGGTTATATGGGGCCGGGTTTGCCCGGTCAGCGCAGTTTGTTGGTGGAAAAAGATCGCGAATTTATCGAGCAGATGTGGGGCCTTGAGCAGGGCAGTATTAGCACCAAACTCGGCAAAGGCACAGTCGATATGTTCGAGCGCATGGTGGCGGGTGATATCAAAGCCTGCTGGATTATTTGCACTAACCCGGTGGCCTCAGTGCCCAATCGCAGCATCGTGATTGACGGTTTGCAAAAAGCAGAATTGGTTATAGCGCAGGATGCCTTCCTCGATACCGAAACAAATCGGTACGCCGATATTTTATTGCCTGGCGCGTTGTGGGCGGAAGCCGAAGGCGTGATGATCAACTCCGAGCGCAATATCACCCTCATGCAAGAAGCGGTGCAGCCGCCCGGTGAGGCCATGGCCGATTGGGAAATTATTGCCCGTGTAGCGCGGGAGATGGGTTTTAGTGAAGGATTTAATTTTACTTCTGCTGCCGACGTGTTTGATGAAATCAAACAAAGCTACAACCCCAAAACCGGTTACGATCTGCGCGGCGTTAGTTATGAGCGTTTGCGCGTTGATCCTTTGCAGTGGCCCTGCGCCGATGAAAACTCCAATCGCAATCCAATCCGTTATTTAAATAACGGCATTCATCAGCCGTTAAAAATTGAGGAAGATGGCAGCAAGCCGCAACTGCAATTTGCGACCGATTCCGGCAAAGCAACATTTCACCCCCGCCCCCATGTAGATCCGGCGGAAATGCCCAGCGCCGAATTTCCCATGGTTCTCAATACTGGCCGCGTTCAGCATCAATGGCACACGCTCACCAAAACCGGAAAAATTGCCACGCTCAATAAATTAAACCCCGGCACGTTTGTAGAGATTCATCCGCAAGATGCCGCTGAGTTGGGCATCAACAATAAAGACAAGGTGGAAATTCGCTCGCGTCGTGGCTACGCCATTTTGCCTGCAGTGGTGACTGACCGCGTGCAACCCGGTTGTTGTTTTGCGCCGATTCACTGGAACGATATCTATGGCGATAACCTCTGCATCAATGCAGTCACCAGCGATAAAATTGATGCGATTTCCCAGCAGCCAGAATTAAAAATCGCTGCAGTTGCGCTTAAGCGTGTCGAAGTCTTTGTAGAGGAGTCTGAATCTGCTGAGCATTCCGATAGCCATGATTACGATTACGAAATCCCTATGGCCTATGCGCCCATAGGTGAGGAAACCAGCATGACCTTGATTAAAACCTTCGCCGAAAAAATCGGTGTAGTAGAGGCAATAGCGCCGAATTTTTCCGAGGCCGAGCGCACTTATCTGGGCGGTTATATCAGCGGCTTGCAAGCCTCAGCAAAATTAATTTCTGCAGTGCCGGCACTACCTGCCGATGCACCGATTAACCCTCAGTATCGCACCTGGGTAAATGGTTTGCTCGCCGGTATGTTTAGCAGGGTGCTGCCCATAGGTGTTGGGGCAATGGGGGTGAGTGCCGCCGCCGCGCAAGCAAAACCCGAATTGTTGTTGCTCTGGGCATCACAAACGGGCAATGCGGAAACTCTGGCCGAAAATTTTGCGCAACAATTATCGGCGCAGGGCTGGGCGGTGAATGTTAAATGCATGAATGATTATTCACTAGAAAAATTAGCGGCCAATAAACTCGCTGTATTTGTTACCAGCACCTTTGGCGATGGCGATGCACCCGACAGCGGCGGCGATTTCTGGAGTCAACTAAATAGCGATGCAGCGCCCGCCTTAAACGATTTGCAATTTGCGCTTCTGGCATTGGGTGATTCCAATTACGATCAGTTCTGCGGTCATGGCAAAAAATTATTTGCCCGTTTGCAAGCGTTGGGTGCTAAAGCCTTAGTGGAACGCGTGGATTGCGATACAGATTTTGAATCGCCAGCGGCGCAATGGTTTGCTAAGCTCAGTGAGCAATTAGCTCCTTTAAACTCGACGAACAACGCCGCTGCTGCGAACCAGCCATCTACCATGACTGTGACTTCCACCAATTCGTCTGCATCTGCTGCTTATGGCAAAGCCAATCCTTACGCTTCGCGTTTGATTATCAACCAGCGCTTAAATGCGGAAGGTTCCAGTAAAGATGTGCGTCAATTCGGTTTTGATTTGGGCGATTCCGGCATCAGCTATGAAGCGGGCGATGCACTTGGCATCTGGCCAAAAAATTGCCCTGAGTATGTATTTGAATTAGAGCAATCACTGAATTTAAATTCGGCTGCACCGGTAGTGGTGGATACTCATGAAAAACCCTTGCACCAAGCGCTGCTGGAAAATTATGAAATTTGCCGCCCCAGTTTGGAAGCGCTAAATTTTATTGCGCAGCGCAGTAACAGCAAAGATTTACAAAAACTGCTCGATGCCGAACAGAAAGCTGAATTGCAAGAATGGCTTTACGGTCGCCAGTTGGTAGACATACTGCAAGAATTCCCGATTCGCGCCAGTATCGATGAATTAATTCCGCTGCTAAAACGATTACAACCGCGTTTGTACTCCATCGCCTCCAGCAGTAAAGCGCAACCCAATCGCATTGATCTCACTGTATCTGCGGTGCGCTACTCCCGTTTCCGCGATAGCAAAAAAATCCGCAAGGGGGTGGCATCTACCTTCTTGGCCGATCGCGCTGAAGGCGTGGAGGTTCCTATTTTTGTGCAGCCGAGCAAACATTTCCACGTACCGGAAAAAGGCGATACACCCTTAATTATGGTTGGCCCAGGCACCGGCGTTGCACCTTTCCGCGGCTTTTTACAAGAGCGCCAGGCGCGTGGCGATCAGGGTAAAAACTGGTTGTTCTTCGGCGAGCAACACGCGGCGAGCGATTTTTATTATCAAGATGAACTTCAGCAATTTCAAAAAGACGGTGTGCTCAATGAATTGAGTCTCGCTTTCTCACGCGATCAAACACAAAAAATCTACGTGCAAGATCGCATGCGTGAACGCGGCGCAGAATTGTGGGATTGGTTAGAGCAGGGCGCCTACTTCTGCGTCTGCGGCGACGCGAGCCGCATGGCCAAAGACGTAGACCAAGCATTGCGCGATATCATCCAGCACTACGGAAAATTCGACGAAGCCGAAACCGTAAACTACATCCGCAAATTAAATATGGATAAACGTTATTTGCGGGATGTGTATTAAGCCTCCGTTGTAGCCCTTTGCTCTAAATGCAAAAATCCCCCGTCAGTTCACACAACTGGCGGGGGATTTTTGCATCTAGAGCAAAATTGATTCCCTTCATTTTAGGTTGTTGCAAAGTAATCTTATGAAATTTGATTTAGTTCATATAGTTGTTAATATCGGGCAAATCTAAAATAGCGAATCAAAGGGAATCCGAATGGCCGAGTCTGTTGCAGTCAAGTTGGAAAAAAGTCGCCAGTCACTGCTTGATCTATCCACCCGAAACCGCCTTCTCAGCTTACCTACGCGAGCGACCGGTAAGATCTTGAATATCCATGACGAGCTAACCTCTGAGGTCTATAAAAGACTGGTCCTTGAGGGTAAGCACATGACCTTTTTGCCGGGGCGCATAGTGGAACAAGACCCCAATGAAGTGGCTCCAGATGACGAGAGTGGAGTGTCGCTGCCGCAACCGGATGATGAGGTAGACGAGAGTGGCCTTGCTTCCCGGCATAAAGATACCAAGCTCCAAACCAAGCTCGCCTCCGATAAACTCCAGCATCGTTTATTGGAGATGTATTTTGATGCGCGAACGTTTATCGAAGAGCAGGGCGTTAATATTTTGTATCTTGGCTTGGGCCAACTGAAATGGTTTGACCGCAATGTTCCCGATAAAGAGCGTTCAGCTCCACTGATACTAGTACCTGTAGCACTTGAGCGTAAAAGTGCGGCTGAACGATTTCAATTGATTTGGTTGCAAGATGATGCTTCTGAAAATTTATCGCTCGCCGCAAAATTAAAGGCGGACTTCGGGCTGCTTCTTCCAGAATTTAAAGCGGGGGATGACTTTGACCCGGTACTGTATTTAGACGAAGTCGCTAAATCCATAACCTCTCAAGAAAGCTGGTCAGTACAACCCAATGCAATGGTCCTCGGATTTTTCAGCTTTGCAAAATTTCTGATGTACCGCGATCTGGATCCAGAGACCTGGCCTTCCGATAAGCGCATAGATCAACAACCACTTATTTTGGCGACGCTACAAGAGGGCTTTCCGGCGAAGGATGCAATTTTTCCTGATGGCGTTCATGTAGACAAGATTATTCCCGTAGCGGAACAGCGCCATGTTGTTGATGCAGATAGCTCACAGTCTCTGGCGATAGAGGCAGTGCGCAAAGGTGAAAACCTGGTTATTCAAGGGCCGCCCGGCACCGGTAAATCACAAACCATTACGAATGTGATTGCCGCTGCTGTAGCGGATGGGAAAAAAGTACTTTTTGTATCTGAAAAGATGGCCGCACTTGAAGTGGTGTATCGCCGACTAAATGCAATTGGTTTGGGGCCAGCGTGTATTGAGCTGCACAGTAACCGAACCAATAAACGTCGTGTACTGGATGAACTGAAAGCAGCGCGCGATCTTGGTCGCCCGAAAATTGAACGTCGCGAAGAATTAATTCAGGAGCTTGGCAAAACGCGCGATGAATTAAATCGTCACGTTGCGATTCTTCACGCCCGTGTTAAACCGACCGGTATTACGCCGTTTAATGTCATTGGACAGTTGGTTCGTCTGCAGAATACCCGTCTGACGGGCTTGCCCACACTACTTGAAAAACCAGAGGTATGGAGTTTTGAAGACTTTCGGCAGCGCAAAACGCTTTTAAATGATTACCAGCAAAAGGCGCAGAAAGTCGGTGCCGCAGTTACTCATCCCTGGCGCGGTTGTGGCCACACGGCGTTACTGAAGCTTGATGCTGATCATCTGCTGGAAAAAATTCCCGCAGTACAAAAACACTTGGACGACTTACTTGCCGCGAGCGCAGTGTTGTCCCAGGTATTGGGGTTCGCATCTGCACAAACAGCGGCAGAAATTGAAGAGCATATTCATACCAGTAAATTGATTGGCTCCGCCCCTTCGCTTGACCGTGTCGCTGTTGCTAATGCTATTTGGAATAATGGCATAAGGGAGCTTGAGCAATTAATAGAAACGGGAACTAAATTTCAATCGAGTTACGGGCGACTTCAATCATTATTCGTTGAATCAGCGTGGAAAGAGGATCTGGACTCAGCTCGGCGACAAATAGCTGCAAATGGTGATTCACTATTCCGCTTCCTTATGGGCGATTATAGAAAGGCATTAGCAACAATCAAATCGCTCAGTAAAGACGCGCTGCCAAGATCAAAGCAAGAGCGATTGGCGTTAGTGGACAGCTTGATGGAGTCCCAGCAACTCCGTAAATCGCTTGCTGAAAAACAGAACCTTGGGCGTTCGGCATTCGGTTCGCTTTGGAGTGGCGAGACAAGTGATTGGCCCAAACTGGCAAACGTTCTTCGCTGGATGAAAGGTCAAGATGGTAATGGTCTATCCGAAAGTTTTCGAACGCTGTATTCGAGTTTGCCTGAGCCAGCGAAATGCGCACAACAGGGCGTGGTCGTCGCGCAACAATTGATATTGTTCCAGCAGTTATTTGGCTCCTTGGTTGCGGACTACAAACTTGATCTCACTGAAGCATTCGGCGTTGATACCGCTAACTCGGTGGCGCTTCTGGAATTGCAATCGCGATTAGCATCCTGGCTTGACGAGCAGGAGCGTTTATTCGATTGGATGCAATATCAAGCAATACGAAACCAGGCTAGGGAATTAGGCTTGAGTGAACTCATCGCGCAAACGGAAAAAAGTACCATTCCTCTTGAACAAATGATTGCCTATTTTGAACGTGCCTACTATGAGCGTCTGTTAAAAGGCCTGAGTCAAAACCTGCCGGAGATAGCTACGTTTGACGGTGATCAGCACACGAATAAAGTAGAGCGGTTTAGAGCGCTTGATAAGCAGCGCATCGAACTTGCGCGTGCTGAAACTGCGCTCAAGCATTTTGATCAAATCCCGAGAACCCTTGGTGGTATCGGACCAATGGGCATTTTAAACGGGGAAATTGCGCGCAAGCGCGGCCATATGCCTTTGCGAAAACTTTTCAAATTAGCAGGAGAGGCAATTCAATCTATCAAGCCCGTGTTTATGATGAGCCCGCTATCAGTGGCGCAATTTTTAGAACCGGGTTGTATTGAATTTGACATTCTTGTGATTGATGAGGCCAGTCAGATCGAACCCATTGATGCCTTGGGTGCGGTAGCACGATGTAAGCAAATTGTTGTAGTGGGTGATGATCGGCAGCTGCCACCAACGCGATTCTTTTCTCGTATGACCACGGAAGTTGAAACGTCGGAAGATGATGATGAATCTTTCGTGGCGGGCGCCGGTGATGTTGAAAGCATTCTGAGTCTTTGTATGGCGAGAGGTATGCCGCAAATGATGTTGCGGTGGCATTACCGCAGTCGCCATCAATCGTTAATTGCAGTCTCCAATCAACAGTTCTACAAAAGCGAATTATTTATTGTTCCAAGCCCGTACACGGCGGCAGCCGGCATGGGCTTAAAGTTCAACTACGTTCAAAATGGTGTGTTTGATACTGGCGGAACACGCGTTAATCGAGAAGAAGCAAAAGTGATTGCGAGCAAAATCATCGAGCATGCTAAAAATAATCCGCATCAAAGTTTAGGTGTTGCTGCATTCTCGCTGCAGCAAAAAATAGCGATTCAAGACGAGCTAGAATTACTTCGAAGGCAACATTTAGAGGTGGAACCCTATTTTAATGATCACCCTAATGAACCATTCTTTATAAAAAATCTGGAAAATGTGCAGGGCGATGAGCGGGATGTTATTTTTATTTCGGTAGCCTATGCACGAAACTCGTCTGGATATTTGCCGATGAAGTTTGGCCCCGTCAGCATGGATGGTGGTGAGCGCCGATTAAACGTACTCATTTCGCGGGCGAAGTTGCGGTGTGAAGTATTCTCTTCAATAAAAGCTGAGGATATTGATCTCGATAGAGGCAAAGGAAAAGGTGTTGCTGCGTTAAAGGTTTTTCTGAGTTACGCAGAAACTGGCAGGTTATCTTTAGCGAGTCGTGAAACTCGTGAAATGGATTCGCCTTTCGAAGAGGAAGTCAAAAGAGCGCTTGAAGCTGCTGGAGTAACGGTTCATCCGCAAATTGGGATTGCAGGGTTCTTTATTGATCTGGCCGTTTTAGACCAGGAAAACTCTGGGCGTTATTTGTTAGGCATTGAATGTGACGGTGCGAGTTATCATTCATCGCGATCTGCCCGTGATAGGGATCGTCTGCGCCAGTCAGTTCTTGAGGATCACGGTTGGATACTGCATCGCGTTTGGAGTACGGATTGGTTTCGACAACCGGCAAAAGAAATCAAAAAAATTCTTAGTGCACTTGAAGCAGCAAAAGTGGAGTTAACTGCTCGTCAGGAAAGAGATATTCAAAAAGATGCCGGTAAGGTTCAGGTCAATATTGTTGACCGTGAAAACCATTCCATCATCGATCTCACGACACTACAAAACGAGGCCAACAAATATCAGGAAGCTGATTTTGCCGTTCCCAAGCAAATGGAATTGCATGAGGTTCCTTTAACACAGTTAGCCAATATCGTTCGAAGAGTAGTTGAAATTGAGGGTCCAATACGCAGTGACGAAGTCGTGACGCGAATTAGAAGCCTGTGGGGGCTTCAACGTGCGGGAAATCGAATTCGTGATGTGTTAGAGGAAGCCAGGAAAATATCGCTAAGTGACGGCGCAATAATTGCCAGTGGCGAATTTCTGGATATACCCGATAGAAGTGTTCGTGTCCGCGATAGATCTGATATATCGTCCGCCAACTTACGCAAACCGGAATATTTACCTCCGCAAGAGCTCCAACAAGCCATCAAACAGGTGCTTATCGAAAATCTGGGAGGGAAAAAAGACGAAATCCCGTCGGCGGTAGCGAAGAAACTAGGTTTCACTGTAGTGAGCGCACAGCTGCGAGAATTGATATTGGATAATCTGATGCAATTACACAGCTCTGCGCAGGTCACGATTACCTCGGGCGACGTTTTTCGTGTTTCAACGAACAGTTAATCTTTCATAAATAGAATAATTATTGTTAGGAGCATGTTCATGAAATTCGCAAAATATTGGTCGGAAGCATCTGTGCCTGCGGACGAAAAAATATTTGGTACTAGCACTTTATCTACATGGGGTGCGTCCAATGAAAGCCAGCAGCAAGCAGGCGTTAACGCGATGGAAAGAGCCGCTAAACTTGCGCAGCTTGTTAGCCGTGGGTTCGATGCACTGCGCGAATATGAATATTGGAATGGTTATATCCGCGAAGAAGTACTTGATGAAATTAAAGCTGCAGATGGCCGTTTGTTAGGTGTTCTTACCCGAAATAATTATGGTGCGATTGTTCTCAATGCACCTTCTGTTTTCTTTGGAGATATAGATGTAACCGCAGAAACTTTCTTCTCAAAGTTGCTTCAATTGTTTGGCAAGCCAAAAAAAGATAAAGCTTATCACCTTGCGAATATCGAACAGTTTCAAAAGCAAAATCCCCACTACACCATCAAAGTCTATGAAACCTTTGCGGGGCTGCGTGTTGTTATTGTTAATCGTATATTTGAGCAGGATTATGCGGCAGTGAATTCACTGTTTACGTCGCTGGGTGTTGATCCTCTTTATGTCACTCTGTGCAAAGTACAGTCCTGCTATCGCGCTCGCTTAACACCTAAGCCATGGCGTATCGGTGTGGATCGGCCTTTATTCAGATTCCCTCGCCATGAACAATATGAGCTAGACGGTTTTTCCGAATGGTTAGCAGATTATGAAGTGGTCGCAAAAACTTATCGCACGGTTAAAGAGATTGCAGTTTTAGGAAGTGATGCAACTCATCCAGACGTTGCCCGTGTGCTGGAATGTCATGACCAATATGCTTGCATCGGCGGAGAGGGATTGGCCTAAATTGCCCGTTACTTCTAATACCCCGAACAGCGGCTCGTATCACGAACTAGTTTATGTTAGCCGTGTCATAATCCGTGCCGTTGTAAAGGCAAGTCTTCCAAACATAACTACATAGGAGTCAGAAAAGATGAAAAATAAAACCTTTACCTTATCGGCCAGTGCTATCGCGTTGTTTATGCTGCTGGTTATTTCCCCACTGTCGTTTGCAGAATCCAACGCGATTGCCACCATGGCAAAAATTCTTAACGAACTGAATCACTATCCTTCTGCCGACCATAAAGCAGCCTTGGCAGCGATTAGTAAAGACGAAGCCAACAGCGAAGCCACTCGCGCCATTGCTCAGGCAATCCACAATGTGGAGCATTCGCCCAAGGCGGATGATGTCGCGGTGTTGAAAACTATCGCTGCAGCTGAATCTGCAACAGATGCGGAAAAGCAGCTGGCCGAAATTGTCATGACTCTGAATCACAGCGTGAGTGCAGAAACTAAAAAAGCGCTGGAAGCATTGGCTCCGTAAAAATTCACCACAAGCGCTAACTCGCGTATCGCTAAAAAATCCCCCTCCGTTCACAATTGTGGGGGATTTTTTTTGGGTTAGAAATAGTATTCAACGTGATAAGGGGTTGTTGATATAGGCTATATTGATCCGCAGGCTTTGCAATCAAGTACAAACTCTTGCACATTACTGCTGTATTCAGAGATTAGTCGCTATCGGTGGTTATTCGCTATAACAAGGATTAAACATGTCACTCGTCAATTCTATGGTTGAAGCTGTTAACACATTTGCACCGTTGATTGGCGCTACGCTGGTTGTTGGTGTAACGCTTTGGCTTGCGCATTTGCTACTCATCAAGCGGCATCAAGAACTGGGCAATGAGCGACTCTTTCCGCGCCAGCTGATGATGCTGGGGCTTACTCTTGCGGGAATAATAGCGATAGCATTGGCATTGCCGGTCAGTGAAAGTTCACGCAATCAAGTTATTGCGTTGATCGGTTTGGTTATTTCGGGTGTGCTTGCATTTTCGTCCAGCACGATTTTTATCAACATCATGGCGGGCACTATGTTGCGCGTAACCAAACCGTTTCGCACCGGTGATTTTATTGAAGTGGGCGATTTTTTCGGGCGTGTTGTTGAACGCGGTTTGTTAGATACAGAAATACAAACTGAAAATCGTGAGCTGGTTGCATTACCCAATACCTTTTTAATTACTAATCCTATCTCAGTTACGCGTAGCTCTGGCTGTATTGTCTCGACCACTTTGTCTTTGGGTTACGATATCCATCACACGCGTGTGGAGTCTTTACTGCTCGCCGCTGCCAAGCACAGCGAACTTGAAGACCCTTTTGTACAAGTCTTGGAGTTGGGCAACTATGCCATCACCTATAAAGTGAGTGGCATGTTGTCGGATGTTAAAAGTTTATTGACTGCGCGCTCCATGTTGCGTTGCAATATTTTGGATTCACTGCACGGTGACGGTATAGAAATTATGTCGCCCATCATTATGAATCAGCGCCCTATTGCAGAAGATTCTAAAATGATTCCATTAGGCAAGGGGCAGCAGCTAGTGAGCAGCCGAATTCCAGCTGAAACCTTAGTGTTTGATAAAGCCGAAAAAGCTGAGCGATTGGAAAAACAAAAGCAAAAGCTGCAACATAAAATACAAACTGCCAAAACAGATCTTGAAAATGCGACAGCAGAAGAAAAAGAACATATTCAAACGATAATCAACAGCAGCCAGGAAGCACTAAAAGAACTTAATGGTAATGGTCTTGATTCTCCCGTAAATCAAACTGCTTCCGCTGTAGACGCTACGCCAGAAAAAAATAATTGAGTTATTGTTTTTCGTCTTTTGAATGTGTAATGGTCGTTAATTAATTTCCCTACCAGAAGTGCTGGCGGGGATTTTTGATTATTGAATAAATTTGTTAGGCATGGCGGCCCAGCTTACAAAAAACGAAATTCTGTTCTGTACAGCGGCTCACATCACATATAAGTTCATTCAGGCCGTGTCATAATCGGCGCCGTGCTTATATTCTAGCTTTTAATCATGCTTTTCCAAACATAACAACACAGGAGCTAATAAAGATGAAACGCAAAACCTCTACCTTATCCGCTGTTATCGCGCTATTTACGTTATTAGTCATCGCCCCACTGTCGTTTGCCGAATCCAACGCGATTGCCTCTATGGCAAAAATTCTTACCGAATTGAATCACTACCCCTCTGCCGAGCAGAAAACAACACTTGCAGCGATCAGTAAAGATGAGAGCAATAGCACTGCCTCTCGTGCAATTGCTGAGGCCATTCACAACGTTGCACATAATGCCAAGGCCGATGATATTGCCGAGTTGAAAATCGTCAGTGAAGCAGAACCCACAACCGAAGCGGAAAAACAACTGGCGGAAATTGTGATGAATCTGAACCACAGCGTGAATGCAGAAACCAAAAAAGCGCTGGAAGCCTTGGCGAAGTAACAAGCGGCGCACCCGCATAAGCCCGAAAATCCCCCGTTAACTGGCGTTAGCGGGGGATTTTTTATTGGTCATAAAAGACCAATTATTTGATATTATGTGCTATAGTTGGTCAAATATGACCAATTGATATCGCTGGGATAGTATCGTGTCTCTAACGCATATGCTTTATTCACCTGCTGAGCTTGCACGCTCCCTGGGGCAAAATGCTAGGCAGTTGCGGCTGGCCAGGAACTTGTCGCGCAAGACGCTGGCAGAGCTGTCGGGCGTTTCTGAATCCTCCATCAAGCGCTTTGAAGTGAGTGGTTCAATTACCTTGGAGTCTCTGATTCTGCTTGCCGCTGCGCTCGACCAGCTCGCTCCTATTTCCGCACTTTTTAAACCAGAACGACCAAGCTCAATTGCTGAATTAAAAAATGCCAGGCGCAAGAGAGGGACAAAATGACAACACAAGGAAAGCGACAAAAATTTAAACCGACGGAAAATCTGGTGGTATCAATTGCTGGAGCAATAGTAGGCGAATTGTATAAAGTTGATGGCAAGGGTATTTATTTTGTCTACGACAAAACCTGGCTTGCACAGGGTTTTAATTTATCGCCTATCACCATGAAATTTGACGATAAACCCCAGCTTGCCGCGAACCTGCAAACCTTCAACGGCTTGCACGGCCCTTTTGCGGATTCGCTGCCTGATGGTTGGGGGTTATTGCTAATGGATCGTTTTTTTAACGCAACATTTGGTGACGGCACCGCGCGCACTGCAACCATGTTGGATCGTTTGGCCTACATAGGTGATCGCGGCATGGGTGCGTTTGACTATCACCCCAAAGCCGAACACTCGGAGTTAAGTGGTGCGCTCAGTATTGCCGAATTATTTACGGCATCGCAGCAGGTTTATACCGGTGAAACTAAGGAGGTGTTAAAACAATTACGCATTGCGGGTGGCTCACCGGGTGGTGCGCGACCAAAAGCGGTAATTGCGCTTTCATTGGATAAACAAGAAGCCATTTCCGCATTTGGTGATATTCCTGCAGGTCACGATCACTGGATAATTAAATTCAGAGCAACTGATGAGCCAATTGAAACGGGAGCCATTGAATATGCTTACGCGCAAATGGCGCGCGCGGCAGGTGTTCAAATGGCGGAATCCATTCTGCTCAAACAGTCTATGCCTAATGGGCAGGCCGAACGTTTTTTTGCGACCAAACGTTTTGACCGCGAAGGCGATAAGAAACGGCACATGATGACCGTGGCTGCGCTCATGTACGCTGATTTCAGAGCGCCGACCATGGATTACAGCGACCTGCTAAAACTAACGTTTGTGTTAACAAAAAGCGCAGCCGAAGTAGAAAAAATGGCGCGCCTTATGATCTTTAATGCGCTCTCGCATAATTTTGATGACCACACAAAAAATTTCGCATTCCTCTGTAATGAGCCGGTACAAAAAGGTGGGTCAGCCCACTGGGTTTTCGCCCCCGCTTACGACATTACATTTTCCCAAGCGCGCGGCGAACACAGCACTGCTTTCAGTGGTCACGGCAAGCCCACTCGAAAAATAATCAACGAATTATGTAGTGACTATAAATTCTTGAAGCCCAATGACTATATCGATCAAACCTTGGATGCATTAAAAAACTGGCAGACAACATTTACCAACGCCAATATTCCTCATCAGGCAGGTGTTGGAATATTTTGCACGCTTGAGCAATTGCATAAAGATTTTGAAGGGCAGGCTACGCGTAAGCGTTAATTGTGTAATATCCAGTAATTCCGATTGGCGCAATTAGGTGCAATAGTTTTTTAATTGCGCTTTACTATTCTGATGAAAAAAGGCGGAGGACTATATGACTGAGCGCAGTGGGAGATGTCTTTGCGGTGCAGTGAGCTATCACTTTTCTGGCGAACCTATTGCGGCACGCGTCTGCTGGTGTAAAGACTGCCAACATATCGCCTCCAACGGCACGGTGAACGCAATAGTGAATGCCGATTCACTCACCATTAATGGCGAACTGAGTGAATTCACCAGCGTTGCCGAAAGCGGCAACCAAGTTCGCCGCCGTTTTTGCCCAACCTGCGGTTCGCACTTATTCGCCAATTCATCCGCAAGGCCGCAATACACTGGCGTGCGCATCGGCACCTTGGATGAACCCTCGTCGGTTTCTCCCACCATAAATATCTGGACAAAAAGCGCCCCCACATGGGCATGCTTTGATGCAAATATAGATTCAATAGAAGGGCAAGCACCGCCGCCGAAAATTGCAACACAGGTTGGGGAGGGTTGCGTAGACGAAGCTTGTGAATCACAACAAATTGTCACCCATTGAAGATTTTTTTGATGGCTATTTTAATAGTTACGGCTTTTGCTGTTAAATAAATCGTTAGGCGAAAAAATGGAATATATCGTGCCACCAGATAGTTATATAAGCCTTATCGGTACTGTTGCGCTTTTTGCGTCAATTATATGTTTGTTCATTACATTTTGGGAAAAGCAAAGAAATCACGCCACTAAATTGTTCTCGATTATGCTTGTGGCTTCGCTGTCCTTTTTTTCTTCTCATTGGGCTACGTATTTTGCTGCTATTTTTATAGTTGCAACAGCAGTTACTGAGTTGGAATTTTTGCAGAACTTAGCAGCAATAATAAGAAAAGATGAAAATTACTTCAAATATAAGAAAGAGGCTCTCAGTACGGCTGAGAATATTCGCCGGAAAGCTGAAGAGGCAATAGAGGAGGAATACAGGTCAGAGCAACCAGTAGAAGCGGAAGGCTTTACAGTTGCAAAAGTCGACCTGTCAACGCTACCGGGTCTTTCGAGTGCGTCAAGAATGAAGCTGTCCTTTGAGGTGGAGGATCGAGCTCTTAGTTATTTGTCTAAGGAATACGCTCTTATTGAAAGGGGCGTACGTTTCAGAAAGGGCAATGAGTCAGTCGAGTTCGATGGAGTTGTTACAAATGGGCGAGATAACGAAGATATAATTTTTGAGGTTAAATGGATCCGAAACCCTGATCACCTCTTTATGCTTATGAATCACTTCGTACGAAATTCTAGTGAGCAAGTTAATTCGTATTGCTCAATTACGGGTAAAAAACCAATATTCAACTTAGTTGTTGTGACAAATACGGAAGTTAGTACTGGCAGTGAACGGTGGAAAAAGATAAAAGTAAGTGCGGCGGAGGCAGGTATAAATTTAATAAATTTAAGTCTAAAAGATATTGGATTTGAGGTTACGCCTGAGATCGCATAGCAAGTAGCCCGCATGGAGTCTAACGAAATGCGGTTTTTTTAAGGCACACGAAGCGATTCAATTAATACAGAACCAAAATCTAAAAACTCCCGTATTTCGCTAGGCTCCATACGAGCTACGAATCAATCAATAAAACATTTATAAGTGAATCAATATGGAAAACGAAATAAAACAACAAGCCGAAGACCTTTTGGAAAATGGTGAGGTTGAGGCGTTGTATGAATTGCTGTCACCTTATCTAGAACAAAACGATGCCTACGCACAATTTCTGTATTCCAGTTTTAGCCTTGAAAGTAGCGGTGAAACAGATGATGAGTTTGAGGTTCGCAGTATGAAGTTGTTGGAAAGTGCGTCTGAGGGTGGTGTTGCAGAGGCGTCTTATCGCTTGGGAGTGATTTATCTGTATGGCGATTTTGCCGATAACAATTCCAAAAGCTCAAGCGATTATTTTGAGCGCGCCATCGCACAAGGGCATTCGCATTCAAAATTTACTTATGGATTTAATTTGTATTACGGCTCCGGTGATGTAAAGCAAGACAAGGCACGCGGGTTAAAATTGCTGGAGGAGGCGGCGCAAGAAGGTGTGCAGCTCGCGCGCGATGAATTGAACTTATTGGCCAAATAATTCTGCTGATAGCCAGTATTTTATAGTGCTATATTGCGCTGAACTAATTTGTACTAGAGCGCGTAAACGGTCGCGATATTTACTAATACGGAGATAAAAACCCTATGAGCAGCAAACAATCCTATACGCCTCCTAAAGTCTGGACCTGGGACAAAGATAATGGTGGTGCTTTCGCCAGCACTAATCGCCCCATCGCAGGTGCAACCCATGAAAAGGCGCTAGCTGTGGGTAAGCATCCGTTACAGCTCTATTCGCTCGCTACACCGAATGGAGTGAAAGTTACCATACTGTTGGAGGAGCTTTTAGCGTTGGGCATAACCGGTGCGGAATACGATGCATGGTTAATAGAAATTGGTAAAGGCGATCAATTTGGTAGCGGCTTTGTTGCGCTAAACCCGAACTCTAAAATCCCCGCCTTGTTAGATACTTCCACCACACCGCCTACACGAGTATTCGAGTCGGGCGCAATTTTGTTATATCTCGCGGAAAAGTTTTCTGCTTTTTTACCACGGGATGCTGCAGCGAAAGCGGAATGTCTCTGCTGGTTATTTTGGCAAATTGGCAGCGCTCCGTTTTTAGGCGGCGGCTTTGGGCACTTTTATACTTACGCCCCCGAAAAATTAGAATACCCCATTAATCGCTATGCGATGGAAGTAAAACGACAATTGGATGTATTGGATCGCCACTTGGCAGAGCATCGCTATCTTTGCGGTGATGAATACACCATTGCCGATATGGCGAATTTTTCCTGGTACGGCGCGTTAGTGTTGGGCAAGTTGTATGAAGCGGCAGAATTTTTGGATGTTACTTCCTATTCGCACGTTTTGCGTTGGAGCCAAGAAATCAGCGAGCGCCCGGCAGTAAAACGCGGCCAGCGCGTGAATCGCGCTTGGGGGGACGAGGCATTGCAACTGCATGAGCGTCACAATGCGAGTGATTTAGATTAAAACTCCTGCACCGTCGCGTACAAAATATATAAAAGTGTTAGAACATAAATCGTCGTTCTTTAAAAAGTGAGATTTTTTTGTTCGATTTGATTTATACATAAACTGAGTTAGCTATTTACAGCCTAACAATTTCTATCCTTTAATTGTTTTGCTAGCTGTTTACTTCTTCGAGATCCTAACAGCTTTGTAAATCACCACACAATGTGTCTTAAAGCACTAAATTGTCTCGGGTGACCAAAGTGTCCGATCATTTTATTGCCGTTACGACCCTGCATGTATAAGCTTGTCGATTAAAAAGTTTGGGTGTTAGTTAAGGCGATTTAAGCGTAAAAAATCACTAAAAGTCGCATTCAATAATACGAGCCATGCGTGCTCAATATACGAGCCGCTCCTTTTGCCTTATGCCTGTTTTGGAAGGGATAATTCGTGGATTTAAATCTTTTGTTTCCAGAGAGTAGCAATGTAGGTGCGCTACTGCGCGCGCAGAATTGGTCCTGTTCAGTATTTGATGATCCCAATCGTTGGCCATTGTCGCTGCAAGCTGTCGTTAGTTTAATTCTTAATTCCAAATTTCCCATGTTTATTGCTTGGGGGTCTGACCTCGGTTTTCTTTACAACGATGCTTATGCAGAGATGCTAGGCAGTAAACATCCCAGAGCGTTGGGAGCAAAGTTTCAGGATGTGTGGAGTGAAATATGGCCTGATATCAGCCCTATTGTCGACTCTGCACTTGCGGGTCAAGGCAGCTATTTTGAGGATTTACCGCTCACAGTGGAGCGCAGTGGGCAGCCTGAAAACGCTTGGTTTACTTTTTCTTATTCGCCTCTTTATGATGATAAAGGCACCATTGCGGGATTGTATTGCACTGTAGTGGAAACAACGAAAGGTGTACGTGACCAGCGCTTGCGTGAGTTTCAGTTGAAGTTGGCGGATCGGCTCCACCCTCTGACGGTTCCCGATGACATTATAAATAATGCGGTTGCAATGTTGGCCGAGCATTTAGGCGCAGCAGGTTGTTGGTATGCCGAGATCGATGATGTCGCTGGTGTGTTTCATACCAAAAGTGGTTGGTTTGCGCCAAGTATGCCACCCCTCCCGCTGTCTGGAAGAATCGATGATTTTAGTCCTTCATTACTACCTATTTTACGAAGCGGGCAGGAATTTGTTTGCAAGGATCTGTTAACAGATCCGCGCACGCAGGAATTTACAGCGCCATTTCAGGCGTTGAATATTCGATCTATCCTAATGGTTCCCATCCTCAAAAATGGTCACTTACTTTTTAATATCAATGCGATTAAACCGCACGCTTACTCTTGGACGCAGCAAGAGGTTCAAGCCGCGAAAGACGTTGTGAATCGCGCCTGGGTGGCGATGGAGAATGCGATTGCGCAACAGCGGTTACAGGTTGAACGCGACTGGAGCAATCAAATCCTCAATCAAATGGGTGAGGGATTTATGTTGGTCGGAGCGAACGGGCGGGTTGCCAAAGTTAACGCAGAAGGCCTACGTATTCTGGGTCGCCCGCCTGTTGATGTGATTGGAAAAAGCGATGAAGAGTTATGGGGTGCTGATGCTAAAACTAGAGTCAGCCGTGTTTATCAGCAGGCTTTCGATAAACGCGAAGCGGCATTGATTGAATTAAATCTTAATCCTGGAGAACCGCACGAAAGTTGGCTGGAAATAAGAGTCAATCCTTTACCAAATAAAAACCTGGCCGTATTTTTTCGCGATATTACTAAACAGAAGCAGGCGGAAGTTGCACTACGGTTAAGCCAGCAACATTTAATTTCGCTGTTTGATCAGACGGCGGCTGGTATCGCAGAGCGTGATCTGCAAGGGCGTTTGATTCGTATTAACGATCGCTTTTGTGAAATATTAGGGCGCTCCCGTGAGGAACTGCTGGGCAAAGATATCCATGATCTGACCTTTGCGGATGACCTCAATGCAAGTGAAGTCGCTTTTAACCAGCTGCTCGTGGATGGGCAGCCATTTGAGATCGAAAAACGTTATCTCAAGCCAGATGGATCACCTATATGGGTAAGCGCCACCGTTAGTTTGGTTCATAAGATTGAGCGTGAGTTTCCCGATTCTGTTCTGGCGGTAGTATTGGATATTTCGGAGCGCAAGCAAACGGAAGAAGCATTACAGGATGAAACCCGAATTCTCGAGCTATTCAACAATTCGTGGCAATCTCTTGCCTCCACTTTGGAGCTCGACAGCCTACTCCAGATAGTCACTGATTCGGGGCGAGCGCTGACAGGGGCGGAATTTGGGGCATTTTTTTACAACTCGAAAAACGAGCAGGGGGATAGCCTTTTGCTTTACGCGCTATCGGGCGCACCACGCTCCGCTTTTGAAAGATTTGGGCACCCGCGTGCGACCGACGTATTTAAACCGACATTTCTGGGACAAGCAGCATTACGTAGCGACGACATTACCCAAGATCCTCGTTACGGGAAGATGGCACCTCATTACGGAATGCCGCAAGGTCATCTTCCGGTCAAAAGTTATCTCGCTGCACCGGTCATCTCGCGCTCTGGTGAGGTAATAGGCGGGCTATTTTTTGGTCATCCAGAAGCGGCCGTTTTTACCGCCCGAAGCGAACGTTTAGTGGTCGGCTTGGCTGCCCAAGCTGCGATGGTCATCGACAATGCGAGGCTCTACGATTTAGCACAAAAGGCAGCTGAAGAGCGGCAGTTATTGTTATCAAGCGAGCGATCAGCGCGGGCTGAAGCGGAGCGCTTAAGTCGCTCCAAAGACGAGTTTCTTGCCATGTTGGCGCACGAACTTCGCAACCCTCTTGCGCCTGTGAGTGCGGCCGCAGGTATTCTGTGTCAGGCGGGCGATGACCCTCAGCGTGTACGCCAAGTGGGGGAAATCCTTTCGCGCCAAATTGCGCATTTCACCCGTCTGATTGATGATTTGATGGATGTGTCGCGCGTCACTCGGGGGTTGATCCAGCTCGAAACTGAACGCTTGGATATCAAAACGATAATGACTACCGCGGTTGAACAAGTGCGGCCGATGATAGATGCCAAATGTCACAATCTGACTATCCAGATGGATGCGCAGCCGCTCTGGGTAGAAGGCGATCGGATCAGGCTAGTCCAAGTAGTTGCTAATTTGCTGACCAACGCCGCCAAGTACACGCCCCCCCATGGCGATTTACAGTTGTCTATAGACGCAGATAGCACCCATGCCAGTATTGTAGTTTCTGATAACGGTCATGGCATGGACTCTGCCTTATTACCGCAGGTTTTTGATCTGTTTACTCAAGGCGCACAGCGCCTTGATCGCGCTCAAGGAGGGTTGGGAATTGGTCTGGCGTTGGTCAAGGCTATTGTTACTTTGCATAGGGGTGAGGTTAAAGCATTTAGCGCGGGCCACGGTAAGGGTAGTTCATTCGTGGTATCGCTCCCTCGAGTGGCTGCCGAAGTAAAACAACCCCCTGCGTTAACGGGCGCCGGTAGGGGCGATGCCCAATTAACCATTTTATTAGTAGATGATAATGTAGATGCCGCTGAGTCCTTGTCCATGTTACTGGAGCTCATCGGGCACAAAGTGTGGACCGCTCACACGGCCGGTGATGCATTGACCATCGTCGAGAGCGAGCAGATCGATGCTTTTATCCTCGATATTGGCTTGCCCGATATGAATGGATACGATCTGATCAAAGCCTTGCATAGGCGCCCTGATATTGCGGCTAAGCCGTGTTTCGCACTAACCGGATACGCGCAACCGCAAGATCAGCAGTTATCCATCGCGGCTGGTTTCACACAGCATTTTGTAAAACCGGTTAACAGTCAGCTGTTATTCACCGCGCTGGCGGAAGTTAAAGCGGGAGCAAGGTCATGATCATTTTGCAGTCAGCATCTGATGTTTATTTGAAAGTTTTCTTGTTTTTTGCATAACCTTTTATGGTCAGCTTATTTCACACTCACTGCAGGTAATTCAAGCGCGATGCCAGACTCTCCAATCATCGACAAGACGCGAGCAGATTCGCAAGATGGTTTAACTAGCTCTGCAATAGCGGAACACTACGAACTATTCCGCCAAGCGGCAAGGGTTCTCGCGTCTTCCCTCGAATTGGATCAAGCACTCGCCAATACCATCGCCGTTTGCCAGCCCCACCTTTCCGATTTCGGTTTTTTTGATGTCATTGTGGATGAAGGAGTGCGGCGCACTGCCCGCGCGCATCAAAATCCAGAACTTGAAACACTCTTGCAATCAACCCAGTGGCAGCGCAATGAACGTAACGATATCAATCTGTGCGCCTTGTCCACGGGCGAACCGGTGTTACATGACAACACTGATGATGCTTGGTATGAGGCCGCCTTTAACGCCCCCCGTGGCTTGGCGTTTAGTTCCATGCTCAGTGTGCCATTGCGTTTTGGCAATGAGTTGTTGGGCTCGCTCACGCTGTTTATGGCAGATTCAGGACGCAAGCATGATCGAGGGCATCTGAGTCTGGCGATGGAGATTGCAGCACTGGCTGCCCCTATTGTTGTTAATGCCCGTTTACTTCATCGCGAGCGACTGGCGCAGTCGGCGCTTAAGGACAGCGAACAACGTCTGCGTTTTGCTACAGCAGCGGGAAAAATAGGGATCTGGGAGTGGGATATTCTCAATAACAAAGTCACTTGGTCCAAGCAAGTCTACGAACTGCATGGTCTTGCGCCTGGTGAGTTTGGCGGCACGGTGGAGGATTTTGGTAGTCTTGTTCATGCCGACGACCGTAGCCGGGTGTTTGAAAAAATTAATCGTTCGCTCGTCAGCGACGAAACATTGTCCGACGAGTTTCGAATTGTTCGGCCCGATCATTCGGTGCGGTGGTTGCGGACATCTTCCTACATTGAGCGCGATAGCTCTGGGCAATCAGTGTGTCTGGTGGGGTCGACGGTTGATATCACGGAGCAAAAGAATGCGCAGTTCTCGCTTCAGGACCTCAATCAGCAACTGCGGAAAAAGGTCGCATCCAGTGTTTCTGAGCGTGACCGGATTTGGGCTATCTCTCACGATATATTGGCCGTTGCATCATTTTCGGGTTATTTGGTCGCGGTAAATCCAGCATTTACTAAAACTCTGGGGTGGACCGCGCAAGAGGCTTTGTCGTTTCCGTTCCTCGATATTTGTCATCCAGACCAAATCCCAGAGGCGCTTCAAATTTTGTCTGACTTGGCCGCTAAGAAGCAGCTCGATAACGTCGAAATAAACACCCGGCATAAAAATGGATGCTATCGGTGGATTTGCTGGACGCTCGTCGCAGAGAATGACCTTCTCTATGCTGTTGGGCGGGATGTCACTGAGGTGCGTCATCAGCGGGATATAGTGCAGCACGCCACTGAAAAGCGCTTCCAACTCGCGTTAAGTGCTGGCGGAATGGGTGCTTGGCAGTGGGATCTCACTACCGACGTGGTTCACTGGTGGCCTGGTATGGCAGCGATCCACGGCTTGCCTGAGGGTGATGGGATTACGAAAGCAAGTGAGTATTTACGCTTTGTGCATCCCGATGATGTCCCCCGGCTAGACACAGCACGCTCGGATTTACTCACACATAATGCTTTTTTGACGATAGAGTATCGAATTTTCTGGCCGGATGGGAGCTTGCGTTGGATTGAAAGTCGGCGTGAAAAAATACTCGATCAGGAGGGAACGCCGGTGCTCATCGCGGGGGTTTGTCTCGACATTACTGAACGCAAGCTCAATGAGCAAAAGTTGCAATTTATTGCCGAAGCCAGTGCCGAGTTTGCGGATGTAATAGATTATGAAAAAACCCTCGCAAAAGTCGCCCAGCTTGCGGTGCCAAGCTTTGCCGATTGGTGCACTGTAGACCTCTTGGATCAAGAAGGTGAGTTAAAACGAGTGGCAGTAAGTCACGTTGAGCCGACGAAAGTGCAATTGGCTCATCAACTTCATGAAAAGTTTCCGCCCGATAAATCCGCCCCGCTCGGGCTTTGGCAAATTGTGCGTTCAGGGCAACCGGAGTTGGTGGCTGAAATTGATGACGCCCTGCTGCAAAAGACTATCAAAGATTTAGATCACTTAAACAGCATCAGAGAACTGGGCTTACGTTCGTACATAGGCGTGCCATTATCGGTAAGAGGTAAAACCTTAGGCGTGCTCACATTTATTTCAGCCGAGAGCGGGCGAATTTATGGGCCGCGCGATGTGTCGCTCGCGATCGACATAGGACAGCGTGCGGCAATCGCCATTGAAAATGCTAATTTTCTGGCCGCGCTGAAAGAAGCCGATCGGCGCAAAGACGATTTCCTTGCCATGCTTGCGCATGAGCTGCGCAATCCTCTCGCGCCGATTAAATCGGCGGCCGATTTACTTAATTTACCGCTGTCACCCGAACGGATTAGAAAGACCAGCGAAATAATTACTCGCCAAGTAAATCATATGACGGGTCTAGTCGATGATTTACTGGATGCATCCCGCGTAACCCGGGGTCACATTCGTGTGGACAAAAAACCGTTTGCGTTTAAACACGTCATTAGTACCGCCCTGGAGCAAATCCGCCCGCAGGTTGAGATGAAAAAACAGCGGTTAATCGTACAGTTTGAAGATGAAACTGCGCGAGTGGAGGGCGATGAAGAGCGGCTTGTTCAGGTCGTAGTCAATCTCCTTGCTAACGCCTGTAAATTTACCCCCGAGCAAGGTTTGATTGAGCTGACAGTGAGGTGCGTTGCAAGCGAGATCGAAATACGAGTGCGCGATAACGGTATAGGAATGGAACCGAATTTGATCGTTAGTGCTTTCGATTTGTTTGTACAAGGAACGCGCTCTGCTGACCGAAGTCAAGGCGGTCTCGGTCTAGGTCTGGCAATCGTAAAAACCTTAATTACGCTCCATAACGGGACGGTAGTTGCTCGCAGTGGTGGCGCGGGGAATGGAGCTGAGTTCATCGTGCGGTTACCACTTCTCACGACACCTGAAACAATTAATCAGGTTGGTGAAATAATACCTGTTGAAAGTCAGCAAAGAACGCGAAAAATCCTGGTGGTCGACGACAATAAAGATGCGGCAAATACTTTGGCGGTATACCTTCAGGTTATGGGATATGAGACTGAGGTAGTTTATGACCCGCGCGACGCCCTGCGAGAATTAGCGGCTGTGTCTTTTGATACAGTAGTACTCGATATTGGCCTACCTGGAATGGATGGTTATGAGTTAGCTGGACGTATTCGCAATCTGTTGGGCGAAAGGGCGCCTGAACTTATCGCAGTATCAGGTTACGGACAAGCGAGTGACCGTAAAGCGGCACACGCGGCAGGTATCGACCATTATTTTGTGAAGCCATTAGATGTAACGCTTCTACTGAATCTCATAAATAAGGAGCGCGTGTAATCGCTAGGTTTGATCGGGTTGCGCAGGTTCGTATAGACCCTTCGCCTCAGAGGGGTCTGTTGAGGTTTTGTCTTCAGCCCTGCCACGTCTTTGTTCCGCTGCTAATTTAATGGCCATCTGCCAATGTTTGTTGGCTTGTCCGTCAGGTTTTCCTTCTGAAATCCAAAGGTAATAAGCTAATTCGCGAATCTCTTGACTGTTTTGCATGGTGACCTCTCTGCAATGTCTAAACAATTTTTATAACAATGTCGCCATGGCGATTCAGTGCGTTACATCGCATAAGCGATTGTTCGTAGCCTTATATTCCTTGCTTCGGCTTAGAGAATTTTTATTGTGCAACTTTTAAACTTCCCCCACAAACAGGATTGACACGATTGGTATTCGTTTAATTGATTTAAGTGAGATTACACAAACATATGCGGACAGCCCGCTGTGACTAAATTTTATGACTGACCCACACTTTTAATGCTGTCAGCGCTTGTGGAGTGTGGCGCTGCTGGTGAGCTGGTTTTTTCTCAATGCGGTGGTGTTGGTGACAGAGCCGGATGCTCCGCCCGAGCGCTTACTGATTAAAAAATTGGGGCGGGAATTCTTAATTCAGACCAGCGATATTGAATGGATCGAAGCGGCGGGCAATTACGCGAATTTGCATATCAAAGGCAGTGTCTACCCTATGCGCATCACCATGGAAAAACTATTGCCAGATAATTTCACCCGCATTCATCGCTCCACCATTGTTAACCTGGAACAGATTCAGGAAATACAGGCGTTGGATACCGGCGACTATGAAGTAACCTTGCACAATCAAATAAAACTTACACTCTCGCGCCGCTATCGGGAAAATTTTAAAGCGTTGTTAAGTGTTTAACTTAAAATTATTTATCGACGGCAGCGTGGATACAAAAACGCGCATCGGTTTTGGGGCTTATCTTGCGGTTGACGAAACCGGGTTGTCTCTTAACGACTTAAACGCAAAGGTGGCCGTCAAGCGGTTTGACAATACGTCATCCACAACGCTGGAATTACAGACCTTGTTGTGGGCTATTAATGATGTCTTACTGTTACATTCAGAAACTGCCGTGCAGTTTGTAATTTATACCGATTCACAAAATATTGTAGGGCTGTTGGCGAGGCGTAATAAGTTAGAACAGCAGGATTATTGTGCGAACAGTGGTAAGCGTTTAAATAATGCGAGTCTCTATCAGCAATTTTTTATGGTGTTAGATCAATGCAACTGCCAGATCATTAAATTGGCGGGGCACAAGCCAAAGAATTTAAAAGATGATCTGGATCGCGTGTTTGCATTAGTGGATAAAGCCGCCCGGTCGTCCTTGCGAAAATATAATCGCGCAACTTTTGAGGGTATCACGCTAAAATAAATCCTTATTTCTAAAAAACTACCAGCACAACGTAAAACAAATAAAAACACGGTGTTATGGCAACCAGAAATGCCAGTGAGCGTAGCTTATCTAAATTGGTAAGATAAAAAAATCCGTGTAGTAAGCGACCAATAAGCACAACAATGGCGGCTTCTGCCAAATATTTAACGTCCAGCCCTGATGCAACTACGGCCAATAACGCTGCGCTGTATATTGCAAGCGCCTCCCACGAATTTTGTTGAGCCGCCACTGCGCGAGCGCCGGCCCCTTGTAAGTGAGTGATTTGTTCGCGCGGGTATTGATTGTCAAATTTACCTAATTGCTGTTTTCGATAGTAATGCGATATCACAGCGAACACATAAGGCAAGACGCATAAGCATAATAAAACGATAATAGCGATTTTCATTTATTGGATTCTCTATGGAGTGGCGGGTAACAGGTTCGTATTGAATACAGTGGGAAGATCCTAGCGCGTGCAAGACATGGGTGTTTGTAGCATAAAACCCCGAGGAAATATGTGCGTGGAGCCACTTAAAAACTTACGCTACCCAGTTCTAAAGTTATTTCATTGTTCGGTAGCTAACGGAATACATCAGGCCTGTTTTATAGACTGCAGACCCGTCTTTAAAAGAGAGGCTTGATGATGACTTCGATTACTCAACAAGATTACCAACATGCGAATGAGCGTGGAAACGGTCCCAAATGTCGTATGGAGGGCGGTGATATGACGGATGACATAAGCATCAATGATCCAGATAATCCGTTTAAGAAAAAGCTTAAAAAGGAAGCCGTGATTCCAATCGCAATGCCGAAGTATAAAAAACCAGAGTAATTGGATTCGTAAGGGAATATTAGGTTAGCTATGTACCCACCCTAGTCGACGGTCTCTACTCCTATACCTTACCGCTTGCAAAAACTTCCTTCTCTAACAGCAAATCCGCTAAGCTGGCGATACCCCGTACTTGTTTGGAGGGTGGTTATAGGGTGTATCACCCGTCCGTTCGTACTTTATTGCCGAGACTTTCTATGAATTTGGATAAATCAAAAAAACGTATCGCCAAGCGCGCCAAAATGGGTTTTCAGGGCTATCCCCAAATTTCCATAAGTTACTCGGGTAAAACCGCCGCTCATGCCGATGAAGTGTTAGTGGAGTTTTTGCTGGAGGAGGGGGCGGAGGTTCAGCTGGAACGATTCGCCAGTAAGCTCGACGCGCGTGAAGATGAAACCATTCAATCGGCACTGGTAAAAATGATTGAGCGCTCTGAGGCGAAAACAGTTGTGCAAGTTGATGGGATAAGGAGGACTACTTAATTGCGAAAGTCGGTGACTGCAGGTTGCTTAGCGAAGTTTATCCTACAAACACTGCACTCTTAATAATTAATTAAAGGGGAAGTCCGCCGTGCCTGAGTCACTTTATTTGTCTACCGGCTTATGGGTGCTGATTTATTTTGGTTTGAGTATTTATACCAAATGGGTTGTTAGTTGGGGCGGCGCGTGTGTATTGGAACGATGGAATTCTGCCTGGAATTGGTTTGGATATTTTCATGAAACAACCGAAGAGCAAATTAAGTTTACGACGAAATGGTTTTGGGTTTTTGTAACAGCGTGGTTTATTGCTGGGCTATTTGTACCTGAGATGAGGATAAAGGCATAAGTGCCTTTAGTGATGGTCATGCTGTTATTGATGTTGAAACAAGATAGGAATACGCGAGCCTGAGCTGATGTTCTCTAGGCTCGCCGGGAATTTTTTAAGGTTTGATACTACGGCTTAAAAACGCCAGTATTTCTGTCGCAATTTCCTTGCCGTGGGTTTCTATTGCGAAGTGACCGGTATTGAGAAAATGCACTTCCGCTTTTGAATTGTCACGTTTGAATGCGTTTGCGCCTGCGGGTATAAAGAATGGATCGTTTTCCCCCCATATCGCTAATAAAGGTGGTTGGTGTTTGCGAAAGAATTTATGCAGCTGTGTATATTGTTTAATGTTCTGACCGTAGTCTTGCAACAAGTCTATTTGCACTTCCACGCCGATGCGCTCGATCGCCGCATAAGCTAATTGGTAACTTTCCGGAGCAATCACTGAAGTATCTTTGACGCCTTCAATGTATTGCCACTTAATCATCTCTGCTGTATTAAATTTACGCAGAGCTTCACGGTTTGCAGGCGTTGGTTCCGCCCATGCTTTGCGCATATCCGCCCAACCTGCACTTAATCCTTCCTCGTAAGCATTGCCATTCTGACTAATGATAGCGGTAATTTTCTGTGGGCTTTTTACCGCGAGGCGCCAGCCAACGGGAGCACCGTAATCAAATACATATAGGGCGTAGCGATCCATTTTTTTTGCTTGAGTAAACGCGTCCATGACTCGAGCAAGATTATCGAATGTGTAATTGAATTTAACTCCAGGTAGAACGTCAGTCTGGCCGAAGCCGGGCAAGTCAGGGGCTATTACGTGATATTGCTGTGCTAGTTGCGGCATCAAATCGCGAAACATATAGGAGGAGGTGCCAAACCCGTGTAGCAGTAAAACTGTTGGTGCTTCCCGCGAACCGGCCTCGCGGTAAAAAACCTTAACGCCTTGAACTTCAAGCGAGTGATAGCGGACTTGTGTAGGTGCCCCAGCAGTGGCAGGCAGGGTGCAAAAGAGAACAAACACTGCGATAAATAGGACTTTAATGTTCATGGTAGCTCCGTAGGTGAGGTCTGATGGCAATCTCATGGTAACCTTTAAAGTCTGTATTAAGCGGTTACTTGTTGTTAGCTTGATTGATGTTTGGTAACCTGTCAACGTATTTTTTAGGGGTTATTTTATGTTGGATATTGGCAAGCACGATGATGACAACTTTATTGCTGCGCCTTTAGTGGGCGATCATCTGGCGCTGGATATGTTGAATACTGAAGCGCGGGTTGATGGCAGGGAAGTTGACTTCTGGAATAGTAATAATCAGGTTTTGGAATGGCTTAGGCGTTGTACTAATGATCTGCAGTGCAATATCGCGCCTGCTGATTTGCAATCCCAAGCGCAGGCATTGCGCGCTCTGGCGCATCAACTGATAACTCAACGGAAGAAAGGAGGGGAGCTTGATATTAGTGGTTTGAATAAATATCTACACGCTTACCAAAGTGCACCTCATTTGGTGCGCGACAGTGAGGAAAAGTGGGTATTGACCCGCACCTCAAGTTGTACTGCCACGGCATCTTTGTTGGGTGAGGTTGCTGAGGCGGTTGCGCAGTTGTTGGTGGAGGGCAACTTTGATCTGGTTAAACAATGTGAGCACCCTGACTGTGTCTTGTGGTTTTATGACCGTACAAAAGCGCATAGGCGGCGTTGGTGCAGCATGGCTTTATGCGGCAATCGTTATAAAGCAGCGCAATTTCGAAAGCGCAGTAACGACGACAATGTTTAAGTGTTGGAGCATTATGGCTGCGAGTGCCTATGAGCTTGAATCGAATTGAATAAGTGTTTTTTTATACAAAACAAGAAATCAATAGTAAAAAAGTCTTTATGTGTAATCTGTTACATGAAGCGAACATCCAGCATATAGACTCCCTATTTTGAACTGCTTAACCATATATATAGTTAAGGTGACTATAATTAATTTGCCGACAGTGATTTTATGTTGTCGGCGGATAACAATGTTAAAAAAATTTATACAACGACAATAACGGCAATTTAGTTTCAAAAAAATCTCTTCGTAAGGTGATGTGGGTGCAAAGTCATTAATACTTTGTAGTGGGTTCGTTCGCGCCGTAAAAAGTTGATCGTGCAAATTAATCATCGAGCTGTCTTTAATTCAACCTAAATCAAGGTTGAACGGTATTGCTTTGCTTGAAAAATAATTAATTCATCGGCGCATTTTTTAAATAGAAGTTTCTGGGAGATAAAAAGTGAAAATCAATTCTCTATTTATAGTTGTTTTTTTATGGGCGTTAGGTGCGGGAGCGCAGGCGCAATTATTGGAGCATGTTGAATCGGAAAGCGGCTCCTTGCTCCCGGGTTACTCGGGGCGAATCGCTTCGCCATTTAGCGGTGTCGCGGCCTACGGAAATAATGACGGCGTTGAACACGCGACTAATAAATTCACCAATGTGCCCGGTATTTTTCGGCTTGATGTGCGCGGCGCTAGTAGCTCAAATTCCGCAGCGGGCATGGCCATTTATATCGATGCAAAAAAAGTAGGCTCGGTTTCTTTTTCGGGAACCACGCCAAAGGTAAGTAGCATTGAATTTAAATTGGAATCAGCGGGGGCGTCACCAAAAATTCGATTTGTGTTGGAAACGGATACCGGTGCTAATGATACTTTTTTAGATTGGTATGAGCTGCATTACGTGGGCGCAATTCCGCCGCCACCCCCACCACCTGTATTGCCAGTAACGGGTTCCTATTATTCGGGTGTGTATCGCAACCTATTTGCTGAGGCGGGTTACTCCCAAGCGGAGATTACGGCCAAGCTGAATGCGACTTACAACCAACTCTTCCACAGCAGCAATAAAACTCTGGATGGCGAAGCAATTTTTATTGAAATGCCAAATGATCCGAGCATGGCGTATATCTGGGATACCGGCAATAACGACGTGCGCAGCGAAGGGTTGTCGTACGGGATGATGGCGGCAGTGCAAATGAATCGCCAAGATGATTTTAATAAATTGTGGAAGTGGGCCAATCAATATGCGCTGAATAAATCTGGTGATATGAAAGGCTATTTCGCGTGGCAAACCTCGACCTCCGGCGCGATTTTGGATAAGAACCCTGCACCGGATGGGGAAGAGTATTTTGTCACGGCATTATTTTTTGCTTCGCATCGCTGGGGTGATGGAACCGGTATTTTTAATTACCGTCAGCAAGCAAATAAATTATTGGATGATATGTTCAACAACGGCCAAACCCGTTACGGCAATAACGGTCAACTGGAATATTTTAGTTTGTTTGATCATAAGGTTAAGCAAATAGTATTTTCACCGGCGACGCCCAGTGATCGCAATTGGACCGACCCCTCTTATCATTTGCCAGGGTTTTATGAGCTGTGGGCGCTGTGGGCTGATAACAACAATTATTTTTGGGCTGATTTGGCAGTAAGCAGTCGCGCATTTTTTAAAACTACAGTTCACCCAACAACAGGATTGAACCCGGACTACGCCTATTTCGACGGGCGCCCACATGGTGCTTTCCAGCATTGGAAAGATACATTTCAATACGATGCATGGCGTACCATCAGCAATGCCTCACTGGATTATGCCTGGTTTAAAAAAGACGAATGGGCGGTGACTTATGCCGAGCGTTTGCAAACATTTTTTACCGGTAAAGGGGTTGAGTCTTACGGTTCTTTGTATGAATTAAATGGTGATGCTTATGAAAATAATACCGATCATTCGCCCGGCTTGGTGGCGATGAATGCGGTGGGTTCATTGGCATCCCGCAAGGCCCAGACTTGGGCGTTTGTTCAGGATCTTTGGAACACACCAATTCCGCGGGGAAAATATCGCTATTACGATGGCAGTCTTTATTTGTTTGGCATGTTGGCTGCGAGCGGAAACTATCGCATTTATTGCCCGAATAATACCTGCATTAAAACGGGTAACTCATCCAGTGTAAGCAGTACGCGTTCATCAACTATTTCGGTTGCGTCCAGTCGATCATCGGCATCGGTGCAAAGCTCAAGCGCTGCTAGTTCTTTGGCAAGCAGTTCCAGCCAGCGTTCATCAAGCTCAGTCTCTTCCAGTTCAGCAAGTTCAGTTGCTGCTGTGATATTGGGGCGCATTGAAGCTGAAGCTTTTACCAATCAATTTGGTGTTCAAACTGAAACCACGAGCGATGTTGGTGGCGGATTGAATGTTGGTTATATACAAAATGGTGATTTTGTTGAGTATCAAATCAATGTGCCAACGGCGGGTTTGTATCAGGTGCAGTTCCGTGTGGCGAGCAACACAGCGGGCGGTACTATTAATATACTTGCTGCCGGTAAAAATGTTGGCGCGGTAACCGTAGCGAATACCGGTGGATGGCAAGCCTGGACAAGCGTATCAAAAGCAATTCAATTAACCGCTGGCCCACAAGTGTTGCGATTGAATTTTGCCGGCAGCGGCAATTATTTATTCAATTTAAATTGGATGAACTTTTCCCTGTCTACTGGCTCATCCAGTATTAGTAGTTCGCGCGCAAGCTCCAGTAGCTCAAGTCAGGCCAGCTCCGCTGTGAATGGTCTGGTGTGCAGTCACGTGATCATCGACCAATGGAGTCAGGGCTTCACTGCTGGCGTACGAGTTAGTAATAACAGCTCAACACCAATCACCGGTTGGTCGATCACCTGGCGGTATGCTGATGGTTCGCGGGTAACCAATACCTGGAATGCTACGGTGACGGGTAACAACCCTTATCTGGCACAGCCATTATCCTGGATGACTACCATCAATCCTGGTCAGACAATAGAAGTTGGTGTGCAGGGTGTAAAAGGTGTCGCTAATGGTCCGGCACCCACTGCAGCAGTAGCATGTAATTAACCTGATTGATGCCTCACCAAGCTCAGGCGACAGCGAGTCGCCTGAGTACCGCTAATCACCTTGTGCGATTCACTCAGCCTCTCCAATCATTGCCGAACAATAGCGCGAGCATTATCCGAAAACTCGTGTCAATTCCGCGCGTCCATGAATTGAACACGGGCGCTTAGGTCAGTATTGGCGGGGGTTGGCCACTATTACCACAGGTTCATTCACAGAGTTATTCACAGGTTTTGTGGATAAGATGCTGATCTGGTGGGCTCTGCTCCAAATATCCGCATTCGACAGCTTCTATGGTAATACCAATTATCCTGCTGGACTGGGTTGTGACTTTAAGTTACAGCCTCATGTTCATTCAATAATGTTATTTTCAATAGCCGCTCAGCCCCTGCATGATTGCATTTTCACGGATATTTGCCGAGTAATGACGATGTTTGCGCATTGTCCATTATTGGTAATACCAATAATGGACAATTCCTCTAAAAATTGGATTGACATAAATATTGATCTGGATGTAGCTTGGCCAGCCTTTGCGCCCTTTGGTCGGGTGTTTTGGGTTGTTTGGGGCAAAGAGGGTCGATGACAACATCCGTTAATAAAATCAATAATCTGGGGAATTACATGTTCAATAATTTCAAACACATCATGTGCAATGCGGGTTTAGCCGGTGTGCTCTGTGCGCTGCCGTTAGTGGGCGCGAATGCAGCATCAGTGGCGATTAACAATCCCAGCTTCGAAAGCAGCTGGACTGGTTGGACGCGGGTCGGCAGCGTGGCCATTTCGGGCGATGCTTATGTAGGCACTAAGTCGGCAAAAATTACCGCCTCATCGGGTGTGGTGTCGCAAGTCGTATCTGTAGCCGCCAATACCACTTATACCTTTACTGCTTATGTATTGGGCGGTGGCAAGGTCGGTGCCAAGGTCGGTTTGATCAATTATTCAAAATCGGTCACTGCAAAGGGTAGTTGGCAGTTGGTCACCATTACATTCAATTCCGGGATGGCGACTTCGGTTACTTTGTCTGCTGCCTATAGTGGCAGTGAAGGGCGTTTTGATGAATTTAAATTAGACAGTGGCACTGCGGCTTCGTCCAGTGTTGCCGCTTCGGTAACACCGTCCTCGTCTTCCTCCTCTTCTTCGGTACCCTCATTGGCGACCAGCTCGTCGGCAGCGGCTTCGTCAGTTCCTGCTACTGGCGGCATTGTGTATCCGGCGGATGTGGGTGGCGGTTTGTCGCTGTGGAAATTAACCCTGCCGATCAGTGCTAGTGGTGTGGGTACCAGCGCACAAGAAATTAAGCAGCCGGCATTGGCAACTTATTCGTCAACTTACTTTGCGTTGAATAGCGATAAAACCGCTATGGTCATGACCGATATATTTGGTGGTGCGCGCACCAGTAACGGCACCGCTTATGCGCGTACGGAATTGCGCGAAATGACCGCGAGCGGCACCAGTGCGGCGTGGAGTTGTACGGATGCGGTGCGCAAAATGACTGTGCGCCAGCGCATTACCAAATCGCCAATCCACAAACCTGAAATGAGTATTGGGCAAATTCATGACAGCAAAAATGACAACTTGGAGATTCGCTACATTGGGCCTAAGGGTGCTGGCAGTGTTGGCACCGGAAATGGTTTGACTGATATTGGAAAAATTGAAGCACATTGGAATAACGACACCTCTTACGACATTTTGGATGCGGCATACCAAATCGGCGACATGATGAATGTGGTGATCAGTACCGATGGTAGTGGTTATCAAACCGTGTCTTATACCAATGAGCGCACCGGTGTGACGTCAACTAAAACCCAGGCGTTTAGTGGTGTGATTGGCAGCTGTTACTTCAAGGCGGGCAATTATCATCAGGCATGTACAGTCACCGATATTTATGGTGGCACTAATGATAACTGTGCGGCCAAGGGTTGGGTGCCGGGCCGTTATGAAACGGATCCATGGGGTACTTCTGTGCTGGAAATTTATGGTCTTTCATTAGATTAATCATTTCTGCCTCTCTATTAATTGTTAAGTGAAGGATGTTGCATGATGCTAAATATCACGGTTAAAAAATTACTCGCCGTTGTCGGTCTTGGGCTGGCTAGCTTGCATGCTCAAGCGGGCCTGTTAAATGGCGAGAGTGTTGGTTTTACCTATTACTATCCTACGCTGGCTAGTGCCTATGCGGAGTTGGATTCTGCTGTGGTTGGCGATGGTGTTGAATTCGATTTCTTTGATATGTTTTCCGTTGATGTTGCGGATAGCTCCATTGTGATCAATAACTTTTTTTACAGTGACAGCGATACCGCTTGGGATGCCGCTAGTTTTAGCGGTTTTGTGATTCGCGATCTGGGTGGTTTTATCAATTTAACCGCAGCCGTTCTGGATGTGTCGTCCAATATGGTGGGTTTGGATGCGAGCCGTATCAGTTTTGATGCGCGCAGTGTTTATGTGAACTGGCAGGGCTTGGCGTTTAATTCTGGTACCCAGGTGAAAATCAACCTGCAAGGTGAAAGCGCTAGACCCGCTGTCAGTGTTCCGGAATCGAGCAGCTTGTTGCTTGCATTGCTAGGGCTGGCTGGAGTTTTGTTGCGCTGCCGTCGAGCCTAAGGCTTGGTAGAGGTTGTACCAGAGGCGGGATATTCATGGAATATCCCGCCTTTTTTATGTCGCAGGGCTGAATTTGCTGGGTGGTCTTAGTGTGCTTCATTAATTGGTAATGCAGCTTGGTAATGATTATGTTGATATTGGATTGACAAAATGTGCTATTTGGATATAATTTGGTAAGCTATCTGCAGGGGGAAATAATTGTTTCGTCTTGTATGTCATTTAACGCACATCAATCTCTCTAGGAGTTAGATATGACAAAACCTGTCATTGGTTTCATCGGTCTTGGCCTTATGGGCAGCAACATGGTTGAGAACCTGCAAAAGAAAGGCTTTAAGCCAATTGTAATGGACCTCAACAAAGAGGCGGTTGCCGCAGTTGTTGCTCGTGGTGCTACCGAGGCTACCTCTGCGCGTGAACTGGCTGCAGCTGCCGATATAGTGATGCTCTGCCTCACCACATCGGCGGTTGTTGAAAAGCTGGTTTATGCCGAAGATGGCATCCTGGCAGGTATCAAAGAAGGTGCGGTATTGGTCGATTTCGGTACTTCAATTCCAGCGTCAACCCGCAAAATTGGCGCTGATTTAGCGAAAAAAGGCGCGGGCATGATTGATGCTCCACTGGGTCGCACCCCAGCGCATGCAAAAGATGGTCTGCTCAATATTATGGCTGCTGGTGACAAGGCGACTTTTGAGAAAGTGAAGCCCGTGCTTGAGATGCAGGGCGAGAACGTCTTTTATCTTGGTGCGCTTGGTGCTGGCCACACCACCAAATTAATCAACAACTTTATGGGTATGACCACTGTTGCCGCTATGTCGCAAGCCTTCGCTGTAGCTGATCGCGCCGGTGTAGACCGTCAACAGCTGTTCGACATTATGTCGACTGGTCCATCAAGTTCGCCGTTTATGAAGTTCTGCAAAAACTATGCAGTTGATGGTGTGAGTGACTTGGGTTTCTCGATTGCTAATGCCAATAAAGATCTGGGCTATTTCCTGGAGATGGTTGATAACCTTGGTACGCGCGCCCAGATCGCCGAAGGCACCTCCGCTAATCTCAAGGCGGCGGTTGAGGCAGGTATGGGTAACGGTAATGTGCCGGAGATTTTTGACTACTTCCTTAAGCTAGAGAAGTAATTTGAGTCCTGCTTAATGGCGGTCGCGCGCTAATTCATGTGGTGGTGCGCGGCTGCCTCTTCTATTTATTGCATCGAAATTCCCGATGCTCCTCGCTGTATTGTGTCTGCTTCATAAGCATTTATCTGCTCTGAATTGGTCGGTTTTTCTGTCTGTTTTTTTCAATAGTTCTCCAAAAGTATTGCAGTTTTTTACTGCTGTATTGGATGGGTGTTGCTGGTGTTTTGGTAATGCCACTGCGGCACAATTTGTTTGACATGCTTGATTATCATGGTAAATTTAAATGACTTATTCCAATAACTATTGGGGCAGATAGCGGCGCCAATTTCTTTATTTAAGCCTGGAGACAGTAATGGACATGAAAGGTAAGGTATTCATAGTGGCAGGTGGTGGGCGCGATATAGGGCGCTCATGTGCGATAGCTTTGGCAAAGCGCGGCGCTAATATAGTGTTGACCTATCATTCCAGTTCAGGCACTGCACTTAACGTTGTAAAGGAAATAGAAAGCTATGGTGTTAGCGCGATCGCCCTCAGGGCTGATCTCACTCAAGAGGCTGAGGCGAATGGTGTTGTGACTGCGGCGCTCGAAGGGTTTGGTCATCTTAATGGTTTGGTACATGTGTCGGGTGGTTTGCTAGAGCGTATTAAAATAGAAGATATGTCGCTACAGCATTGGCACAATGTAATGAATGTGAACTTGACCTCATTGTTTATGATGGTGCACGCCACTATTCCGCATTTAAAAGATGGCGATAGTATTGTTACTTTTGCATCGCAAGCGGGGCGCGATGGCGGTGGCGGCGGTGCTGTAGCTTATGCAACATCAAAAGGAGCGATCATGACTTTTACGCGCGGTTTGGCAAAAGAGTTGGGCGCTAAAAATATTCGTGTCAATAGTGTTTGTCCCGGCATGATTAGTACTGGCTTTCACGATCAATTTACGCAGGATGATATTCGCTCCAAGGTCGCTGCAGCAACTGCATTGAAGCGAGAAGGCACTGCCGATGAGGTGGGTAGTCTTGTGGCATTTTTAATGTCGCAAGAGGCTTCCTTTATGACGGGTAATTGCGTTGATATTAATGGCGGCTTGCTGTTTTCGTAATTATTTTTTGTTGCTGTTAAATAAAAAAGACCTGCTGATGCAGGTCTTTTTTTTGGGCTTCTAATCGGAACATTGTGCGATTTTGTCAGGTTAGTTGTGCGCAGGTGCAAGGTGGTCGAGTGAATATCGGCCTCTGTTTTCCGAGGTTTTTCGGCGTATCTCTTCCAGTGCGCGTCTTTCGCTTGCGTCAAACAAGGCGTTGATCAGGCGTTTGAAGTGGTGGTGCATTGCGGCGCGCGCTGCATTTGCATCGCGCTCTTTAAGTGCGCTGTAAATGGCGGTGTGCTCTTCCATGCGCTTGGGGGAGCTTTGATTGCACACACCTTTATATGCATCGATGATGTCTTCATTGGCGCCGCGCAGTAACCAAAGTTTTTCTACTGCAACCAAAATTGCATTGTTACGTGTCGCCTTGGAGATAATTAAATGAAACTCTTTGTCGGCACTTTCGGCGCTTGCTTCATTTTCCATATCAACCAGTGTTTGGTGTAGCGCTGCCAGTTCTTCTTCGGTAATGGTGGTGGCGGCAAGTGCGGCTGCCTCGCCTTCTACCAATGCCCGCGCTTGAGTGAGCTCAAAGGCGCTAATTTTTAAATCTTTATTTTCGGCGGATTGGTTTTCTACAACATAAATACCTGAGCCGGTTTTCACTTCCACTCGGCCGCGCACTTCCAATGCAATGATGGCTTCGCGAATGGTGGGGCGGCTCACGCCGTAATTTTCAGCGAGCTCCCGCTCTGGCGGCAGTCTGCTGCCCGGCGGGTAAATACCGGTATCAATCAGGTTTTCAATTTTTTCGACAATGCGCCAAAACAAACGACGGTTCTTCATTTCTTATCCTCATTGGTGCGCACCAAAATATGGTTTCTGGTCAAGGATAACTCAATCGCTAGGTAATTGGCAAAGCCAATTCTAAAAAGGCCTGTCGTGTGTGTCTATATTTCAAGAGTTCTTGGTCTTTTTATTGGTAATACCAGATTTGAATTATCGGTAATATTTATATTTGCTTATTGGTCAATTTTAGATTGACATGCTGGTCTTAACTGTTAAGATTTTGTGGTTAGTAACAATAATATTCACGAGGACAGCAGAATGCCTGCACAACTACCGGTAAAACGCAACAAGCTTGCAGAGGCTTTGGCGTTATTAAATCTAAAATCAAGCTTGAGCCCACTGCTCTATTCGTCAGCCCTGCTTGGTTTGATGGGTGTTCCCGCTATAGCGCAGACCACACCTGACGCAACTAAAGAGAATGCTTCAGGTGTGGTTGAAGAAGTAGTCGTAACCGGATTGCGAGCCACAATGACTCGCTCTATGGATGTAAAAAGAGAAAACACGGCAATTGTGGATGCTATAGCAGCATCTGACTTTGGTGGTTTGCCTGGTCTGTCTATGTCCGATGTTATTGAAAATATCACCTCGGTTTCAGGTCATCGCGGTAAGGGCAGTGCATCTGAAATGTCTATTCGTGGCCTTGGCCCCTTTTTGGGCTCTGGCACCTTTAATGGCCGTGTGGTTACCAGTGCGGGTTATACGCGCGCAGTGAACTACAAAAAATTCCCTTCAGACTTGAGCGACAAAGTGACTGTGTATAAATCACAGCAGGCAGATCTGGTAGAAGGTGGTGTAGCTGGTACGGTCAACATTAACTCGTTGCGCCCACTGGATTTTGGTCGCCGTAAAATCACTGTTGATGTAAGCGCAATTTACAATGAGGTGAGTGCAAACCAAGACGGCGAAAATGGGCTTGGCAATGAGCAAACCATTTCCTATGTAGACCAGTTTGATACAGATAATTTTGGTAAGTTAGGTGTGACCCTTGGTTTTCAACGCACTGACTCGGCCAATCCCGAAGAAACTATCACAATGAGTAGCGGCACCATGGTCGCGTGCGCTAGCCGTAAAGCTGATGGTACGCCGGTCACTTCTGGCACAAATGCGCGCTGCGAAACATCTGCTGCTACAGGTGTAACGCGCGACAACTACGACAGCTTTGATCCTGATTCTATTTATGTACGCTCTGGCTCCTATACTTGGCGCAATCAGACTGATGGCGACTATCGCGAAGGTCTGGTAGGTGCGGTTCAGTGGCAGCCCAATGAGCGTTGGGATATTAATGCGGACATAGTGACTTCAGACAATTCCTATTTTGAAAATCGCCACGATTTTGTGTTGACCGATACCCGTCGCGACCTGCGCGACCAAGTAGTCAGTCAAGATCATTCGCTGTGGTACTCCACTGGTGCTTCTAAAGTTGAAACTCAGGGCTACTACCGTTTAGAGCAAGAAACCTACCTTGGTTGGGGCTTAAATGCAGCTTTTGATGCGACCGATAATTTAACGCTGGAAGGTGATATCTCCTATTCCCGTTCGCATCGCGACCGCAGTAGTTTCCAGTCGCGCTTGGGTACTGATGCCTATATCAACTACTCCATCAGCAATATGGATTCATTTGTACCGCAACTGGAGTTTCTCGATAAGAGTCGCCGCAGTGCAGACGATGCGGGCTTTGTTGCGAGTGAAGCATTTAATCCGGCCGATCCAGCGAGCTGGTCGATGGCCAACAACGCCAATCGAACCGTTGCTAAATATCGCCGCCAACTGGAAGAGCGTTTCGACACGATTGCCGCTGCACGTTTTGATGCGGAATATAAATTCGATACTGGCGTGATTTCCAAAGTCAAAGCCGGTGTGCGCTACTCGGAACAAGAGCTTTATTCCGATCAGGATACCGATTCAATGTGGAACCCGGTAACCGGAAAAGTAGAACAGCGTGAATACAATGTTACGGGTGCACCTACAGTTGATCGTATTGTTGACAATTGCTTTATCGGTTGGACCAATTCAGATTTTCTCGGCACTGTTGGTGGCTCGGGCTTCCCTGATGGCGGCTATGCGCAACTCGATGGACGCTGTGGTTTCGGCATTATGTCGGGTTACAACAGCGATGGTACTTTTGCTGACTTTGGTAAGTTGGCAGACCGCCGCAGCGTAGGTGATGACGTAATCAATGAAGATGTATTTGCCGCCTATGTGATGGGAAGTTTTGAAGGCAATCTGGGCGTGCCTGTTACCGGTAATGTTGGTGTACGTGTGGTGAATACCAAGGTGACATCTACCGGTTACTCCAGAGAATATGATTTGGATACCCGTGAAGAAAATGGTGAAACTTTTTACTCGCTGGTCGCGGTCACTGGTGGCGATGTAACTGAGTTTACCAATGAGCACAGTGTCACTACCGTGCTGCCAAGCTCTAATATCACCTTCTATCTTGAAGACGATTTATTGTTGCGCGGTGCACTTTATCGCGCCATGTCACGTCCTAATTTGCAAGACATGGGTTCTGGTCGCCTGCTGGTTGAAGGTAGCGACAATATTACCAACCCCAATGACTTGATTGCTCGTGCGTCGGGCGACAATCCATTTTTAGAGCCATTGTTATCCGATAATGCCGACATATCGCTGGAGTGGTACCCGAGTAAAGATTCATCTATCTCGTTGGCTTACTACTACAAAAATTTCAAAGCTAATTTCCGGGAAGTGTTAATTCCTACTACAGTAACTATTGAAGGCGTAAATATAGAAACCGAATTACTCACCGGCACCTATACTGATGATTCGGCACGTCTTACTGGTTGGGAGTTAGCAGGTCAGCATAGTTTTACTTGGTTGCCCGCGCCGTTTGATGGCTTTGGTGTGAAGCTCGCTTATAACTATGCCGATTCTGATTTCGAAAACGAAGACCCTATCTTTGGTGCGCAATACGATGAGACTGGTGCAAAAATCGCAGAGGCTTATCCATTTGCTAAACCCGCCAATCTGTTTGGCTTTTCTAAAGAAGTGTTTTCTGGTTCGGTATTTTGGGAAAACGAAGACTGGGAAATTCGCGCGCTATATAAATCCCGCTCGCGTTACTTCCAACCTAATGAAGACCCGGCATCAAACCGTTATGTAGAACCGTTTGAATATGTGGATGTGTCTATCTCTTACAACATTTTGGATAACCTGAAAGTATCTTTACAGGGCATCAATGTGTTGGAAGAGCCGCAATATTTCACTCGCGCGGTTGACGATTTAACGGCGGGTATCTCGGCCTCAGGTACTAAATACTATTTGAAATTAAAAGCTACTTTCTAAACTGGTTGTTGTTTTTGCTCGTGGAAGTTGGGTGAAACACGGATCGATTAAGGTGCGTGTTTCACCATTTTTATTCAATCCCAGCGCTACACAATGTTGATGAGGTAATGCAATGCAATGGTTCGGAAAAATCTTTAGTGTTCTGGTGCTCGGTTTGTCACTGAGTGCTCAGCTATTGGCAAAAGATGTTCTGGTTGAAAGCCAAAGCGCGTTTAAGTCAGCACTGAAAAAAGTAGTGCCGGGCGATGCCATAGTGTTAAAAAATGGTGTCTGGTCTGATTTTGAAATTGGTTTTTTTGCAGAGGGCACTGCCCAGCAACCCATTACCTTACGCGCGGAAACGCCCGGTAAGGTAATCATCTCCGGCCTTTCTAACTTACGTTTGGCGGGAAACTATTTAGTTGTAGAAGGGTTGGTGTTTAAAAATGGCTATACCCCTACAGAGGAAGTGATTGCGTTTAAGCGCAACGATACCCATTTGGCAAATCACTCCCGTGTCACCCAGGTGGTGATCGATAATTTTAATAACCCCGATCGCGACTCCTCCGATTATTGGGTCGCGTTATACGGTAAGCATAACCGCTTTGATCATAGCTATTTGGCTGGCAAGCGTAATTTGGGCGTGACCATGGCAGTACGCTTGAACAGCTCCGATAGCCAGCAAAATCATCACCGAATTGATCACAATTATTTTGGTCATCGCCCAATTCTTGGTTCCAATGGCGGCGAAACCTTGCGGGTAGGCACAAGCACCTATTCGCTGACTGACTCTCATACGGTCATTGAAAATAATTATTTCGATCGCTGCGACGGCGAGGTAGAAATTATTTCAATTAAGTCCGGCAAAAATGTTATCCGCAACAACGTGTTTTTTGAGGCGCGCGGAACCCTGACCTTGCGTCACGGCAACGGCAATTTGGTTGAAGGCAATGTGTTTTTCGGAAATGGCGCAGAGCACACCGGTGGTATCCGCGTTATTAATAGCGACCAAGTGGTGCGCAATAACTATTTGGAAGGTTTAACCGGAACCCGTTTTGGCAGTGGTTTTGCGGTAATGAATGGCACAATCAATGCGCCGATCAATCGCTATGGTCAAGTGGTTAATGCACAGATTGAAAACAATACGTTTATCAATGTCGATAATATTCAGTTAGGTGCTGGCAGCGATGCAGAGCGAAATGCGCCACCAGTGAATAGCCGTATGCAGAAAAATTTGGTGTTCAATGATGCCGCTGCCGACGTATTTAAAATTTTTGATGATATGAGCGGAATCGCGTTTGCAGATAATGTTCTGCACAACGCGGATTCAGCGAATTTAAAACAAGGCTTTAGCAGGACAAAATTAACCATGAAGCGTAATTCGGCGGGATTGTTAATGCCGCAGGGTGATGCGTATAAAAATGTCGGTGCGCCTGCATCGCTGCAGCCTATTAAAAAATCAGCAGTGGGTCCGCAGTGGTATGAGAAAAAAGCGGATCGAGTGGAGTTTGGTTCAGGCAAGGTGATTAATGTTAAAGCCGGAGTAGAAAACTCCCTGTTTAATGCTATAGCAGCAGCTGCAACCGGCGATGAATTAGTCCTAGCGCCTGGCCGCTATAAAATTGCCAAGCTTTTGGAAATTAATAAGGTGCTAAGTATTCGCGCTAAAAAATCCGGCACTGTAGTGATATTGCCGGGGCGCACTACCTTATTTGAAATCCAAAATGGCGGCTCCTTAAAACTGAGCAATCTCACTATTGATGGCAGTGAAAGCCCGGACTCGGCAGGCAATATTCTGATTCGTACACTTAAGAGTGGTATGTATGTCAGTTACCGGTTGATTGTTGAAAATACCAAAGTGGAAAATTTAAATATCAATCACTCACATCATTTTTTAAATGCTGGCAGTCGCAGTTTGGCAGAAGAAATTCATATCCAGAATTCAGAATTTAACAAGATTACCGGCGATCTGTTGAAGTTGGATAAAGAGATTGACGACCTCGGTAATTACAATGCTGAAACACTCATTATGGATAAGAATCGTTTTACCAATATTGAGGGTGTCTTACTCAGTATGTATCGCGGCGGAACCGACGAAAGTACTTTTGGTCCACATTTTTTATTTACAAATAACCATGTTGAAAAAGTGGGGCAGGGTAGTCGTAACAAACGTCAGGCATCGCTTTATCTACACGGAGTGCAATTTACGCGCATTAACAACAGTCAGTTTATGGATACGGCAGGCATTGTGATTGAGCATACCGTTGGCGATCCCGATACTGAAATTCGAGCCAATCGTTTTGCCAAAGTACCCGCTCTTAAGGTAACTGAGTTGCACACCAAAGGCGCTTCTACTGTGCAGTATATCGACAACCGTGAAGAGTAACGTTGAGTCAGCCCTATTGCTCTACTAGTTAAATAATCTGGATTTCCTTATGAAAAAAGCAACGATAACAATGCATAAAAGCCTGCTTTCTCGTCTTGGATTGCTTGCACTTTTTGTCTGCTATGGCCTTGCTGAATATGCACTTGCGGATGACGCAACAGCGAAGTCACACCCTGCCTTGGTTGTGACCGCGCAAGATGTTAAAGACATGCGGGCAGAAGTTGCGCGCAAAGGGCGTTTTCAAGCCGAATTTCAAGCTAAAAGAGCGCAGCTGGATATAAAACTGACGCAACCAAAACAAGTGCCGGTGCCGCGCGATTCCGGTGGTGGCTTTACTCATGAAGTGCATAAAAACAATGCACAAACTATGTACGATGCGGCAATTGTCTATCAATTAACGGGCGATAAAAAGTACGCCAGTTATGTGCGCGATCTGTTGTTGATGTACGCAGATTTGTACCCGACTCTGCCTTTGCATCCGCAGCGTAAAACAGATTCGGTTATATCGGCGGGCAAACTATTTTGGCAGAACCTGAATGAATCGGTTTGGTTGGTTTATACCATTCAAGCTTACGATGCAGTAATGCCTGCACTCACAGTGACCGAACGCAAAAAAATTGAAGCGGGAATTTTGCGCCCGGTAGCACTGTTTTTATCCGAGGGTTCACCGCATACCTTTAACACTATTCACAACCACGCGACCTGGGCAACCTGTGCGGTGGGTATGACCGGTTATGTACTGGGTGAACAGGAGTGGGTAGAGCAAGCTCTTTACGGTGCGGATAAATCCGGTAAAGGCGGCTTTCTTCGCCAGCTAGATGAATTGTTTTCACCACAGGGTTACTACACCGAAGGTCCCTACTATCAGCGTTATGCGCTGCTGCCCTTTGTGACTTTTGCCAAGGCGATTGCGGTGAATGAGCCGCAGCGAAAAATATTTTCCTATCGCGATGGCATAGTATTAAAAGCAGTGAACACCACCATTCAATTGAGTTACAACAATTTATTTTTCCCTATTAATGATGCGATTAAAGATAAGGGCTTAAATACCATCGAATTGGTCAATGGTGTTGCTATCGCTTATTCCGCAACAAAAGATGCGGGTTTGTTAGCGATCGCCAAACAGCAGAATAAAATTATTCTCACTGGCGATGGTCTGCGTGTTGCGCAGGCATTAGATCAGCATTTGGAGCAACCTTACGCATTTTCATCCATGGTCTTTCAGGATGGTGCCAAAGGCGATGCTGGCGGTTTGGTGGTGATGCGCGAACAGGATCAAGCTTTAGTATTTAAAGCAACCGCTCAAGGTATGGGGCATGGCCATTTCGATAAATTAAATTGGCTGTTCTACGACAAAGGCGCAGAAATTGTTTCAGATTATGGTGCGGCGCGCTTTTTAAATGTCGAAGCAAAATTTGGTGGGCGCTATTTGCCCGAAAATAAAACCTACGCCAATCAAACCATTGCCCATAACACGTTGGTGGTGGATGAAACCAGTCATTTTAACGGTGACACTGATGTGGGTGATCGCAACCACCCAGAGCTGCTTTATTTTGCCAATGAAGGCGCGTTAAAGATTTCTGCTGCACGGGTAGACAATGCTTACCCGGATGTTGAATTTGTACGCACTATGGCACAAGTCAGCCATAAAAAATTAGCCCAGCCAGTAGTATTGGATTTATTGACGGTAAAGGCTAGTAAGGCGCATCAATTAGATTTGCCCCTGCAATATAAAGGGCACTTGGTAGAAACCAATTTTAGCTTGAATACGGCTACTCAAACGCTAGCGCCGCTGGGCAAAAAATTTGGTTATGAACATTTGTGGTTAAAAGCTACAGCCACCGCCGAAAAACCGCTGAGTCAAATCACCTGGTTAAATGATAATGGTCGCTTTTATACACTCAGCACACTTGCTCAAGCTGATATGAAAATACTGTTTACCCAAATTGGAGCGAATGATCCGAATTTTAATTTGCGCACTGAAAATGCTTTTGTGCTGCGTATACCCAGTGCAAAAAATGCCGCATTTGCCAGCGTATTTGAACCGCACGGCGAATATAACCCGGTCAGTGAATTTACCACCGCTGCCAACAGTCAGGTGAGCGTTATAGCCCATCAACAACAGGGCAATATAGATCAATTGAGTGTTGAATTTAACAATGGTTTGAAACTGCTACTGTTAGTAAACAATGCCCGTAAATTTGATGAGCAAAAAATAAATAAGGTTACAGTTAAGGGTAAGTCGTATTCGTTTCGCGGACGTTTCCGTCTGGTAGACCTTACCGAAAACTAAAAATACCAACTATTCACAGTCTTTCCACGAAGGGGATTATTTTATGACAACAAGTAAAGATTTTATATTTAGCGAAGAAACTCCCAAGGTAGATTTGGGCGGCGGCATGGTTCGCCAGGTGCTTGGCTATAACAAAGATTTAATGGTGGTGAAGGTCTGGTTTGCGGCTGGCACAGAAGGCTATGTTCACAGCCACGTTCACTCGCAAGTTGCCTATATCGCCAAAGGTGTTTTTGATGTGAATCTCGGCGGTGTTATTAAGCGCATGAAAGAGGGCGATAGCTTTTTTGTTGCACCCTATGTTGAGCATGGCGCGGTGTGTATTGAAGAAGGTATTTTGATTGATACGTTTAGTCCGTATCGTGAAGATCTCTTAGAGGCAAAAGTATGAGCCAGAAAACTGTAAAAAACTTGCGCTGGCTTGTTATTACTTTAGTCGGGCTTGCGACGGTAATTAACTATATCGACCGCACTGCGCTTTCTGTTATGTGGCCAGGCATAGCGGAAGAGCTGGGCATGGATAAACAGGATTACGCCAATATCATTACGGTGTTTATGATTTCCTATGCGATTGGTCAGTCGCTTTTCGGAAAAATATTCGATGCGCTAGGTACACGTATTGGTTTTTTATTGTCGATTGTGGTTTGGTCGGTTTCGATTGCGCTACATGCGGTTGCCAGCTCGGTAATGAGCTTCAGTATTTTCCGTTTTTTCCTCGGCTTGGGTGAGGCGGGAAACTGGCCTGGCGCAACCAAAGCGAATGCTGAATGGTTTCCGGTACGCGAGCGCGCATTGGCACAAGGTATATTTGGGGCAAGTGCTTCTATGGGGTCAATTATTGCACCGCCCCTTATTGCTTTTATGTATGCCTTTCTTGGCTGGAAAGCCACGTTTTTGATTATTGGTGGTCTTGGCTTTTTGTGGGTAGTGCCTTGGCTGATTATTTATAAGTCCTCACCAGACTCTCACCCTTGGATTAGCCCTGAAGAACGCGAATATATTTTATCCGGCCAAAAAGTAACTGAGACCACAGAACAAGAATATGTGCCTGGTTGGTTGGAATTATTAAAACATCGCCAAAGCTGGAGTGTGATTTTTTCGCGCTTTTTTATCGACCCTATCTGGTGGTTGTTTGTGGCCTGGTTGCCGTTATATTTGAATGAAAAATTTGGTTTCGATGTAAAACAAATTGGTATTTTCGCATGGGTGCCTTACGTGGGTGCTGCAATTGGCGCTTTGTTTGGCGGTTGGCTAGCAGGTCGTTTAATCAAACGTAATTGGTCAGTCAATAAAGCGCGCAAAACGGTAATCACGTTAGGTTGCGTGATTATGATGCCCGCGTTGATTTTGACTTCAATGGCTCATACACCTTTACTCGCGGTGTTATTAATTGCCGTTATTTTGTTTGGCTTCCAGGCTGCCATTAGCAACATTCAAACTATGCCGAGTGATTTTTTCTCGGGCAAAAGCGTGGGTTCTTTGGCGGGTATGAGTGGCACTTCGGCAGTATTGAGTGTGATTATCAGCATCCAGTTGGTACCTATGCTGACTGCCGGTGGAAATTACGGCCCATTCTTTGTACTGGGCGCGGCGCTAGTGCCATTAGTATTGGCTTCGGTGTTTCTCGCTGGGCGTATTGAGCCGGTGGCAAAACCCGACAGCAAATAGTCAATGGTGTGCGGATTAACGGTTGAGTAAAGAGTTATTTATGAGTCAGATATTTCTCATGGGCGAGTGTATGGCAGAGTTGCAAGAGATCGAACCCGGTCACTTGCGCCAATCATTTGCAGGCGATTTTTATAATACGGCGGTGTATTTAAAGCGTGCCTTTGCCCACATAGATACTTGCCTGTTAACCGCAGTAGGCAATGACAAATTGAGTGAAGCCATGCTCGCATACTGTGCAAAAGAGCAATTGGATTGTGCATCAGTAGTGCGTTCGCCGACCCGTATTCCAGGGCTCTATTGGATTAACACCGATGCGGAAGGCGAGCGCACCTTTACTTACTGGCGTGAAAATTCTGCCGCGCGACAACTTATGTCGCTGATGGATGAAGTGGTCCGCGAGCGCTTGCTGCACGCAGATTGGTTTTTCTTTTCAGGCATTTCACTGGCTGTTTTGGAGCCGCAGGATCGCCCTTTATTTTGGGCGCTACTGGCCGATTTAAAACGCGCTGGTGTAAAAATTGCCTTTGATCCTAATTACCGCGCGCGGTTGTGGCCAGATGCGAATATCGCCAAACAAAATTTTGAAAAAGCATTTGGCTTTTGCGATTTGTTGTTACCCGGTGTCGATGATTTTGTGCAGCTCTATGGTTTGGCCGAGGTGAACCAAATTCGCGCTTTATTAAGCCAATTTCATATCGCTGAAGTGGTATTGAAAAATGGTCCAGCTGAAATTTGTTATATCGCTGGCGATGCCCTAGACATTTATCCGGTCACGCCTGCCAGCAACGTTGTTGATACCACCTCTGCCGGCGATTCGTTTAATGGTGTGTTTTTGGGCGCGCGTATGTCGGGCAGGTCGGTGGCGACCGCTATTGAATGGGCGGCACGCACGGCAGGTTTGGTGATCCAACATCCTGGCGCCATTATTCCGGAGCAAATTTTTATCGATTTTTGGAGCGGCCTCACTGCTTAACAATCTGCTGAGTGATGTGTTGCGGAGCAATAGATCACTCATCGATTTTATGTGTAAGGTTTTATCCAAAAAGTTCTTTTCGTAAGTCAATTTTGCGTTGGATGTTAGCTTCAGTCGTGCATTGCACAGCTGCGGGTAACTATTGCCGATCACTTTGTACTGAATAACCTTGTCCCGAATCAGTATTCGGTATTATCAGGAAGAAAATGATGAATGCTCAACAGCACAAGCGTAAGCCCATGGTTATTGCCAATTGGAAGCTCAATGGCGGCATAGATTTAATTTGTACCTCGGTGGCTTCCTTTATCGGCAAACATTTTGAAACGCAAATTGCGATTTGTCCGCCCTATATTTATATGCGCGATATGCTCACCTTTTTGCAGCATTCAGAGATCAGTATCGGCAGCCAGAATGTCAGCAAGTTTGAATCGGGCGCTTACACAGGTGAGACCTCGGCGCAAATGCTAAAACAGGCGGGTTGTAAACTTTGTTTGATTGGCCACTCAGAGCGCCGCGCGATGTTTCGCGAAAATAACCAGAGCTGTCAGATTAAAGTGCAAACCGCGCTTAATCACGGTCTCTTGCCCGTGTTGTGTATTGGGGAAAATCTGGAAGAGCGCGATGCCAATATCACAAAAGACGTTATTTTTCGTCAACTCAGTGAAGGTTTGGAAAATATTAATCTGGATGGTAAAGATTTATGTGTCGCCTATGAGCCAGTCTGGGCAATTGGTACCGGGCTTGCTGCAACCCCAGAAATGGCGCAGGAAGTGCATCAATTTATTCGCCGTGAATTGGCAGCGTTATTGGGTCAGGCTACGGCGGAGCGTATTCGTTTGTTATACGGCGGCAGCGTTACTAAAACCAATGCCAAAGAGCTGTTGGCGCAAACCGATATCGACGGTTTGTTAGTGGGTGGCGCAAGCCTTGACCCAGGCCATTTTTTAGCGATTTGTCAGCAGGTATCCGAGCAGGCCATTGCCAAAGGCAATCAACCTGATACCGCGCCGCAGTCTGCAGCTTCAATTAATTAATCGGGACAGGTGATCATGATGAGTAATCTTGTGAATGTAGTACCTGCCGGTGTCGCAACCGGTGATCAAGTACAAATGTTATTTAGTATTGCCAAGCAGCAGGGGTTTGCGTATCCCGCCGTCAATGTTGTGGGCACTAACTCGATCAACGCGACTTTGGAAGCAGCAAAAAAAATTAATTCACCCGTCATTGTGCAGTTATCCCAAGGCGGTTCGGCATTTTTTTTAGGTAAGGGTTTGTCCTTGCCCGGTTTGGAAAGCTCGGTATTGGGTGCAGTGGCTGCGGCTAAATATGTGCATACCGTTGCCGAAGCCTATGGCGTGCCAGTAATTTTGCATACGGATCACGCGGCAAAAAAATTATTGCCCTGGATTGATGGTTTGCTCGATGCGGGCGAAACGTTTTTTGCTGAAACCGGTAAGCCTCTCTTCAGTTCGCATATGCTGGATTTATCGGAAGAGTCGCTGGAAGAAAATATTGATATCTGCTCGCGCTATTTGGTGCGTATGAGCAAGATGGGCATGACCTTGGAAATCGAATTAGGGTGCACCGGTGGTGAAGAAGACGGTGTAGATAATTCCGGGATGGATAGCTCGGCGCTTTATACCCAGCCGGAAGATGTGGCCTATGCCTATGAGCGTTTAAGTGCAATCAGCCCGCGTTTCACTATTGCGGCCTCCTTTGGCAATGTGCACGGTGTTTATAAACCCGGCAATGTAAAACTCACTCCGGAAATTTTGAAAAATTCACAATCCTATGTGAGTGAAAAATTTAATCTGCCGCACAATAGTTTGGATTTTGTTTTTCATGGCGGTTCAGGTTCTGACCCAGCGGAAATCGCTGAGTCCATCAACTATGGGGTAATCAAAATGAATATAGATACAGATACCCAATGGGCGGCTTGGCAGGGAGTAATGGATTACTACAAAACCAATCAAGATTATTTGCAGGGGCAGATTGGCAACCCCAAAGGTGCCGATGCGCCGAATAAAAAATATTATGATCCACGCGTTTGGCTGCGCAGCCTGGAAGAAAGTATGGTGTTGCGTTTGCAGCAATCGTTTCGCGATTTAAATTGCGTTGGTCGCTATAGCTAAATCAAATCCGCTCTTTGAGCGGATCTATATCAACCCCTTTTTTTAACCCAATGAAGCATTATTTTTATGATTAATTCAGCGCAATACGCAATGCATTCTATTAGCAATGAACTGGCTAAGCGGTCAGCGGCCAATAAACAGAATCCAGCGATTGTTGCCAGCTCAATTAATCGCAATTTCAGAAGGTATATGCCAATGCAAGACCTGGAAAATTGTCTCAATCACGATAAGGTTGCCGCCGAACTAAAAAGTGTTGTTACCACACTGATTGACGTCACCAAAGAAATAGCATTCGCAGTTCGTCAAGGTGCATTGGCCGGGGTGTTGGGTTCGGCGCAAGTGGAAAATGTGCAAGGCGAGACACAAAAGAAATTGGATGTCATCGCCAATGATTTATTGAAATCGGCGTTGAGCGAAAATAGTTGTGTACGCGCCTTGGCCTCTGAAGAAGAGGAGCATGTTGTCGCACTGCATCAATCGGGTAAATATATTGTCGCGTTTGATCCGCTGGATGGTTCATCAAATGTCGATATCAATGGTCAGATAGGCACTATCTTTACTATCTACCCCGCATTGGAAAATGTTGCCGCAGATAGCCCCGCACAATTTTTTCAGCTGGGCAAAAATCAGTTGTGTGCAGGTTATGTTCTTTACGGTGCATCCACTTTATTGGTGTTGACCAGCGGCGGTCCGACCCGCTGTTTTACCCTCGACCCACACAGCAATGAATGGGTGTTAACTAATGCGCAGCTGCAGGTTCCGCAAAATACGCAAGAGTTTTCCATCAATATGGCCAACCAACGTTTTTGGAGCGATAACTTTAAGCGCTATGTTGCAGATCTATTGTTGGGTGAAACCGGAGTGCGCGGCAAGCGTTTTAATATGCGCTGGAATGCAGCCATGGTGGGCGATGTGCACCGGGTATTAACCCGTGGCGGTATTTTTATGTACCCCAATGACAACCGCAACCCGCGTCAGCCAGCAAAATTGCGTTTACTTTATGAAGCGAATCCTATGGCGTTGTTAATTGAAAACGCAGGCGGCAAAGCTTGCAGTGAAGCGATGAATAAAATCCAGCGCATTTTGGAAATTACTCCTGAGTCGCTGCATCAGCGGGTGTCGGTTGTACTCGGCTCGGCCAATGAAGTGGATATTTGCAATACCTATTTATTTAAACGCGATCAACAGGCCGAGCCGGTGTTGATCGAGAATGATGAAGCCTATTAAGTTTTTAATCGCTGTGACTGCGTGCGGCAGAGATAGATTGAATTGATTGTTGATTCCCATGTGCACATCTGGGCGCCCCACTGTGCGGCGCGCCCATGGCCCAATTCGGTGGCGGCAAAACCGCACACGGCGTATCCCGGCGTCAGTGATTGGGGCATGACCAAACAAATGCTGATTGCGGCAATGGATAGTGCAGGCGTGGATCGCGCGATTTTAATTCCGCCATCTTGGGAGGGGCATTACAACGATTTAGCCTTGGATGCAGTGCAGTCACACCCTGATCGCTTTGCCATAATGGGACGCATTTTTTTAGAGCAGCCAATGAATGATGAGCAGTTTATTCTATGGCGGCAACAGCAGGGGATGTTGGGCGTGCGCTGCATTTTTCACAGCCAGCGCTATCAACAATTATTGCGCGATGGTGCTTTCGATTGGCTTTGGCCTATGGCCGAACGTCATCACTTACCTGTCACGCTTATGTTGCCTGGTTTGGAAAATGCCTCGGGGATTATTCAGAAGTTATTGGCAAAACATCCGGCATTAAAATTATCGCTGGATCATTTAAATATCCAGCGTTCAGATGCAGACCATGTTGCGCAACAAATAGAGCAGTGGTGCGCACTGGCAAAATATAAAAATTTCGCGGTGAAAACCAGCGCGGTACCCAGTTGGTCGCAAACAGCCTATCCGTTTCGCGATACGCAGGATCATTTAAAGCGTGTGTTTGACGCTTTCGGCCCACGGCGAATGTTTTGGGGCAGTGATTTTTCGCGTTTGAATGCGACTTATCGCAGTGCAGCCGACCAATTTATTGAAACCATAGACTGGTTGAAAGGCAGTGACTTGGAATGGGTAATGGGACGCGGTATTTGTGAGTGGCTGGATTGGCGCCCTGAGTAAATATTTACTGAATTAAAAATTTCGCTGATTAAGAGTGACGACCGTAACTCTTAATTTTTTCTCCCCCACACAGCAATTGTTGTGTGGGTTTTTTTATTTATCAGTCATAAAAAACGGCAGCCGAAGCTGCCATTTTTCATCTCATAAACAAACCAATTGCTATTTACTGGCAGCTGCGTACCAGCGACCAGGCGTTAGTCCATGCCCAGCCAGTACCTGGAGCATAGGCACCGCCTTGAGAGCACCAGCCGCCTACAGTACAGCGATATTCATTGCCAACATTTTGCACCAGTGCATTAGTTGCATAACTGGCACCATTAACAAATGCGGGTGAGGTGCAATTACCGGTTGCGGTGGATGAAGCAACGGATGAGGTTACACTGCTGGCGACACTTGCTACGACCGAAGATGCAACGCTGGATGTACCGCCTTCGCTACAGGCACCTAAATCCAACCAGTAATTGTATTGGCCGCTGGTGAGTGCAGGGTCATTGCCTTGCGTCCAGTAGTTCGCCTGATAGCGTCTGCTGTTACGTTGTACTTGTTGCGGCTTGTCGTACACAGTGGTGGCATTCCAGTTGGCTAATCCGGCACAAGTGTTATTGGAAACGCTGGATGAAGCAACCGATGGTGACGAGCTGGAGGTGACCGAAACAGACGACGAACTGTTAGGTGTGCCGTACACCACATCGATACATTGGTAGAAGGCTTCCGGTGCATCGGTTACCGGATCGCGCTGCCAAATGCTGTACACAATATGGCGGCCGGTACGCGCTGGTAGATTAACCATATGAGTGGATGTGGCTTCACGATCGGATGGGCCGGATTGATGGATCTGTTCCAGATCAGACCACTTCAATGGCGTCGTTGCTGGGTTAAAGCCTTGCTTGGTAATGTAATAGCGGAAATATTTGGTCTTGTGTTGTGCGGTGTTAGTCCACACAAATGCACGAGTGCCCGCAGTGACGGTGGTTGCGCCCCAATCGCCACGCGCGAGGTTTAACCCATTCATGCTGCCAATATTGGCGCTGCACAACTTGCCGTCGGGAATCAGGCTTTGATGATTGTCATTGGCGCCGCCAATACCGATAGATTGCGGCTCATATTGGCTTGAATTACCTGCAGCAGCTGCTGCCTGACATGCAGCTGAGCTTCCGCCACCTTGCGCAGAGGTACACAAAAACGCGCGGCTTTTCGGGCTGGAAACATAACCGTGAGCACTGGCTTCTATTGCGCCTAACAGGGTTGCAGCACCTAAAACGGCAGACAAGCTGAAAGCACTAAGCGATTTGATGCGGGAAACAGCGGGTTGATTATGGATTATTTTCACTTTCACTCTCCATCTTTGATCAAGATTGTCGGATTGTTGGAATTGCTCAAAAACAAAAGTCTTTTTTTGAGCGAATAAAAAATTACACAACTCATGTGTACAATTTTTATCCGGAAATCGAGTCTACGGTGCTCGCCACAAAACGCTAGTCTGACTTTTCGCCAAAGTGGCGTTTTTACGTTCGACTTTGCGACAAAATGAAGCGAACAAGTACGAAGGGAAACTGAGGTGCCAGATGAGGTGATCAAGTTCACGTGAGGAGGGATAAATTGCGGTGGGTTATGCAACAGTATGGGAGCCATTTGCTGATGTATAACGCATTTGAAAAAAAGCCCGGTAACGGCCCCAATTGGTAAATTAGATAAATTTTTAACCAGTTAGTTGGATTGATTTGCACGCAAAACTGAGTGGAGCTCGGGGCGGCCACGAATTGAGCACCCTTGTTTAGAGTAGGGTTAGCAGGGGCTAGATACTCTTACCAAGAGTTCGCTCACAGACTTATCCACAGCTTTTGTGGATATTTTGACATGATGCATGAGTGTTTATCGTATTTGACGTTTGGAGCGGAGTAGGGGGTTTAGCACGCTAGCGTACATTGGCCATTAATCGGATGAATTCATCTTTTACAACCGAGTAACACTCGCAGGTGGTCAGCTCCAATTTATCTCTATCCAAGACTGAGATATGGCCGCGCCGATAACGAATGCAACCTGCATTTTGTAAACTTCTTGCTGCCTCGGTGATACTTTCACGACGCACCCCGAGCATGTTAGCGACGAGTTCTTGGGTCATTAATAATTCACCGGAAGGAATTCGATCAACTGTTAATAAAAGCCAACGACAAAGTTGTTGTTCAACGGTATGGTGACGATTACAAGCGGCCGTTTGAAACATTTGGGTCATGATGGCTTGCGTGTAACGCAGCAGCAATCGCTGTAAGAGACCCGCTGTATTGAACTCCCGTTTCAAAATACTTTGTTCCAGTCTATAAGCATGCCCTGCGGTTTGAATAATAGCGGTGTTGGGTGTTGCATTAGCACCTAATAATATGGGTAAACCTAGCATGCCTTCTTTGCCTACCTCAGCCGCTTCTGCACAGGCACCGGTATCCATCATGTATTGCAGCGAAATAATACTGGTGGTGGGAAAATAAGCGTAACCAATATGTTGATTTGGCCCGTAGATGACTTCACCTAATTTTAAGCAGACAGGTTCCAGGTGTGGTAATAAACGATCCAGCTCGGGGCCTTTCAATGCGGCGAGAATATAATTTTGATCTGGATCCAGTTTTTCGGTAGCCATGTGTTTCTGCATGGATCATCCTTTCCTGTTCACATTAACGTGCGGTGAAGATTAAATTCAATTTCAAGGAGTCCGCCTCGTTCACGGCATTTCCTTGCATTGGATACCAACTCCGCGATAACCGATGAATCGGCTTGCTTGATCAAACATGGGAGCACCACTCACTCGGTAAAATTGTTTATTTCCACCGGGGGTAATGCGGCTGAGTGAGAAGTCAATAAACGGTTGCCGTGCTGCGATAATATTTTGCAATTCTGTGCGTTCAGCTTCATTCCAGCCGGCTGTATTTTCACTGTCGAGTTCGTTTGAGGGTGCCTGATCTCCAGCGAGGGTATCAACCTGAATGCCGAGCATTTCCAAAACTGGTCCGGATACTTTAGTAAATTTTCCTGTTTCGTCCTGCTCCCAATACCAGTCTGATGCGAGTTCGGTAAGGCTGCGGAAACGCGCCTCACTTTCTCGCAACTCGGCGGTACGCTCCTGCACTTTTTCTTCCAATATTCTGTTGTGGTTTTCCAATTTTTTGTATAACAGGCGAACTTCTAACAGATTGTGAATACGAGTTTTTACTTCGATTACATCAAATGGTTTACTGACAAAATCTTTTGCGCCAGTTTGCAACGCGCGTAATTTATGGCCGGGCTGAGCCGTAAGTACAATGACAGGGAGATAATCATTTTCAATATTTGCCTTAAGGCACTCCATGACTTGGAACCCATCCATTTCAGGCATCTGTAAGTCCAATAGGATTAAATCGTATTGATGTTTGCGATACAGTGGGGCCACCTCAAGGGGGTTCATCGTTGCACTGACGTTGGTATAACCTGAGTCTTCCAGCAAGCTTTCAAGCAAAGCCACATTAGATGGTTGGTCATCAACAATGAGAATACGGGCGTTAAGGAAATCTTCTTCGGTTAACATTCTAGGTGTTCCTCGTTTTTCAATTTAGAGGTGTGAGCGGTGGTGAGATCGACAATAGCTTCAAGTGCTTGCATCAACTCATTAACTTGAATCGGCATGGTTAAATGGCAAAAAAAACTATCTCCGTGTTCTTGTTGGGGGTGTTGCAGCGCGTTGTCGCTGACTGCAATCACTGGAATATCTCGAGTCAAAGAATCCCGGGCGAGGATCTTTAAGGCCTCTTCAGCTCTCATGCAGGGCAAGTTAATATCCATCAATATGACATGCGGGTGCGCTAAGCGGGCAAGTTCAATTCCGGCAAATCCATCCCGGGAAGTGAGAAGGAAAAAATCAGGTCGGGTAGCAATTATTTTTTCCATTAACTCTAGATTAGCAGGGTTGTTATCAATACAAAGAATAGTATATTTCGTTTCAGTTACGACCTGAGGTGATTGCGTGGGTGAAATTGATTTGAGAATTTTTTTCTCTTGAGCGAAATCCGTTAAGCGTTTAAATAATTCAATACTAAAAATAGTTCCTTTACCCACTTCACTAGAAACAGAGATCTTACCACCCATTAATTTGATCAAGCGTTTAGTCATTACTAATCCTATTCCTGTTCCTTCTTCTTTACCCGATTCTTTCCCTAAACGATTAAACGGTTGAAATAACTGTGTTATTTGCTCAGGTGATAAACCTTCCCCGGTATCTGCCACATCAATGCGAACGAGATCTGGTGTTATTTCAACGCAACGAAGTGTAACCGAGCCGTAGGCGCGATTATATTTAATTGCATTGGACAGAAGATTGATGAGCACCTGTTTTAGTCGTGTGACATCTGCAGTCACTAGCAATCGCGAATCAAATTCTGGAAAATTTAGTGTAATCTTACGCTTCAGTGCTTGGGGCTCAATCATGGTTTTGCATTCGTGTATAAGTTCAGGTAGAGAAACCAAGGTTAGGGATATTGGTAAACGTCCTGTTTCAATTAGGGTCAGGTCAAGTATTTCGTTAATCAAATCCAGTAAATACCAACCCGCCTGAAGAATTTGCGTGATGTTTCTTTTTTGGGACGATGTAAGCGGCGGGCTACTGGCGTCGAGAAGCTGTGCAAAACCTAGAATTGCGTTTAACGGCGTACGCAGCTCATGGCTCATATTAGACAAAAAGTCCGATTTTGCGCGGTTGGCTTTTTCGGCGAGGTTTTTTGCTTTGTTCAGTTCCAATGTGTTTTCTAATAGAACTTGATCTAGTCGTTTGCGCTCGGTGGTATCGATCAACATGTTGATACCGCCAACAATTTCACCTGACGTGTCTCGTAACGGCGTAGGATGGGCGACAAAATTGCTGCGGGTTCCGTTCGGACGTTCGATAATGGCTTCCACTCCAAATAGGGCGCGCCCTTCTTTGAGTGCAATCGCCATAGGCGATTTTTCATAAGGCATAGGTGTATCGTCGGGATGAAAGAGATTCAAGTGGCGACACCAGCTATCGCTTCCCAGTTCTGGAGTGCAGCCGGAAAACTCTACTGCACTTTGATTAAAATGGGTGAGCTGTCCAGTAGCATTGGTCGCGTATATCGCTACCGGAAGTGCGTTGATTACGGCGCGTAATTGGCGTTCACTTTCGCGTAAAGTACCTTCGGTTCGTTTAATTTCGGTGATATCAAGATTGGTGCCGATAATAGATTCCGCTTTGCCTTGGGCATCGACTCGTACTGTATCTACTGAACGGATGTGCCGTATATCATTTGTTCTGCCTTGCATAATGCGAAACTCGCGACACCGACCTTCTTGCAAGTCGGCAGCTGTATCCCAGCCGTATTGGTTGATACGGTCTGCAGGGAGCAAGTGTTGCGCCCATACATCGCGGTCTACTATTCCATCAACGGTAGGTTCTACTCCGTAGATCCTAAACATTTGTAGATCCCAGCGCATGCGGTTATCGCGCAAATTTAACTCCCAAATACCTACGCCGGTCGCGGCCGTAGCTAATCGAACCCTCTGGTCACTTTCACGAACTGCTTGCTCCGATATTTTTCGCTGGGTAATGTCATTAAAAACAATCGCAACACGTTTAGTTTCAGGTTTTCCAAACGGACAGCTATAAATATCAAACCAACGCTGCAATGGTTCAAGATGGAATTCGAAGCGAACTGGTTCACCTGTTTGGAGTACTTGATCATAGGTTGTGAATAAATCAGGAACCAGTTCTGAAATAAAATCGCTCAGGTGTTTTCCTTTCGCGTGGTGAAAGCCAGTGTGTTTTTCAAACGAGGGATTTGTTTCTAAAAAAAGTTGGTCGATAGGGGTTCCTTGGTCGTAAATCATTTCAACCACGCAGAAACCTTCGTCAATACTTTCAAACAGATTGCTATAGCGGTATTCGGATTCAAGCATTAATGCTTCGGCATGTTTGCGAGCGGTAATATTGCGCAAGACACACGCCAAGTAACGTTGACCATTTAGCCGCATTTCGTTAACAGCAATTTCCAAGGGGAAAGCATGGCCATCTTTATGCCTTCCGGTGACTTCGTGGACGATTCCTGATTTGCCATCTATCGCTGATCTGATGTATTCATTAATCGAGTCCTCTCCATCACTCAATTCTGGAACAAGGAGGTTAACTTTTTCTCCAATTAGATTAACCGCGCTATAGCCAAACATTTTCTCTGTTGCGGTGTTGATGCTTTCGATACATTGTGTACGGGCGTTAAAAGTGACTATGCCATCAATCATCGTGCTCAGTATTGTTTTAATGAGTTCGGTACTGTCGATTAACGCTTGCTGCGCGGCTTTTTCAGCAGTGACATCGCGAAATACCAAGACGGCACCAATCACTAAGCCATCTCTATCCCGAATCGGAGCACAACTGTGCGCTATGTTACCTTCAGATCCGTCGGGCAAGATTAATAGGTTGTCGCTGGCGCCTTGCGCGGTTCCGCTTAACAGTGTGTCAAGAACCGGGTTTAACACCGGTTCTCTTGTTTCTTTATGAACGAGGTGAAAAACGGTGCAAATTGATTTATTGGCAGCTTGGGTTACCCCGAAACCAGTCAGTTGTTCTGCCACACGATTCATCAAAGTTATGTTGCCGTTACAATCGGTAGCGATTACCGCGTCAGCTATAGAGTTCAATGTTACATCTAATTTTCGCTCGTTATCTTGTACTGCGACATAGGCCAAATTTAATTGTTGGTTCATGGCTTCCTGTTTATCGAGCGAGCGCCGGGTTTCGAGATGAACAAGTTCCATCAATCGCTGATGGATGTTGCGATAAATACCGTAAGCGAATGCTTGAGCAAAGAGGAGTAAAAAAATACTGACGAATATTATAAATGAAAACAAATACCCCATGTATTTACGGTGGTCGTTGCGAAATTGTTGCAAATAATGGGTCTGCAGATTTTCATAGTTATTAATCGTTGTGCGTATCGCGGTCATCCGCGCTGTGCCTTCTCCATTAGTGAATTGGAGGATTAAATCACGCGAGTTTTTGGTGCGGGTAGCGGTGATGGCGGCGGTAAGAAATGTTATCTCTTGATCGATAAGGGGAGCGAGCTGATCTATTATTTCCGCCGCCGCGGGTGTATCAGAGGTCTTGCGTAACTGCTCTAAATTGGCACTAATTGTTTTTCGCGCCAACGTATAATCTTTGAGGAAAGATTGATCGTAGGTAAGAATATAGCTGCGCGTGCCGATTTCGGCATCAACCACCATCGCGAGAATTTTTTGCGCGTTGTTTAGCGCGAGGGTTGCTTGCATTCTAAGATGATCGGCGTTTTTCATCCGGTCAAAAAACCACAGAAGCGTAACTATTATAATAACGACAACAATAGTCGGAATGCTGAGTAGTAATACATTCTTCCGTGTAACTTTTGCCTTCATAAAATCCACTCTATGCTATCGCACTATAAATGCAAATATACAGCAGTTAGTTGGTAGGTGGCCGATTAATATTCACGGATAATCAGGTCTTATAGCTACAAAGTCTGTTGCATTAGGCACATTGAGGGGGTACACAAACAGGAGGGGATAAAGCGATTAGATAGATGTGCAACCTATAAAAATAAGAGAGAGAGGGGGCTGCCCCCCTCACTTGATACTAATGCTTAGTCTTATTGTCGTGATTAGTGTGTTGGCCGAGCAACACCCCCAGTACAAAGCTAACAAGCGCACCTGTACCTATCGCGGCCCAAGGTTTTTCGTGAACTAATTCGTTCGTGTGAATTGCCGCTCTTTGAGCCTGTTCCGCTACAGTGTTAGTTATATTGCTAACATATTGTCGCGCGTTATTGATCCGTTGATTGAGTTTTATTTTCGCTTGTGCAAGTTCATCACCCGTGAGATGAGCGGTTTCCTTTACGAGCGCTTCAATATCGTTAACGAAAGTTTTAAATTCATTGGTGATATCAGTTGAGGCTTGCGACACTTTTCCTCTAGTTTCCGTAGAGGTTTTTGATATATCAGATAATGTAGACATGAGCACCACCTATTTGGTTTTGGTTAAAAGAATGATGTTCGGAAAACTCATCTAACTTCCCTTTCGGTGGGCTTCCCGTCCGATGGGAATTCCCGAACGTCAGTACCAGAATAATGTTCAGTTAGGGCGTAATCTGTGTGACAACTAACCTAGGCAAAAAATAATTTAAAACGTTTACTGTAGTGTTAAAGCGATTGAGTCTTGCGGAGCTCACGCGGTTTTTTATTGCGTGCCGGTTTGACACCATCAATAGCAAGCGCTGCCTTAGCTGCTTCCATCGTACGCTTACTTGCGTAGGGCTGAATTGGTTGGTTCGGATTGCCTGGTGCTACTGGGTCTGTCGGGTGAATGGGCTCAGGCGGTGGCGTAGGTGAAATATGTGGCGGATCCTCCACCGGTGCTATGGGGTCTGCTGGTTCTTCAGGATTAGTGGACGGCTGAGGTTTGGGGCTGGGGGGGGATGACGGCTGCCCAGGTTGCGGTGGGGCAGGGTCGATTTCAGGTTTGGGATTGGGATCAAATGGCTCCTCAGGGGCGATTATGCTCAGGACAGTTGCGCTGCCAAGTGAATCATTATTTAAGTTTGTTGGTGTTTGCGCCAGCTTGCAGGCGATTTCCCAATGACGATATTCATGTCCAATCGGACACCCTTCAGACTCCCAAATTTGATAAGCAAGTTCGCGGACACGTTGTTCAAATGCGTTCATTGTGTTTTTCTCCTCGTGCGAAAGTTGTACTGATAGTTTGGCGGGGGGTTGTAATAAATGATGTCGTTGTTTTTGGTTCATGCGTAATTTGCTTGGCCGCTGCAAGCCCTATCTCGGTGCAACGAGTAGGCTGATTGTTTACAGATCCTCCGGTGCGCCAATGAGTGAGACGATAATGTTGTGATTCCAGTAATTGATTGAGGCAATAGAGTCGTTGCTTTGTAAGCTGGTGTGTTAGCGCACTGCTTTGCGTTGATGGAAGCTGATCGTTAGATTGGGTTAAGCGGGGGCAGTTGTAATGCGACAATACTTTATTGATATCGGCTTGAAATTTCGGTTGCTGCGCCAGATGACGTAATTGGCTGTGTAATTCTTTTGTCTCATCTCGACAATCAATAATGTTTTCCAGTGCACTAAAGAGTCGCGCTAATCCTTGAAAAAAAGGATTGTGGGTCTGATTGAGAATGTGACTGTAACTTGTAGGGCATAGTGGTAAAAAGTGCGTGAAATAACACGCGTAGAATTCAGCGGAAGTACTATTAAAGTGGATGCTGATTTCTCCAGCGTATAGCACCTCGCTGTAATGGCTATCCAAAATGGGCAATATAAGTTGCGCGGCTCGGACATGATTCGGCGAGCTCCAACGGATGTCATAGTCGCTTGCGTGGCGACTTTTTTGACCCCAGGTTAATACATCGCGCCAACTAGTGCTGTCTTCACTTGTATTAACGGACGAGTTGTGCCGAACAATGCCTAAATGATTATAGTGCGGAAGCTTGGAAATAGAGCCATCGCCGATGAAATCGCGGGGAGGGTGTGGGGCGCGAGGAGTATGAGTTGTTAGCATTAATAAATAATCTCTGATAGAAACTTGTTACAACCTGTTTTCCTTTTTCTCAGAACCACCAATATCTGTCTGTGGGTTAGCTAACATAAATATACAGCGAGGTATGGTCAGGTGGCGCGTATTAACTTATTAACTTTTCGCGTTGCGTAAAGTTACTAGCGCACCATAGGCAGGCAAAACTCCCTGTAGAAGATCATCGTCAGTTAATAAGTGCCGAAATAAAATGTTATCTGTGTCCCAAAGCGGAGTTGCAGCGAGTGGGGTGTGGGAAAGATTTAAATAAATTGCTAAAAGTTTTCCATTATTAAGCTGCCATTCGGCGCACACTGCTCGATGGCCCATAACAGTTACGGAAGTTGAATATGCCCCGTCAAGGTAAGGGATGATCTCTTTGTGACGCAATGACAGTAATTGATGATAAAAACCCCACCATTGCACTTGGTCTGATAAATAACCTGCAGTTGCATCCGTATTAAGGTCTGGTGCGAGATCTAATCTACAGCTTAAAAATGTGCTAATTGCGTTAGGGTCTGGAATTTGCTGGCGTACATTAGGGTCTCGAAATCTTTCAAACATTGCAAACTCCGCCCGCCTGCCGTCTCGCACGGCTTTAGCTAATTCATCTTCATGGTCGGTAAAATAAAGGAACGGATGTTTTGCCCCCCATTCTTCGCCCATAAATAGCATAGGAATCATAGGCGACATAAGCAGAAGAGTTGTGGCTGCTTTAAGTGCATCAGGGTGGGCGATTTGCGTGAGGCGTTCCCCGAGTGCGCGGTTTCCTACCTGATCATGGTTTTGTAAAAATAGAACAAAAGCCGTGGGCGATAGATGGCCACTAGGTTCGCCCCGGTCGCAGCCTTGTGGGCTCGGCTCACCCTGATAAATAAATCCTTCGCGAAGACATCGCGCCAGTTTCGCCGTAGAGGACTTAGCGAAGTCGGCGTAATAGCCCTCGTCTTCATCGGTGAGAAGGTAATGCAATATATTGTGGCCGTCATCATTCCATTGGGCATTGAATCCTTGTTGCAACAGGCTTGCACTGTTGTCTTCATTTTCCAGAATTAAGTGAACATGTCGAGCGGGCTCAATGGCCTTGCGCACTCGCTCTGCCAATTCGATTAAAAAATCTTTCTCGCTGATGGCGTGTACCGCGTCCAAGCGCAGACCATCAAAACGGTAATCAAGTATCCACATAAGTGCGTTCTCACAAAAAAAATCGCGCACTTCACGTTGGCGAAAATCAATAGCCGCACCCCAAGGGGTATGAATGTCATGTCGAAAAAACGCGCTGGCGTATTCGTTTAGATAGTTGCCGTCGGGGCCGAAGTGGTTGTATACCACATCCAAAAACACCATTATTCCCAAGCTGTGTGCAGTGTCGATTAAACTTTTTAATTCATCGGGGCTGCCGTAAGAAACCTCGGGTGCGAATGGCAATATTCCGTCATAGCCCCAATTGCGAGTGCCTGGGAATTCATTAATAGGCATAAGTTCAATTGCGGTAATACCCAAGCGAGCGAGCGAAGGTAAAATGTTTTCTACCTTTCGGAACCCACCCAGTAAGCCGACATGCAACTCGTACAACACCGTGTGGTGCCAAGGCAGGCCACGCCATGTATCGGTTTTCCATGCATAAGTATGATCAACTACACAGCTTAGTCCGTGGGCATCACCGTGCTGTAATCGGGCGGCGGGATCCGGTACAGGTGTTTTGCCATTAATAATGTAACGATAGGAAGTGCCTACCGGGCAGGCTATTGTCAGCCGGAACCAGCCATCGTTTACATAATCGAGAGTGTGGCGGCTGCCATCACCAAATTTGATCTCAACCTTGTCTGCGTCAGGCGCCCAGAGGGAAAAACATGTTGTGCCATCAGCATGTGGAAAAGCACCGTGAGTATAGGTATTTGAGGTCGATGGCGGGGAGTTGAGTAAATCTGAAGGGCAATTCATGTTGGACATATCAACTCCTCATGTGAGTATTTACGCGTAGCTGACATCAATTTCCATTCACGTCCGACTGCGGTCATTAGGCGATGGTAAAGTTGGTTATAAGGTCGAATTGATTGGCGCCAGAATAAAGGTGCGGCCATTGCGCTGCAGCGCATGGCGTTGAGTAATTCGGGACGTTTGAAAACTTTCAGGGCGCGATATATCGCATCGCGGTAACTGTCAGCGGTGGTTTCATGAAATAAGAAACCACTCAAGCCATCATGAATAGTATCGGCGAGTCCACCCGTACGTCGTGCTATAGGTAAAGAAGCACACCGTTGCGCGTATAGTTGACTGAGACCGCAGGGTTCAAAACGCGATGGCATTAGTAAAAAATCACTTCCTGCAAAAATGCGCCGCGCGGTGGTTTCATCAAAGCCAATGTCGACACCTACTTGCCGAGGGTAGCGCTGTGCCAATTGGATCATGTTTTCTTCCAGCTCGGGCTCCCCACACCCCATTACGACTAAACGACCACCGTTTTGAACGATGGTGTCGGCGATCTTGAGTGTTAGATCGACCCCTTTTTGATGCGCGAGGCGCGATACCACTGCAAAAAGCGGCGCGTGGTTAGGCGGTAAGTTAAATATTTGTTCAATATACCGGGTGTTTAAATTCTTGCGTTCCCACTGCTGGGGACCAAAGCTTTGTACCAAGTGAGGGTCGGATGTTGGCTCCCAGCTTTCATCAATGCCATTAACAATTCCGCTCAACAAACCTTGCCCGTATTTCATGCGGAGTAAGCCGTCCAAACCGCAACCGAATGCAGGGGTGGTGATTTCATGCGCGTAAGTTTCACTGACAGTGGTGATGTGGCTAGCATAATTAATACCGGCCTTTAAAAACGAAAGTTTGCCGTAGAACTCCATGCCGTCTACGGAGAGCGCGTGGGTCGGAATTCCCAATTGTGTAGCGCACTCGAATTCGCATAATCCTTGGTGCGCCAGGTTGTGAATAGTGAACACGCTCGGGGTGGTTTGTGCTTGCCAAGCCATATATGCAGGTGTTAACGCCGTCGGCCAGTCGTTGGCATGAACGAGATCAGGATTCCAGTTTAATTTGAGCCGGCCTTTGGCGATTTCTGCGGCTGCAACACTTAGTCGCGCAAATCGCACCGGATTGTCTTCCCAATCATTACCCTCTAAGTCGCCATAAGGTGATCCAGGGCGCTCATATAATTCGGGGCAGATAAGTACGTAAATAATGGGGCCTGTAGCGATTTTTAGGCGACCGATTTTACACGCGGGTAAGCCTGCGTAAGCTTCTAACTTATCGACAATATCGATCGCGTGACCGCTGTTAATCACCCGACTATAGCCTGGTATTAAAATGCGTACATCGTGTTGTGCCAATAACGCATTGGGTAGTGCTGCGGAGGCATCTCCTAACCCTCCGGTTTTGATTAAACCGGTGTATTCACTAGTGACAAATAGGATATTTTTTTGTGCGACCTGATTTTCTTCACTGCGGGGTATCAATTTACTGGATAATTTTTTCCCTTCCCGCTGATGATCGGTAAGTACGTCAAAAGGGTGGGAGTGGACGTTTAACATAGATACTCCGAGTCGTACTAAGAAGTTGAGCCTGATTCAAGTCCTGCGCAAGGCGTGAATGAGTTCCACTTTGTTCATGGTAGAACGGCCGTGAATATGTCTTTTCCGCGCTTGAGCGCGCAACCTTGCAAGCGGTTGATGCTCCAGCGCATAAGGCTGGGCTTGTTGCTCCCGGGTTGTTGCGGCATTTTGCGCAGAGTTTTTTCGCGCGGCCTCTTTGTCTTGTTCAGAGGTGGTTGTGCCTGATCCCGAGAGCTCGCCACCCCCTGATTGTTTGTTCACGGTAGCCCACGCAATTTGTTCTGCGCGCTCGTGTGACATGCCTTTTTTTTCGTAACTGTTTTCAATATGTTCCGCTTTTCTTTTTTGTTTTTCGGTGTATTTTTCTTTGCTTCCGACAGTCATAAAAGCCTCCGCATTATGTTTAATTTCTTTACAAAAACTAAATTACATCCTTTAAGTGCAGGCCACATCTTATGCGCAGGCCAAAGGGACAGCGCTGCGCATAAGGCGTTACTCGTCATTCGTCGTCGTGTGCTGCCGCTAATTCTTTTGCCATTTTCAAATGCTGCTCCAGTTTAGGCAGCGTCTGTTTAGCAAAAGCTGCGATTTCGACATCGTCAGACATGGCTGCGCGTTTAAACAATTCAATGGTGTCCTCATGTGCTTTCACCTGATTATTGGCGTAAGCCTCATCAAATGATTCACCGTCGCGTTGCTCCAAAACGAATTTTTTCGCCTTGGCGGTCAGCTCAGCTTCATCGGCTATGTCCAGATTTTTACGGCTGGCGATACCGGCCAATTTCATATTGGCAGCGTTGTGGTCACTAATCATTTTTTTCGCAAATGATTTCACATCAGATGACGTGGATTTTTGCAATGCAAGTTTCGCGCTTTCCACTTCTGCGATTCCTTTGGCTGACACTTCCTCGACAAAGTCATCTGCGTCGATTTTGTCCAGGGCTAGTGCAAAGCTGGAAGTTGCACCAAACACGCATACCATTGCGCTAGTAGATAATACTTTCTTGAAATTCATTGCTAGTTACCTCTTGTGTGATTAATCCTTCTTCAAAGCGACACGCATTACATAAAATAAAATGATGTGTCGTGCTGAAATGTTGCTTGCCTAAAAGTTATATTTCCGTGTGTTACCGAACCAAAGCAAATAAAACCTCAGACAAAATCTGCGGTTAAATGTTTTTTACTAAACAAAAAATTATTTTTCTCCCATTAATTCTTCTTTTCGCTGTTGTAATTTTTCACCAAGTTCATACAAGTCCAGTTTGCTGGATTTGACCTTGGGGAAAATATCGCCCTGTTCTTCTTTAACATGATGTTTTACATATTCAGAAAGTACTTTAACTTTTGCATCATACATTTCGTCGCCTGGTTTGCCGTCTTCCAACTGTGCGATTAAATCTTTCAGGGTTGCATGCTCTACAATGGCTTCAGGAACTAATTCCTTATCATCCAAAATGGATTTAATTGCTGGATAAAAAATTTCCTCTTCGATTTGCGCATGCACGGTCAATTCCATGCAAATTTCAGCAACCAAAGATTGTTTTTTGGAGGTGGAGCGCGCTTTTTCGTATTGTTCGAATAAGTCTTCCACCGCTTTATGATCTGCTCTGAGCAATGCAGTGGCTTCTTGAGCTTTGGTATTTTTTTCGGTGCTGGCAGGTTTTTTTTGAGTAGCTGTCATATTAATCTCCTAGTGTTTTTTGAAGGCAAGGCTCATACATAAAGCCTGAGTTCTTTTATAAACAGGTTTATTAGGGCACTCCGTACTCCACCGAACATTATGCGAAGATATTTTTGTGTGGTTTCTTGTTCAATTTGTACGCTCCTGCAAGGTTCGTATGATTCATCAGGGGCTTATGAAGGCGGGAGATGTTTAGCTCGGCCCCCATAAGTGGGCATAATACTTGCAATGAAATGGGCATGACGTCCGTGAGCGTGGCGAGGAAAGGCATTCGAAAAATACAGCAAGTTTTGGGCGTGACCCGGTGAGGAGGATGTAGGTAGGATCTGGCTCGACGGCTCTTATTTTGACGGCTTCGGCGTAAAATTCCCGCATTTTATGTGGCAGAAGTGCGCGCGCTTGGGTGGTGCGCTTGCATCGCGGCCTACACCTTTGTAATCTGCGCGCCCGCCGGGAAGCCCTGAATCATTCACTTAGCGAATTTTTATCAATATTCCGGCTATTCCTATCGTCAGTATTTACCCTCCTCAGGAGGGATGGCGTAGAATGCCTGCCGTTTTGATGATTCGTTAATGCGTTTTTAATCCTCGATTTGTTGGAGAAACTCCATGTTAAAGCTACCTGAAACCCTGCGCGAAAATGTCCGCCTATTAGGTGAACTATTAGGGGAGACAATTCATGCCCATGAAGGCGTAGAACTGTTTACCAAGGTAGAGGGTATTCGCCAATTAGGGAAAGCCATCACTAAAGCTGAAAACGGTGATTCCGCGCCTTTGGTTGCTATGCTAAGCAGCTTGGATGATCAGGATATTCTGCCGATCGTGCGTGCTTTTAACCAATTCCTGAATCTGGCAAACATCGCCGATCAGGAGTATTTCTCCAGCGCAGAAGCCGAGCGCGATGACAGCCTGCAAATCATGATTCAAGAGTTTGCCGGTCTTCACGGCAAAAAAGATGCACTCGCTCAGATTATTAATAAGCTGCGTATTGAACTTGTTCTTACCGCGCACCCCACCGAAGTCACTCGCCGCACCCTGATCCGCAAGTACGATCAAATTGTTGATACCTTGGCCGATCGCCAAAATGGCAGCCTGCTGGCATTTGAGCAGGACAAATTGCGTGGTCGCCTGCACCGTTTGGTCGAAGAGATCTGGGCTACCGATGAGATTCGTACCACTCGTCCGACAGCTGTAGATGAAGCCAAATGGGGCTTTGCCGTGATCGAAAACAGCCTCTGGCAGGCGGTGCCAGATTTTATCCGCCACTTGGATCGCATGTGCACTCGCCATTTGGGCGAGTCCCTGCCGGTGGATATCCGCCCGGTTAAGTTTTATTCGTGGATGGGCGGTGACCGCGACGGCAACCCCAATGTAACCCACAAAATTACCCGCGAAGTATTGCTGTTGGGCCGCTGGATGGCAGCCGAGCTCTACTCGCGCGATGTATACAGCTTGGGTGGTGACCTGAGTATGATCGAGGCGAGCGACGAACTGCGCGCTTTGTACCCTGAGAGCACTACCCCTTATCGCGATGTGATGTTTGATTTGCGTCGCCGTATTCAATCTACCCTAGAGTGGGCAGAAGCGCGCTTGCAGGGGCGCTCGGTAGAAGTACCGGCCGACCTGATCACCAGCCGTGAAGATTTATTGTCGCCGTTGATGCTTTGCTTCCGCTCGCTGCATGAAGTGGGTCTGCCCCATATCGCCAATGGACCATTGGTCGATACGATTCGCCGCATTCACTGCTTTGGGATCAATTTGGTGCCGCTCGATATTCGTCAGGATGGCGAGCGTCATGTGCAAGCAATTGATGAGTTAGTGGAATACCTTGGCTTGGGTAAATATCGCGATTGGTCAGAAGAAGAGCGTCAGGCATTCTTGTTGGAGTCGCTGAACAGCAAGCGTCCGCTGTTGCCGATTAGCTGGCCGATGAGCGATGAAACTGCCGAAGTATTGGCGACCTGCCGTGTGGTGGCGCAAGAACCCCGTGAAATTCTCTCGCACTATGTGATCTCCATGGCACAGCAGCCATCCGATGTACTGGCTGTAGCGCTCTTGTTGAAAGAGTGTGGCATGACCTGGAACATGCCGATTGTGCCGCTGTTTGAAACGCTGGATGACCTTGATCGCGCGCCGATTGTGATGGAGCGTTTGTGGAATCTGGAGTGGTATCAGCAGTATTCCGCCAATCAACAAACCGTCATGATTGGTTATTCCGACTCGGCTAAAGACGCAGGCAAACTGGCCGCAACCTGGGCGCAATACAAGGCACAGGAAAAACTGGTGGCATTGGCCGATAAGTTCGATGTATCGCTGGTGCTGTTCCACGGCCGTGGCGGCACTGTTGGGCGCGGCGGCGGCCCGGTAGAGAAAGCCATGGCATCCCAGCCACCGGGCTCGGTGAAAGGCCGCATCCGGGTGACCGAGCAGGGCGAGATGATCCGCTACAAGTTTGGTTTGCCGCGTGTGGCGTTCAGCAGCTTGTCATCTTATGTGGTGGCGACTCTGCGTGCGACTATGGCACCTAACGCCGCACCCAAAGCGGAGTGGCGCGATTTGATCGAGCGCATGGGCAAGGCAAGCCTTGAGGCTTATCGCGCAGTGGTGCGCGGCCACAAAGACTTCGTGCCTTACTTCCGTAATCTTACTCCAGAGCAGGAATTGAGCTTGCTGGCGCTGGGCAGCCGTCCGGCCAAGCGCAAATCGACCGGTGGAGTTGAGAGCTTGCGCGCTATTCCCTGGGTGTTTGCCTGGACGCAAGTGCGCCTGAATTTGCCCGCCTGGTTGGGTACTCGCCAAGCGTTTGAATATGCATTAAAAAATGACCCTGAATTGTTGCAAGATATGGTAAGCAACTGGCCATTTTTCTCCAGTTTCCTCGATCTGTTGGAGATGGTAATCGGTAAAGCTGATGGCCCTATCTGCACCTACTACGAACAACAGTTGGTACCGGTGGAGTATCGCGGTTTGGGGCAAGAGTTGCGCGGTGATCTACAAGCACTTGAAGGCTTAATTAACCAACTGAAAAATCAGGATGTTCTACTTTCCGATGAGCCTATGCTGCGCCAGTCGCTGGAAGTGCGTAAGCCCTATGTTGACCCGCTCAACTACCTGCAGGCGGAATTGCTCAAGCGCTATCGCAGCAGTGAAACCATAAGCCCCGACCTCGAGCGCGCGCTCAAAGTGACCATGGCGGGTATTGCGGCGGGTATGCGTAATACGGGTTGATTTCCGTTGTGTCAGCCAACACCGTTTATGCGGTGTTGGCAGTGTTATTTTTACCGCAGTAGTGTTTTATTTTCCCTCTCCCCACGTCTTTTTCCTCCGTTTATATTCTTTTTGTAATCAATTCATCTAAAAAGCCAGCGGGTATATTATTTAATCTGCTTATAGCGAAAAGCCTTGGCATACCGTCTTTTTGGCGCTAAAGTTTGCATTAATGTGTGACTGACAACGTAGTCATGAGAAAAATAATAGAATTAAGGCAAAAACAATAGCTTCAAGTACGAAGCAAACCATCACCAATCAGCCGGTACTCCCGGTCATCTACGGATAGCACGTTCATAGCACCTTTGCTGAGCAGCGACGCTGTAGTCTGCCCAAATAGCTTAAGACTATTAATTTTCATTTCAAGGTCATGTAGTAGTGAGGTATTTACTCCAATGAAAGTCTCCAGTAGTAGAAATGCTATTCACTCCGCTCAGCGTGCGTTCACCCTGATAGAAATGATGATTGTGGTTGCCGTTGCCGGTATTTTGGCCGCTATTGCCCTACCTTCTTACAACAGCTACATCATTAAAAGCGAAATTCGCAGTTCTCAGGCGGATTTGCTTGCATTGAGTTTGAATTTTGAAAATCGCTATCAGCGCACCTTAGCTTATCCGGTGGTTGCGAGTGATGACAATGACACTGCCGGCTTGAAAGATCTGTTCAAGGGCTGGAGTCCCAGTGCCGACAACTTTAATTACTCCCTGTCGGTTACTGAGGCGGCGAAATATACCCTTAAAGCGACCGGTAAAAATCGTCAGAGCGGCTGCAGCATCACGCTTACCAATACCAATGTGCGCGCGAACTCCGGTTGTAAATACAGCAGCGGTAGCTGGCTATGAAGCAGATAGGTATGACCCTGATTGAAATGATGATTGTGGTTCTGCTTATCGGATTGCTTGCACTTGCTGCATCCCCCTTCAGTAGTGCCTGGGTTGATAGTGCCGATGTGAGTAAAACTGTGGCGGCGCTGGAGCAAGCAGTGGGCGGAGCCAAGGCTGCGGCGCTGCGTAATGCGACCGCGGTGCAGGGCGATGCAGCTGCCAGCGCACTCTGTTTGGCTGATAGCAAGTTACAGCTTGTGGCAGCAGTTGCTGGTAGTGCGATCGATTGCAATGCAGTGGTAGCGGATGCGGTGCTTTGGTCAACCGCAATTCCCCAGAGGGTAGATATCAAATGGGGTGAGCTCGGGATAAGCGATTGGATGTGCAGTTGCTTTACCAATAAGGGGTTGCTCAGCGCTACGGCTCCCAACTGCAATGCCTGTGCTACCAACCTGACGTTTACGGTCTCATCAGGAGCAGAAAGTGAAACGATTAACATCTATTAAGGGAGCACTAACCTTCTCGCACCATAGCTACCACCAAAAGGGTGGAATACTGATTGAGTCGCTGATTGGCATGTTGGTTTTAGCACTGATCGGCGGTGGGATTATGCATGCCACTGCGCGTATGACCAATGCGCAGCGGGAGATGGCTATCAATCATCTGGCAGTTGATCAAATGCGCACTATGTTGATGAGCCGTTCCGTGGCTGGTGCGGATTTATGCTCCGGTAACTACAGTCTTACCCTGCCGGGTCAAGCTGAGCCGCTGGCAGTGACGGTTAAGGGGTGTGCATTGGCGCCCGCAAAAATCACCGGCATCAAAATCGATGGCGCCATTATTGGTGAACAAACGATTCAGGCAATCCAGCCCTTGGTGTTGGAGGTGGGGCAGGGCGATACATTAGTCCGTGTTGGCGGGGCAGTTGGCAATGGCTTATAACCTGTCGTTTAGCCGCCTCCAGCGGGGTATGACCTTGATTAGTTTGATGGTGGGCTTATTGCTTTCGATGATCAGTATTCTGGCTGCCCTTTCTCTCTATAAAAGTCTGGTGCAGGTTTCGATCGAATCCCGTACCGATGCAGTACAGGATGGCCAGTTGGCCTCTGCCATGTTGAGCTTGCAGTTGGAGTTGCAGACGGCGGGTTATGGTATCGCCACGGGTGAGCCGGGTACGCACGTGCAATTGGTTGTTGGCCCTCCGCAGACTCTGTATTGGCGCTATAAAGACGCGGGCGCGACTTTTGTTTGTCGCGGTTTTCAAATAGAAGATGTTGAAAATAACACTCGTCGGCGCCTGCAGTTGTTGGCGCTTCCCGCCGCCAATTGCAACGCCAGCGGCGTGTTGAGCGGCTTACCCAACTGGGCGGTCAGCACTGTATTGGCAGAGTTTCGTGCGTCAGAGGCCGCCAGAGCAAATTTGCCAGCAATTGCGATAACCCTTGCCCGGCAAGAGTGTTTTCCTTATGGCATGGGTGAGGCCGCGGAACACCAGATGGTGACTGTCACTGCCGATAATGCTGCCCGTCGTGCAGCGGCGGATGAGGGTACGGCAGCGCCCAACGCGCCAGTGATACATAACTTTTGCTTATCGAATCTGTAATTCGAAGTGCGCAATGTTTTTTATCTTTATAGCTTGTGAGTGAAAACTATGACGAACTCAATCACCGGGCTTAAACGTATCGCCCTGCAACTGTCAATGGCGTCGATGCGCAGACAGCGCGGCGTGGCAACAATTTTGGTCATCCTGATGGTGGGAGTAGGATTGGTATCTGTCTCACTGGGTACCCTACACTCGGTGCGGAGTACCCAAGAGCGCCAATTGGTGGCACATGCCCAAGTCAATGCGCAAGCGGCAGTCTGGGCAACCGTAGATGTGGTGCGTCAATATCTGAAAACTCTGACGCCGCAACAATTGGCCGGTTTGACGGAAGATAGTACTTGGGCAATTGCGGGCAATGATGCCTTGGTGCAATCGGTGAAAATTGTCGATGTGGCTGTGCCAATTGCCCCTCAAATCGCCTACCGAATCACCACCCATGTCACAGCGACGGCGACTGCAGCGCAGTCCTCTTCCGTGCTCGAGGTGGTTTATGAGGTGACACCGGCTAAGGGTGGCGGCAATGTGGTTCTCAGCGGGGTGCTCGACTTTTATAACGATTTGACCTTGAGCGGCGGCATTGTCATGAAGGTGCCCGGCGGCGCTAATATCAATGTCGATGGCGACTTTAACGCGAAAGGTAGTGTGGTTGGCATGGATGGTTTTGGGTTGGGAACCGTTGCGGTTACCGGCAGTGTGACCGTTGGCTCCGATATAGCCGCGCAGGTGTTAAAGGGCAAAAATATCACCATTACTGGTGGCTCAACCGCGAAACGTATCTATGCGTTTGGTGATCCCGATGCGACTGGCACTGGTTGCTGCGGTAATGTGGATATGACCGGCGGTACCGGAGCAGAGATTATCCAGGCTAATGGCAGCGTGAAGTTAGCTGGTGGGGGGGTGTCGCAAACTGTAGATGCCTTGCGTGATATCACGGTTGATCGTGGCGGCTCGGTGCATGGTGTGCTTACTGCCGGGCGCGATATTTTTGCTAAACAGGCAAATAGCATCGCGACTACCCGCTCCATCCGCAATACCAGTATCACGGGCAATATTGATATTCCGGTGATTGAAGCGCACGGTAATGTCAGCTGTTCGGCTAGCTTGAGCTGGAAAAGGTTTCCCAGTATTACTGCAGGTGGCTCCATCACTAGCTGTACGCCGGGGGCGGTCTTTAGGGTGAACACCTTGCCAAGCCCGGCTATCACCACCATAGCTAAGGTTTCCCCGGTGGTGATGAGTCAACCAGTTGTAGACGCTTGGGCGGTGCAGGCGACGGCCAATTACATCTTTGAATACAAAAACGGCGCGATGATGGTGGCTGTGCGCAACATTAATGGCATCCCCAGTGGTGACTATTATTTGGGAACCTACAGTAATACCTCAAATCGACAATATCTATGTACGGCTGTTGATCCCTCCAGCAAGCGTTGTACGAGTCCCGCGACCTCGGCTGAAGCCAAAACGATTTGCAATGGATTTTCTGTGCAGAATGCTTGTTTTGCTTACGATCAAGGCAAGAGCCAGTGGGAGATCAGGGGGAGAAATATGGCTCCAGGTGTAGTTTGGTTTAAAGGTAATCTCGACATAGGTACTGGCGATTATTACAACACTTTTGTTGCCTCTGGCAATATCACTTCTAGTGGGAGCCTTAATGCTTATGCGCTAAATCAGGCTGGTTATGGCACGGTTTGCAATAACGAGTTTCCGATCAATAAAACAGCAGATTTCTCTGGCCTTTATCCCTCCAACTTTTGTGATATAGCCAATAAAAAGCTGATTCCCAACTCCCTTGGTAATATTGCGTTACTAGCCGGCGGATACAACCCCGCGGACAATACTGGTTCCGCCAAAACAGTTTACAGTGGTGGTTACGTCACCTTGAAAGCAGGTAACCATATTTACGGTACTGTTCTCGCTGGCAATCTGCTTGGCACCAGTGGTTCCACCTACATTTATGGTTATGTGTCAGCAGCAGGGTTAAAAAATCTTGATACTGAAGAGAACACTATGGGGGGCAGTACCACTATCGACTTAACCGGCATACCCACAGGAGCGGACCCAGGAGAAGTGCCGGATATGAGCGGCGTCACAGCAGAGCCATCCAGTGTAGTGCTCTGGTCGCGTTATTTATAAAATCGTTTGTTTTTTAGCAATTGTTCAAATCGGCGCGCCGGATAATTCTCCCGTGCGCCATTTTTTTATGGCGTCTCTTTTCCGCTGCGGTTACCGCCTTTGACGTGCATCTTCTGAGTAGATTCACTCAGAAGCATTGCTTTGACACCTATATAAACCCCGTCTATACCTAGTTAACCTACATAGCAGCAACGTGTGCAGGAATAACAATGAACGCAAATCTGCATCTTGCTATTGAATTTGACGGGCTCAAGCAATGAATACCAGCTATCCGAACGGGAAATCTCCCACTTTAAATTCATTCTCAAACACACAGCGCGGCTCATCTCATTTATTAGTAATGGGGGCAATCGCGGTTATGGGTGTAATTGGTTTGTTGTTACTTTTTCTCGCCTCGCTTTCGATGTTTTGGAAAGCTTTGCTGCTGTTTGTTGTGCTTGCTGCCGCCGCGATGGCCGGAATGCAAGTGATGCAAGCGGCAAAACGCGAAAGTGAACTGCAGAGCTCGTTGGCTCAAGCGCAAGGCGGGCAGCAACTCGCGCAAATGTATCGGCCATTGTTGGAAAACTATCAGCATTTATTACAAGAAATTTTACCGTTATGGCAGCGCCAAACTGAATTGGCGCGACACCAGTTAGAAAACAGTATCACTGAATTAGTGGGGCGTTTTTCAGAAATTCACCAGCGCTTACAAGCTGCAGTGGCTAGTTCCTCCACCACCGCGGTCAACATGAAAGGTGATACTGGCTTGGGCGGTGTAATTCGTTTTGCTAACCAAGAATTAGGTGCAATTACGCATACGTTACGGCAAGCCATTGAACAGCGCGATGAATTGCTGTCGGAAATTTCTGGCCTCTCGAAAATTACCGTGGAATTGAGTGGCATGAGTGCGGAGGTTGCCGGTATAGCGTCGCAAACCAATTTGCTCGCACTTAATGCTGCTATTGAAGCGGCGCGGGCCGGTGAGTACGGGCGCGGATTTGCCGTGGTGGCCGATGAGGTTCGCACTCTGTCCACTCGCTCGGGTGAAACCGGTGCACGTATCGGTCGCCGTATTGAGCAAGTCAATTCTACATTGCAAACCACGCTTGATCGCACCGCCGAATATGCCGCTGAAGATAATTCGCGTCTTATCAAATCTGAATCTTCGATCGCGCAAGTGCTTGAGCAGTTCCAGCATTCCAGTGAAAGCATTTTGCAGTCGGCACAAGTGTTAGAACACGAAAGCGCAGCGGTGCAAACCAGCGTGGAAGAAGTTTTGGTGAATCTGCAATTTCAGGATCGAGTCAGTCAAATTTTAGGTCATGTAATTGGTGATATGGAGAAACTGGTGGGTGCTATTGCCGATCAGGAAGCCAACTTGCGTCATGGCAAGCCAGTGATTGCAATTGATACCAGCGAATGGTTGCGCTCGCTGCAAAAAACCTACACCACCTTAGAGCAGGTTGATGTGCATCGCGGTAGCGGCTCCGCGCAATCCAAAGGCGCAAATAATTCAGAAATCACATTTTTTTAGGAGTAATGAATGTCCAAAGTAATTCTCATAGTTGATGACTCTGCCAGCGTAAGACAGGTAGTAGGAATTGCCTTGCGCAGCGCAGGTTATACCGTTGTTGAAGCTAGTGATGGAAAAGACGCACTAACCAAGCTGGATGGACAAAAAATTAACTTAGTTATTTCCGATGTGAATATGCCCAATATGGATGGCATTGCCTTTTTGAAAGAAATGAAAACTAAAGCCAACTACAAATTTACGCCGGTGATTATGCTCACCACAGAGGGGGCGGAAGATAAAAAACGTGAAGGCCAAGCTGCAGGTGCGAAAGCCTGGATTGTAAAACCTTTCCGTCCTGAACAAATGTTGCAAGCGGTTTCTATGCTGATCTAATCGGTATTATCTCTAATAGGAATAGGCTATGAACATTTCGCGAAAAAAGAGCAAGGATACGTCGACGCTGATTTTCGACGGCGATCTCACTATCTATTACGTCGCACAAATTAAAGATGAGCTATTTGCCGATTACGAAAAGCTGGGCGATAAGGTTGCGCTTGATTTGTCCTCGATTGGTGAGATAGACACGGCTGGGGTGCAGTTGCTTTTATTTGCGAAAAAGTTCTTTTCCTCTGTGCGTAGACCGTTATTCATCAGCAAGAGTAATGAATCAGTAGATAGTGTATTAACTGCGTTGGATGTAAACACGCAATTTGCAATCGAATCATAAGGAATCACACCATGAACCTCGACGGTGCTTTGCAGACATTCTTCGCAGAGGCGGAAGATTTGCTCAATTCCATGGAGGCAGCATTGCTGCGCATGGATGAGGGCGATACAGATATGGAGACCATCAACGAAATTTTTCGTGCGGCACATACAATTAAAGGTTCTGCAGGCTTATTCGGTCTAGATGATATTGTCAGCTTTACGCATATTGTTGAAAACGTATTGGATCGTGCACGGGATGAAAAAATTGTTATCAGTAGTGATCTGTTAAGTATTTTTCTTCCTTGTCGCGATCACATTGCCGTGCTGGTAGAAAATGCGCGGCTCGGAGAAAAAAATGACGCCGCATGTCTAGCGCAAGGCAAGGTCTTACTCGATTCATTGCAGCCTTGGTTGGAACCATCACTAACACAAACAAAAGAAAATACGCCCGCCACAAACGCGGTAAATGCACATGCGGCTAGTCAGTCGGGCGCAGACACCAATCACGATGCATGGCATATCTCTGTTCGTTTTGGGCCAGATTTGCTGCGCAATGGCATGGACCCTTTGTCGATTTTACGTTTCTTACGCACAATGGGCGAGATCAGCCACATCACCACAATTACCGACCATTTGCCTGCATTCGATAACTATGACCCTGAACAATTGTATCTCGGCTTTGAGATAACCCTTATAAGTGATGCGTCGCAGCAACAAATCGAAGACGCTTTCATGTTTGTGCGCGAAGAGTCAGAGTTAAAGATTATCCCGCCGCGAAGTAATATCGAGGCCTATGTCAATTTAATTAAATCCCTGCCTGAAAACACCCAGCGATTGGGCGAGATATTGGTAAAAAGTCACGCCATTAGCTTCCAAGAGTTGGAGGCGGCATTGGCGACCCAAAAAAGTCAGGCTAAAAGCACCGGCGCAGTGGGAATGTTAGGCAATATATTAATCGAGGAGCAGGCGGTTCCGGCGGAAATTGTCAATGCTGCGCTCGATAAGCAAAAAAAAGTCAGCGAGAAAAAAACCAGCGGCGAAAATCGTTTTATCCGTGTTGATGCAGAGCGTTTGGATATTTTGATTAATTTAATTGGTGAGTTGGTTATCAATCGTCAACGGGTCGACTTGTTGTCCTCGAAAATGGGCAATCCCACACTGATTGAAGCGGTAACTTCAATGGGGAATTTCACTGAGGCAATCCGCGATGCGGCGCTCACTTTGCGCATGGTCCCAATTGGCGATACGTTTCAAAAATTCAAACGGGTAGTGCGCGATACTGCTAAATCAATCGGCAAAGAGATTGAATTGGAAATCGAAGGTGCAGAAACCGAGCTGGATCGCTCAATGGTAGAAAAATTGAATGACCCGCTGATGCATATTGTACGCAATGCTATGGATCATGGTATCGAAGCTATCTCTGTGCGTCAGGAGCGAGGCAAGTCCAGTTCCGGCACCATCAAGCTGACCGCGCGCCACGATGCGGGCAACATTGTTATAGGTATTCACGATGATGGTGGAGGTTTGGATATTGAACGTATTCGAAAAAAAGCGATTGCCAATGGCATTCTTGATGACGGCGAACACCTTTCACGTCAAGAACTATTCCAATTAATTTTTCATCCGGGTTTATCTACGGCGGAACAGGTTACTAATTTGTCCGGGCGTGGCGTGGGGATGGATGTTGTTAAACGCAATATTGAAGAACTGCAGGGTGGAATTGAAATTGAAAGTGAAGTTGGTGTCGGCACTAGCTTTAGTATTCGTTTGCCGCTGACGTTGGCGATAATTGATGGCTTTCATGTTACCGCTGGTCACATTGATTTTATTGTTCCGCAAAACACTATTCTTGAATGCGTAGACTTACATTCATTGAGCCATGTGCAAGGTCAGAACTGTGTGAATTTGCGCGGTGAACAGGTGCCCTATATTCGCTTGCGAGAAATTTTTTCTTTGGAGCCAAAAGATCACAGTCGCGAAAAAATCGTGGTGGTGCAATTTGGTGAAAAGCGCGCAGGTATAGTGGTAGATGAGCTGCACGGAGAGATTCAAACTGTAGTGAAACCCATGGGGCCTATATTTCAGGCGCTCAAAGGTATTGGTGGCTCCAGTCTGTTGGGTACAGGGGCGGTGTCGCTGATCCTCGATGTCCAGCAATTGATTGGTTTTGCTATTAATCGTGAACATTTACGTAACAACGCTTTTTCAGTGAGCGCGCAGGAGCAGGAACAATGAGTCAGCCCAGCAGACAAAAGAAGAATCAGTCAGTAGAGGTGATCAAACAATATCTGACGTTTCGAATTGGCAATGAAAATTATGGTTTGGAGTTGTCACAAACGCGTGAAATTATTGAGTACAGCGGCATTACTGAAGTGCCACTGATGCCCAGTTTTTTGCGCGGTGTTATCAACCTGCGCGGTGAAGTTGTACCGGTAATTGATTTGGCTGTTCGGCTGGGGCGTAAATCCATCGAAGTCCAAAAGCGTACCTGCATTATTGTGGTTGAGTTACAAAACAGCGAGCAAAATCATGTGCTGGGTTTGTTGGCCGATTCGGTCAGCGAAGTAATTGATATGAATGACGATAATATTGAGGATGCCCCTTCTTTTGGCGCCAATATTCGCGCTGATTTTATTCAGGGGATCGCTAAGCGCGATGATGAGTTTGTCGTGCTGTTAGACGCTAATAGTGCTCTTTCTATCCGCGAGTTGGCGCACCTGGTTGAAGCGCAGCTGCAATAATTTTCACACAAATAACTCGGTGGTTTTGAGGGAGTAGTTATGTTTAATAGCCTTACATTAAAATTTAAAATTCTTGTGCTCAGCATTTTGATTGTGTTGGGTTTGTCAACTTTGGGAATTACTGCCTATTTACAAATTAGCTCTTACAACTCGGTAGTGAGCGAGACATCAAAAAGTGTTCAGATAAGAGCCGATTTTTTGGCGGAAATTGAGCGCGCTGCAATTGGGTTTAAAACCCAGGTGCAAGAATGGAAAAATATTTTGTTGCGCGGCAATGATCCGGATATGTTCTTAAAATATACGGAAGGATTTAAAAAAGAAGAGAAGGAAGTGCAAGCTCTTCTGGCAAGTGCAATGGCACTGCAAAAGGACAATAAAGAATCGGTGGCAGCAATTGTTGCACTGCAAAAAGAGCATGCAGAGCTGGGTGGCCGCTATCGCGAAGCGCTGCAAAGTTTTGATCAGGAAAACCCAGAGACAGGCAAGTTAGTCGATCGGGCTGTTAGTGGGATGGATCGTGAAACCAGTAAGCAAATGGAAGAGTTGGCAACTAAAACACTGGCTGACTTTGATCAGTTTCTAAAAGATTCGAACGCAAAAACAGAAGAAATTTATACTGATACAGTAAGTTTATTACTTGTTATTTGTTTTGTGGCTTCGGTTATTATTATTGCAGTGATGACGTTTATTTTCCGCAATATGTTTGCCGTCTTGGGTGGTGAGCCTGCCTATACTGCCAATGTGGTCTCGCAGGTTGCAGATGGTCACCTCAATATTGATATACGACTGAAGCCGGGAGACAGCAGCTCGCTATTGGCTAGTGTGGCGAATATGAGCAAACAGCTCGCAGAAATTATTGGCGATGTGCGTAGTTCTGCCGATGCACTTTCTTCTGCCTCTGAAGAGGTAAATGCCACAGCACAATCATTGGCAAAAGGTGCGTCAGTGCAAGCTGCAAGCGTTGAAGAAACCTCCGCGTCTATGGAAGAGATGTCAGCCTCTATCTCACAAAACAGTGAGAACGCAAAAATTACCGATGGTATGGCTCAAAAAGCTGCGCGCGATGCGGCAACCGGTGGTGAAGCGGTAATGGGCACCGTTGAGGCAATGCAAAAAATTGCCGAGCGCATCAGTGTGATTGATGACATCGCCTATCAAACAAATTTGCTCGCGTTGAATGCGGCAATCGAAGCGGGGCGCGCCGGTGAGCATGGGCGTGGTTTTGCCGTAGTTGCGTCGGAAGTGCGTAAATTAGCTGAGCGCAGCCAGATTGCCGCGCAAGAAATTGGCACCCTTGCACTGGATACAGTTAAACGGGCAGAAACGGCTGGAACTATGCTCAAAGACATGGTGCCCGCTATTCGTAAAACGGCTGATTTAGTGCAGGAAATTGCCGCTGCCTCGTCTGAGCAAAATGCTGGTGTCGCACAAATTAATGGTGCGATTGGTCAGGTGAGTCAGACCATGCAACAAAACGCGGCGGCGTCAGAAGAGTTGAGCTCCACCTCGGAAGAAATGAGCGCGCAAGCGATTCGTTTACAGGAATCCATGACCTATTTCAAATTGGACGGGCTTAGTAAAACCGCCTCATTCAAAACGCCTGCTAAAAAAAATTCCCCACCAGAAAATAAGCCGAAGAATGGGGCAGCTAAAAAAGTCCATATTAGTGATGACGAGCTGGACAAAAATTTTGTGCGATTTTCGTGAGAGGGCGCTATTGCCAATCAGGATGAATGCCTTTGTTTTGCAGTAGTGAATCAGGCGCTTCACATTGGTTGGCAATAAGCGGCGCACAATAAGGTGGCTGACTGTGCGTCGATAAAAGTTAATAAGATGAGTCTCGCTATGGAAATGGACAACACTACTCCCATCCCTTCAGACAAAGAGTTCCAGCTGTTTCAGCGGCTAATTCAAGATAAGTTGGGAATTTTTTTACCCGCCCAGAAAAAAGCCCTATTGAGTAATCGTTTGTGGAAGCGTCTGCAGGCATGTCAGGTTAAAGGATTTAGTGATTATTATCGTTTGATTCAAAGTCCGCAGGGAAAAACCGAGTTGAATCTTGCGTTAGAGTTGATCACTACGAATGAAACCTATTTTTTTCGCGAACAAAAACATTTCGATTATTTGCAACAGGAAATCTTACCCGCATTGAGGCCGGGTCGTAGTTTTCGGGTGTGGAGCGCTGCATCGTCTACTGGCGAAGAACCTTATAGTATTGCCATGCTGCTGAAGGATCGCTGTCAAAGCGACTGGGAATTATTGTGTTCGGATGTCAATCGCACGGTGGTCGAACAGGCAAAAGTGGGTATTTATCCTGAAATGCGCACCAAAAATATTCCACCAGAGTATTTGCGCCGTTTTTGTCGTAAGGGGGTTGGGCCGCAGCAGGGCAATGTGCGGGTAACTGCTGAGTTGCGCGAATCGGTACATTTCTTCACGTTAAATTTGCATGAGGATTTTCCTGATATAGGAAAGTTTGATTTAGTGTTTCTACGCAATGTGCTGATTTATTTTGAAAACGAAAACAAAACAAAAATTTTGGAAAGAATTGCGGAAAAATTAAACCCTGGCGGAATTTTGTATGTTGGGCATTCGGAGAGTTTACATGGCATCAGCGCGCGATTTGCGCCGGTTAAGCCCGCTATTTATCGTTTGGTCGGGCGGTGAACCTTATGGCCATTGCGCCACTTATCAAGCCATTACACAGCATCCATCCTGGTGAGTGGTATTTCGGCGGTGAATATGAGCGGTTACATACAGTGTTGGGTTCATGCGTCGCCTTGACCGCATGGCATCCTAAATTGAAAATTGGTGGCTTGTGTCACTATTTACTTGCGGTTGAACCAAAGAAAAAAAATGTTCGCGCCCAAGCTGCTGTTGGTGACTGTCGCTATGCTGTTCATGCTTTGGCGCAGATGAAAAAGTCAATGTTGGCACATGCCAATATTGCTGAGTATCAGCTCGGGCTTTTTGGCGGCGGCGATATGTTTGCCTATCGTACCTCAACCTCAATTGGGCAGGACAATATTGCCTATGCCTGCCAGTGGTTGCGGCGAGAAAAACTTCAACCTACACAAACTGATGTGGGTGGTGACATCTCCCGATCACTTATGTTGGTTATTTCTACGGGTGAAATTCAGTTAAAACATTATCAAATGAATCAGCGTTGAATCATTGAAATAACGGTGTGATCGACAATACTTGGTTAATTGCAGTCTGGCCGTCGCAAGTGCTGTGTTTAGTCTTCAATGTTCGGTGAACGGGTCGATTCATTTAACGTGCTGAAAGTAGAGAGATTATGACAATTGATGTGATGGTAGTAGATGATTCAGCCGTTGTGCGCCAAGTGCTGAGTGGTGTGCTCAATGAAGCAGCGGATATTAATGTCTATGCCACAGCCTCTGATCCTATTTTTGCCCAGCAACAAATGCAAAAAAAATGGCCCGATGTCATTTTGTTGGATATCGAAATGCCGCGCATGGATGGCTTGACCTTTCTACGTCAACTTATGCATGAGCGGCCGACACCGGTAATTATTTGTTCCTCCTTAGCGGAAAAAGGCGCTGAGCTGACCTTGCAGGCCTTGTCGGCAGGTGCGATTGATGTCATTACCAAGCCGCAACTGGGCGTTAAAGATTTTCTTTTGGAGGCAAAGCACTTACTTTGGCAAACGGTGAGAGGTGCAGCAGGCGCTCATGTCGCGCGGCGCGTGACCACCATTAGCGCCAAAAAAATAGCCCCCTTAATGCCTGCTTCGGATTTGGTCAGTGTGACCGCGACTACTGATACGATCATCGTGATTGGTACGTCAACCGGTGGCACTCAAGCACTGGAAGAAATCCTCAGTAAAATTCCTCGCACTTGTCCTGGTATCGCCGTGGTACAGCATATGCCTGAAAAATTTACCGCTGCTTTTGCCAAGCGCTTGGACGGTCTTTGTGAAGTCGATGTAAAAGAGGCGGAGACGGGGGACCGGTTGATTCCCGGACGCGTATTAATCGCGCCGGGTGGTCATCATCTTGAAGTGCAGCGCTCGGGTGCGCAGTATGTCGCAAAAGTATTTCGCGGCCCAAGCGTGAACCGGCACTGTCCTTCAGTCGATGTGTTATTTCGTTCAGCAGCTCGTGCAGCTGGGCGCAACGCGATGGGTATTATCATGACCGGAATGGGTGATGATGGCGCAAGAGGTTTATTGGAAATGCGGCAGGTTGGCTGTAGAACTATCGCGCAAGATGAACAGTCCTGTGTTGTGTTTGGTATGCCTAAAGAGGCAATTAACCTCGGGGCGGCAAAGGAGGTTATGCCCTTATCGCAAATACCTGCAGTTCTGGGGGGCAAGGCATGAAATCTGCGATTTCCGAGTTGAGTGTATTAGTTACTGACGACAGCCTGACCCAGCGTCAGTACGCAAAAGAGCTTTGTCAGGATTTGGGCGTGAATGATCTTCACGATGCGGCCAATGGTGTAGATGCGCTGCAGGTACTTGCTGTGCGCAGTGTGGATGTAGTGCTGATTGATCTTGAAATGCCGATTATGGACGGTGTTGAACTGATTCGTTCGATGGCACAGAACAAGTGTGCCAGCAGTGTGATTATACTCAGTGCTAAAGACCCTATTTTAATCGCCAGTGTTGGCACTATGGCCGAAGCCGATGGTTTGCATGTGCTCGGTACCTTCCAAAAACCGCTGCTACCCGATGCACTAGAGTGCAGTCTGTTGCGCTTTATTCAGGATGCAAAAAGCAAAGCATCCGAGCCCAACGTGGTGCCGGAAAATGATGTCACTGCGGTTGAGTTGGGGCAGGCACTTGCCAATGGTGAGTTGACCTTGGCGTTTCAACCCAAGCTCACAGTGCAGGGGTTGATGTTGAAAGGAGTTGAAGCCTTGGCGCGTTGGCGTCATCCACAAAAGGGAACCATCTCACCCGGTGTATTTATCCCACTGGCTGAACGCCACGGTATGATCGATATGCTCACCCGGCATCTATTGCAAGTTGCCTTTCAGCATAAACAGACTTGGCAAAAATATGGTTTGCGTTTCAATCTTGCGTTTAATTTATCACCGCTGTCATTAGCGGATTCCGATATGGTTGATTGGTTATGCAAGCTTGCCGAAGACTATGGTATAGCCCCTGCGGATGTAACATTTGAAATCACCGAAAACGCGTTGTTGGGCGAATTGGCCAGTGCCATTCGCACTTTGGCACGCTTGCGTTTGAAAGGTTTTCATATTGCAATTGATGATTACGGCACTGGTTTTGCGAATGCGCAGCAATTATCCCGTGTGCCTGCGACCGAATTAAAAATCGATCGCTCACTGGTGCATCGTTCTGCCGCTCGCCCACAACAGTTAACGATTTTGGCTAGCACGGTTGATCTGGCTAAAAATTTAAATCTGACAACGGTTGCGGAAGGAGTCGAGACGGAAGAGGATTTTCACATTATCCATTCGTTGGGGGTCGATTTGGTACAGGGGTATTATTTTTCCAAACCCTTATTTCCCGATGACTTATTGGCCTTTATTAAAACCGGCTTAAGCCAATTGCGACGGCAACAGCGTAAATAGATGTCTTTGAATCCCGGCTAGCCCGGGATTTTTTATGGCCGCAATCTGCGCCACTATGCCGGCATGGGCGAGAGGTGCGGTGGCTGTTCAGACAGGATACAGCTAGAGCGGGTCAGCATAAGCACGGGCCATCTGGCTTGGGTAAAAACCATCGTTTTTACAAGGGGGAAGGTTATACTAAAACCCTATTGCCCTTGCCCGCCCGGCGGATAGCCCAGTTGAGTGGTGTGGCGTTAACGTAAAGCGAGTGATTCATGACGTCTGGCGCGCCGGTTTTACAAGCAGTTCACCATGTTGCACTGATCTGTGTGGATTATGAAAAATCCAAGCACTTTTACGTCGATGTTTTAGGGTTGCAGATTATTGCGGAGCATTATCGCGCGGCGCGCGCCTCGTGGAAGTTGGATTTGGCTTTGCCAGATGGCACACAGCTGGAATTGTTTTCCTTCCCCAATCCGCCGGCTCGCCCATCGCAACCTGAGGCCTGTGGTTTGCGCCATCTGGCATTTGTGGTGCGCGACCTGGATCAATATATCGCCTGGTTAGCGTCTCACCAGATTAATGTGGAGCCGGTGCGTATTGACGAGTACACCTTAAAGCGGTTTACATTTTTTCAGGATCCGGACGGTTTACCGCTGGAGCTGTATGAGTTACCCGAGTAAGGTTTTACCCAATAACTTTTTTACATGAGATAAGCCTGTGTTGAAAAATTGGTTGCTCGGCAGTTTGTGTTTGATTGGTCTCATGATGACTTCCGGGGCGGTTAACGCGCGCGAAGTAGTTATTGCATTTGATCATGCATTGCAAGCGTCCACCTCGCTGGATGCTATGGCGCGTTCACAAATGCTGGTGCGCAATTTGGCAACAGCAGGGGTTCCGCAAGCGATGTTTTTAATTAAAACCAAAGGTGTTGATCAAAAAGACAAAGCGCGTTTGGCACTTTACAGCGATAAGGGCCACTTATTGGTAAACGCCGGGCATGGACACAGTTTGGTAACCAAAAGCGATCTCTATGCTTACGAAGTTGGCATCCTTAAAGCTAATCGGGTGCTCCAGGCTTATCGCGGTTATAAGAAACATGTTCATTTTTCTTATCTACACGAACACGGCGACGTGAATCTCCAAACTGGACTGGCGAATTTTTTGCAAGCGCGCGGTTATCGACCTGCATTTACCGGTGTAAACCCTATGCGCGGGGTAGATCAATATCTGGATCAGTTGTACCAGAAAAAAATTCGCGCTAATCGCCCAGTGAATATGGCCGCGCTGGAAGATGCCTATGTCGATTTTATTGCACAGTCACTTGCGCAGCAGGATGCCAAAGCGTTTAACCTGTTGGGTTATTCGCCCAGGCAAGTGCTGGTATTGCAGGAAAATGATTTGGCCGCGTATTTTATTGTTGCGCTGGTAGATCGCTTGCATGAACAAGGTTGGACAATGATCGCCGCTGAGCGCGCCATGAATGACCCCATTGCCAACCCGATTGCAGCCAACCGCTGGGGTGCGAATAACTATTTAAATTCAATTACTCGCTTGCGCGACGAGCGTGTGGCTTATGCACGCGTCTTGGGTGAGCGCAAAGCGATTGTCGATAGTTTCTTGCAGAATAGAGTGCCCGGGCTAGTTGAGTGACGCTGGAAATGCTTTGTTGAACATTATTTTTACTGTTAACCAACATTAATGATGAAGAACTACGAGACCGACATGTTAAAAAAAATCGCAAGTGTTTTGGTTGTATCCACCCTCAGTCTGACGGCCTCTTTTGCCGGCGCGCAGCAAAAATCGGTGATTTTTAAAAACGGATTTGAAAACGATGCAGAGCAAAAAAAATGGGCGCTGATGTATGGTGCAAAATTTTCTAAAGAGCAAGCGCGCACCGGTACAGGTGCATTGCAGCTTGAACAGGGTGAGGCGTCGGTGCGTTTGCGTGCTAATTTAAGCGAGCAGGGTACGCTGGAGTTTTGGATAAAAACCTCATCGCCCGCGGCGCAATATAAAATCAATGTTCTTGTCGCTAGTAACCAAAATAGCGATAGTGGTTGGGTGCGGGTGGGGCAAATACAGGGCAGTAATGATTCGGCCGAGTATCATGCCAAACGCATCTCCATTGACGACCCAGGCAAAAAATATTTGCGCCTTGATTTTGAAGTGACCAACGGTCACGCATGGTTAGATGACCTTAGCGTAGAGAAAATTTTGCTCGACACCGCGCTGCAAAAAAATCAGGAAAAAGTGATTGCTGAAGTGTTGGGTAAATTGCGCGATGACAAAAACTATCAGGTGCAAGCCGATGCATTGCGCACGCTCGGTAAAAACTATGCGGCGCAAATTGATGTGCAGCGCCAGTATTTGGAATATGCCAATGGCATTTACTCCAGCGTCACTCTGGTGTTGGCGACCTCGGAGCGCGGCAAAATGGCCAATCCACTCGGTTACCAAACGTTTAAAGGAATAGTGAATGATGTGCGCTTGGTGGCATCGCCATTGCAAAAAGCGCGTATGGATTCACTCTTGCGCCCATTGGGTGATATAGCTACCGCAACGCTCAACGTAATGACGCAAGGCGCCTATGCTGCGTTTGCCGAACCCTTTAAAACTATTGTTGCCACTGCATTTGATAAGGTCGCCTACGAAAATGCGGGTATTGACCGCAAGGCGCGTAAGTTTGCTGAGGCCAATGGCTTGAAAACCTTTACTAAAGTTGAAGGCTTTATGACGGAGGTTGAAAAAGAATTAACTACGGTGCTGGCACTAGACAAGGATCTGGTCGATATCCAGCGCGAAGTGGATAAATTTCGTAAAGACTTGGACAAACATCTGAAAGAGTCGTTAATAGCAGGAGGAATGGGGCGCGGGCAAGAGAATTATAATCGCGTGCTGAGCAAAGATGAGGCTACGCGCAGTGCTGCGCTGCAGGAGATTAACAACTACTTTTTGGTGCAGGCCGAGAGCTATCAAAATCACTCAAGCTCCAATACGGAATTTGTGCAGTTTATGATGAAAGCAACAGGCACTATGGAAGAGACGCAAGTTTTTAAAGAACGTTTTAATCAGATTGCCTCTTCGGTCATTACATTTTATGACAAATTTGATCGCTCAGTAGCCAAAGACCAGAACCCCTTTACTGATGAAAAAGATCGCGCACTATGGGAGTCCCATGCTATAAAAGTGCGCAGCTATATCAAAGAGTCCAAAGCTGCCTTTGCCAAGGCTTATATGTAGTCCAGCGGACATTTGAGTGCTGATCAGCAAAGGCTCCAGAGGGAGCCTTTTGACTTTTCGCGATGGGAGAATTTACAAGACCTATCAATAGCTGAATGAACAGGCTATGCTTCAGTGGTTAAAAATAGCGATAAGACTTACTAAAAATGTTAATAAAAACTTTCCTGTCAGTCGTCGTCTTGTGCCGCCCTTGGTTGCAACCGCTGGGCCGGGCACAGGTAGCGCCCTTTGCAATATTTTCTTCTTTTTTCATTGTTTTTCTGCTCAGCACCAATCCAGTTTGGGCGCAGGGGCTGAACAAAGAAAAAATTACCGCCTCCTATTTATACAACTTCGCTAAAAATATTGAGTGGCCAAACCAGTCATCTATGACCTCATTCGACCTCGCGGTCTATGGTGCGAGTAATCCTGCGCTAATGGCAGAACTGGCGGTGTTGCGCGATAGAATGAAATTGCGCAATTTGCCCATTCGGGTAACTCAAGTTAGTCGGGTGAGTTCGCTAGCACAATATCATATGGTCTATGTTGAAAAGGTGAACGCAAAAACCATCACGGATATTTATGATGCGCTAGAAGGCAAGCCTGTGTTGCTGGTCACTGATTCCTATAACAATAAACAATTGGTGATGATTAACCTAATCACTACCGAGAATGATCGGCTTAAATTTGAAGTTAATAAATCCAATATTATTAATCACGGTTTAACACCTTTGCCGGAATTGATTTTAAATGGCGGCACTGAAATTGATGTGGCTAAGTTGTATCGTCAAGGCCAAGCCTCCTTGATTGCGCTGCAAAAACAATTGCGCGGACGCGAACAAACGCTCAATGAATTGACCGCTGCAATTCAAACCCAACAGTCAATGAATGCCCGTTTGCAAGCGCAAATGGCGGAGTTGAATCAGGATATTCAAAAAAGCGATGCCTTGATCGCGCAACAAAAAATATTGCTGCAAGACCAACAAACCCAAATTGAAACGAGCAAGCAAGAACGTGAGAAGCTGTTGCTAGAAGTGGAGTTGCGCACCAAAGAATTGGATGAGCAGCAGGCACACTTGCGCACGATTCTGCAAGAGATTGATACACGGGAAAAACGGCTCACCTATTTAAATTCGAAAATTAAAACCCAAGAGGAAACCATCCTTAAACAAAAAAATGCGATTGTAGATTTGGATGAACTGGTCGATTCGCAAAAAGTGGCATTGCGCTATTTATGGGGCTCCGTGATTCTTGGTGCGTTATTAATTATCACCATATTGATTGCCTATACCATCAAGCGTCGCGACAACCAGCGCTTGGCTGCGCACACACAGGATCTACAAATTGCACGGGATCGGCTCGCGATTGCGAAGCGCAAAGCAGAGGATGCGAGTAAAGCCAAAAGTGAATTCCTATCCTTGATGAGTCATGAGTTGCGAACCCCCTTGCAGGCTATCATTGGTTATACCGAAGTGGTGATCGAAGAGTTAAAGCTGGCGGATGACGAGCATCATCTAAAAGATTTAAGCCGCGTTATTCTCAACAGTGAGCGTTTGCTAAAACTGATCAACAGTGTATTGGATCTGGCCAAAATTGAATCCGGGCGGATGGATCTGGATTTAACCGAAGTGAAATTGTCGAGTCTCGTGGAAGAGGCGCAAGCAACAGTGGCGTCACTCGCCGAAAAAAATACCATACAGCTGCAGGTAGATGTCGATGATGGTGATTTTTTGCCCATGGCTGATCCGGAAAAACTACTCCACATCTTGATCAACTTATTGGGTAATGCGATTAAATTTGCTCCAGGTGGCCAGGTGCTGATTAAGGCGTATCATCAACCACAACAAATTTATATCAGTGTGGCTGATACAGGTATTGGTATATCGCAGGAGCAGCAGGCCGCGATCTTTGATCCATTCAGGCAGGCCGACTCGGGCACTACACGTAAATTCCAAGGCAGTGGTCTGGGCTTGTCCATCACTCGTCAATTGTGTGAATTAATGGGCGGTAAGATTCGCGTTGAAAGCGAACTGGGTGCAGGCTCCAAGTTTATTGTGGAGTTGCCGCTGCCGATCGATCCTGCGGCAGTTCAAACCCCATCCGTTGGCGATGAAAACGCACAGGTTTTACCTGTGGCGCCGGTTGTTGCGCCAACAACTGGCGAGCAAGTGGTGATGATTGATGATGATCCCGCGTTTCTCGATATTATGGCGCGCACTATTCGCGCGGAAGGTTATCAAGTTCATACGGCCAGTGATGCTGAAAGTGGTTGGCGCTTAATTCAATCGATTAAGCCCGATGTGATTACTCTGGATCTATTTTTACCTGACCAGCACGGTTGGATATTGTTTGAGCGAATTAAGGCTGATGAGGATATACGCGACATTCCGGTCATTGTGATTTCCATGATTGAGGAGCGTAAGCGGTTTAATCGCCAACCTGCGGAAGAATATTTGACCAAACCCGTCAGGCGCGAAACGCTCAAGCTTGCGATTGAGCGTTTAGCTCCGCATAAAAATCCCTGATCTTTACGGAAACTCACATTTTCCCTCTTTGCTTTCATGCAAAGGTAAACTATCTTTAGTCCTCCTTAGTGCAAAAAGTACTTAGTTCCTCTTTTTAGATGACCAGCTTTATAGTTGCAGCGTATCTTGGTGGCGAATATAACTTGCCAGTAAGTTGAGTGATATTGTCAGCGGAATGACACCGGCTTTTTTGAATAGGTTGTCATTATGCATGTGATAAGAATACGTACGACCTTATCAACGCTGGCATTTGTCTTTTGGGCAAATAGCCTGTGTGCTCAATCCGGGGATCCCATTTCCTCCGGTGATTTTTATAATCTCTCGCTGGCTGAATTAGGTCAGATTGAAATCTCGATAGCCACGGGCAATAGCACGCCGCTCGATCGTGCACCTGCGACAGCTACTGTTATCTCTTCGAGTGAAATCCTCGCTATGGGCGCGCGCAACCTCAATGAGGTGCTGGAGACAGTCCCTGGGTTGCATGTCTCTCTTTCTTCTCTCAGCCGGTTGGACTCTGTTTATTCCATTCGCGGTATTCATACTGGCTTTAATCCGCAAGTGTTGTTGATGTTGAATGGCGTTCCGGTGCAATACAACGCGCAGGGTGGCCGCCCCACTCTATTCCGTTTGCCGGTTACCAGTATTGAGCGCGTCGAGGTTATTCGAGGGCCTGGATCTGCAGTTTACGGTGCGGATGCTTACGCAGGGGTTATTAATGTCATTACTAAAGACGTGGGTGCGATTGATGCCACGCAAATGGGTGGTGGAGCTGGATCGTTTGATACGCGTGATCTGTGGCTGCAAACGGCGGGGGAGTGGAATGATATAGGTGTTGCACTGAGTGTTGCCTATCAGGAAAGTGGTGGCGATGATAAGCGCAGGGTGAGTACTGATTTACAGTCCGCATTGGATGCAGCCTTAGGCACTGAGGTGTCGCGAGCGCCAGGTGCGTTATCGACACGCTATAGCCTTCTCGATACGCATTTGGCGTTAACCAGCAAACAGGTCCATTTTAATCTTTGGAATTGGTATTCCAGAGATGCCGGTGTAGGAGTCGGGGCGGCACAGGCGCTTGATCCTGTTGGACGGGATGATAGTAATCTTTGGCTGGGGGATATTACCTATCATTTCAACAGCGATACCAGCGTATGGGATAACAGTATTCGAACGAGTTATTTTCATTACGATCAAGAGTCGCAATTTGTTTTGCTGCCGCCGGAATCACAATTGCTTATTGGCGGTGATGGCAATATCGATTTCCAAAACCCCGTGGGTTTAGTGAGATTTACCGACGGCTATCTCGGGCGCCCTGGGGGTATTGCCAAGGATGCCCAAGTGGATTTTGTCTCTATTTATAATGGGCGGGATGCACATCGTCTGCGGTTTGCCCTTGGTAGCCGCTATCAATCCATTGCACCGCGCGAACAAAAAAACTTTGGTCCTGGTGTTATTAATGGAACTGAGTCAGTTGTCGATGGCACACTCACCGACGTCAGTCATACTCCGAATGTATTTCTTCAGGACAGCTCACGCACCATTCGCTACCTATCGGTACAAGATGAGTGGCAGCTGGCGCACGCAGTGCAATTCACGGCGGGACTACGCCACGATGACTACTCGGATTTTGGCGCTACGACCAATCCCCGGATGGCCCTGGTATGGGCCGCCAGCGATAAGCTGACTACAAAGTTACTGTTTGCGAGTGCGTTTCGCGCGCCCTCATTTACTGAGCAGTTCAGTAAAAATAATCCGGTTTCACTCGGTAATCCCGATCTTCAGCCTGAGCAAATTGATACGGCTGAATTGAGTTTTGCCTACAGTTTTACGCCGGATCTAAATACCAACCTAACCCTGTTTGAATATCGCGCTAAGGACATGATCGAATTTATTCAGGATCAAAATGCTACTACCAAAACTGCTGATAATGCCCGTGATCAGGATGGCAGGGGGTTTGAGTTAGAGCTCAACTGGAAGCCGTCATCCGAGTTGTATTTTTCCAGCAGTTATTCACAGCAAGATGCGCGTGATGCCGACACAGATTGGGCAATTGCCGATGCGCCTGGGCAACAGCTCAAAGCTACTATCAATTGGGAGTTTTCTCCGCGCTGGTTTGTGCACGGGCAACTTCATTGGGTCGGTGATCGTCAGCGTCCGGCTGCCGATTTGCGGGTGGATATTAGTGATTACACACTCGTAAACGTAACGCTCAGGCGAAAAAAAATTACCCCTAATCTCGATGCATCACTTGCACTGCGCAATCTTACCGATGAAGACGCGCGTGAACCTAGCAGTGGTGAAGTTGCCGACGACTATCCGCTGGAGTCGCGCAGTATCTGGCTGGAATTACGCTACCGCTTTAATTAGTTCTGCGGTGTATGAATCTCCGCAATTTACTCACTAATCCCTAATGGAATAAGTTGATGTCAGAACCCCAACACGATCAAGTGCGCAGTCGTAATGAGCCTTTTGTCGAGCGTGTTGCCACTCGCATTTGGTACGAGCAGCCGAGCGATGATAATCCCTACATTGCCAACAGGGCTTTGTGTCATGGGTACGATTTATTTGAACTCATGGAAAAGCGATCGTTTGTCGATGTTTTCTATTTACTGTTTCGCGGTGAGCTGCCCACCAAAGCGGAAGCGCAATTGTTACAGATGTTAATGATTGCATTAATTAATCCAGGCCCGCGTCACCCGGCGACACGTGCGGCCATGAATGTTGGCGTTGGCAAAACAGATCCGGTGCACATACTGCCCATCGCATCTGCAATATTGGGTGGAGATTTTCAGGGTGGCGGTGAAATAGAACGTGCGATGCGGTTTTTGCGTAAACAACAAAAAACGGATCCGCACGTGTTTGCTGAATCGCTCACTCAAACAAATAACCAGTCCGATGTGGAGTCCGGATCTGATATTCCCGGTTTTGGTTCTCATCATGGTGGCGTACACCTATTGGCAAAAAATATTGCGGCACATCTTCGCCAATGTGAAGCGGCGGGTGCTGCGCTGCAATGGGGGTGCCAGTTGGCAGAGCAGCTTGAGCCGGGTGGTGTAGGCTGGTTAACCACGGGAATAGCCGCTGCAGTTTTTGCGGATCTTGGTTTTCAACCGCGTGCTGGCGGTAGTTTATTTCAATTGTTAGGTGCGCCTGGGCTAGTGGCTCATGGCCTTGAGTTGGCCAACAAACCTATCACTGCCATGCCTTTTATCAGCGACGAAAACTATGTCATTGAGCGATAGCGGTAAAACCATAATGACGACTACTCATAGTGATCCTGCGGTGATTGAGTATCTTGATCGGCGCCGAGGAAAAATTATCAGTAATACCGGTGGTTGGTTTCCGGGAACGGGTGTTTTTAGTCATGGCTATTCCATGCTTGAAGAGCTGGTAGGTAAAAAATCCTATTTTCAAATTTTGATATTAAACGCAACCGGACGTTTAGTTGAGCGTGAACTCGCCGATTGGATTGAAGCTGTGTACGGTTGTTTAAGTTGGCCGGACCCGCGCATTTGGTGTAATCAAATTGGTGCATTGGCAGGTTCCGCCCGAGCGTCAGTTGTTACAGGAACGTCAATGGGAGTACTTGCGACTGACTCGCGCTCTTATGGTGTTTTACCGCTAATTGAGGGTGTTAACTTTATTCAAAATGCGTTGCTGCGACATCAGCAGGGATCCACCGCGAGTGACATAGTGCGTGAAGCCGCATCTGCGCGTGGCGGCAAACCTTATATAGTTGGATATATTCGCCCTATCGCGAAAGGTGATGAGCGGCTTGAGGTGATGGAGAAAGTTGCCAAAAAATTGTGCATGTCGATTGGCGAGCATTTAGCATTGGCCTATGCAATTGAAAAGGTACTTCTAGAAACTTACGACGAAGGTATGAATATTAATGGCTATGTTTCTGCAGTGTTATCCGACTATGGCTTTTCTGCACAGCAGACGTATCAGATGTTTTCGACATTGGTCGCCAGTGGTGTGACCGCCTGTTATTTGGATACTTACCATCGCCCACCAGATACTTTTTTACCGTTGCGTTGTGATGATATTGATTATCAAGGTGTTACAGCGCGTTCTGTTCCTGATTAATTCCTTGTTATATTTTCCCTTTTTCTTTTCCGCAATTTATTTTTAATCGAGAAATCATTATGCAAAAAACAGCGTTAGTTACTGGTGGCAATTCCGGTATTGGTTATGCGACGGCAAAACTGTTAAAAGCCAAGGGTTACGATGTGACTATTTGTGGGCGCAATAAGGAGCGCGTCGAGCAAGCTGCGGTGGAGTTGGGGGTAAATAGTGTTGTGGCCGATATGGGGAGCGCAAGCGACGTAATCAAATTGGCAGGGCACTTTGAGGGAAAATCGCTTAACGCTTTGGTGAACAATGCGGCGATTGCACGCTTTGCCCCGTTGGCATATTGCACCAGTGATGACTTCGATGAGTTTATGAATACCAATGTGCGCGGGCCTTTGGATTTAATTAAAGGTGTGTTGCCTGCGCTGCAAAAAGTGGGTGGTAGTATTACTAATGTCTCTTCTGCTGTTGTGAATAATGGTTTGGCGAATGCAGCGCTCTATGCAGCAACCAAAGGTGCCTTGGAGGCATTTACCAAAAGTCTTGCGATTGAATTTGCTCCTGTCGGCGTGCGCATTAATGCAGTTGCACCCGGTGCAATTGATACACCAATTATTACTAAGTTAGGTCTTGATGAGCAAATGCAGGCTGCAGTAAAAGCCCATATGGAGACGACCATTCCATTGGCTCGCTTTGGTCGTGCCGACGAGGTGGCTGAAGTGATTGTGGCGCAGTTGGAATCGAGTTATACCACGGGCGCAATTTGGGCTGTTGACGGTGGTGTAAACGTGACTTGATGTTGTGTAATGTCGATTGTTCTGCCGGCTGCATCGCAATCATTGCACGAATAACTCACGTGCAATGATTGCCTTGTAAAGCTGTCAACGGGAGCGTTTGCTGATGGCGTGTTGAGTAAACAGTTGAGTGATGGGTAATGGATGGCCAATGTGATAACCCTGCACAAAATCCACGCCCATGGTTTTTAAAATATCGAGTATCGCTTCGTTCTCAACGTATTCTGCGACCGCTTTTTTACCTAGCGCCTGAATGACCTGAATCATGGAGCGCACTAGCGTTTGGTCAATCGTATCGCGGTGTAAGTTTTGAATAAACGAACCATCGAGTTTAATGTAATCCGCCGGTAAATCTTTCAAGTAAGCAAAACTACTAAAACCAGAACCAAAATCATCCACTGAAAAGCTACAGCCCAACTTGTGTAGCTCGGCAATCACCCGCTGGGTGATGTGCAGGTTAAACAAGCTTGCGCTTTCGGTGAGCTCAAAGGTGATGCGCTTGGGATCCACTCCCGTCTCTTTTAAATTTTCCAGAATGGTCGGCACCAGGTTTTCATCTTTAAAGGCCTGTGCAGAGAGATTGATCGCGATATGATTCAGCTCTGGGTGCGCTTTTAAATTGCGTGTCGCCAGTTTAATAATCCAGCGATCCAACAAATGCATTTCTCCTGCCGCTTCCAGTGCAGGAATAAAACTATTGGGGCCAATGATTTTGCCATCGGTTTCTATCAGGCGCACCAATGCTTCGTAATAGGACACTTTATTGTTTTTAATATCAAAAATCGGCTGGAAATAGAGTGTCATTCGATCATCGGAAATCGCCTTACGCACTTTCTGCGACATGTTAATCGAGTTGCGCAATTCATCGCTTTCACTATCGAGAGGGTCGTATTGATGAATCAAATTTCGCCCGCGCCCTTTGGCGACATAGAGCGCTATATCGGCACGCATTAAATGTTCTTCGGCATTATTGGTGCTGCCGTCAATTAAGGTGAGGCCGATACTGCTGCCGAGGTTGACGCGCTGCTCATGCATTTGAAAACTGAACTCGCTAATAATCTGCTGAATGCTACGGGCAAACTCGTGTGCTTCGGTGCTGTGAATGTCGCGCAATAAGATGGCAAATTCATCGCCGCCCAAACGGCAGAGGATATCGGCACCGCGAATGCGCTTGCTCAATAGGTGCGACATTTCGCGCAGTACTTCATCGCCTTTTTGATGGCCGAAGGTGTCGTTAATGACTTTGAAATGATCCAGATCTAAATACACCAGCGCGTGTTGGCGCTTGTTGCGCACCGAATCGGCGGTTAATTGCGCGAGTGTGGTTTCAAAAAAGTGGCGGTTGTACAAACCGGTGAGCGAATCGTGCATGGCTAAATATTTAAGTTGCTCTTGCGATTCGCGCCGCTCGGTAATGTTATCCAAACACACAGTTAAATTGCCCTGTTGTTTGCTATTGCTGGAGCGGCTGATTTTTAATTGCGCCCACAATTTCTGATGACGATTGTTGCTTAAGCAAATCTCGATTTCCGGGCAAGGTTTATTCTGTAGCAGGGCTTTGCGAATTTTGTTTTGGAACAGCGAGAACTGCGCCAGATCTTCCGGAGCAATAAAGTTTTCCAGTGGCTGGCCAATGCATTCACTAATGGGGTAACCCATCATGGTTTCCCATGCGCGATTGAGGTAGCAAATTGCAAAATCCTCATCTAGCTCCATTACCACTGACTGTAAATCTTCGAGTAGTTGATGGTGGTTTTGGTAGAGTTGGCGGTAGGCTAGCTCGCGCTCTTGCAGGGATTTTACTCGCGCGGCAAATTGCGCGTTGCTCACTAAAAAGTCGTCGCGATGAATGGCGATATCACAGACTTTGCGCAACTGTTCAGCGCGAAACGGTTTGGGTAAAAAATCGACGGCACCGAGCAACATTAACTCTTCGGCCTGATCGATAGTGGTGTGCGCTGTCATAATCACCACTGGCTGATTGGGATCAATGCTTTGGATTTCAATCAATATATCGCGCCCGGATAATTTGGGCAGCATCACATCGAGCAAAACCAAATCGTGTCGTCTTTGCACCCAGGCGCGCAGGCCAGTGTCACCTTCGTAGGCAACTTCAATGTCGAATGAGGGCGAGAGTACACGCTTGATTAAATCGGCGGTGTCCGGTTCATCTTCTACCACCAGCAAGCGTGGCTTATGGGTACCGCTATACTCGCGCTGGGTAAGTTTGTTGATGGCCGCTGGTAGTTGTTTGATGTGATCGAGAGGCAGTAGTTGATTGATGCCATATTCGCGCGCGGTAACTTCGGCAATGCGTTCACACCAGGTGCTGGCGATAATAATAATCGGTAGATCGGCGCGGCATTTTAGAATGCCGCTGCGCACCAAGCGCGATAAGCGCCAGCCGTCCATGTCGGCGGTATCCACATCGACTATTAATACATCAACTGGCTGTTGGCGAAGCGCGCGTAGTGCTTGCTGTGCAGAATCTACGCAGGTGTACTTATTGAGCCCAGCCGAACGTAAACTGCCGGTAATGGCAGTCATCGCGTGGCTGTCGTTATTAACGATAAGGAGGTTAATAGGCGAGCTTGGTTGATTGGATTGGGTGTTATCAGTTAACACTCGTCGGTCTCCGCATTAGTATCCTTTCAGCCTAGCATAAACTGCGAGTTCCTTTTCGCCTAGGTATGTTTTGCGTTAGAAGTTACCTCAATAATCAACCAGTTTAGTATTAACCTCCCGGTGTTGCAGAACCATTTACGGCGAGACCTTTGATGCGGTCGCCCATGGGTGGAATTTCATTGCGGTCGATGCGAACATCAAGCAGGGTGGGGCCATTTTTTTGAAATAATGCGGCGTAATCCAGCGCGTCTAATTGTTCTGGTGAATCGATTACTATGCCGTCTACGCCCATCGCCTGCGCCATGAGTGCGTAATTGACATCATTTAATTCCCAGCCGATAGATTCTTGCTGCCCGAGCATTTGCCCGTGCATCACCATGCCCATCGCTGAATCATTTAATACTAAAAAAACCACAGGCAGCTTTTGCTGGGCAGCGACGGTGATTTCTTGTGCGCTCATCAAATAAGAGCCATCGCCCACAATACATAAGGTAGGTGCAGCGGGATTGGCAATGGCAGAACCAATCGCGGCACCAATCGACCAGGCCATAGAGCCGTAGCCCATGGCGATACGATATAACCCTTCACTATTTGCACGAGTCAGGTAGTGGGTAGCCCAGGACCAACCATTACCGGCATCGACAAAAATGCGGGTGTTGTCGGGCAGTGTGCGGGAGAGATGTGACATCAGTCGCTGCGGTTTCACTGGGCTGGCGTTGGAGTAGCACTTTTCGGCATCGCTAAGGGTGAAAAAACCGCCGTTGGCATTTTCAGCGGCGGCGCCCGGCAGTGTCTGCCAGCGGCGCCCCCATTTACGCGCTTCGTGCACGCTTTTTACCAGGCGATCAAAGATCACATCGATATTGCCGAACACATGCAGGTTCGCCATGGGCGAGCGGGTAAAGTGCTCGATTGAGGAGTCGATGTGTACTAGCTTGGTATTGAGCAAGTCGTCCTTCCAGCCGCTAGTGCCCAGCTCGCCCAGCTCAGTGCCCACCGCCAGAATCAAATTCACTGCCGGGTTTTGCAGCAGGTTTTTGGCACTCTCGTGCCCGGCAAAGCCAAATACGCCGCGATAGAGCGGGTGATGCTCATCGACCCAGGTTTTGCCCATAGGGCCGGTGACAAACGCCGCGCCGGTCAGCTCGATAAACTCCATGATCTGTTTGCTGGCCTTGCCCACACCATTGCCTATGTACATGACGATGTTATCGACCCGGCCGAGTTTTTCGCACAGACGGGCGATGGCGGAGTCGTCGGCCATGGCGAAATCGTGCACTAATAAGTCGCTGTGGATATGGGCATTGATAGTTGCTGGTGCGCGCAGTACATCGGCGGGAATACTGATATGCACGGGGCCGTTGGGTTTGCGATGCGCCGCCATGATGGCCGAGACCAATTTGCTTTCAAGCTGTTCGTGGTGCGATACCAAGGTATTAAACTGGGTGACATAGCGGAACATACCCACGGTATCTATGGCGGTGCAGCTGGATTCCTGCAGGGCGCGTTTACCAAACTTGGGCAGTGGCGTTTGCGCGGTAATCACCAGCATGGGGACTTCATCAGCCAGCGCCGAGGCGACACCGGTAATCAGGTTGGTTGCGCCGGGGCCAGTAGTGGCGCAGACCACACCCATTTTCCCGCTTTCGCGCGCGTAGCCATCAGCCATAAAGGCAGCGCCGCATTCATGGCGCGCAACGACCAAACGCGGCCCTCCATTGCGCTCGCTGCGTGCCAGCGAGTTGAGTAGCGGTTCAATTGCACCACCCGGCACACCAAATACCTTATCTATACCCATTTGGGCGAGATAATCCACAATCAGGTCTGCATATGTTGTTGTTAGCTCGGACGTTGCTGCCGGAAGAGTGGGTGCAGCTGCCTGCGTTGAAGGATTGGAAAAATGAACGGGGTTGTTGATGAGCTGCAGCATGGAGTTCGCGCCTTGTTGCCAGAAGTGCGTGATCCATCACGGATGAGTGTCGTCAAAATATGCTGCATAATATATACCAATGATGAAAAATGCGCCAGACAAAAAAATAATCATTTCGGGCAATATTTGCTCACTCTATTTGCTGGTGAAAAAGTCAGCTTAGATTAAACATTTTCTTTGGGGCATAAAAAAGCCCCGGCAAACCGGGGCAAACAGAGGACCTGAGTGCATGCCAGATGCATCTGGCGCTGCACTTTTGGATAAGTTGGAGCGAAATCAGGCGACGCTTTTGGATTTCTCTGCGGCGTTTTTGTCCTGCTTCTTCTCGGCGCGTTTGACATCGATCGATTCAATTTTTTTTTGCTTCTCATACAGGAAGCGCAATACCGATGAGCGGTAGTGGTTGTATTCCGCATTGTCGGCCAACTCGAGGCGATTGCGCGGGCGCGGGAGGGGCACATCCAGAATTTCGCCCACGGTTGCCGCGGGGCCGTTGGTCATCATCACGATGCGGTCAGAGAGCAGCACGGCCTCGTCTACATCATGGGTGATCATGATGACGGTATTGCCCAGCTCATTTTGGATTTCCATCAGCGAGTCTTGCAGGTGCGCGCGGGTGAGGGCGTCAAGCGCGCCGAAGGGTTCATCCATCAGCAAGACCTGTGGCTCCATCGCCAGTGCGCGGGCGATACCCACACGCTGTTTCATGCCGCCCGATAACTCATCGGGGCGTTTGTGCAGCGCGTGGGTCATGTGCACTAATTCCAAATTGTGCTCAATCCACTCGCGCATTTCCGCTTTGGTTTTTTTGCCTTTAAATACACGTTTTACGCCTAGCTCGACATTTTCATAAGCGGTGAGCCACGGCAACAGTGAATGGTTTTGAAATACAACCGCGCGCTCTGGGCCGGGCTCGTTCACTTCGCGGCCATTTAGCATTACGCCGCCAGTGGTCGCTTGATATAAACCGGCGACAATATTTAGCACGGTGGATTTGCCGCAGCCGGAATGGCCAATTAGCGAAACAAATTCACCTTTTTTAATTTTCAAATCCACATTTTGCAGTGCGCAAAACGGGCCTTTAGGGGTGGGAAATTCAATGCCGACTCTACTCAATTCCAAATGGATCTGGTTCATGCTGGATTCCTCTGTAACAAACTAAAATAAATAAAATAAAGTGGTCAGGATTTAATAGGCAATTAACGTACCCAATCATGCAGTGGTTAACGAACCACTGCGCTCTTATCCCAGTTGATGTAGGTCTGCAGCATCAAAATAGTGCGATCGAGTAAAAAGCCAATCAGACCGATCACTAAAATGGCCAAGCAGATGCGGCTTAACGAGTCGGATGAGCCATTTTGAAATTCATCCCACACAAATTTTCCCAAACCTGGATTTTGCGAAAGCATTTCAGCGGCGATTAACACCATCCAGGCAATGCCGAGTGAAATGCGTAGGCCGGTAAACATCATCGGAATGGCGGAGGGCAAGACAATTTTGACTACGTGAGTAAACCATCCCAAGCGCAACACGCGGCTTACATTAATTAAATCTTTGCTCACACCTGCAACGCCGACCGCAGTGTTGAGCATGGTGGGCCAGAGCGAGCAGAGGCTAACGGTCAAGAGAGAAATGATGTAAGACTTGGAGAACATGGGTGCATCGGATACATACACCGCGCTCACCACCAGCGTGACCAATGGCAGCCATGCCAGGGGTGATACGGGTTTGAATAATTGAATCAGTGGATTGATTGCGTTATACAGCGGCTGGCTCAAGCCGATCATAATACCTACCGGAATAGCGATAATGGTCGCGACTAAAAATCCGGATAATACGGTTACCAAACTGGTTTCAATTTTGTCGAAAAAAGTGGGTCGGCCACTAAAGGGGCGTTCATCTAATTTTGCATTTGGGTCATTGGCGATGCGCTCAGCATTGCGCTTATCTTGACGCTCATAATACTTTTCTTCGCGCGCTTGTTCGGCGGTGTATTCATCCACCAAGTTGCCCCATTGCTCGAATACTTGTTGTGGCTGAGGGAAATCACCCAGCGAGGTTTTAATGTTCGGTGCAGCGGCGTGCCAAATCATTAAAAACAATGCGATACCAATCATGGGCATAACGGTTTTAACAATTAACTCTGCCCATTTAATGCCTTTGAGTTGTTCAATTTTTGCTACTGCGAGTGCGCTGTTCATAACCTTTCCTCTGCATGCCCGCTTAATGTGTGTGTAACCATTAAGCGGGCTTATATTTTTAATGCTTAACCATTAACACTAAACAATACGGCTAATTAAATTTGCTCATTACCTTTCAAACCAATATCAAATTGCTTGAGGTAGTCATTGGGTTTGGTGGCATCAAAAACTTTTCCGTCGATAAATTTAGTGTCTTCTGGTTTGCGGAAACCATCGGTCTTATCTAGCTCGGGGAAATCAGCTGCAGACATTTTCCCCTCGGCAATCAAATCCTTCACTGCTTGGCGATACACTTCTGGCAGGAACACTTTTTTCGCGGTTTCGGCGTACCAGCTATCAGGTTTTGGCTCGGCAATTTGGCCCCAGCGACGCATTTGGGTTAAGTACCAGATGGCATCTGAGTAGTAGGGCATATTGGCGTTGTAGCGGAAAAACACGTTAAAGTCGGGCAGTTTGCGTGTGTCGCCGCGTTCGTATTCAAAAACTCCGGTCATAGAGTTGGCGATAACTTTGTAATCTGCGCCCACATAGTGCGAAGCGGAAATCATTTTGGCAGCGGCAGAGCGATTGGCGTTGTTGTTTTCATCCAACCATTTGGCGGCGCGGATTAATGATTTCACTACACGAATATGGGTGTTGGGGTATTTTTCTGACCACTCTTTGGTAACACCAAATACTTTTTCAGTGAAGTTGCTGTGAATATCGTTGTTGGTCACAATCGGCACCCCAATGCCGCGGAACACTGCTTGTTGGTTCCAAGGCTCGCCCACCATATAACCTTTGATGGTGCCGGCTTCCAACGTCGCCGGCATTTGCGGTGGCGGTGTTACTGAGAGCAAAACGTCGGCTTTAATTTGGCCGGTGATATCACCTTTTGCTGGAGCGTAAAAACCAGGATGAATACCGCCCGCCGCTAACCAATAACGAATTTCATAATTGTGGGTTGAAACAGGAAATACCATTCCCATTGGAAATGTTTGGCCTACATCTTTGGCGGCCATAACGATCGGCTTTAATGCATCGGCTTTAATCGGATGAACTAATTTTCCATCGGCACCGACGGGAATATTTTTCTTCATTTTTTTCCAAACATCGTTAGCAACTGTTAAGCCGTTGCCGTTTAGATCCATTACAAATGAAGTCACTATATGTGCGTTGGTGCCGAAGCCGATGGTGGAGCCAATCGGTTGTCCAGCTAGCATATGTGAGCCATCCAATTCGCCAGTAATAACGCGGTCAAGTACCACCTTCCAGTTAGCTTGCGCTTCGAGTTCTACACTCAAGCCCTCGTCGTCGAAGTAGCCATTTTCATAGGCAACAGCGAGAGGGATCATGTCGGTTAATTTAATAAAACCGAATTTTAATGTGTCTTTTTCCGCCGGGCCGGTTTCGGCGTGTGCGCTGGTCAGCAATGAAAATGCAGTGGCAATTGCCAATGTGGTTTTTGCAAGCGGTCGCAATAAGCGTGAAATTTTATCTGTTGTTGTAGTGATGTTTTTCATCTCTTACTCCTGGCATCAATTAAAAAATTATCTGCAAAAAAATAAAGTAAAAATTCGTGTGGTGGCCGTTCTAAAAAAACAAAACGTAAAAATAAAATGCGTGTAAAAAATAGTGATGTAATGATTCAGTACACAATGGCTTATTCAAACACTGTGCCAAGATCGGCAATGCACTTTAACGGCGCAGGGTTTTTGCACTTATCGTGGCTTTTTATTTGGTTTTGCGCGCTGCTGGGTCAGGAAAAAAGTGACTGCTTTTTTTTGGTGCCAAGATCTGTGGTGCGAGTGAGCACTGGAAGTTGCCGAAGCCGAATGTGCTTGCACTTATTTTGCGCAGAGGTGCGTTGATATCATTCAGTGCGTGCAATCATGTGTGTTTTACATCTGCCAGCGAAGTTAACTCAAAATAAAAAAAGGCTTGTATCTCGTGGGGTTAGCGTGACATTTGTGACACGCACAAGCGCTAAATACCCCCTATACTCAAATGGAGTATTCAGCCCCCGATGAGCCTGAAAAGAATGAAATTATTCCGATTACTAGTGTTTTTCAGCTGTTTGACACTCTGCGCCTGTGCTTCCATGGTGCAGAAAATGCCATTTATGGCGGATAAGAGTGTTTTGGCTCGGGAATTGTCGGGCGAGTTAATTTTAGGGCGCCCCTATTTGCCGGAAGAATTGCCCAATGCGGATTTATTCGGCCTGACAAAAGAAATGCAATTGTTTGCTGAGGCTGCCACCGCTCAGCTCAAGCGCAGCGATGCCAAAGCCGAGGCGCTGCATAAAGCTTTGATGACATCGGTTAGTTACGGCGGGCGCGGCATTACCTACAGTGCCTATGACACCATTACCGGCATTGAAGCATTCGAGCGGCGCCAGGCCAATTGCATCAGCTATACGCTGCTCTATGTGGCTATGGCGCGCCATTTAGGGTTGAAGGCTGAGGTCAATGAAGTGATCCTGCCGCCTACCTGGGATATGCGTGCGAGTGACACCTTTTTACTGATGCGCCACGTCAACGCCAAAGTATTTATGCCGCGCGCCAACAAAACGTATATCCGCCTCATCGGTACGGCAGATGTGAGCGATATAGTGGTGGATTTGGAAATGCGGCGTTATCGCTCCCACTACAAACAGCAGGTGATCGACAAGAATTTGGTGGCCGCCCAGTTTTATTCCAATCGCGGAATGGAATTGGCGGCGGAGGGCAATGCGCGCGAAGGTTTTTTGCATTTGCGTAAAGCGCTGCTGATGAGTCAGGAGCCGAGCTATATCTGGAGTAATTTCGGCAGTTTTTATCGCCGCCAAAAATTACTGCTGGAAGCAGAGAAGATATATTTGCATGGATTGAGTATTAACCCGCGCGATTACAATATCATGCACAATCTCGCTGGCCTGTATAAAGAGATGGGCCAGCCTGAGCAGAGCGAGTATTACCAAAAGCGGGTGCGCCAGTATCGCAATGCCAACCCGTATTTTATGTACAAGCGCGCCGAGGAAAAGATGAAAAAAAATGATCTTGAAGTGGCTCTGACACTGATAAAGAAGGCTATAAAAAAAGAGGATAATGAAGTGCGTTTTTATCGATTGGCAGCTGAAATATACGATCAGTTGGGTGATACAGATAATGCACAATATATGCGCGACAAAGTTTATCAATTAGGTACAATTCGTTTTTGATGTTTATTTCCGCACTCTACTTTCGGATTCGAATTTGTATTATAGAACCCAATAACAATTCAAATACAAAGGGCATATCAGTTGTTTAAGCACAATAGCTTTAGGGTAAGGCTGGCCTTGTGGTTTGGTGGATTGTCACTGTTCACGCTGCTCAGCGTGGGAATCTATGCCGGTTGGTTAACCACAGCGCAAATCAAGGTGAATGCCGGTGAATCAGTGTATGCCAATGCGATGGCTGCTGCTGAGTTGTTAGGCGCAAATCTGCATGAGCGAGAAATGGAATTACTGATACTCAGCCAGGCCCCCCATTTTGTGCACGGGGATTTAACCAGCCCTGATATTTTTGCTTCACTCGAGCGTCGTCGAATACTGCGTAGTGAATTTGCGTGGTTGGGCGTGGCAGATGCGACAGGTAAAGTCATTCAAGCCAGCAATAATATGCTGGTCAACGAATCAGTCGCGCAGCGTCCATGGTTTATTGCGGGGTTAAATGATGTTTATAGCGGTGATGTTCATGAAGCCCTGTTGCTCGCTAAACTTTTACCTAATTCTGCCAGTAATGAACCGCTGCGTTTTATCGATTTTGCCGCGCCTATCCGTAATAAGCAGGGGCAGGCGATAGGTGTTGTAGCTGCCCACGCACACTGGAGTTGGGTGACGGAAACTGTGCAAAGAGTTGCCAGTCACCCTGAACGCGATAGCACTTCGGAAACACTTATTGTCAGTAAAACAGGGGATGTGCTTTATCCCGAAGCATTGGCTGGTGTGAGCCGGCTCCCTGAAAATTTACCCAATCACAAAAGTTATTCGATCGTCACTTGGGATGATGGTCATCAATACCTAACCAGCCAGGTGTTAGTCGATGCGTATTCGGCTACCAATTTCGGTTGGCGCATTGTAGTGCGTCAACCCTTGGATAAGGCATTGGCGCCGGTGTATGCCGCTTATTGGCATTTTCTGATTCTTACACTGATTGCAACTATATTATTTTCGCTACTGGCATGGCGCCTGGCACAAAGTGTTAGCAAACCCATTGAGCAGCTCGCCGCTGCTGCACGAGCCATCAAATCCCATACGGCTACACCGAACTACCCAACCAGCACTAACTTGCGTGAAGTTGCGCAATTGAGCAGTGCTATGCAATCCATGACTGACTCTTTGCTCGCGCGGGAACGTGAATTGGAATTGCTCAATCAAACCCTGGAACAACAAGTTTTGCAACGCACAGAAGCCCTTGTTGTTGCGAATAGAAAATTGGAATACCTTGCCACAACTGATCCGCTTACGGGCGTCAACAATCGCCGTCAGTTTGACGAAAAGTTGAGAGATTGCATCCGCATGGGGCAACGTACAGGGCATGGTTTTTCAATTTTATTGCTTGATGCCGATCACTTCAAAAAAGTAAATGATAATTACGGTCACCTAGTGGGCGATGCTGTGCTAAAACATATCGCGCGATTAATTGCCGATAATATTCGCGTAACTGATTTTGTTGCGCGTTATGGTGGCGAAGAGTTTGTCGTAATTTTACCAAATGCTCCTAGTGCATCTGCAGTTGGTACTGTCGCTGAAAAAATTCGTAGTGCGATTGAGTCCGCCAGCTTCCCTGAGGTCGGCCATATGACCGTCAGCATCGGCAGTAGTGATTGGTTAGAGGGTGAGGTGGGCGCAACTGGGGTTATACAGCGCGCCGATGAAGCCTTGTACATGGCAAAAGCATCTGGCCGCAATCGTGTCGTTGTTTTTGATGATGTTCATTAGGTTGATGGCAAAACGAATTGCCAACGGGGCGCCAGTCATCATTTATGCCAGCACTCGCTAAGATTTAATTATCACCAATTGGATGCTGCCAACTTTAAAACCCCATTTGCGCAAAGTGGATTCGTTGAGCAGCGTTTTGTTATCGACTTGCCACATCCAGTCATCCACGTTGAGTTGTAAGGGCGAGCCTTTGTAATCGATCTCCAATACGTAATTTAACTGCATGGCATTGCCTTTGATTTGCGCCGTGCCTGTGCCAATCACGTCTCCTGCGGTTGCGGCATAGCCCTTGGCGGTTGGGGTGAGAGTCCAGTTGCGGTATTGAATTTCACCGTCATCAAAAATAAATTTTTCTTCCAGTGTGCCAATACCGTTTTGCCAATAGGCATTGATGCTCGCGTTGAAGTAACGCGTGACTTTTCCACCGCGATCTTTTAGCACGCCGTGGGCGCTCAGCTGGCCGTTAAAAAATGCTTGGGGGTCAAGCTTAGGTTGATTGCTTGCGTATTCGTCGATGGATGTGGTTGAGCATGAAGAGAGCATAAGCATCAGACCTGATACGAAGAGTAGTTTCCAGTGTGTATACATGGATAGGCGCCTTGATCGAGTGAAAGCTCACTGGAGAGTGAGCTGAATTTATATAGCCTAGTCGTAAATACGCCGTTATTAGGCGGGGCGATCATTTACCTATCAAGTTACGCCCAATAAAAAACGCCAGCAGAGGTGGCTGCTGGCGTTGGGTGTTATGACGTTTGACGTTTATTTTGCGTGTTACTGAGCGGTTCCCCGGGTGACCAGATAACCCACCAGACCTACAAGCCGATCCAGCGCATACCCAATTAGCCCCACATAAATCAGCGCGAGAATAATGTCGCTGATGCGCGATGAGTTCCAGGCATCCCAAATAAAGAAACCAATACCCACTCCACCCACCAGCATTTCGGCGGCGATAATTGCCAACCAGGACAAACCTATACCGATGCGCAAGCCTGAAAATATATAAGGCGCTGCGGCGGGCAACATGATTTTGTAAAAATACTGCCAGCCATTTAAGCGCACCACGCGCGCAACATTGCGGTAGTCGGCGGGAATATTACGCACGCCTACAGAGGTGTTGATAATAATCGGCCAGATAGAGGTAATAAAAATCACAAACAGTGCCGAGGGATTGCTGTCCTGAAATCCTGCAAGGGAAAGCGGCAGCCATGCGAGTGGTGGTACGGTGCGCAAGACTTGAAAGAGTGGATCAAGCCCGCGCATCGCCCATACCGACTGGCCAACCAAAATGCCCAGCGCCACTCCAGCGATCACTGCTAGCGTATAACCAATCGCTACCCGTTTGAGGCTCGCTAATAATTGCCAGCCCATTCCGACATCGGTGCCACCGTTGTCGTAAAACGGATTTTCAATCAGGTAGCGCGTCTCCTCAAACACAGTGCTGGCAGAAGGCAAACTGGAGTCCGGCTGCGAGCAGGTAATTTGCCAGAGCGCCACCAGCAAACTGATCACAACCAGTGCCGGCGTCACTCTGACTAAAAAATATTGCCCAACTGCTTTTGCCCGCTGTGCAATGCTGCGTGAATCATCGGTAAACCCGCTGGTGGTGATGCTGGATTCGGCCATGGTAGTTACTCCGCGTTATGCCAAGGTTTTAATCGCAAGGCTATCGAGATAGGCTTTGGGATTAGCAGGATCAAACACTTTTCCATCAAAGAATTTTTCTACCCCGCGCGAGGTGCTGGTAGGAATTTCTGCTGCGGGAATTTTTAACGTGGTTGCTGCTGCACGCCATAAGTCTTCGCGGTTTACCTTATCAACCAGTGCGTTAATATCGGTGCTGGCGGGTAAGTAGCCCCAGCGAATATCTTCGGTGATAAACCAGGCATCGTGGCTCTTGAAAGGGTAAGAGGCAAAATCCTTCCAGTAACGCATTTGCTCTGGGCTGTTTTCCACCACGCGTCCAGTGCCGTAGTCGAAATTGCCTTTCATGCGCTCGATCACATCTTTAAATGGTGCACCGATCCATTTGCGGTCGGAGCAAATTTTTGCAACCTCTTCGCGGTTCTCTGCTTTCTCACAAAACATTTGCGCTTCCATTACCGCCATCAACAAAGCTTGTGTGGCATTCGGATTTTTTTCAATCCAATCGCTGCGCATAGCAAAGGCTTTTTCCGGGTGGTTGTGCCACAGCTCGCCAGTGGTCAACGCGGTGTAACCAATTTTTTGATTAATTAATTGTTCGTTCCACGGCTCGCAGACACAGAAGGTATCCATGTTGCCGACTTTCATGTTGGCAACCATTTGTGCCGGTGGAACCACAATGGTGGAAATATCTTTGTTGGGGTCAATGCCCGCCGCTGAGAGCCAATAGCGCATCCATAAATCATGGGTGCCGCCGGGGAATGTCATCGCGGCATTCACGGCTTTACCGCTGGCTTTTTTCGCGGCAACAGCTTCTTTAAAACCTTTTGCCTGCACATCCACTTTTAAACTCGCGTATTCCTTGCCGACTGAAATACATTGACCGTTTAAATTCAGCCGCGCGAGTATCGACATAGGCACCGGCTGATTGTTTGCCGTCATTGCGCCGGTAGTAATCAGGTAGGGCATTGGCGATAAAATATGTGCGCCGTCGATGCCATTATTTTGCGAACCTAAAACAAGATTGTCGCGCGTGGTGCCCCAGGAGGATTGTTTTAATACTTCCACGCCGGTCATGCCGTACTTGGCAAAAAAACCTTTTTCCTGCGCGACAAATAACGGCGCTGCATCGGTCAATGCAATAAAGCCCAGTTTTGCTTTAGTGGTTTCCAGTGCGGCAGGCGCGGCATAGGCAAGGCTGCCCAAGCCGGGCAACATGCCGAGCACGGCGGCCCCACCTACAGCGCCGAGGCCGGTTTTTAATAATTGGCGACGATTTAATTGCAAAGCTTGATCATTGCTATCGGGGGTGTTTTTTTTGTCCATGAAATAATTCTCGCAGTCAGTATGGTTTAGGTATCAGGTGATAGACGGACAATCCTTGCAGTATCGATCCTTACAACATTTACAGCGGTGTGTGAGCTCAATTTCGCTAAGGCATAATTAATGCCAATCACCAACGAAAAATTCTCAAATTATTTTCTCGGTTATTTTTTCGTGGTAAAAAGTGATTGTGCATTTTTGTGGTGCCCAGTTTTTTGCGGGAGCTAAAGTAGTGATTTTTTTAGATGCATTTTTATCGGCAGCTTTTCCTCAAAATGGTGCAGTTTTGATGTTTTAAGCTGAGTGGTTTTGCGCTTGGGTTTATCCTGCTCGGGAGTGTTTGCACGGTTGCTGTGCTAAAGACTATCCAATTACCTGTGGTTGCCCGAATTTGGCTCAGGGTAAAGGTCTGTAATTGTTAATCTGTATAGGTGGACTCGCCGCAATTCAGCCTTTAGCCTGCTGCAGTCAGGCGTACCACTAGGGGATAGAAACCCACAACTCTATAAAGATGAAATGAGGATAAGCGATGAAATTGGGCGGTTTATTGTTATGTGCTTTACTGGCCAGTGCGCCGGTGTTTGCGGGCAGCGGCGAGTGGAAATCCCTGTTTAATGGTAAGGATCTCAGTGGCTGGGAGCCTTATGTTAGCTTTCAGCCAGAAACCAATGAATACAATTTGGTATCCCGCCATCAGTCCCATGGTTTGAATAATGACCCTAACCATATCTTCTCCGTGGTTGATGGCTTGTTGCGGGTGTCGGGTGCGGAGTGGGGCGGGCTGACCAGTGTGGAGGAGTTTGAAAACTTTCACCTGAAGTTTGATATCAAGTGGGGCAAACAAAAATGGCATCCGCGTTTGGATGTAGTGCGTGACAGCGGTCTGTTGTACTTTGCTGTCGGCGCGCAAGGTGCACAGAGCGGCCACTGGATGCGCAGCCATGAATTTCAGGTGCAAGAGGGCGACAGTGGCGATTACCACAGTCTCGATGGTGTGATTATTGATGTGCACGCGGGCGATGCGAACGAAGGTGATTGGAAATTTTATCGTTACGATCCCAAATTGCCGCTGCGCAAAAATATAGCTGCGCGCGTATTAAAACTCGGCAATTATGAAAAACCTAGTGGCGAGTGGGATACCATGGAAGTCATCGCCGACGGCAAAACCCTGATTCACAAAGTGAATGGTCACGAAGTGTTTCGCGGGTTTAATTCACGTCACAAGGTGGGTGGAAAATTTGTTCCACTTACGCGCGGAAAATTGCAAATCCAATCGGAAGGCGCGGAAACGTTTTATCGCAATATTCAAATTAAAACGCTGGATAAACCCGCCGCTGAATACTGATATGCTACGCAAACGGAGGGCGGGGGCTGCTTTAATACCGCCCGCCCTGCAGTCTGGTTTATGCTTGCTTTCACCAATAACTCTCACAGGTGACCTATGAGCCCTTTCTACAGTTTCACTGCTGAATCTTTGCGCGGTGCGCCCGTTAGCTTGTCTGACTTTGCTGGCAAGTTGGTATTAGTCGTTAATACCGCCAGCCAATGCGGCTTTACCCCACAGTATGCGGGGCTGGAAGCGCTGCATAAAGAATTTGGCGAGCAGGGCTTGGTGATTCTTGGATTTCCTTGCAACCAATTTGGCGGGCAGGAACCGGGCGATGCAAATCAAATCGCGCAGACTTGCCAGATTAATTACGGTGTGAGTTTTCCCATGTTTGCCAAGGTGGATGTAAATGGCAGCAATGCACATCCTTTATTTAAATGGCTCACCGCAGAATTACCCGGCTGGTTGGGCAAATCAATCAAGTGGAATTTTACTAAATTTATTATCGGCCGCGATGGCAGACCCATCAAACGTTTTGCCACTATAACCAAACCGGAAAAAATGGCTGAATTTATTCGCCAACAATTACTAAAATCCTGACACCTATCCCAATTCAACAATGAATAATAAAAAAGTTATACTTGTCGCCGCTTTGGCGTTTACGCTGGGTTTTTACCTTAGCGAGTATCGTCATGCCAACAACAATCAACAGCCGCAAATGAGTGTAAGCGTCGCTGTAAATGACGCGCCGTCTATATCGCCAATACATTCTTCTGCGCAAGCTGCTAGCTCGAAACCGTCTGCCAGCGCGGCTGAGTTTTTACCCACCCGACCACAAACACCCATTGAGCGTGCTAATCAATTAATTGCCAATGGCGCTTATGGTGAAGCGGTTCGCCTATTAAATAAATTGCTTGAACAGAATCCACAATACACCGAAGCTCTGTGGCTGCTGGCGCGTGTCTATGAGCAGCAGGGACAGCACAAAGAATCGGTCGCCAGTTGGTTTCGCTACATCAACACCGAAGTGGACGCACAAAAAATTGACAATGCACTCGCCTATTTAGCCAAGTATTTAATTCGCCTCACGGAAAATCCTTCTATTTTTGGTGAGAGCTACGAATGGTTAATGGCGCAAATTAACGACCTGATAAAACTCACGCCTGACAATGGCGAATTACATTTACAGCTCGCCAAAATGAATCTAAAAATTGAAGATAAAGAGCAAGCGCAATACCACGCGCTGATGGCCGCCAACCAGCCCGTAACCCGCGCGCGCGCTGAGGGCATACTGGCCAAGTTGGATGAAGGCTCAACAGCTGACGATAATGCAGTGCCTGAGATAAGCGTGCAGCTAGCTCGCTTCGGCGACCAATTTTTGGTGCCAGTCACTATCGAAGGTGTGCAAGTAAAGTTATTACTGGATACCGGCGCATCCATCAGCGGCCTCACTGCAAGTTTCGTCAATCGCCATTATTCCTTTGTTAAATCTCCCAAGCCCATTCAACTCAACACTGCAAGTGGTACGGTCGAAAGTTATTTGTTTTTAGTGGATACCTTCACCATCGAAAGCGTTACCTTCAACAAACATATGCTTGCCCGCCTGCCGATGGATAATGGTGATCAATTCGATGGTTTACTCGGTATCGATATTCTCGGCCGTTTTGATTTTGTAATTGATCAGAATAAAGCGGTATTGCGGTTGAAGAAGCGGTAGCGCACGCAGTTATGACAAATAAATTTTGGAGTCGTCATCCCCGCTTGCGGAGATCCATAGGTTTAAATGCAATATCAATCGCTGGACTCCCGCAAGCGGGAGTGACCATGAGCTTTTGTTTGTTAAAATTTAATGATATTAAAAAGGACATGTGATGACATTTCTATTGCTAGCCGGAGTTATTGCACCGCTATGGATGTTACTAGTCGTCATTTTTGTGGCGCGTTTGTATCCCGGTTATAGTCATCGTCAACAAGTCATGAGTGAGTTAGGTGCGCGTAACCGCACCACTACAAAAATTCATCCATGGATCAATAATTTCCCAATAGGTTTGTGGTTTCTATTATTTGGCGCAGCCTTATTGAAGCTTACGCCAGCGAGTAACTTATTATTTGCAACTGGTGTTTTGATGATAGTGCAGGGGATTTCGCATTGGATAACAGGATTGTTTCCCTGTGATGAAGATCTGGGTATACCTAAACCATCAGTGGTGCAAATAATCCACAATCTTGCTGGTTTGGTTATGTACTTTTCTTTACTCGCTGCGTGTTTGTTGTGGGTAATTGAACAACATGATCTGCCGCAATGGTTCACATACTATTCTGGAGCGAGCGCCGCAATATCTGTTGTTACATTGGTGCTAATGTTACTTGCACTCAAGAACAACATTAATGTGGGTTTGTATCAGCGTATTAATTATGGCGTGTTAGCGGTTTGGGTGATGGTATTGAGTATTATGTTGATAATTGAAAAAGGAGTTTATTCAGTATGACATTACATGCTTTTCAAAAAAATTCAGGTTTACGCTGGCTGGCGATAACTGTTGCGGCGCTCACCATTGTAGGTAGCTACAGGTTTGTGGTCGCATCTGTGTTTCATGATCAATGGCTAACAGATACAGTATTCTTTGCTTTTGCCCAAGTATTTGCCGTTTGTGCTATGGTAATCGCTGCTTATATTCGCCCATGCTTGTCTCTAATGTTTTGTTTAATTTATATTGTATTAGTAATGTCTGAAATAGTTGTTTCTTTTAGTGGTTATTCTTGGGTGGGTTTTGAACAGCCTATATTTCAAGACGAGCCGTTGACATTGCGCTTAATTAATCGAGACTGGGGTTTTCGTTTTGTTGCATTAATTCTCGCATCCCTGTTGCTTATTGCCTTTTGTAGAAAAGAGCAGTAATCATAAAAAGCCGCATTTCTTTGCGGCTTTTTGTTTTTTAATAATTGGCAATTATCTATTTACTACGCTTTCTGCGCACAACACCTAAACCTAATAATCCTAATCCCAATAAAATAAGCGATGAAGATTCTGGCACGCTGCTGCTGATACGTGCATCGCGGACGTACCAGGTTTCGTGTTGTGCTTCCCAGTTGATGTATTCTCCATTGGTCAGCAAACCATTGGCTGCATCGCTTAAATCTATGTGGTTGTAGTTGCTCCAGTATTCCGATGCAAAACGGTAAAGCGAGTGATCGCCAAAACCGGAAACAGGGGCGATGACTGCGCCACCAATAATAAAATCTGTCCAATCCGGGCGCAGTGCCCATTCATCATCGGTAGCGTAGCGCCAGCCTTCGCTTGCGCGATAGTCCGGCGTTTCTAAATTGCCGGGGCCAAAATATTCGGTGGGAATCGGGCCAGCGTATACCCAATCCAACCCATTAAAATTCAATAGAATATTGTCGTTAGGGATGATGGTGGATGCATCGATAATAACGGCATGTGCTTGCGCACCGAATAACAAACTCGCGCTGATCGCGATAGAGGATAGAAACTTTTTCATGGTCAATCTCCGTGTATAAGTGTTGCGATTTATTTTTCTACATTGCCGCAGCTGAAAAATCACGCTGCGGTATCTTTTTCTTTTCCAATATTTGGCGCTCGTTTTTATAGTTTGGTGATGCGCAGCCAGTTAATACTCCAGCCGCCTTGCTGTGCATAAATGCCGACATTAAATGTGCCTGCATTAATGCTAACGGTTTGGCTGACGGTGGTGAAATTGCTCCAATCGCCCGTGGCGGGAATTGTTGCGTTACCCAATACAATTGAGCCGCCGTTTAAATCGAGCGACAGCAGTGAACCCGTTGGACTAGCGACGCGATACTCCACCAAATAATTTCCGCTAGTGGGGAAGGTGATGTTGGTAAAGGCCATCCAATCGCCCGCATCAATTGCACCGACCACTTGGCCACCACCTATGTCCGTGGTGCCAAACAATTCAACACCTGACATAAAGGCATAGGTTTCTGCTTCGATATGGCGGCTGAAAGCGGCCACCGAGCTTGCGCTGGATGAACTAGTTGCGGGTGTGCTGGATGCAGCACTTGAGGATGCGGCGGAACCACTCACAACAAACTCAGCCCAAGGCGTATCCATGGCGCCAATGTCTTGCGCAATCGTCATGAAATAACGCACGTTTGCGCCAGCCGTTAAACCAGTTAATGAGTAGGTGTTGGAGTTGTCCGCGTTGTGCGTCATGCGAAAGTTTTGTTGTGCTCCACCATTGATGGTGAAGTGAATATCGGCCCAAGCGGCGTTGTTAGCAAAAAATTGCACGCTGCCCGCAGCTACAATCGTGTGACCATAATTTGCATTGGCAACAGATGAACTTGATGCTTGCGAATTACTGGTAGCAACAGAGCTATTTGAACCTACCGCACTGGATGGTGCGACAGAGCTAGGTGCAACCGAGCTATTTATTGCAGCGGAACTACTTGCTTGTGAAGAAGTAACGCTGTTAGTCACCGAACTTGCAAGGCTACTGTTGGATGAAGTCGTCGCTGGGGTACAGCTGGTTGATCCCGGCAACGAATCCGGTGTTTCACCGGTGCGTTTTACGCGGAAACTTCTTGCGGGCACATTGAGCGTCATACCATCGGAGTAAACAACATACAGCGGGCTGCAACCATAGTTGTACGCGATGTAAGTCATCAAGCCATTTTTATTAAATGCAACAGCCATTGGGTTGGATGCGGTTAATGCTCCTGTGCCTGTCGCCAGATGACCTAATTGTTTCAATGTGTGAACCCAGTGATAAGTGTGCGCTTTGGTTTCACCTGCTTCAGGTACGTAATTAAATCCGTAGCTATTCATATCATCGACTGCAGCTTGACCATTGCTCATCGCCCAAATATTCCACCAGACATCGCGCCATTGATCGTTGATCAAACCAGAGGGCTTGCCGTTGCTTGATTGCGTCATGCCTAACGCGACGTACTTGTCGAGATAATCTGCATGTTGGCCAATATGGAAAACCAACGGGCTAAGTGGTAGACCTTGAATCCCTAAAATATGTGCATAAGCACCGCTAAACCAAGTCGAAAATACATGGCCATTGCCCCAAATAATGGAGGTCGTCATTTTGGGATAGGCTGCATCAAAGTTATCGTAATCGCCGCCTAAACCGCGAAAGCGATCAAGGTTGTTCCAATATTCCCAGTACGCCGCAGTTGATGATGCGTGCAAATAAATACCGCGTTCGGTAAGCGCCCGGTTATTGGTGATTTGACCGTACAACACCATTGCGCCGTAAGCATTGGCCGCTTCAGATGTGGATTCGTTATTGTTGCCCAAGACAAAATTCGCGTGGCCCGACGCCCAGGAGAAACCGTAAGCCGGGTCAAAATTGCGCAGATAGGGGAACATAGAATCGTTGCGCGGTGCGGCGTAATCGCGAATTAATAAATCTACCATCGGGCCGTAATTGGTCGCGCTACACCAGCTGGCATCGACACGGCAAATTTCCGCAGCGGCGCGCACAAAATAGCCGTAGTGAAAGTGGTGATCGTTTAATTGTTGTTGTGAACCGAAAGATTCATCGTAGCCAAGCAATGTGTCCCAGTTGCTATCGTAGGAAAAATATTTCGTAGTATCGAGACTGCCGTTGGTATTCGCGCGGAACCAATCTTGCAATTCAGCTTTGAGCCAATTAATTAATTGATCGGCTTCTACATCCATACCGATGGAGCGTGCAATCGCCGCGAGTTCTGCAACCTTGCCGTAATTTTTACCCGCCCAGTAAGTATCAGTTTTATCGTTCCAAGCATTTGGCCCTTGATTCACAAATTCGCTCACAAAGGCTTTTAATTGGTTTGCATCGTAATCGCCAATGTTTTCCGGCAAATAGGGCAGCACGCCGACAAACGGAATGGTGTAACTAAAACCATTCGTTGCAGCAAATTTGGTTACGCCGCGCGCGCTGCGCACTTTGTAATTGCTTACTGCTTGCGAAGAATTTTTCCATGCCATAGGAAGCATGCCCGCCATGGTGGTAACCGCCGCATTATTGAATTTGTATTTATGGCTGACGGTAACTTTTTGTGTGGTGCGATGAACGCTGTAGGTAATATCAACAGCATCGACACGCTGGGTTGCGTATTGTGCAAAATCCTGAATCATCGCCGTGGATGGCGTGCCAGACACTTGCGGTAGCAGGGTTATGGTCATGCGTTTACTGCTGTTGTTCACACCAATGGTCGAACTGTTTACGCCGCTAAAGCTGGTGGCATCGTGACCGGTGATGAGGAAGTTATTGTAGTTTCCCGCAACACTGGTCCAAACGCCCAACGAATTTCCGTGCTGGTAAAAAATTCCTTTTTCGCCGCTATCACCGGCTTTGGTGCGCAGCTGTAAATTGCCTTGCAGTGCTGTGAAATAGGCATAGGGTGAGCCGTGCACAAAAGTGGCTTCCATTACCGGTGTACTGCCGCTGTTCCATTGCACGGTGACTGAGCCATCGCTGTAATCTTTCAAGTAGGCTTCAAGATTGTTGTAATCGCTATTGCCAACGGCTATGCCATCGAACACTTCATTAAACGGATCGGGAATTGAATACTGGGTTGCGGTTGGATTGGTGCGCAGGCCGCCGGGAATACCCATGATGCGCACGCCGCGCTCGGTGATTCGCGCGGTCATCGGGTCGGGTGTGATGTAGCCAGCGCCATTCGGATCGCCCACTTTCATCTCACCCATAAACGAAATCGAACCCCACCAGCGATGAGTCATGGTGTGTTTAGTTGTGGCCGGTGCAACTTTTTGTGGATAAAGCGGAGTGGGCGCACCAATCGGGCTGCAGCTGCTGACTCCCGGTTTGACGATACCCGCGTTGTAAATCCAATTGCCATGGTCAACGGCGCATTTGTAACCGGCGGGGTTGGCGGCGTTGGTGATATTACCGGCACCATAGGTTGTGATTGTTGCTGAGCAGACAGGTGCGAGTGCAACTGCCCCCCAGATGAGTAAGGCATTTTTTAGCTGTTTCATGAATTGTCCCATTTTATTGTTAGAGTCTGGTACGCGTGAGGCTCACCCGGCGGGCAAGCCTTGTCCGACGCGCCACCCTAGTTCATGGCGGGAGCGAAATCGTCCCAAGTTGAAAATAAAGCCAAGGTGGGATGGTTCACTTTTAGGAATATAAAGAGTGAAACAGTATTATTTGAGGAATAAGCATGAAAGGGTTTTTGTTTATGCAGATAATCTATTTAAGGTGCGCTGCTGTTGCGCATGAGGCTAGCAGCCCAATGGGGCGCTAGCCTCTGGTTGGTTATTTTTGTGGGACGCCAAAGCCGAGGAACCAGGAGAAGTCCAGTGGCTTATAGCCTGCAGGTAAAGGTGTGGGCAGGCCGACGCTATTCGCTCCCGGCAGTGGGCCGCCTGGAGGGGTTTTGCCTGCAGCATTGCGCTGTGCATAGGAATGGCAGGTGATACACGATGCTTGGTATGGCGACACCTGCGCATTAAACTCCACAAACGAGTTCCCCAGGTTACCGTTGCTTGCAGTGGGTTGGTTGTATTGCGTTTGTGTTCCTACCAAGCGGTAATTTTGGAATGACTTATCTAACTTGCTACCTGCAGCCTTGAATAGCGCCTGTAGCTTGGGCGTGGTTTTGGTTTTTGCTCCAGTGGACTTCGCTGGTTTTGAGCCCCAATGATCTAAACAGGCATTGTAGAGGCTAGGGTTGCAGCGGTTGGGGTTGGTGCGTTTATCTTGCGGTTCAAACGTAGCCCAGAGCCAATTGGGATACAATTTTGAACTGATATGAATCCCCACCAGAGCGTAACATTGGCCATCAATGATTTCTTGGTAGTGAGTTTTGCTTGGTTTGGTGCAATCGAAGCTTACATCGGTAAAGGATGATGCGGGCACCCAATCTGCTTTGACCTCAATTGCCCCAGTTGGAAAATCAATAACACCGCCTGCTTGCAAATAGGTCTGTTGCCCCGCAACGGTTAATAGTCCTTTGCTTTTACCGTAAGCTTCTTCCGCCGGGCTAATAGTCACTTCTTCACAGAAAACCGGTGATGCCGATAGATTTTTAGGGACAAAATTTTCCAAGCCGGACTCTGAAGCTGTTGCGGAGGTTGTCATTGGCGCACAGCCGCCTGTACGTTTTGGTGAGTCGGGTGTCGTGGCAAGATTGGCTGTACGCAACGCGCTTCCGTGCAAACGTTGGGTGGGGCAATCCGCTGGATTATTTAAACAAGCTTGGGATTTCCATGTTTCCCACGTCAATTGATTGTTTTTTATTTTGCAATTGATTGCGACGAAAATCCGCCATGCAGTCTCTTCTTGTGTTGCGGCTGGTTTACTGGGTAAAGCACATGCATCGACTGCAGCATCAGCTTCTGCTGCCCAGGTTAATGACGTGAAGCACCCCAAATACACGCCTAGCGAGAGCAAAACAGATTTAGACATAAAATTTATTTTCATTGTTGTGTGTCTCCACGGTTAGTTAAAAAAACGATGCCATATTTTCAAACAGCTCATGGAGCCTAGTTGGCAAAAGCGAGTCCCGCTATTACGCCGTATTACACGAAAGACGAAATAAATTTAATTGTCGTTTAAGTAAACTAAATATTTAATTTAAGCTAATTGATGCGACAAAAACCGAACATAAAAAATTCATTTAAATTTCTTCTACTAAAGAATTGAAAAAGAAAGTCATATGAAAATTATTAATTTAGCCGACGCACCTGAACATATTTCCACCATTGCCGCTTGGCACCATGCCCAGTGGGGCTATTTAAATCCGGGTGGAACACTTGAATCCCGGATCGAAAGAATGCAGCGTTTTTTAAAAGGCGCGGTTATGCCCGCAATGTATATCTGTGTAGATGGTAAACATTTAATAGGTACAGCGGCATTAGTAGAGAGCGATATGGACAGCCATCCGGAATTATCGCCATGGCTCGCGAGCGTTTATGTAAACCCGATTTATCGCAAGCGCGGAGTGGGCGCAGCTTTAGTGAAGCATGTTGTCAGTCAAGCTAATGCGCATGGGTTCAATCCGATTTATCTGTTTACACCGGATCAAGCCAAATTTTATCGCGAATTAGGTTGGCAGTTTATCGCGCAGGAATCTTATCGCGGTGGCGAAGCGACATTGATGAAGATTGGGGCTGGTTAATAAAAATGTACCTTTATCCACACAACAATGAATGGCCAGAGGAATATCGTAAAGAAGAGCAAGCAATTCTTGCTGCCTACGTGGGAATAATTCAATTGCACCATATAGGCTCCACTGCGGTGGCTGGTCTCGTTGCTAAAAATTGCATCGATATTCTTGGTGTGGTCGATGATTTAACTCAAGTAAAAAACAATATAAATTGCCTGCAATGTTTAGGGTTTAAATATAAAGGCAGCTATGGCATCGTTGATAGAGAATATTTTTCAAAGGCAAAGCGAAAAGTGCATCTGCATATATTTAAAGCCGGTAGTGTCAATATAAAAAAGCATCTTGGCTTTGTTGAAATAATGAGGTCTAGGCCTGACCTGGTGGCTAATTTAAACAATTTGAAACTAGAGCTTGAACGTAAATATCCGTTAGATAAAGACGCTTATCAAAAAGCTAAGGTCTTCTTTTACGACGAAATTCATCGAATGCTCTAGTTTCGGGCAAGGCAACTATTTTTTAAATAGAATGCGCATAGTTAACAGTAATAAGGAGTTTGATTATGGGAAAGCGTTATTCGGAAATTTCTGCTGAAATTAAAAATTTTATTGCGCAGCAAAAATTATTTTTTGTCGGCACCGCAACGGACGACAGTCGGGTAAATATTTCGCCCAAAGGCATGGATTCACTGCGTGTGCTCGATAGCAACCGCGTTATCTGGCTCAATGTCACCGGCAGTGGTAATGAAACCGCTGCACATCTGCAAACCCACTCACGCATGACAATTATGTTCGCTGCCTTTGACGGCGCGCCGATGATTTTGCGTTTATACGGCAATGCAAAAGCAATTCATCACGGCGATTCAGAGTGGAATACACTGTACGCCCGCTTTCCAATAACCCCAGGCGCCCGCCAGATTTTTGATCTGCAAGTCGATCTGGTGCAAACCTCTTGCGGCATGGCAGTCCCATTTTTTGATTATGTGGGCGAGCGCGAGCAATTGACCAATTGGGCAATTAATAAGGGTGAAGATGGTCTTAAGGAATATTGGAAAGAAAAAAATCAGCTAAGTTTAGATGGCAAGCCAACAGGCATGGAAGAAAAAATTTGAGCGATAAGGTGCGTGGCTTGGGCGGCCATGCCCATTACCAATGTTATGTCGGGTAATTTACTTGTAGTCTGCATTCGTGTACTAAATTTTTTAAGGGTAGAATCTTGCCCAAAGCGAAAGTTAGGCTCTTAAATTTAGTCTGCCGTATATTTCCTAATATATTGAACCGTACATCTACGAATTGGTTTATTGCTTTAATCTAACCTATTGACCACTGCGCGGGAAATATGAATCTAGATGTAAAGAGCTGTTAGAGCGTATATAAAAAATCCAGTATTTTATAGATACTGGATTTTTAAGTTTCCTGCTTCCTTCAGGAGATGCTTAGTTTAAGTAAATTCTCCAGTTGCTACAGCTGTTGTAAGAAGTAGAGTACCCAGAGGGTACTGTGAAAGTACAAGATGAACCATTTACGGTTATACCTGCGGTTATGTTAATGGCAGGTATTCCATTGGATGCGGGGCACACTACGTTATATTGTGTGTATAAATACCCACCGCCACCACTGCTGTAGGTTTGGGTCCAGGTGCAACTGCGATAGGAGTTACCTAATATCGGGTCACCATACTCTGCCACTTTTACACCCGCAAAGGCGTGGCTAGATACAGCGACTAATCCAAGTACGGCAACAAATGAAGCAATAGATGATTTTCTCATAGTGGTTTTTTCCTTTAAACGGTTATTGTGGTTTTGGCCAGATATCCTTGGTCGGCACAATTTATTCTTGTGCATAGATGACGTTAGCCAGCGTCATCGCGACGACTTCTCCTTTAAAAATAAAATATGAATTAGTCAGTTAAATACTGAAATATTACGTATGTACTGAACATTTTGTGTGGTGAATTAATCCATTTTCCCGTTGAGCAACGGATGAGTGGTATTTTTGGATAAATAGATATGTATTTCGCCACTATCCGGATCAGTAAAATAAGATACGATTTGCTTTTTATTTTCGTCGCTTCCTTGTAAAGCTTCATTTTTAAAAGCGTTATAAAGGGATTCACCTCGAGCTCCATCATGCGCGGATAATATCAAGCGACAGTTGTGAGACTTGCAGCTTAAATCGAGCGGGGCAATATTTTGCAACGTCTCGTTATTGTCTAGGAGTGCAAGTAATTCATCCTCTTTCAACCTTGCCCATGCAGGGTCAATGGATTCCGAATTGTAATTTTTGCTAATGGCACTTAATGCACCATCACCTGTTCTTTCAATAAAATTACGAAATGAGGATATTTCATTTTGTTTTTTTTCATAAGCAAGTTGAAGTTCTTCAATGTTGGTAGGTGGTGAGAGCGATTTTTGATCCGCATAGCTGTCATCTATATCAGCGTTATGGTGCGCGGTTTTGTTAATATTTATATTGCAGTTGTCCTGAACATTGCCAGTTGTTTTCTTTGTTTTTACTATTTCTTGGTGCTGTTCTGTGGCATTAGTTCTTTCAAATTTTAGGCGGGAAGAAAATTCTATACCTGGTGTGACGTCTAAGTCATTTTGATTGGATTGATTAAGTTGAAATGTCACGTAAGAGCTTATTGCAGACGAAGCGATTACAGCTATTATCCATTTGGTTGTTGTCATCTAAACACTCTCCTTTCACTTTTCTGCTTTAAGAAAATATAGAAATAAATTTTTATTCAACAAGAAAAATAATTTACAAATAATATTTAATGCAGGGAGGCTACTTTATCGATTTGTGTAATACAAGTATGTAATGTTAAAAATAACTCTGCATAACGTTACAGATTTCGAGTTTGTCATATCTGTTAATGCTCCAGATTTTATTTGTGCAATAAGAAAAAAGGTTTTTTATTTTTTAAAATTATGTTTTTTATGGGTTCAACGCTATATTAAGATCTAGCGGTTACATATATCTGTTGTAAATGAACCACTTTTGGCGCATAGATTTGTATTTGTTTTGGTTTATTTTTCATTGGCGAATAAATTTCACTAAATGAACTCAAGTGGTAAAAATTTGGGGCAGCCAATAAATATTTGTATTTACTGAAAGCCAGACAAGCGTAGCCCGCAATAGCGGTACAGTATAAATAGGTGGCTTTTCATAGGTAAAATTGAGTTAAGCTATTGTTATGCGTGAGCCAGTGTCTGCATTCGACATTAATCCAACAAAAGGAAAGGAATTGTGCCGTTATCTGAAATTGAAAAAGACATATTACTGAAGGTGAAAGGTGTAGGCCCAAAAATTGTAGAGCGTTTGGAGCAGATGGGGTTTGTAAATTTGTCGCAATTGGCGCTCGCGGATTTAAATCAAATTTTAGAGCACGGTGCGAATATTACTGGTTCAACGTGTTGGAAAAATAGCCTTCAAGCAAAGGTTGCTATTGCTGCTGCAATTCAAGTTGCGTCAAATTACTCTTTAACGAAATAAATAAATCCTCAATAAAGCGAGTAGCCCGCATGGAGTCTAAAGATCCCGCATTTCGTTAGGCTTCATGGAGGCTACGAATCAGTTGCTAATATTTTTTTCTGATTAGTGTCCATAGCCTCATAACTATTTCACCCCCGCGACAAACACTTTATCGCCACTGCGGCAGCCGATGTTCTATTTTCTACGCCTAACTTTTTAAATATCTGCTCCAAATGTTTATTCACCGTGCGTGGGCTCATTTCTAAAATTTGGCCGATTTCGCGGTTGGTTTTGCCGTTGGCGATCCATAACAACACATCGGCTTCGCGGCCGGTTACGGCAAATTGTTGTTTGAGTGATTGGGTATCATCTGCTGGTTTGGGTGGGTTGGTGAGGCGCAGTAAATATTCTTTGCCGTCGATTAAATTTAACATTTCCACACTCAATTCTTGTGTGAGCTGTTGCAGTGGCAATTGCCGACCGGTCTCCGGTTTGTGGCTTATCCACTCGCGCAATTGTTGGCTAATAGTGTGTGTGAGCGCGATGGAGTCGGCGGTTGCGCCAGCGCCGTCCAGTAATTGATATACCTGTGGGGTGGCCCAGACCAGTTGACCGTGCAAGTCGATGGTAAATAAATATTGCCCGGCAGTGTCCAGCGCAGCGCGGGCGCTTTGAGTAATGCGTGCATTGGCGAGGTGCACCCGCATGCGCGCCATTAACTCTTCCGGGTTGATCGGTTTAGTTACATAGTCCACCCCGCCTGCGTTTAAACCCATCACCACATGTTCGGTATCGCTCAGGCCTGTCATAAAAATAATCGGAACATCGGCGAGTTGTGGATTAAGTTTTAATTGACGGCAAGTTTCAAAGCCATCCATGTTCGGCATTATGGCGTCGAGCAAAATAATATCCGGGCGAATATTTTTGGTGATGGTGAGCGCCTGTGCACCTTCCAGTGCGACTAACACCGTAAAGTTGGACTCTTCCAATACATCATTCAGCATATGAATGCTGTCTATCGCATCATCTACCACTAATACAACTTGCGACTGGGCTTTAGTGTTCATTGCAATTTACTCGTGGTTTTCACTAATCAATGGTGTTGAAGGGGTTCTGTCATCAATTCTTCTGTTGATTCAGCGTCATCGGTATCTGCGTCAATCAGCGCTAATATTTTTTCAAACTGAAAATTGTTGGTGAGCCTGGTTAATTCCTGAAGAAATATCGGATGCGCGGCACCGGTTTGTTCCAGTTGTTGAATTTTGTCTTGCAGGCCTTTTTTATGGCCGATACTGGCGAGCTGGGCTATATCATCCAGATGTTGATCAGCAGGTAATTCAAGTGCGCCAATCAGCTGTGCCTGCGGTGTAATTGCCTCTTGTTTTTCATAACACCACACCAGATTTAACAGCCGACCAATATGATCCAACAACACATTAATACGCACTGGTTTTATCACATAAGCGTCGTGTAGTGGGGTGATTTCGGTGTTGTTGTGTGTAGGTAAATCTTTGCCTTCGCTGGCATCGGCAGACACCATAATGATCGGTGAGTTAAAACCCGCTTCACGCAATTGTTTGGCGAGCTGCCAGCCGTTAAGACCGGGCATGGAGACGTCCAGCATAATCAAATCAGGGCGATTGTTATTATCGATTTCCTGTTCAAGGCGGCTTAGCGCGAGCAGCGGATTATCCAGTTCGATAATGTTAAAACCCAGTGGTGTCAACATGGCGCGCATAAGTTGGCGATGAGATGCTTCGTCATCTACCAACATAATTCTGCGCACCGCACCTTTATAACCGTAAATAGTTTGTACCGGTGCAGTGATAAATTCCGCCTTCGGTGTGCTAATACTCGACAGCATTAAACTGGCTTTAAAGGTGCTGCCACTGCCAAGGGTGCTGGTTACAGAAATGTCCCCGCCCATAATTTCACTGAGCAAGCGGGTGATGGTTAAACCCAGTCCGGTTCCTGTTGCGGTCGAACCGGCGCGACGCACGCGCTCAAATGGGCGAAAAATCCGTTCGATATTTTCCGGTGCAATACCTTCACCGGTATCGCTAATGGTGAATTCGGCAACCTGACTGCGATAGCGCAATTTAAACATCACGCTGCCTTTGTCGGTGTATTTAATCGCGTTGGATAATAAATTAATTAAAATTTGACGCAGGCGTTTTTCGTCGGTGCGGACAAATTTAGGTAAACGATCTTTGCATTCATAAATAAACGCGAGACCCTTGGCCTCCGCTTGCAAGCGAAACATGTGGACGAGCTGTTCCATTAACACGGCAATGCGCACTTGATCCTGATGCAAATCCAAACGGCCTGCTTCGATTTTGGAAATATCCAACAAGCCTTCAATTAAATCTGCCAGGTGTTCACCGCTGCGGCGAATAACACCCAATGCATCTTTGCGATGGGTGGGCATGCTTGGATCTTTTTCTAATAATTGTGCGTAGCCGAGCACTGCATTGAGCGGTGAGCGCAATTCGTGGCTGATGCCGGTGAGGTAGCGGCTCTTGGCTTGGTTGGCGGCTTCCGCTTCTTCTTTTGCAGTTTGCAGTGCGCGGTCGGTGCGTTCATGTGCTTCAATTTCTTCCATTAATAAGCGCGTTTGGCGTTGCGATTCCTCTTGTGCAACTACGCGGCTTTCGTGGGCTAATACAAATAACCAACTCACCACCCCGGTAATAATCACCAGTAAGAAAAATACTTTCCATAAGGTGGCTTCCAATAAAGCTGCAGTTTCTGGTGCATCAATCGGTGTTTGAAAATAGATAAGCGACAAGAGTATTGCTGAAAGCCCATTGATAAACAGCACCAAAACGGCAAAGTGACCTACGCGAGAATTAATATTGGCGGTGATCGATTTCGGTAAAAAGACTTTAAAAAAATTACTCAGCTGAGTGGAGTAATTTGCACCGGGTTTACAGTAATCCTGACAGCGCGCATCGAGTGAACAACAGAGCGAACAAATGTGCCCAGCGTAAGCGGGGCAGTAGGTCATATCTTCCGTTTCAAATTTATGTTCGCAAATACAGCAGGAAATAGTGGCGTGATCGCCATCGCTGTATTCGGCATCATCCATCACATTGACCACGGGGCGAGCGAGGTAATAGCGGCCGCGTGTGATTAATGCTATCGCCGGCGCACAGATCAATGCCAAACCGAGCGCAATAAAATGAGAAAGTGCTTGCGCGACTTCGCCCAAAATTCCGGAGTGGCACACAATACCGGCGATTGAAGCCAGTAGCATAGAGCCTACGCCAACGGGATTGATGTCGTACAAGTGGGCGCGTTTAAATTCAATATGTTTGGGGCTGAGGCCGAGAGGTTTGTTGATCACCAAATCTGCCACCAGTGAACCGAGCCAGGCGACGGCAACTATGCCGTAGAAACCGAGTGTCTGTTCCAGTGCGCGATAGACGCCAAGTTCCATCAACAATAAGGCAATCGCAACATTAAACACTAACCAGACTACGCGGCCCGGGTGACTGTGCGTTAAACGCGAGAAAAAATTAGACCAAGCAATTGAACCGGCATAAGCGTTAGTCACATTAATTTTTAATTGACTCAGGATGACAAAAATACCGGCGATGGATAAGGCCACTTCCGGTGAGCTGGCGATATAACTGAACGCCACCATATACATGCGTGTTGGGTCGGCGGCTTCGGTGATACTAATGCCGTGGTTTAACGTGAGCACCGCGAGAAAGGAACCGGCGAGAATTTTAATTGCGCCAATCACAATCCAACCCGGACCACCGGCAATTAATGCCGCCCACCAGCGCAAACGGGTGTGAGGTTTGGGTGCAGGTAAAAAACGTAAAAAGTCTACTTGCTCGCCAATTTGTGCAATCAACGAAAAAATAACGGCGGATGCTGCACCAAACAATAAAATATTAACGCCTTCGCGGGGTACGTCTTGTGCCTGCAGGCTGCCGGAAAATGCTGTCCAACTTTCCACTGCGCTGGCATCGGCATAAATAATAAAAACAAACGGTAATAGTTGCAGAATAATCCACAGCGGCTGGCTCCATAATTGGAAGCGGCTAATAAACGTAATGCCGTGGGTTACCAGCGGGATGATTGCCAGCGAGCTGATTAAATAACCCCACGCGAGTGGAATGCCAAATAATAAATCCAACGCCATCGCCATAATAGCGGCTTCGAGCGCAAAAAAAATAAAGGTGAACGATGCGTAAATCAGTGAGGTGATAGTTGAACCTATATAACCAAACCCTGCGCCGCGGGTGAGCAAATCTATATCAACACCGTATTTAGCCGCGTAATAGCTGATAGGAATAGCGGTGAGAAAAATAATCAGGCTGACCGCCATGATGGCAGCAACTGCATTGTTAAAACCGTAATGCAAGGTAATAGCGCCGCCGATGGCTTCGAGCGCGAGAAAAGAAATAGCACCTAGTGCAGTTGTGGCTACCCGCGCAGCAGACCAGCGCCGTGCGCTTTTGGCGGTGAAACGCAATGCGTAATCTTCCAGGGTTTGGTTGGCAACCCACTGGTTGTAGTTGCGGCGCACGCGAAATATATGCTGCTTGGCAGTCATGGAATACCCGTTAAACAGTCTGTTCGTCCGGGAACGTCTCGTTGATTAAAAGTGAGTGGTTTTTATTCGCACTTTATGTTTGCGCGTTATTTGTGTGCATTTATGCACTTATGGTTTCTTTCTTGGTGCGTTTTTGTTGCTGTGAAATCAATTCATGTACTTACTGCTGGCGTTTAAACACCTACCGCCAATCTCTACTCAATTGCTGTACCAACATTATGGGGCGCTGAAATTAAGCTGTTTCAGGTTTTATCCAGCTTTAAACCTAATGTCCAAGTTTGCCAAATATGGACATGAGTGCTAGCCTAGGCCAAGCCAAGTACGTAAAGAAGAGGCCGAGCCATGAATATCAGCTTTACCGAGAAACAAGCCCAATATATAGCCGCGCAAATTGATGGTGGCGATTATCAAAATGCCAGCGAAGTCGTGCGCGATGCGCTGCGGTTACATGAGATATACCGTCATCGTGTTATCGATGAGCTGCGCGCTGAAATTGCCAAGGGCTGGGAAGGTGCGACCAGCAGTAAAACCGTTCAGGACATCATTGCTGACAAACGCAAAACCAAGCACAAATGACTTCTGCATTAAAAACCTATCGCCTATCGCTGGCAGCGGAAGCTGACCTGGGCGATATATTTGATTACACCGCCGAACAGTTTGGCGCAGATCAGGCTGCCAGCTATCTTGCTGGGCTTGAGGTGCAACTTGTCCAACTGACTGCCAATCCAAAACTGGGGCGCGAGCGCAAAGAAATTCGCGCTGGGTTGCGCAGTATTGCTTATACCAGTCACGTCATCTTCTATCGCATTCGCACGGACCATATCCGTGTTGTCCGCATTCTTCACGGCAGTCGTGATTTGCCAAGGTTTTTCTGAAAGCCGGCATTCACCTTTATTGATCGTCGAATATACCTTCTGCATTAATTCTTTTGAAAAATACCCAAGCCTACCGCTAATTGCTATGCGTCAAATGACGTAGTGGTGTGTGTCATTTATCGAATGGTTCTCAATCCTACACGCGCTTAGATTGTGAAGCGTCGAGAAAGCTTCCGCTTCAAAGTTTCCTCTCGCCAATTAACGTCTCAGTAAGGACTAAAACTCAGTGGTAACAATCTGCCAATTTCACTTACAGCTTGTGCGCAACCTAAACAATTTTTAATTACCTGAGGAACGACCATGAACAAGACCATGCTATCTACCCTCCAGACGCCGCTTCATAAAAAAGGGGCGGGATTGAAAACCTGGAAAAAATGTTTGCTAACACTCGCCGCATCGCTGGTGTTCGGCACCGCCCATGCTGCTGATGTGAATACCACTGGCCTTGCAGTCACAGACACTACAGTTAAGGTCGGTATTCTTCACTCGGTGACGGGCACTATGTCGATCAGTGAAACCGGTTCTGTGCAAGCAGAAAAAATGGCGATTGAACAGATCAATGCCATGGGCGGTGTGCTTGGACGCAAAATTGAATATATCCAGGAGGATGGTGCGAGTGACTGGCCAACCTTTGCAGAGAAATCCAAAAAATTATTGGTGAACGATAAGGTCGCTGCTGTATTCGGTTGCTGGACTTCTGCATCGCGCAAAGCCGTATTGCCGATTTTTGAACAATACAACGGCATGCTCTACTACCCCACCTTTTATGAAGGTTTGGAGCAATCACCTAATGTGATTTACACCGGTCAGGAAGCGACGCAACAAATTATTGCGGGCATTGACTGGGTAACCAAAACCAAAGGTGCAAAATCATTCTACTTGCTCGGTTCAGATTATATTTGGCCGCGCACCTCGAACAAAATTGCGCGTAAACATATTGAAAAATTAGGTTTGAAAGTGGTGGGTGAAGAATATTATCCACTCGGTCATACCCAATTTAACTCGGTGATTAACAAAATCAAACTGAAAAAACCCGATGTTATTTATGCGATTGTAGTGGGCGGCTCTAACGTTGCATTCTACAAACAATTAAAAGCAGCGGGTATTGATATGACTAAAGAGAAACCACTGGTGTTGACCATCTCGGTAACTGAAGATGAAATTCTCGGTATCGGTGGTGAAAATATGGTGGGTGCTTATGCGGCGATGAAGTATTTCCAAAGCTTGCCGAACGAAAACAACAAAAAGTTTGTGGCTGATTTTAAAGCTATGTACGGCAAAGACATTGTAATCGGCGATGTAACCCAAGCTGCTTACCTTGGCCCTTGGTTGTGGAAAGCGGCAGTGGAAAAAGCGGGTTCATTTGATATTGATAAAGTGCGCGCTGCATCGCCCGGTATTGAGTTGACCACTGCGCCTGAAGGTTATGTGAAAGTTCACCCGAATCATCATCTCTGGTCCAAAACCCGCGTAGGCCATGCCCGTGCTGATGGTCAATACGATGTAGTGTTTGAAACTAAAGAGCTGATCGAGCCAGATCCATTCCCTAAAGGTTATCAATAAGTTGAAAAGCTACCAGCCATTTGGCTGGTAGCTAAATTTTTGTCGTCGAGATGAGGTGCAGCTATGTTCGCTGAATACAGTAGCTCGGAACTATTATCAATCTTTGCCATGCAAGGTGTAGCGGGATTGATTTTGTTTTCGGTATTTGTGCTTATGGCCTTGGGGCTGGCTATTATTTTTGGCCAGATGGGCGTGATCAATATGGCGCACGGCGAATTTATGATTCTCGGTGCCTATGTTACTTATTTAACATCTAATGTGTTTTCTACTTACCTTCCTGATTTATTTAGTCTCTATTTTATTCTCGCCATGATTCTCGCGTTCCTTGTGGCTGGCGCATTAGGCGCATTCGTTGAATGGGCGATGATCCGGCATCTTTATCACCGGCCGTTGGATACCTTATTAGCAACCTGGGGCTTAAGTTTAATTTTGCAACAAACCTATCGCACTGTGTTTGGTCCGCGTGAAGTGGGTGTGACATTACCGGATTGGTTGATGGGTTCCTATCAACTTACTGAAACGATTGAATTACCGATTAATGGATTATTTGTGATGTGCCTTGCGCTGGGTATTTCACTCGCGGTTGCATTGTTAATGTATCGCTCGCGCTGGGGAATACAAGTTCGCGCTGTAGTGCAAAATCGTCCTATGGCCGGTGCGGTTGGGATTAATACCGGCAAGGTAGATCGCGTGACATTTGCTTTGGGCTGCGGCATTGCCGGTGTTGCGGGTAGTGCGTTTACCATGATTGGTTCGACTGGCCCTACCTCTGGCCAACTTTATATTGTGGATACATTTTTGGTTGTTGTGTTTGGTGGTGCATCGAGTTTGATCGGCACTATCGCGTCGGCATTTAGTATTTCGCAAGCGCAATCGACGATGGAATTTTTTATGAGTGGTTCTATGTCAAAAGTATTAACGCTGTTGTTTGTGGTGTTGATTCTGATGTTGCGTCCGCAAGGTTTGTTCACGCTCAAAGTGCGCCGTTAAGAGGAGTCACTGATTATGTCCCTTTTGCTGAAATCAAAAGCGGGTATGGCATCGCTCCTACCCAAAAAAGAGTTGTACGGATTTTTGGTGCTCGCGTTAATTCTCGTTGTGGTACTGCCACTTTCGCTGGATATTTTTCGCCTCAATTTGGTCGGTAAATATTTAACCTATGCGTTTGTCGCGGTGGGTTTGGTGTTGTGTTGGGGGTACGGTGGAATTTTAAGTTTGGGGCAGGGCGTGTTTTTTGGTTTGGGTGGTTACATCATGGCGATGTTTCTCAAGCTGGAAGCGTCTGATCCTGAAAGCACTAAAATTCAATCTACCCCCGGCATTCCTGATTTTATGGATTGGAATCAAATCACCGAATTACCTTTTTTCTGGCAGCCCTTTTACAGCTTCACCTTCACCTTGGTCGCGCTCATTATTGTGCCCACGATTATTGCCTACATAGTGGGTGTGGCTATGTTTAAACGGCGTGTGGGTGGGGTTTATTTTGCGATTATTACCCAGGCGATTGCGGCGATCCTGACTATTTTAATTATCGGTCAGCAGGGGTATACCGGTGGTGTAAATGGCATGACAGATTTGCGCACACTGCACGGCTGGGATATTCGCACCGACAACGCCAAATACATTTTTTACTTTTTGTGTGTATTTATGTTGTTTGTATGTTTGCTTATCGCACAATTTATTCGCAAAAGTAAATTGGGCCGTTTGCTGGTGGCAATGCGCGATAAAGAAGATCGCGTGCGCTTTTCGGGTTATGACGTTTCCAACTTTAAAATATTTGTGTTCTGTATTGGTGCCATCTTCGCGGCGATTGGCGGTGCGATGTTCACGTTGCAAGTGGGTTTTATGTCGCCCACGTTGGTTGGCATTGTGCCCTCAATTGAAATGGTAATTTTCTGCGCAGTGGGCGGGCGTTTATCTATCATCGGCGCAGTGTACGGTGCCTTGGTGGTGAACTTTGCTAAAACGTCTTTCTCGGAAAGTTTTCCGGAACTCTGGTTGTTTGCGATGGGCGGATTATTTATCGCGGTGGTAATGGCATTCCCCAATGGTTTGGCGGGTTTGTACAACACCTATGCCGCGCCTAAAGTGGACGCATTTTTTGCTAAATTATTTGGTAAAAAACCCATGGATACTTCTGCTCCACCCTCTACACCTGCAACTAAAACACTAACCAAAACCGAATCAACCTCGCTGCCACAAGGAGCACTCCATGAGCCCCAGTAATACAGACTTTGTATTGGCGGTGGAAGGTCTCACCGTTTCATTTGATGGTTTTAAAGCAGTGAATGATTTGAGTTTTTATGTGGATGAAAATGAGATCCGCGTGATTATCGGCCCCAATGGTGCCGGTAAAACTACGGTGCTGGATTTAATTTGCGGCCGCACCAAAGCCACCGAAGGCTCAATCAAGTTTCGCAATAAAGAACTCACCAAAATGAAAGAGCACGACATAGTAAAAGCAGGTGTCGGGCGCAAGTTTCAAACCCCATCCATTTATGGCGATTTAAGTGTGTTTGAAAATTTGGAAATTTCATTTCCGCGCGGTCGCTCAGTATTTGGTGCCTTGGTATTCAAGCGCGATGAAGAGGTGATCAATAAGGTTCATGAAGTTGCCGATATGATTTTTCTTGGCGATCAGTTGGATAAACAAGCGGAACTGCTCAGTCACGGGCAAAAACAGTGGCTGGAGATTGGCATGTTGCTGATGCAAGACCCTGATCTGCTGATGCTTGATGAGCCGGTGGCGGGCATGTCCGTAGGCGAGCGGCAACAAACTGCAGAATTGCTGCGCAGCATTATCAAAGATCGCTCGGTGATCGTAATCGAACATGATATGCAATTTGTAGCGCAAATCGCCGACAAAGTGACCGTGTTACATCAAGGAAAAATTCTCGCCGAAGGCTCAGTGGATAAAGTCAAAAATGATCCGAAAGTGATTGAAGTTTACCTTGGCCATTAACAGGGTTTTACACCCCTAATAGTACGAGTAACAGCCGGAGAAAAAGTTATGTTGTCTGTATCAGATTACCGCGTCAGTTATGGCCAGAGTGAAGTGTTACACGGATTAAATTTTGAAATAAAACCGCGTGAAATTGTCGCCGTTATGGGGCGCAATGGCATGGGTAAAACGACCCTGATGAAATCCTTAATGGGCGTAATTCCCAGCTCGGGCGGCAGTGTTAAATTGGAGGGGACGGAAGTCAGCCATATGAAAAGCCACCAGCGCGTGGCGGGTGGTTTTGGTTTTGTGCCGCAGGGGCGAATGATTTTTTCCAGCATGACGGTGAAAGAAAATATTGAAACTGGTTTAACTACCACCAAGCGCCGCAGTGTACCCAAAGAGCTTTACGATATGTTTCCGGTATTGCTGGAAATGCGCAATCGGCGCGGTGGCAATTTATCGGGCGGGCAGCAACAACAGTTGGCGATTGCGCGCGCCTTGGCGAGCGATCCGAAAATGTTATTTCTCGATGAACCCACTGAAGGCATACAGCCGTCCATCATTCGCGAAATAGGCCGCACTCTAAAAATGATTCGCGATCAGCGCGGCTTATCGATTGTAGTATCGGAACAAGTGTTGAGTTTTGCGCTGGATATTGCCGACCGGATTTTGGTGATTGAAAAAGGTGAAATTGTGCATGAAGAATTGCGCGCGACGATTAATGAAGCCAAGGTAGCGTCTTATTTATCGGTGTAAATTTTTAATTTCGTTTACATAAACAGTTTAACTTTAGCCAGCTTTCGCTATGTCTCGGGCGATCGCTGGCTTTTTTATTGCGGATTAATCCTGGCGATCTTCCGGCGGTTTTCTATCGCGCGGTTCAGGCATGTTTTCGGGTTTGCAAGCAAGTGTCGCGTCGTCGGTTTGGCGTGGTGGTGTGCTGCATACGCCGTTGATTAATTCATCATTGCGCCCCGCAAATGTACAAGCGTCATTTGCGCTTAAGCCTTTGCAGGCGAGCAGGGCTTGTTGCGATGGCCCTGCATGTCGCTCATCACGCGATGGACGTTGTTGCTCCGCTGCATAAACTGGCAGTGCAAATGAATGAAACAAAACGCCAACTATTCCTAAGCATTGCGCCGCTTTAATTAATGTTTTCATTGGTTACCTCTTTTACTTGCTGGTCTTGGTTGATGGATGCAAACAGTTATCCATAAGACGCAAGCTTATGGTGTTGGTTCTAACGGCATGACCAGCGTCATAGTTTTTGCACAATCGATTTGCACCAGAATTTCGGTGTAAGGCCAATTATTAGAGTTGTTATAATTGGTCAGTATTAATTGGCGCGCTATTCCATTTTTGTTTGATATTGGTAATACCTATTTGCTTGTGTATTTGTGACAAGGTATGAAAAATCGCTAAAAGTATCGATTGTCATACAGATTTTATGCTGAAATTCTCCTGCGCCATTCGTCTGATTGGTAATACCAATAATCCCTATCTAATAACGTTAATAATTAGGACCGTCTCTATGTTGATTAAAAATTTTACTCGTGTGGGCAAACGCGGACTATTTTGTCTATCTGCTATGTCGGCAATGCTTATCGGTGCTGAAGCATTAGCCATCACTGTTACTGCCAGTGATTCCGACGGCAATCTCCCAGCAAATACTCTCGATAACGATTTAAATACCCGTTGGTCAGCCAATGGCAATGGTCAGTGGATTCAATATGACTTGGGTTCTACGCTGTTTGTTAAATCACTGGATGTCGCGTTTTATAAAGGTAATGAGCGCTCATCAACTATTGATATTCAAACCTCTGCCGATGGCAGCAGTTGGCAAAGTGTTTTTTACGGCGCTCAGCCTTCTAGCTCTAGTGCACAACAAAATTTTGATGTTGTGGATTCTATTGGCCGTTACGTAAGAATTGTTGGCTACGGAAACACATCCAATACCTGGAATAGTATTACCGAAGTGGATGTAAATACTGCCGCCGTTCCGGTGAGCAGTAGTTCAGCTGCTTCTGCTGCTCCTGTTACAGCGTCGGCCAGTGCCGATGATGGCAATGTAGCGGCTAATGTATTAGATAATGATTTGAATACTCGCTGGTCTGCTAATGGCAGTGGTGCTTGGTTGCAACTTGATTTAGGTGCGACGAAACAATTTAGCAGTGTGAATCTTGCTTTTTTTAAAGGCGATCAGCGTTCAGCGTTGTTTGATATTCAAGTGAGCACCAACGGCTCTTCCTGGACGACTGTGTTATCTGGCGCTACCGCTTCTGGTTCAACCACTGGGTTGGAAACCTTTGCGGTTACATCAAGCAATGCACGTTACGTGCGCTTCCTCGGTTATGGCAACAGCGCAAACAGTTGGAATTCTGTGACTGAAATGAGCGTTAACCCAATCGTCGCGTCCTCATCCAGCTTAAGCAGTTCTTCGGTGAAATCGAGTGTGACCTCTTCGGTTGTAAGCAGCTCTTCAGTGAAGTCGAGTTTGGCATCATCTGTTGTTAGCAGTTCTTCAGTTAAATCAAGTGTTGCTTCATCTGTGGCAAGCAGCAGTGCATCTTCTTGGGTGTCCAGTGGCAAAACTTTAAATGCAACGCCAAGCAACTTGAGCAGCGTATTGGCGACTGCTGGAGCAGGTGATCAAATTATTGTTACCGGTTCTGGTTCAATCAGCATTAAAGATATTAGCTTTAGCTCCCCGGTATTGATTCGCGCAGCGTCAATTGGCGGCACTACGCTGACCAATGCGGCGCTCACTAATGTGAATAACATTATCTTGCAGGGATTTGTGTTTGGTCCTAGCACACAAAGTACCTACTTGAAGATTGTTAACTCCACCAATGTACAAATTTTGCGTAACTTGTTTGATCATAAAAATGTGACCAATAGCCAGACGGCGATTGTGCTATCGCAAGCAAGTGACTACATCTCTATTGGTTACAACGAATTTCGCGATAAAAATATTGGTGATGTAAGCGGCACCAAAGTGACTGGCAGTTACATCAAAACACAATTTGATGATCCGCTGATGAGCAAGCATGTGCACATTTATCGCAATCACTTTAAAAATATAGTGCCATTTCTTGTAAATGGTGTGCCTGCTGGTGATTCTGATCGTGAAGTAATTGCGATGGGAATTGCCAACTCACAAGACGTAGTGACCAATAACGTAGTTGAATATAACTTGTTTGAAAATTGTGATGGTGAGAACGAAATTATTACGGTGAAAACATCGAACAACGTATTCCGGTACAACACCTTCAAAAACTCTATGGGTTCTCTGTCATTCCGTTTAGGTTCAAACAACAAGGCTTATGGCAACTATTTCTACGGTGAAGGTACTGGTGCTACAGTAACCAATGACAACTATGAAACCGGCGGTATTCGTGTGTATGGTGCTGGTCACGAGATCTACAACAACTATATGGAAGGTTTGACGGGGCTTAGCTGGCGTCGTCCGATTTTGATCGACTCGGGTGATACGCAAGACAGCTCCGGTGGCGATAGCCATGAAACCTCTAGCAATATCGCGGTTTACAACAATACTATTGTTGATAGCCTAGGCGGTGGCATTCATCTTGGTGGTGATGTCTACAAAAACATGCCATACAATATTTCTGTAACTGGGAATACGGTGATATCAAGCAGCGGCATTTTGTTCAACAACGTTGCCGATAAATCCACTAACCTTTGGTCTAACAATCAGGCGTATGCCACCGGATCTGCAACTGCAGTAAGTGGTGGAAGTTTGAGCGCTTCGCAAGTATTGGTATTGAGCAGTAAACCTGCTGTTTCCAAGCCCGCTGCGCTGACCGCAAGTAATGTAGGTCGTAACGCTCCTTAATCGATTAATCAGTAAGGCGTTATGCTTTGCATGTAAAAACCGATTCCGCGAGGGATCGGTTTTTTTTCGCGTAGAGAAAGCGCTATCTATTTTTCCATACGTTAAATGACGTAGCTCTGCGCGCTATTTGTCGTATGGTGAATCATCGGTGCGCACCAGATACTGAGCCTGTTCCGTGACAATTTGTCCAACCACAGCAGGAGTCAGTACCATGGCTGAAACGATTATCAAAATAGATTTAACTAAATCGCCCTATGAAAATGAAATGATTCACAACCGCTGGCATCCGGATATTCCCATGGTGAAAACCGTGAAGCCTGGCGAAGATTTTATTATTGAATGTTACGACTGGACTGGCGGCCAAATTAAAAATGACGACTGTGCCGATGACGTGCGCGATGTAGATTTATCGCAAGTGCATTTTCTGTCCGGCCCTGTGGGTGTTGAAGGTGCAGAGCCGGGCGATTTATTGGTGGTCGATATTCTTGATATTGGCGCCTTTCAAGAAAGTCTCTGGGGCTTTAACGGCTTTTTCTCCAAACAAAATGGCGGTGGTTTTTTAACGGAACATTTTCCGGAAGCGCAAAAATCGATCTGGGATATCAACGGCATGTTCACTAAATCCCGCCATATTCCGAATGTGGAATTTGCTGGTTTGGTGCACCCGGGTTTGATTGGTTGTTTGCCTTCCAAAGAAATGTTGCTGGAGTGGAATAAACGCGAAAAAGAGCTTTACGACACTGAACCTGAGCGTATTCCTGCTCTCGCGACACTGCCTTATGCCGATACAGCTCATATGGGCAAGATGGCTCCCGATGCTGCAAAAATTGCCGCTGCAGAAGGCGCGCGCACCGTTCCGCCGCGTGAGCATGGCGGTAACTGCGATATTAAAGATTTATCGCGCGGCTCTAAAATTTATTTTCCGGTTTATGTAAAAGGCGGCGGCTTATCCGTCGGTGATTTGCATTTTAGTCAGGGCGATGGCGAGATCACTTTTTGTGGTGCGATTGAAATGGCCGGTTGGATTCATTTGCGGGTGAGTTTAATTAAAGACGGCATGGCGAAATACGCAATTAAAAATCCGATCTTCAAGCCGAGCCCAATTGCACCGAAATATGACGACTACTTAATCTTTGAGGGTATCTCTGTTGATGAATATGGCGAGCAACATTATCTGGATGTGCATGTCGCTTATCGCCAGGCGTGTTTGAATGCGATTAACTACATGACCAAATTTGGTTACTCAAAAGCCCAAGCCTATTCCATTCTCGGTTGTGCGCCGGTGCAGGGGCATATTTCGGGTGTGGTAGATATACCAAATGCCTGCGCGACGCTCTGGTTGCCCACGGATATTTTTGATTTCGATATCAATCCATCGGCAGAAGGCCCCTCCAAAAAAGTATCGCCGGGAATGGATGTACCTTTGTCGAAGGATAAATAGGAGTAATAACTATGCCCGTTTACGACTACAAGTGCGCAGATCATGGTTTGTTTTATGAATTGGCCTCTATGGATGATTCGAGCAAACCGGCTGCCTGCCCTAACTGTGCAAAATTAAGCCCGCGCGTCATTATGGTTGCGCCAGAATTTCTGGATATGAAAAAAGAAAATCGTGCAGCGCATGCGCGCAATGAAACAGCCATGCATGCCCCGGTGTTTTCCACACCGGAGTATCGCGCTGAACAACAAGCGCATCGCGAGCATAAACACGGCAAGGGTTGTGGGTGTGGCGACAAACCGATTCGGAAATCGAATTTAATGTATACCGCTGGCGGCAACAAAATGTTTCCATCAATGCGACCGTGGATGATTAGCCATTGAGTTGATCTGGGTTTGTGCAATAAAAAAGGGCTTCCTGTGAAGCCCTTTTTTAATAAATGGGATTTTCTAATGTTTTTGTGCCGGTGCACGCAAGGTGTCAATATAGTCGTTCAGCGTGCCAAATAAATCGCCCAGCAATTCCGGTGCCTGCATGCATTTAGCTGCGCCCATAATGCCTTGATAGCTGCTAAAAATAAACATCGAAATTTTTGCCGGATCTATATCTTTTCTGACTATGCCATCGACTTGCCCTTGTGCAAGCGAATGCACTATGGTCATGTGTACGCCTTCAAATACCTTTTCCAAACGCTGGTGAAAACCGGCATCGATTGCAGCCATTTCCTGATTCAGATTATTCAGCGGGCAGCCATTAAAGGCGACGGCATTTTGAAAAGATTCAGCTTTTCGTAAAAACATTTTTTGCAGAGTGGTCAGCGGATCTTTGGATTCCAGAAACAGCTCTTCCCACACACTTTGAAACTGCCCCATCAAAACTTCGTCGACCACTGCATAACCCAAGGCCAATTTATTGGGAAAATAATGATAAAGAGCGCCTTTGGCTAGATTGGTCTTTTGCAGTATGGAGTCAATACGCATACCTTGATAACCGTTTTGGAAAATCTCTTCCCGTGCGGCTTCCAGTATGCGGGTGCGTGTTTGTTCGGCGTTACGTTCAGTGGTCATAATTGTCTCTTGGGTATGTAATTATTTTATTGTTGTCGAGTTTCATGACATCCCAGTGAAACACTTTAGTAAAAACAGTCTCATTAAAACACAGCGCCGTTAAAATGACGGCGCTTGAATTTTTACCACATTGCTTTTGATATTGGCTATTAAACTTGCACAGAATATTAGCAGACATGCATTTAGCTCGAAGGTTTCCTCAAACCATTGGGATAAGTCCTTATCAATACTGAAAAACTCCCGGTCAAACGGCCAGCCACAGGCATAGAAAATGCAGCCCAGTATGGTCAGCATAACGGTGGGCGATAACAAAATGCTGCCTAAGTTGCGCACAACCAATTTGATCCTGCGCGACATATGCCAAGTAAAACCTAGAATCATTAATACGGCAATTACACGCAATGTTTTTTCCAGTATATCCCACACGACACTGCTGCCTAGTTTATCTATATCCACTTCGCGCAAGAAAAGCGCTAGGGCGAACAATGCCAAGCCTATGCGAATATCGCGCCTTAGGCCGGTGTCATGGTCTTTAAACGCGCGCCAACCTTGAACTAAGGCCGCCAAAAGCAAAAAGCCACCTTGTGCTAGTTCGAGCAGGGCGTTTTCGTGCGCAATTGCTGAGTCGAACTGCCAGGCCTCAAAACTCAATGTGCTACTGATTGCCAATATGCCAATTATAAAAAAACTGAAGGCTATTGTTCTGATCTGGCTGGTATAACTCATCAACTCCAGCGAAAATGGCTGGAAGTCGGCTTTGTGATAGGGCGAGCGTAACTCAAGGCTTGGAAAATTCTGGAGTGATGGCATCTGCGAAAGTAACGATTTGAATCTCTCTTTCATTAAGGTTTTGCTCCTTGAGCGATCTTGTAGTGCCTGGTGTTTTAAATCGTAAACCGACCAATTGGTCGGTCGTCATTAGATAACAGACCAAGTGGTCTGTCAATTTAACTTTTGTGAAAAAGTGTGGAGTTTGGATTGGGCATGGAAAGCTCAATTAATCCAGCTTTAAGTTTGGGTGAGTAAGCTGTGTTGTGCTGGGCGTTAACACTCGTGGCAGACTGGGTTATGCTGCAGGGCTCTTACATATTATGGAGGAGTGACCATGAAACCTCGCAGTAAAATGAAGCCGCTGTTGGCGCTGTTGATTTTTGCCCTTGGTCTGGGCGTGCTCAATAGCGTTAATACACAGCAATTGCTGGAATCGGATGCTGCACAAGCACAGTTGCAGCTGACGGCAGAGGGCGGTAGTGCTGCTGGGGCGGATGTATTAATTGCGGAAGCATTTCGCAATGGGCGGTCCAATGTTCAGCTTGGCGGAGAGGGCAGGGTGCTGCGCATTTTGCCGGATGACAACGAGGGGAGTCGCCACCAAAAATTTCTATTGGAGCTGGATTCTGGTCACACTTTATTGATTGCTCATAATATTGATTTGGCGCCGCGTGTAGAGAATCTGCGCGAGGGCGAACGTTTGGAGTTTTATGGTGAGTACGAATGGAATCAGAAGGGTGGTGTCATCCACTGGACTCATCATGATCCACGGGGACAGCATCCCGGTGGTTGGCTGAAATATGAAGGCCGTATCTATAAATAAATAGTTTTAACACAATAAGAAATTTACCGAGGAACAATGATGAATAACCCCAGTACTGTTAGCCGCTATAGCCCGATTATTATTGGTTTGCACTGGTTTATGTTTGTGCTGTTGATTGCGGTGTTTGCCACCATTGAAATGCGCAGCTTATTTCCGCGCGGCAGTGATCCGCGGGACTTGGTTAAGGCATTGCATTTTATGCTGGGGATTGCCGTGTTGTTGCTGGTAGTGATTCGCCTTGGTGTGCGTTTATCCAGCCCTACGCCTGCAATTGTTCCTGCGCCGCGTTCGATTGAAAACCTGCTCGCCAAAATCATGCATATCGCGCTCTATGTTTTTATGATTTTTATGCCGATTGCCGGCTGGATAATTTTAAGTGCTGAAGGCCACGGCGTTCCTTTTTTTGGTTTGGAGTTGCCGCCTTTAGTCGGTAAAAATGATGAGCTGGCGGAACAGGTTGAAAATATTCACAAACTGATTGGTGAAATTGGTTATTACTTGATTGGCTTGCATGTATTGGCAGGTTTATTTCACCACTATGTAAAGCGCGACAATACCTTAACGCGCATTTCACTGACCAATAAAAAGTCTTGAAACTATGCCTCATCGCGAGGGACATCGTTCCCATCACTCAGGTTGGTTGCGCGCTGCGGTATTGGGCGCAAACGATGGCATCATTTCCACTGCTAGTTTGATGATGGGCATTGTCGCCGCGCAGGCTGATTCCTCTGCCGTTTTGTTGGCCGGTGTGGCGGGGCTGGTGGCGGGCGCGATGAGTATGGCTGCCGGCGAATATGTTTCGGTTCGCTCACAGGCAGATACCGAGGCGGCTGACCTTGCACGCGAAACCCATGAGCTTGCGACTGATGCAGCAGGCGAGCATCGCGAGTTGGAAGAGATTTATGTCGCGCGCGGTTTACAGCGGGAGCTCGCCCGCGAAGTAGCCAAACAATTAATGCAGCACGATGCACTCGGCGCTCATGCACGGGATGAGTTGGGCATCACCGATATGTACAGCGCGCGGCCACTGCAAGCGGCGCTTACTTCCGCTGCCACTTTTGCAGTTGGTGCGCTGATTCCGTTATTGGTTGTGTTGTTGCATCCATCACAATATTTATCCTTTGCGATTGTAGCGAGTTCACTGCTTGCGCTGGTGTTGTTAGGTGGGCTTGCCGCTAAAGTGGGCGGCGCCAATCTCTGGCTTGGCGCTGCCCGCGTCGGTTTTTGGGGGGCTGCCGCTATGGCGTTAACCTCTGTCGCTGGGCATTTATTTGGTGTTGTGTTCTGATCCAAAAATAATGGCGATTACCTCGCTCATGGCGCGATTAATCTGCGCAAATGTTTCGTCGCTCGCCAGAATTTCTTGTGCAGTTTGGGTGTAGCGCGAACCATCAATATCCTCGCCGCAATGTTCAATCAGCGCGCGCGCCGATTCAGGTGTGGTTTCCAAATGGAACTGGAAACCGTAAACCTTCTCTTGATACACATAAGCCTGATTGGCACAGCCTTCGCTGCGCGCGAGATGAACCGCACCGGGTGGCAATGCAAAAGTATCGCCGTGCCAGTGAAAGACTACCGGGTAGCGGGAAAATACTTGGGCTATAGGATGGGTCGCCGCTGCGGGATCAATCGTGATTGGCAGCCAGCCAATTTCTTTGTGCGGGTTGCGGGTGACTTTTGCGCCGAGCACATCGGCAATTAGCTGGGCGCCCAAACAAATTCCCAGCACGATTTTTCCGGCGCCGATGGCCTGTTTAATCAGGATTTTCTCATCGGCCAGCCAGGGGTAGAGCGCTTCATCATAAATGCCCATTGGGCCGCCCATGACGATTAATGCATCAAACTCATCGAGTGCCGGGGCTGCATCGCCTCTGTACCAGTGAGTGCTGGATAGCGCGTAACCGCGCGCGTGAAAGTCGTTGGCCATGCTGCCAATATCTTCAAAGGCAACGTGTTGCAAGCTGTGAATTCTCATAGAGGGTTCCTTCTGTTGCTCATAGGCGCTGGTGAAAATGGATAAAACGGTGCTGATTATGCAGAAAACCATGGGGTTGGTGGCCATTAATTCCCTCCAACTGGCGTCAAAGCCGCTGATTGTCTGATGATTGGTGTATACTCGGGCACAGTTCATGCGTGCAATTAATAGACTGTTTGCGCGTTCCTTCTACTGTCTCGCCACAGGTTTGAATTCCTTGGTAGGTTTGAACCCCTCTAATGCCAGATTTGAACGCCCTGATGCATAAGCGCGAAGCAGTAGTTTATCGGTAAGTCTGCGTGACTTCCCCCCCTAAGCCTCTGGCTGCAATAACTTTTGGTGAATAGATTGATCGGAAATTTCTTTAAAAAATTGATAGGTTCAGGTGCGGAAAAACCTGAAAAGAACGAGGCAACATCCAAGCCTGCTAGTGACAAACCTGCCGCAAAAAAACATCCCCGCGAGCGCAGTGGCCAGAACAATCGCGGCAATCGCAACTCCCGCGACCAGCGCCAAGGTCAAAAAAGCGAGCAACAAACTCCTGCAGTAAAGCGCGATCACTCGCCCAAACCTGCGCGTCATGCTGAGCATCGTCCAAGAAAAGCCGTTAAGGTCGATCATGGCCCTTGGGATATTGCCCAGTTTGAGGTAGAGCAAATCGAAGGCAAAAGCCGCTTCCACGATTTTGATCTGGAGCTGCCGATCATGCGCGCGATTGCGGATCTCGGTTTTAAATACTGCTCGCCGATTCAGGCGCAATCTTTACCCTACGCTTTGCAAGGTAAGGATGTAGTGGGCAAAGCCCAAACCGGTACGGGTAAAACGGCGGCGTTTTTAACCGCAATCATCGATGATTTGCTCAAAAACCCTATTACCGAAAAACGCTATGCCGGTGAAGCGCGCGCACTGATCATTGCACCGACACGGGAGCTGGTGATCCAGATTGCTGAAGATGCCAAAAGCCTGTGTAAATACACGGATTTAAAAATTCATACACTGGTTGGCGGTATGGATTACGTCAAACAACAGCGTCATTTGCACGACGATCTGGTCGATATTCTGGTGGCCACACCCGGGCGTCTACTCGATTTTTGTGGCAATAAAGACGTCTATCTCGATCAGTTGGAAATTCTTGTTATCGATGAAGCCGACCGCATGCTCGATATGGGCTTCATTCCGCAAGTGCGTCAGATTGTGCGCCAGACACCTAAGCGTGAAGATCGCCAGACCCTGTTTTTCTCTGCCACCTTTACCGATGAAGTGCGCACTCTGGTTGAGCAGTGGACATACCAGCCGACAACGATCGATATAGAGCCGGAATCCGTCGCTAACGAGCGCGTTGATCAACATGTGTACTTGGTTTCGACTGAAGAGAAATACACTCTGCTTTACAACCTGATTCAACAAGAACATGCCGAGAGCATGATTGTATTTGCCAATCGCCGCGATGAGTGCCGCGATCTGCAAGAAAAGCTGCAGCGCCACGGTATTAAGGCGGGGCTGCTCTCTGGTGAGATTGCGCAGAACAAACGTGTGTCTACTTTGGATGCATTTAAATCCGGTGATATTAAAGTGCTGGTGGCAACCGATGTGGCCGGGCGCGGGATTCATATCAGCGGTATCAGCCACGTGGTGAATTTCACCCTGCCGGAAGAGCCGGAAGATTATGTGCATCGCATTGGTCGCACCGGTCGCGCCGGTAAAAATGGGACCTCGATCAGTTTTGCCTGCGAAGACGATGCCTTGTTGTTGGAGCCTATTGCAAAGCTGTTGGGCAAACCAATCAAGTGTGAGCAGCCACCGGAATATCTGTTGTTGACCCCGCCCGACAGCCCGCCAGCACCGCCGCGGGCACGTACCAATGAGCGGTTTAGTAATCGCTCGGTCGGCAATCGCCCTGGTGGCAACCGCAGCCGCAGGCCACGCAACTAAGCACACTTGTTTATCGCTAACCATTGATTGATCCGCCCGGTATTCACCGGGCGCTCCCATCGCCTGGAAGGGTTATGTCGTCTGCTAAATCTGCCTTGTTAACCCTGCATTTGGGCGCGTTCCTGATGGGCGCGACCGGGCTTTTCTCCAAAATTATTGAACTGCCCGCGTGGGATATTACCGGTTACCGCACCTGGATTGCGGCGGTGGTATTGTTTCTCTGGGTCTGGTGGCGTGAATCTCATATTGGCCTGAAATCCCTGCGTGATTTTGGTCGCATGTTTATTCTGGGTCTGTTGCTGGCTTTGCACTGGATTACTTTTTTCCATTCGATGCAGGTCGCCAATATCGCCGTGGGCATGATTTCGCTCTATGCCTATCCGGTCGTCACGGTATTTCTGGAGCCATGGCTCAAGCGCACCAAGCTCGACTGGCGCGATGTAGTGAGTGGTTTTTTGGTACTAGTCGGGATCTATTGCCTGGTGCCGGAGTTCGATCTAGGTAACAACATGACCCAGGGCGTGATCTGGGGAGTGATTTCCGCGCTCACCTTCGCGGTGCGCAATTTATTGTTGGGCCATTGGTTTAGCAAACAAAGTGCGGCGCGCTCCATGAGCTATCAAGTCCTGGTAGTTGCACTTCTGATGACGCCTGTTTTGTGGCTGTCACCGCATCAGCCTACACAGCACGATTGGTGGTTACTGTTGTGTTTGGGTATCGGGTTTACCGCCATTACTCACACGCTGTTAGGGTTTTCACTGCGTTATCTAAAGGCAAAAACCGTGGGCTTGGTGGCTTGTTTACAGCCGGTCTATGCCGTGGGTTATGAGATCGCCTTTCTGCATACCTATCCCGGAATGAGCACCTTACTTGGCGGCAGTATTATTATGGCGGCGGCAATTTATGAGTCGGTACGCGAGCACAAAAAATCTGCGCGTTGATGTTTACACCTTATTGAAAGGTCATCTTAAGCGCTAAATTTTAAGTCTAATCATAGGCTTAGCGCATTTTTCCAAGCTTTTGCCAAACATTGGCTACACTCAATGAATACTTACGCATTTGTTGAGTGGTTTGCTATGAAAAAAATTCTCATTGTAGAAGACAGCGATATGGTGATGAAGGTGTTGCGCCATTTGGTGCAAAGCGCATCGCTGGATTATGAAGCTGTCTATGCCGTCAGCCTGGCCCAGGCGACTAGTCTTTGCGAGCAAGCGCCAGAGGAGTTTTTTGCGGCGCTGGTCGATCTGAATCTGCCCGATGCGCCGGATGGTGAAGTGGTAGATTTTACCCTCAGCAAAAAAATTCCCACCATTGTGCTTACCGGTTCTTACGATGAAAAACGGCGCGAGCAATTATTCAACAAGGGTATCGTCGATTACGTAACTAAAGAAGGTCGCTACGCCTACAGCAAAGCGATTGGCATGATTCATCGGCTGGAAAAAAATCAGCGCATCAAAGTATTGGTGGTAGATGATTCGGATATGTCGCGCAAACATATGGCGAATTTGTTTCGTCGCCATTTATTTCAAGTGGTGGAAGCCGTTGATGGTGTTGATGCAATCAAAGTGCTGCTGGATAACCCGGACATTAAATTATTAATCACCGATTACAACATGCCTCAAATGGATGGCTTCGAATTGGTGCGCAACCTACGCTACAAGTACGACAAAACTGATCTGATTATGATTGGTGTTTCCGGTGAAAGTAGTGAGGCGCTCTCGGCGAAATTTATCAAACACGGCGCCAATGATTTTTTGCGCAAACCTTTTCACCCGGAAGAATTCTATTGCCGCATTATTCATAATATTGAATATCTTGAATTGGTCGAGCAGATAACGGAAAACGCTCAGCGCGATCATCTTACCGGGCTGTATCATCGCGCCTACTTTTTTAATGCCGCGCGCGAACTGTATAAAACCGCAGTAGAAAAAGCGGCTCCGCTGTCTATGGCCATTATCAATATCGATCAATTCAGCAACATTAATCAGCATTATGGCAATGTTTGGGGCGATGTCGCGCTTAAACATATTGCGGCTAATTTACACAATATGCTCGGGCGATTTTTATTGGCGCGAGCCGACAGCGATGATTTTTATGTATTAATGCCGGGGTTGGATCACGAAAAAGCAGCGGCGTTGTTAAGCAAAGTGAAACAATTACTCGCAGCTGAAGCCTGTACGCTGAATGGCGAGACCTGTAATTTTTATTTCAGTGCAGGTGTAACAAGTCAGCTGCACCAGAGTCTCGACCAGCAAATCGCCCAGGCTCACACTTACTTGCAACACGCCAAAGAGGCTGGTGGCAATATGGTTGTAGATGATGGGGATGCTGAAGAATAACGAATATTCTTACTTGGAATTGCTAAGTAGAATTGCATAGAGTCTGATTGTGTCATCATCGTCACTCCCGCAAGCGGGAGTCCAGTTTTTTGATTTTGCCTTAAAACTTATGGGTCCCCGCTGCGCGAGGATGACGATTTTGGTCAATCAAATCATTATTGCGATGAAAGATGTTTTACTTCTTTCACCCAATATAAAGTTGCTCCCGCTACTGCGATTGGCGTAACAAAAATATTTAATACCGGCACCATACTGCCCAACAAAATAATCCCGCCATAGGAATAACTGGTGAGCGGCTGCTTATTCAAGCGGCGCCGCAATTCGCGAAAACTGAGTTGGTGGTTATCGGCGGGATAATCTGAATACTGCACCGCCATACACCAGCAGCTCCAAATCGCGCCGATCAATACACCCAGTAAGTTTGCACCAGGAATAAAAAACAGCGCGATAAACACCAACAAAATCAGTAAGCCACGGCTGACAAAATACCAAAGCTTCACCGCTTCGCGTTGCAGTGTGCGTGGAATTAATTGCCCCCAGGGTTCATCTGGCGGTGCAACGCCGGTTAAGTGGGTTTCGATTTTCTCGGCCAGTAAACCAAAAAATGGCGCCGCTAAAAAATTGGTAATGATATTAAAGCTGTAACCATAGACAACCAAAAAAACAAATCCCACTAGCGGCCACAATAGCCAGGCAAACCAGTCCAGCCAATCCGGCGACCAGTCCAGCACCAGCGCAAAAAAATCGCCAAAAGCGTGATAGAGCGCAATCGTTACCGCGAAAAAAATAACCAGATTAATTAACAGCGGAATTAGAATAAAACGGCGAAATCCCGGCTTCACCACCAGCCGCGCCCCCGCCAAAAAATAATCTATCGCTATACCCGGAGAACCTTGCATTTATTCTTTCCTTTTCAAACGTTGTAATAAGTAGTCACTGCTCGCAAACACCAAACCCGCCAGCGCGCCGTATAAATGCGATTCCACGGCCACCGCAACGGGCAGCAGCGCTTGCAAATCAGTCGCCTCGTAATCGGCGCTATTTTCCTGCATTAATTTAGCCAGCACCATGCCTAAGGCGATGACACGAATCCAAATAGGATAACTGCGCGGGAGCAATAATCCCGCCACAATTAACCCGTGAATCGCGCCAGATAAACCTGCATAAGGTGAATACTCAGGGTTCAAGAGGTAAATCCCAACCCCTACGCTGGCACAGCACCAGAGCAATAACAGCGAGAATTTTTTAAACGAATATTCTGCAAAAAAAGCCAGTGCACATAACAGCAGCGCCGCTGCATTCATCAGCGTATGCAGCCAACCAAAATGGACCAGGTTGCCGGAAAGCAACCGCCACACCTCGCCAGCGGCGACTTTAGTCGGTTCGAGGCTGAGCGTGTCAAACACCATCGCATCCGTTGCAGTAAGGCAGAGCATGAGAGCGCTTAAAATCAGGCAAAACCCAAGTGGCGCAGTTATTTTAATAGTGGGCATCGAATGTGCTGTAGGCAATGAATGGAGGTTGCATCTTAGACTCTGAACGCAGGTTGGTGCAAATTACCCTAATGCCAATTCCATTGAGCTAAAATTGGTTGGATATCGTACAAGCTACATCTATTAATCAACAGGTAAACGCAATGTTCTCGTTTTTCAAAAAAGATCCACTCAAAGCACTCAACAAACAATATTTACAAAAACTGGAAGAGGCCATGCTCGCGCAGCGAAATGGCGATATCCGTTCGTATTCTACGTTGACGAGTGAAGCGGAGGATATGTTGAAGAAGATGGAGGCGTTAGATAAATCAACGGAAGGCTAATGCCTAATATAAAGCTGATAGCAACGTCAGCTGTTTAGCTGCCGTAATCTAAGTGGTTAGTCATTGGGCTTTAGCTTTAAACGCAGTTAATCACTTGAGCAATTTCAGCAGTGTTAAGCGTTCATCAATCGTTTAATTTTTACGGCTTTTTGAAAGTTGTTCGGGGGCATCCTAAAAACCATTTGCAGTGAATACCAAGCCTGCGTAAACACCAATAAAATCATAGCGATAGCGTAGGTGTCCCACTTATTTTTTCCAACTGGCACACTTGCGTTTTTCAATCACTTTATCGCCTAGCCTAAACTGACTAACAAATCACTCGCCATTGGCGTTAGGCTCCCGCACTCGTAGCTTGCAGTTCTTTAATTGCGGCGCGTTGTTCCCATACTAATAATTGATTCAACTTTTCTACTATCCTCATCGGAGAATCTCCATGCATCCCTATTTAAAATGTCCTGCGCGGCTATTGCCTTTTATTCTATTTGCCAGCTTGGGTTACGCTGAAATGTGTTCCGCAGCGCGCTTTCAAGCGGAGGATTACACCGTCGCTTTTGATACCACCACTGGCAATGCGGGCAATGTGTATCGCACCGGTGATGTTGATATTCAGGCAACTAGCGATACCGGCGGTGGTTTTAATGTGGGCTGGGTTGAGCCGACGGAATGGCTCAGCTTTAAAAATTTGAGCATTCCCACTACGGGCGATTATTTAATTAGCGCGCGTGTCGCCAGCGAAAGCGGTGGCACCTTGTCGCTGGATTTAAATGGCGGCTCTATTCAGTTGGGGCAGCTTGCGATAACTGGCACTGGCGGCTGGCAAACCTGGAAGACGTTTTCAAAAGTGGTGAAAATAAATGCGGGTACTTACAGCCTGGGTGTTTACGCTACTACCGGCGGCTGGAATTTAAATTGGGTCGATGTGGTGTCTTGCCAGCAAACGGATTGTGGTCATGCCATTCCGGGGCGTGTGGAAGCGGAGCGCTACAACAGTTTTCTTGATACCACAGCGGGCAACACCGGCGGCCAATTGCGTAACGATAACGTGGATATCGAACTCACAAATGATTCCGGTGGTGGTTACAACGTAGGTTGGATCGACGCAGGTGAATATTTGCGTTACAACCTCAACGTAAATACCAAGGGGCGCTACAAAATTACTGCGCGAGTGGCATCGCCCAATAGCGGCGCCTATTTCAAATTAAAAATTAATGGCCGCGATCTTGGTGGTCGTATTGGTGTGCCCAACACCAGTAATTGGCAAACTTGGCAAAATGTGAGTATTGAGGCATCGCTTGATCAGGGCGTGCAGGAATTGGAAGCTTATTTTGAAACCGGTAATTTCAATTTAAATTATGTGGATTTTGAATACCTTGGTCCAACCGATGGCTCTAGCAGTTCCAGTAGTAGCTCCAGCAGTGCGAGCACACTCAAAGTGATGACCTATAACGTGCGCACTACACCGGCGGGTGATTTGGGTGAGCGCTTTTGGGATAACCGCAAAGCCGAGTTGGTGACGGCCATTAAAATCCAGTTACCGCAAGTAATTGGTTTTCAAGAAGCAACCAGTGAACAGCACGATTACATTAAAAGCAATTTAGGTAGCGTGTGGAGTTCATCGCCCGCGCGTCAGATTATTTATCGCAACGATGCGTTTGATGCGGTGCAGAGCGGCATCATTGAATTGATTGCCGATGAGTGGGGCAGACGTACCAGTGAATGGATAAAGCTGCGCAGAAAATTTGATAGCCGCGAGTTTTTGTTTTTAAACAATCATTGGGGTGTTGATGGCAATTCGCAGCAAGGCTCTGCCAATATTATTCGCGATAGAATTGCCAGCTTGAATCAAAGTTGGTCGCTACCAACCATTTTATTGGGCGATTTAAATGCTACACCTAACAGTGGTCCGATCAATACATTGAAGAATCAAACACAACTTATCAGTTTGTTTACCGGCAATACCTTTAACGGTTGGAACCCGACGGCTAATGTGCAATTGGATTACATCTTTGCCAGTAAATTTACTGTGTCTGGCTGTAGTCTCATCACTTACCGCGAAGGCACTACACCGCCATCGGATCACTTCCCCATATTCTGTGAACTGAATTTTTTGTAGGCGAGCGTCAATTTAGCAGAGCACGAAGCGCGTAATATAACCCAACACATTAACGGGCAATGCGTCGCTTTTATTAATAACTCAGGGGTTTCATTCTTATTTGCAAAAAGGCATAGAATGAAGCCCCAACGTTTTCGTTTTTGGTAAGAATTTTCTTATCGCACGTTGCGATTAATTTTTGCTTTAAGACTTCTTCTACTGCCAATTATTTTCATAGGGTAGGGCGGGGTTCGTGCAGCAAGTCGAGTTCGACCAAGATCGGTAACTTCGGCTTCACCCATAATGGTTAACGTTTATTTCGTAGCCTGTATGGAGCCTAGCGGAATACGGGAAGTTTAAATATTTGAAACCTTCAATAATCGAATCGCTTCACGCACCTTAAATAATCCCGCATTACGTTAGCCTCCATACAGGCTACTTGTTGAACCTTCATGAGTTTAACTTCGCATAACGGCCAATTGCGGAAGTCATTTTAATTTAAGTAGGTTGGGCAGCAATGCTCAACATTTGGATAATTGAAAAGTATTGTTGGGTATGACTGCCCAACCTACGTGCTACTTCACGGGAAATACGTGAAGCGGTAATGGACAAATGGGATCAAGCCGAAAAAACCTATTTAGCGATTGTAGAAGGCGCCCAACCCCCGCGCAGGGAACCATTGATCAACCCCTGCGTTTGGATGAAGTGGAATACCGCATGCACGTAGGCGCGCATCTTGACGCAAAATCTGCCATCACCCATTACAAAACCGAGCGCACCAGCAATGCGCGAACGCTATTGCAAGTACAAATCGACACGGGTCGTCAGCATCAAATTCGCGCGCATTTATCCTGGTTGGGTTATCAAGTAGTAGACGACGAACGTTATGGTACCAAAGGTAATCGCATGGGTTTGCATGTGTTGCGCTTAAAAATAATTCATCCAAAAACCGGCAAAGACTTAATGTTTGAAACACCCGCACCGGCGGATTTTTTTGCGCTGATGAATCAAACCAATGCGAACGCGGCGAGTAAGAAGCCGGTTAAAGCTCGATCGCGTAGATAGTACATTGAACCAAACTCGCATGGTTGCCGTAACAGCTATCCTCTCGCCAATGGATATTCACTATGTTCTCCTTCTTAAAAAAAGACCCACGTAAACAACTCAATAAGCAATACCTACAAAAATTGGAAGAGGCCTTGTACGTACAGTGCAATGGTGATATCCGTTCCTATTCGATGCTGACGAGCGAGGCAGAGGATATTTTGAAGGAGATTGAGTTTTTAGAAAAAACTACAGAAAACTAATTTACATGCTGCAAATGTCTGGCTCCTTTAAGATTCTTCAACGACTATTTTTAATTGGATAATTAGGTGCTTACTCAAATACTCCGATAGCCCTAGAAATATAAAATTATAATGCACATACGTAAATATTTTAATAATTTTCTAGTGCGAAATCGCTACTTTTTACGTGCGAGTATTTTTTCTGTATTTAGTATTTTAAAATCTGCTGGTAGGCGCTACTTTGAAAAACTCTTTAGTAAGGTCTGAATAATATCAATCAGGCTCGGCAGGCTGGTTCTTGGCTTTCTCCAGCGGAGAAAGAATAAAAAAGCCGGCTCTAAAACGTAGATAACCTGATCACGCTTGCTCCACTCAAACAGCTCGAATCCATTATTTTTTTGAAATTTTTCAAGAGCCGATAAAGTACTATTAATGGATGCTGCTGGAGGCGTTTTTTTAACGGGCAGACCTAATTTGCTAATTCTTTCATCTATTTCGTGTCGATTTAATTCATATTTAAGCGGATCAAGGGTGAATGCTAAGAGTACTATCTCATATGTATCATACTTTCTTGCCTGTTTTCTTGGGCCAATTGTTAGTCTTGAATACCATGACTCAAATTGTTGGTACTTCGTCGAAGCAATTTTGTTTAGAGCATCGAATGCGTCTTGCCTACTAAAGTCAATTTTTGTACCAATATTGATTTCTGTCAGATCTTTATTAAAAAATAGTTGCGCGCAAGTCTGTTGGGTAATAATAGGAAGTCCAGATGACTCATTCGCAATCAGGTTAAGTATGCTATCCGGTGCCTGAACTCCCATCTTTGCAAATCCTTTATTTGCTATCTGAAGTAGATCAGTTACAGACCATCGATCTAGGTCAATTTGCTGAATTCTGCCAACTAGATCGGAGTTTGCGTAGGCAAGATCAACGCCATGATGTGTTGTTCCTACTACTAAGACAGAAACCTCCCCGTCAGTGAACGCTTTCCACTGTTGGAAAATTTCTTTTTGAACGTTTTCATTTAGGTAGTGAAAATCCTCAACAACTAAGACAGCATTCGAATATTTTAATAATGGTATAAGGTGAGCAGGTGATGGTTTAGACACAATTTTTTCGCGAATTTCAGTGTCGGAGTTGGAGCTTTTTACACCTAATGATACCTCCCCAATAAGACCCGCAAGCCAAGGCCAGCCAATAGTTCCACCGATCTTGCCTTCGGTAGAGGCTTCTGACATTTCTGTATTCTGCAATGTGGTTAATCTGTCAAAATTTATTTTCTCTAATGGTCTTTTCCAGAATTCTTCTGAATCTATCGTAGAGTCACACCGGACAATAAGAGGCTCCTTTTTCATTACAGAGAATACTTTTTTGTAGAGGGTTGTCTTTCCTGTTTTTGAAGAGCCTGTTAAAAGGCACAAAGTGCCACTCTCTTCAATTCCTTGTCTTAAAGCTTTTTCGTATTCTCCACCTTCTTGGGAAACATAAGTGATATCTGGCATCCCAAGGCCATTAAATACATCTTTTACACTAATTTTTTTTGCCATATTATTCATTCCAGAATTCTAAGGGTAATAAGATTCCACCTAAACTCAGTGGACAGTTTATCTGTATAATGGTGCAATTGAACCACAAGTAAGCCAAATAACAAATTACCCTTTTTAATGTAATTACCGCCCATTACACGGTAAAGAATTAATAAGTTACCGGCACATAAACCCATCACTCGTTGCTTTAGCCGTAAAATACAAGCCTATCCATTGGATGAGGTTGAGTTATGTCGGTTGAATTTTCTTTGCTTGAACTTGCTTCTGTGCGAATCAATGAAACGCCTTGCGATAGTTTTACCCATGCGGCGGCTTATGCGCAGGCGGCGGATGGGTTGGGGTTTAAGCGGTTTTGGTTGGCGGAGCATCACAATATGCAGGGCATTGCCAGTTCGGCGACGGCGGTGTTGATTGGGCATATTGCGGGGAAGACGCAGCAACTGCGCGTGGGGTCGGGTGGGATTATGTTGCCTAACCATTCGCCGTTAATTGTCGCGGAACAATTCGGTACGCTGGCATCACTTTATGGCGACCGCATCGATTTGGGTTTAGGGCGCGCACCGGGAACTGATCCGGTGACTAGCCGTGCATTAAAACGCGATGAATCTGCAGCCGAAAATTTTGCGCAAGAAGTGCAAGTAATCCAACAACTGTTACAGCCGAGTTCACCGCAACAGCGTTTGCGTGCAGTGCCGGGTGAGGGCACACAGGTGCCGATTTGGATTTTAGGTTCGAGCCTCTACAGTGCCGGGCTCGCTGCACAATTGGGTTTGCCGTATTCATTTGCGGGGCATTTTGCACCTGCGTATATGCGCGCTGCACTCAAACGTTATCGCGCAGAGTTTCGCCCGTCGGCACAGTTGGATAAACCTTATTTTATGTTGGGCTTGCCGATTGTGTGGGGTGAAACTACAGCGCAAGCTGAGCTCTATGCGACGACAAGTTTTCAGCGCATTACCGCGTTATTTCGCGGTGAACCTTTATGGTTGTGCCCGCCAACAGATCGTGCGCAGTTAGATTGGTCGGCGAGTGAAAAACACAGCGTGCAAGAATTTTTAGCGCTGGCGCAAATTGGCGATGAGCTGGAAATTTTGGATGGCTTACAACAATTGCGCGATGAACTCGCGATTGATGAATTTATGTTCACGATTGATGTGTATGATCGCGATTTACGTATTAAAACTTTATCGACACTCGCGCGCGTTAAAGAACATCTGCGTTAATCTTGGTGCGATACTTTGATGGTATTGAAATTAATGTGACCGATGTTTGAATGGCGGTTTGTAACTGAGCAGCCAGTATGCGGTGGGATTATACTTTTGCCATCAGATCACTTCCTAATATTCAGTGAGCGTTCAGTTTGCACAACAATCTGAATTAAAAAAATCGATTCAAAAATTATAATGACTTAACGCTTCCGGCGTTAAAACGCAGGGCTAGTTGATGATTCATTGTCGGCAGGGGGAAGATCTTCTTCAAATGGGTCGTACCATAATTCCTTGCGATCTAATGGTGTGAGAGGTGGAAGGCTTGAATTTTTTATGGAGATTATTTTGCGTGATTTAAGGTCTGCTATTTTCAGGGCGTCGCCGTAGGCTGCATTAAATATCGCTTTGAGTGAGCCATCTTTCACCATTATTTCCAAGCCTGCCTCTAGCCGTTTTGCCAAGCCAGGTTCGCTCGGGGAGACAAAGAAATAGGTTGGGGCTGGCAGGTTGAGGGCAATATTGGGCGCTACAGTGATTTGGAGTTTGTCTTTGTATTTTTCTTGCTCATTAAATATTTCATTAATGCCGCGCGGTAAGTAATCAAAACGGCCGCCGTCTAGCATATAAAACATGCCATCGGGTTTTGTACCGCGTACTACATTAAATCCTTCCGCTTTTAGAATATCGGTTGTCGCCCAGCCCAGTTGAGATCCAACTTTTAAACGCTTTAACTCTTCCAGTGAATTGATATTGGCAAAAGTAGAGCGGTTGTTTTGATGCACAAGCAGCAAGCGATAGTTCAGTATGCCTCTGCGGATTGGTATGCGCACAGGAATGGTGTCGTGCTCCCAATCGTTAGTGGTCAAGGCAACGTAAATATTTACTTTCGTTCCTTGACGCACAACTTCTTTAGCCCTGATCGGCGTCATCACTTCAATTGGTACAGCGTCAATTCTATAAGGTCCAAATTGCGCGACGGTTTTTTCCATTGCCATTTTGGCTATGTTGTATTTGTATTTCTCCTTGGGTGAATCCATGTCGCCGCTATCTGGCCATTTGAGGGTGTCGATCGCTAATGCACTGGGTGCAAATAATAAAACAGCGAGCAGCAGAATCTTGCTTGAATGTGTCATCTTTACCATAAGTGTACCCTGCGTTTATTGTGCAGCGTTATCGGTGATGAGAGTCACTCAAGTATATGCGCTGAGCTAGATTCTGCTAGGCGCTGCGTTAAGCTTAGTTTTTTACTAACAGCACCCAGTCGCGGCCATCATTGATGGGCGGGTGACCTAATTCGATCCAATCGCTACCTTCTACTTGTTCAATGCTGCCGCGCTGTAAGCCGCCACCCTGCTGCGGATCAAACCAGTACAGATCATAGTGGTGTTGCGATGGCAATTTTAAAATGCCAGTGCGGCCTTCAGGTAAGTAGATGGCGTAGTACTGATTTTTTTGTGCAAAACAATAGGCATCACCGCGATCAATTACACCGTCTTCACAGGGTGCCATTTTCCAATAGGGTAGGTAGGCGTTGAAGAAATCCAAGGCGTGGCGTGTTTGCCCCCAGAGTTTGTGACGCGAGCGAAAATTTTCCAGCGATAAATCGTGCTCGGAAAAACGCGCACCAAAGTACCATTCCACACCTGCACCACCCGCTAATAAATGTCCCCACAGTGCATGTCTGCGCAGGCTGTCGTGATTGCCTGCTTGTGCGTCTGGCATGGCGCCTGTGTGCCACTCGCCAATTTCATCCATGGTGATCAGCCAAGGTGTTTTAGCTTGTTGAGACAGAGCATGCCATTTACGTGTTTCGCTATTCACGGTGGTGCGGTCAGAGACTTGAAACGATAAACCATCCAATGATTTCAGCCCGAGCAGTGGTTTTAGAATATCGTCTTTCTCGCTGGCGATTGAATGAGTGTGTATCACCACCGGATGTTGATAGGGATCATTCGCTTCAAAGAAATTAGCCATAGCGCGACGCTGGGCGTCGTTCTGGCCTTTGGGGCTCCAGTGAACCGGGCCATTTTCTTCACCGAGGTTCCACACTACACCTGGGTGATGGCCAAAGCGCGCAATTAATTCGCTGTAATATAACGCGCGCTGTACACCGGTATCGCCCGCATCTAACAGCAATTCATTTTCGGTTTCTTGCGTGACTATATGCAGCAATATGCCTTTGGCCTGCATGTGTTCAAAAACAATATTCCACTGCTCTAACTTGCTGACATCAAAACGGGTGAAATCATTTGGATCGGCATAAGGCCAAACGTCTTTGCCATCGCCAGTTAAATTTAATGTTAAAAAATAAGCGGCGTTCATGCCTTCAGACGCCAAATAATTCATTGCACCGATAATCGCTTTGCCTTTATTTTCTCCCCAGATTGGATCGCCGGGGCGCCAGTCGGCGATGTGCGATGGAAAACTGTGGATCGGTTTGTCGGCGGCGGCTTCACCTGTGCGCGCTTCATTATTGAGGCGATAGGTATTATCAAAATCCACAAAGGCCAATAAATTTTCGGGGCTGTTGGTGCCGCCTTTTAGCCAGTAGCGATTGGACGATTTGAAATGAAAATAACCGTCTTTAATGCTTAACAGGCCAGCATCGGGCGCGCGAAAGTCGGGCGCTTTTTTATTGGAAGCGAGCACTTCAATGCTGCCTGTGGCGGCGCTAAGGGCAATGTTTTCACCCACTGCCGGGTTGCGCTCAAGTGCGATATTTTTGCCTTGCTTTAAACTGGCGCTGTAGTGCCAAGTGCCTGGAGTTTCCGGGCTAAAGCGTACTTGCCACACATTACCTGCGCTGGCACTGGTGTTGGCGGCATTGCCATCGGCCGCATAAAAACCGCGAATTAAATGGCGTTTATCACCGGAGCGAAATTCAACTAATAAACGATAATCGGTAAATGGATTGGTGTTGGCATTTTCTTGTGTATCTGGCCCGGTAAAACTTAAGGTCAAGCTGTGGTGTTGCATCACCTGCTGTGTATTTTTATTCTGTGTTGTGTTTGGTACTGTGTGGCGTTCAAGTGGCGTTCCGAATTTTTTTGCTGCTCCACTTGAGCGCGGTAATTTTAATCGTTCGATACTGCTTAACTCGGGTTCGCCGCCGCGTTTAGCACAGCCAGAGGCGAGATAAACATAATTGCCAATAACGACAAAGGCCGAGCCGTGACGCCCTTGTGTTAATGCGGGCCAGCTGCGCCAGGTTTTGGTCTTAGTATTAAAGGCTTCCACTTCGTTGTGCGCCAGAAGTTGCGTATCGCTTTCGCCGCCACCAATAATTAATTCATCTTTCCATGCGAGCACCATATTGCCCGAGCGCCCGGTGGGCAACTCCATGCTGGCATCAGTTGCCTCCCATTGATTGTCGGCAAAATTAAATACATCGCCAAATAATTGCGCGGGACCAAAATCATTTCCCTGTGAGTGATTGCTTTGGCGGCCGCCAAAGGCATAGAGTTTTTTGCCGATGACGGCAGCAGAAAAATGATCGCGCTTGTGTGGTGCATCTGGCAGCTGGCGCCATTGCCCTGTGCTGGGGTCATATTCATCAAACCAATTCACATAACCATTCATATGGCCGTTAGTGATACCGCCAACAATATAAATTTTATTGTTATACACCACTGCACCTGCGCCGCCCCGTTGGCGATCAGCGGGAATATCATGCAGCGTTTCAAAGCGATCTTCTTTGGGTAAATAGGCCATGACTTTAGTGAGCGGTTTTTCATTGGGCCAGTTACCGGTCATAGCGCCGATCAAATAAATTTTTTCGCCCAACACAACCGCTTGAAAATGGTGGAGTTCAATGGGCGGTTTGGCTTTTGCCTGCCAACTATTTGTGGCTGGGTCATAAACGTCGGTAGGGTTAATGCGGCGCCCGCCCAACAGATAGAGTTTATTGTTAAACGCTACCGCCGCTGCTTCATGGCGTGCGGTGGGTTCCCCCTTGGGGTTGAGTGTATCCCAAATTGGTTGCGCTGCGGATGCACACAGAGCGCTTAGCGATAACAATGCCACTGCGAAGGTGGCGACTATTTGACGGTATGATGTATGTAGAGAGTGGTTCATATTTTTCTGCCGATGTTTTGTATTTATTGATGAGTGCAATATGAAAAGAGCGCGTCATGATCTCTTATGTTGGCCGGTCAGTTATAGTCAATATTGGTAAAGAAACGTGTGTGTTAACTGCGCAAAAAGATTAGTCTGCGGGTGTTCGCTTGATGCGTTAATTGATATGGATTACTTGAGATGAATTATGTTCGTGTGATTGTCCTGACTGCCTTTGCGATGCTGGCATTTGCGGGCAATTCTATTTTGTGTCGCCTTGCGCTTAAGAATGGCAGCATCGATGCCGCGAGTTTTACCAGTATTCGTTTGCTCTCTGGCGCGTTGGTTTTGTGGTTGATTGTATTGCTGCATCGCCGCTCTGCGCGCGTGCAGGGCAATTGGTGGTCGGCATTGGCGCTGTTTGTATATGCGGCAGGTTTTTCGTTTGCCTATTTAAGTTTGCCTGCCGCATTGGGTGCGCTGTTGTTGTTTGGTGCTGTGCAGGCCACCATGATTGGTTATGGCATTTGGTCGGGCGAACAATTGCGTAGATTGCAGCGTGTAGGTCTTGCATTGGCTTTGGTGGGTTTAGTGGTACTGCTTGCGCCAGGATTTTCCGCGCCGCCGTTATGGGGGTCACTGTTAATGGTGGGAGCTGGTGTTGCCTGGGGAATTTATTCACTGCGCGGCAAAGCGGTTGGCGACCCACTGCAGGTGACTGCGGGAAATTTTGTGCGCACGATTCCAATGGCAGTCTTCTTAATCTTATTGCTGCAAAGTAGCGTGTTTTTTGGTGGTGATTTTTTTAGCGGCGCAATGTTAAGCAATACCGGAATTGTGTATGCAATTTTGTCTGGCGCCTTAGCGTCCGGTGTTGGTTACGCTATTTGGTATGGCGTATTGCCCGCGTTAAAGGCGACAACTGCTGCCTCGGTGCAATTGAGTGTGCCAGTGATTACCGCAGTGGGCGGCGTTATGTTGCTCAGCGAATCGCTCACGTTGCGCTTGGTATTGGCATCAATGGCGATACTGGGTGGTATCGCCCTGGTGATTGTGGAGAAAAAATAAATTCCAGCGCTGATTAGTTGGGATTTTTTTCGTTGAGGATGCGCACCTCGCGCTGCGGATACGGAATTTGAAAACCGTGTTCGCGCATTGCTTCAAAAATCATTAGTAGCAAATCTCCGCCGACACGATTTTTGCCGTCGTCTATGCCGTACATCCAGAACTCTACAAACATATTCACGCCTGACTCGCCAAAGCCGCTGATTTCACAATCGGGGCGCTCTTCAAAAGGTACATCGTCGCCGCTGATCACTTGTTCGTGTGAGGCAACGGTTTGTTTAATAATTTCCACCAGCTTGCGAATGTCGGTGTCGTAGGCCACGGAAAAATCGACGCGGTAGCGCTGCTTTTTATTTTTGTGCGTCCAGTTGGTAAAGCTTTCGGTCATAAACCGTTCGTTGGGCACCATGATGTCTTTGCCATCAAAGGTTTCCAGTGTGGTTGAGCGCAGCGTGAGTTCGCGTACTACACCGGTTCTGCCATCTTCCAGCTCGATATAGTCATCCACCGAAATAGAGCGGTCGAGCAAAATAATAATGCCGGAAATAAAGTTGGAAGCGATGGCTTGTAAACCCAAACCCAGCCCAACACCGAGCGCGCCGCCAAAGACCGCGAGGGCAGTGAGGTTGATGCCCATCACTTGCAGCAGCAATAAAATAAATAAAATAAAAATCGCGACTTCTAATAATTTTGCCGAGACTTCTTTAGTTCTGAAATCCAACTTTTCTTGCCGCCGAATAATTTCCTGACCGGTGGTGCTGGAAATGCGCCCGAGCCAAAACAGCAGCGAGCCAAATACTATCACTCTGGCTACGCCATAGGCCGACACATTAATATTGCCGACGGTGACATGCATGGCTTCAAGAATGGCGATAGTAGGGTCGAGTAAATCCACCCAGTGTAAAAACAACAGCGGCAAACCCACCCAGCGAAAACTAAACGCGACAAAATCGTTTTTGATGTAATCGCGAATCAGCGTGTTATAAAACAGCAATAATGAAGCAACCAGTGCAGTGCGTATCAGCCAGGATTTGCCCAGCATCTGGCTGCTCAGTTCGATCGCCATACTCATGATGATAATGGTGATCAGCGGGAAAATTAAACCGCCTAATTTGGAACTGAATTTGCGCAGCGTGGCAGTAGACGCATTGGTGGGTTGTGAAAATAGTGGCACATGTTTGCGAATGCGCCGGCTGATTAAATAGGAAAATAAAAAAATCGCCAACACCAGCAGCAACTGATAGTAGGTGCTTGAATCCTGCAGCAGATTTGTCCATTGCGTATGCAGATCAACGAGTGTCTGGCTGATTTTTTTATAATCCACGGTGCTGACTCCAGTTCTTCGATTTTAATTTCACAGTGTTAGTTGCTGCCCGATGCGCTTTGAATGCCCAGCAGTTTTAACACGGCGTGATCGGCGAAGCCGTCGGCCACTAAACCTTGCGCGTGTTGGAATTCACTGAGTGCGCGGCGTGTGCCCGGGCCAAAAATGCCATCGGGTGTGCCTGCATCAAAACCTTGTTGATTGAGCTGCGCTTGCAATTGCAACACTTGCTGGCGATGTAAACGCGGTGCATCGGTGGGTGGAGTTTGCAACAGCGCACCGCCACCGGCAATTTGATCAGCCAATTGGCCGACGGCAATGGCGTAAAACTCCGAGCGGTTCCAGCGCATAATCACATTGAAATTGTCGTACACCAAAAACGCTGGGCCTTGGTGGCCTGCGGGAACCAGAAGCGAGGCATTCATCTCCGCTTGCGGCAGCGGGCTGTTGTCGGCGCGAGTCACCCCTAACTTGCTCCACTCGGTAAGCGTTTTGTGATTTTTTAAACCCGCCTCTAAAAACGGAAAGTTGCGCGGCAATTTCACTTCGCGCCCCCAGCGTTCATCTCCCAGCCAACCCAAACTTTGTAAAAATTTCGCGGCGGATGCAAATGCATCGGCTTTGCTATACCACAGGTCGCGTTTGTTATCGCCATCGTAATCCACGGCATTTTTTAAGTAAGACGAGGGCATAAATTGGAAATTGCCCATGGCACCAGCCCAGGAGCCGAGCATCTTGTCGGGAGCTATATCACCCTCATCGAGAATGCGTAAGGCGTTCATTAATTCGATGGTAAAAAAGGTGCTGCGGCGCGGATCGCAGGCGAGGGTGGCGAGGGAATCGACCACTTTCATATTGCCAAAATAACCGCCGAAGTTGGTTTCCAAACCCCAAAAGGCAAGCAGGTAAGGTGCCGGTACACCGTAAGTTTGTTCAACACGATCCAGCAGTGCGCGATGCGTTGCCCAAAGTGCGCGCCCCTGTGCCACGCGCTGTTCGGTTACGCGGCGATTAAAGTAGTCGGCAAAGGTGGTGGTGAACTCCGGTTGTTGGCGATCCAATTCCAGCACGCGTTTGCTGAGGCTGGCCTTGCCTAGGCTTGCGCGAATTGTCGGCGCGCTGATACCGGCCTTTTTTGCATCGGCAGAGAAAGTTTGGATACAGCTGGCAAACTCGGCTTCGCTGAGCATGGGGGCCGGGGTGATGACCGCTGCATCGGCTGTGGCTGTGATCACAGTGGTAGATGTTGCTGAAGTTGCGGCGCTAGATGGGCTTGTTGTACTGGTGGGGGTTTGCGCGCAAGACAATAAACTCATACAGCAGACAAGAGGTAAAAGCTCCCGTAGGTTGGGCATGGTAACTCCGGATAGAGGCGGCACTAAAAACGCTAGCCATTTAGGTGAATTCGATTTGCAGAATGACACTGCCATTATGGCCGCTTGTTTATAACTTGAAATGCTTTTTTCTCTATTTCGATCACTCTTCTGCGTTAGAGGCTCAAAATCGGCGGGTTATCTTTGCGGTGTTCATTCACCTTTCATGATTGCCGTGGCGTATTTTTCCTAGTGCTACACTCTATAGGCACAACATATAAAAAAACGGAGCGCATCCACTTGCGGGGGCAGCTCTAGTCCACGGCAAACACGGTTAAATAGGTCATTTATGAACAACTCTTTTTTCGGCAGGGCTTTGCTTGCTGCCGTCTTGGCGTTATCCCTTGGGAACTCGCCGTTTATCTCAGCGCAAACCCTGCTGCGCGTCAATGAGGCAACCGATGGCAATGGCCGTTATGCCATGCAGATGGTGAAATTGGCATTCAGTAAAATTGGTGCCGACTACAAAATTGAGGCCGATAAGGCTGAAGTGAGCCAAGCGCGCAATATTGAAGATGTCGCGAATGGCAAGTCAGACTTGCTTTGGGCCGCGACCAATCAGGAAATGGAAGACAGGCTGCTGCCGGTACGTATCCCTTTGTATAAAGGCATGCTCGGACATCGGATTTTTATTATTAACCCTGCCTCGCAAGCCAAGTTTGACCGGGTAAAAACCTTTGAGGATTTAAAACAGTTTACCTTTGGGCAGGGTACTACTTGGGCTGACTCAGATATTTTGGCGAGTAACGGTTTGAAAGTGATTCGTACCAACAAATACCAGAACCTGTTTTACATGGTAGATGGCGGCCGGTTTGATGCTTTTCCGCGCGGAGTACAAGAGCCCTGGCAGGAGCTGGTCAACAACGCGAGCTTACCGCTGGCGGTGGAAAAGCACATTATGCTGGTGTACCGCATGCCGTTTTATTTGTTTACCAGTAAGAAAAATACCAAGCTGGCGGCAGACTTGGAGTTGGGGTTAAACCGCGCCATTGCCGACGGCAGTTTTGATCAGGTCTTTCTTAATGATCCCATGGTGAAGGATGTCTTGGAAAAGGCCAATTTAAGTCAGCGTCTGGAGTTTCATCTAAACAACCCAACCCTGCCCAAAGAGACACCCTTGGATCGCCCTGAGCTCTGGTTGGATATCAAAACCTTGGGTAAAACCGCACCTGTGGCTGGGGTGGCAGCGGTTGAAACAGTAGGAGAGTAGCTTGCCGCTTCAATCGCTGCCGTGCTGGACCTATTCAGTGCGGTAGCGCTCAAGCCAATGCGCATAAGGGGCTGGTAAAACCCATGTCGGTTGTTCAATGCCCAAGTCGCGCGCCGCTTGATATGGCCAATGCGGGTTGGCGAGGTGTGGGCGACCAATCATTACTACATCCAACTGTTTATTGGCGATTGCCTGTTCCGCTAAAGCTGGAGTGCTGAAACCCCAGGCCGATGACACTGGCAAATCCGCAGCGTTGCGCACTTGCTCGGCGATAGGTGCAAGAAATGCAGGCGCCCAAGGGACATTGGCATTGGGTGTAGAAAAGCCAATGCTCACACTCAACATATCCAAACCATTTTTGCGTAATTGTCGGGTCAGCTCGATTGACTCGGTGAGGGTTTCTTCATCGCGCCCATCAAACTCGATCACTCCGAAACGCGCTGTCAGCGGCAAATTCTGCGGCCAAACTGCGCGCACCGCTGCGAATGTCTCCAGTAAAAAGCGGCTGCGGTTTTCAAAGCTGCCACCGTATTCGTCGGTGCGTTGATTAGCGTGTACCGAGAAAAAACTTTGCGCTAAATAACCGTGGGCGAAGTGCAATTCCAACCATTCAAATCCCGCTGCGCGGGCGCGCTCGGCGGCCGCGGCAAAATCAGCGCAGACGCGTTTGATATCGGCAATGCTCATTTCCCGTGGAGTCTTAGGCAGGCCGCCACCAAAGGCGATAGGCGAGGGTGAAATTGTCTCCCAGCCGCGCGGATCGTTTTCGGCGATATGGTCATCGCCTTCCCAAGGGCGATTGGCGCTGGCTTTGCGCCCGGCGTGGGCGATCTGGATGCCGGGAACAGCGCCCGCTTTTTTAATCGCACGGGCGACTTGGGCGAGGCCTTCCGCCTGCTCGTCGCTCCATAGCCCCAAGCAGCCGGGTGATATGCGGCCCTCGGGCGATACGGCGGTGGCTTCCACTATGACTAATCCCGCACCGCCGCGCGCGAGGCTGGTGTAGTGGGCGAGATGCCAATCGTTTGTTAAACCGTCGATGGCGCTGTACTGGCACATAGGTGGCACAGCGATGCGGTTGCGCAATTCGATATCTTTCAGTTTAAAGGGGGTAAAGAGTGCGGACATTTTTGTCTCCAAAGAAAACGGGATTTACTGCAAGTGTTTGTAGAATCAAACAGGTGGAGCGCAGAGTAACCGCTCTTTAGGTATATAAAAATTTCTATTTCCTTATGATTGCCATCATCAAAACTTATATCTGGCTGTTTTAGGTGATGAGATATGGGGACTTAGTGAGGTGAGTTAATCCGGGTGAGCTTGTCAAATGTTAACTAGGGTTTGCCTGGCTAGTTTAGGTCGAGCGAGTTGGAAATAAATAACTCAAATAACAGATCGCGAACCCAGCGCAGCGCTGGATCTTTATGGGTGCGTTCATGCCATGCGGCGACCAGCGCGAAACCTTCCACCGGCAGCGGGGTTGGTTGCATTGCCAGCCCATCGAGGTGTTCAACCAAACGTTTGGGCACGACAGAAATCAGGTCGCTGGCACGGACGATATTGGTCATCACCAAAAAAGATTTTACCGATAGCATCACCTGCCGTTCGCGGCCGATTTTCGCCAAGGCTTCGTCGGTGGCGCCACTAAAGCATCCGCCGTTGTAAGAGAAAAGGGCGTGTTCGAGGCGGCAAAATTCATCGAGCGATAAAGGTGTTTTTGCGGCGGGATGTCCGTCGCGCATGACGCACACATATTCTTCGTCGAACAAGCGGCGCGCATGTAAATCAGGCGGGCTATTCGCTGGACTTAACAGCACCAATTGCAGGTCGCCACGCTCCAATTGCGAATGCAAATTTTCGTTTTCAATCGGCAGTAACGCTACGCGAATATTCGGCGCGCGCTGTTTCAACTCCAGTACAAAAGGAACGGCTACCGCTTGCAACGCATAATCGGTTGCGGCGATCGACAGGGTCATTTTTGCGGTGAGTGGATCAAACTCGGCGGGGGTGAGTAGTACGGCTATTTCCGCCAATACTTTCTTAACCGGCGCCGCCAATTCCAGTGCGCGTTCGGTGGGAACAACACCGCGTTGCGAGCGCACAAACAGTGGGTCGTTAAAACTGTCGCGCAATCGGGTGAGCATTCCACTCATCGCCGGTTGCGTTAGCGATAGTCGCTCTGCTGCGCGCGTGACACTGCGCTCATCGAGCAGGGCATCCAGCGCTTTTAATAGATTCAAGTCGATGTTTTTGATATCGCGCATTAGGTTCAAGCTCGGCGAATAGGGATTGCCAGTATGTACCACTTTCTGGCCAGAATAAAAATCCGGTCATTGTAAATGAAGGGCGCTTTCATGCTTTTTACCAGCGTTTGGGCAAGCGGCGAGAGGCGTGGAACACGCGCAATATTTCTATGGTTTGCAGTTGCGGTTTGACGCGATAGGGAACTATGTAGCGCGTGTCGGGAATCACCAGTTCGCGGGTTCCATGGATTCGCCCTGCATGCCCCAGGGCGGGGTTGTCGGCTAACAAATTCACCGCCGTGACTATACGCTGCACCACCAGTCGAGCGGCTTGGGGATCGTCTTGCGCAATATATTCAGCTTCGTCATTGAGATTTTGCAGCGCTGTATTCAGCCACTTAATTTGCATCAACGCCCCACTTGCTCATCGTTTCCCTGACCGCTTCCTCAGAGGCAAAATCCCCTGCATCGGCTTCCGTGAGCGCGTCTTGTATCTCGCTGATTTGCCACTCATTTAACTCCACGAAATCGCGTAATGCTTCAGCGGCCAGAAAAGATTTGGATCTGTTGGTCGCTTCGGCTAGCTGGTCAAGGCGGCGTTTGAGTTCTGGCTCAAGACGGATCGTCATAGTGGTGGACATATTGTTTACTCACGACTGGCAATGGACTGTGTGATTGTGAATGCACTGTGATCAGGTGTACACATTATAGCACAGCCTATTTTTCCAGCATGCTAGCGTTAATGTCGGCAACCTTGGTACAGCCCGACAGTGCCATGGCCACACGCATCTCTTTGGCGAAGATGTCGAGAATCTCACTCACGCCGCGTTTTTGTCGCGCTGCCAGCGCATAAACCCAGGGGCGGCCGATCATCACCATCTTGGCACCTAGCGCCAGTGCGCGCACTGCATCTAAACCCGAGCGCACACCGGAATCCAGAATCAGGCTCAGGTCATCGCCCACCGCATCGGCAATGCGGGGCAGGGCTTTGATCGATGAAAGCGCGCCGTCCAATTGGCGGCCACCGTGATTGGAGACGATCAATCCATCGCAGCCGATGCTGGCCGCCTGTTTGGCGTCGTCGGCATCCAAAATACCTTTAATGACAAAGTGGCCGTCCCATTCGGCGCGAATGCGGTCGATATCGGCCCAAGTGACGGTGGGATCAAAGTTTGCCCCTAACCAGCTCCAAAATTCGTCGATACCGGCTCTTTCGCCGAGGATGGGCGCGATATTGCCCAGCGAGTGCGGGCGACCCAGCAGCCCGACATCCCATGCCCAATGAGGTTTGGTGAGTACCTGTGCGACGCGGGTGAGCTTGCGCTGCAGCAGGCTGCCGCCGGATAAACCCGAGCGCATATCGCGGTAGCGGGTGGCGGGTACTGGCATGTCCACGGTAAATAACAAGGTGTTGGTGCCTGCGGCCTTGGCGCGAGCGAGCATTTCGCGCAAAAAACCGCGGTCGCGAATCATATAGAGCTGAAACCAGAGGGGCTGGTTGACCCCGGCGCGCACTTCATCAATCGAGCAAGCCGATACGGTCGATAAACAGAAGGGGATGCCCGCTTCTTCCGCCGCCTGCGCCGCTTGCACTTCACCGCGCCGCGCGTTTAACCCGGCGATGCCAACCGGCGCTAAACCCAGCGGCAGCTTAAATGTTTGGCCGAATAGTGTTGTCGCAGTGGAGATGCTGGAGACATCGCGTAGCACCCGTTGGCGCAATGTGATCTGCTGCAGGTCGAGCTGGTTATTGCGCAGGGTAGTTTCGCTAAAGGCGCCGCCGTCGATGTATTCAAATAAAAAACGGGGCAGGCGCTTGCGCGCGAGGGTGCGATAGTCGTCAATATTGGCGAGGATCATGGCGATTAACCTAGTGTTAAAAAGTGTTATAGTTTTATCGACTCTATGTTAGCATCTTTTATGTGTAAACTATTTTTTATATGCAATCCGCGTGGTGTGTCGAAGGTGTGTTGCTAGAGTCAGTCTAAGCCTGATCGATAACGGGCAATCTCCATCCTAATAATGACAATGTGGAGCTTTAATGGATAACAAACCTAAGTCGGCCAGCTTGCTGCTGCCGCTGATCCTGATTATCAGCCTGTTCTTTTTGTGGGGCATGGCCAATAACCTCAACGATATTCTTATCACCCAGTTTAAAAAGGTATTTACCTTGTCCGACTTTAAAGCCGGGCTGGTGCAATCCGCGTTCTATACCGGCTATTTTGTCTTCTCCATTCCCGCAGCGCTCTGGATGAAACGGTTTGGCTATAAAGCCGCTGTGGTATTTGGCTTGCTGCTTTATGCCACTGGCGCCTTTCTGTTTTATCCCGCAGCCGCGCAGCGCGAATATGCGCTCTTTCTCGGCGCACTGTTTGTGATCGCCAGTGGCTTGGCGTTTCTAGAGACCTCGGCCAATCCACTGATTGTTGCTATGGGTGACCCGGCCACCGCCGAACGGCGCTTGAATTTTGCCCAGTCGTTTAACCCGTTTGGCTGCATTGCGGGGATTGTGATTGGGCGCGAATTTATCCTCTCCGGCCATGAGCCAACGGTGGAAGAGCTGGCGGCGATGAGTGCGGTACAGCTGGAGCAGTTTTACCAGTTTGAATCCCAAGCGGTGCAGGCGCCTTATCTGGCGATTGGTTGTCTGGTGCTGCTCTGGGCGCTGCTGGTGTTTATCGTAAAGTTTCCCCGCATCGATAAAGATGAGGTCGCCGCCGATGGTCTGGGCAGTTGGGCGGATTACCAAACCCTGCTGTGCAAGGGCGAGTTTATGTTTGGCGTGGCTGCCCAGTTTTTTTATGTGGGCGCGCAGGTCTGTATCTGGAGTTTTTTGATTCGTTACGGGCAAGAGGTGGTGCCGGGAACGGGAGAGAAAACCCTCGCCAGTTATCTGATGGGTTCACTTGTAGTGTTTATGGTAGGGCGCTTTGTCGCCACTGCACTCATGGGGCGCTTCCGCGCCGCTTGGTTAATGGGGGTTTATGCGCTGGCAAATATCGCTCTGTGTGCCTATGCCATTCTTGTTCCCAGCCATTCCGGTTTGCTTGCACTGGCGGCCACCAGCTTTTTTATGTCGCTGACGTTTCCCACGATTTTTGCCCTAAGTATTAAAAACCTCGGCGCTTTGGCCAAAGTGGGTTCATCGCTAGTGATTATGGCGATTATTGGCGGTGCAGTACTGACGGCGGTGATGGGGTTTATATCGGATATGGCCTCGATTCACGTGGCAGTCGCGGTGCCGCTGGTGTGTTTTGTGGTGATCGCACTCTATGCCCGGCGCTGCGATAAGGCCGAGGTGGCACTCAAGTGATTGATGCACATCAGCATTGTTGGCAGCTCGGCCAGCATGATTGCACTTGGCCAACGCCCGAGCTCGCCGCGATCTACCGCGATTTTGGGCTGGAGGACTTGCTGCCACTGGCGCAGAGCCTTGGAGTCACCGGCTCGGTGCTGGTGCAATCGCAGCCTAGCGATGCGGATACGGACTATTTATTAACGCTTGCGCAGCAATCGGATTTCATCAAGGCGGTAGTGGGCTGGGTGGATTTGGCCTCGCCCACCGCGCCAGCGCGTATCGCCCAGTTGGCGCAACACCCCAAGATGCGTGGTTTGCGCCCCATGTTGCAAGGGCTGCCAGAAGATGACTGGATTCTGCGCCGGGAATTGGAGCCAGCGCTTGCGGCGATGAAGCAGCACCAGCTGAGTTTGGATGCCTTGGTTTATACCCGCCATTTAGTGCACCTGGAGGTGTTTGCCAAACGTCACCCGGAATTGGCCATAGTGATCGATCACGCCGCCAAGCCAGAGGTTAGCGTCAATGATCGTCCGGCGGATGACTGGCGTAGTGCTATGACGCAGATTGCTCAGTGCCCGAATGTGCATTGCAAACTATCGGGCTTGGCTACGGAGGCGGGAAAAGATCAGGGAGGCGCCGAATTATTGCCTTATCTCCAACACCTGTTGGCGGTATTCGGCAGTGAACGATTAATGTGGGGCAGCGATTGGCCCGTCATTCATTTGGCGCCAAATAAATACTTATCCAGCTATAAAAACTGGTTTGGCCTTGTAGATCATGCACTTACTGGATGCAAAACAAGCGATTTTGAAAATGTTTTCATAGGTACAAGTTTGCGTTTTTACCGAATTACGTAAAGTGGAACGCTTGGCGCCAAACTCTGTGGGTAGAATTCGGGTACACCTCTACAGCACAGACATTCTTGCGCCAATTTTTGGTGCTTTTCGGAATGAGTAGCTAATGGGGGTTCGCAGTGATAACGAATAATGAGAAAAAGACTATGACAACTACTATGAATAAACAAATCGACAATGAATTGGCTGACATGGCAGACGACGCAGAGCGTAAATACCGCGCTCCGGCACTGGAAAAAGGGTTGGATATCCTTGAATTGCTGGCGCGCAACTCGTCGCCAATGACGACTTCGCAAATGGCAGTTGCACTTGGGCGCTCGGTCAGTGAGCTATTCCGCATGGTGCTGGCACTCGAATATCGCGGGTTTATCACCCAAATGCCCGATGGGCGTGACGGCTATATGCTCACCAATAAACTTTTCACCTTGGGCATATCCCAGGGTACGGCGAAAACCCTGCTCGAAGTGGCCCTGCCGGTAATGAAAGAACTGACGCGCGAGTTAGGGCAATCCTGTCATTTAGTGGTGCCATCGGGGGACCAAATAGTGGTGGTTGCGCGCCTTGAGAGCCCAATGGATCTCGGTTTTTCTGTGCGAGTGGGTTATCGCCGCCGCCTGATCGACACCAATTCCGGCGCTCTGCTCTACGGTTTTGCCACACCGGATGTGCAGGCTGGCTGGTTGCCGCTGTTATCGGCAACAGTCGATTTGGAGCGTATTGAGCGTTTTCTGGTCAAGGCGCGCAAAGGGGTTGATCAGGGTTATATCCAGCTGGCGAGTGATTTTGTCGATGGCGTTACCGATTTTTGTGTGCCGATTATCGGTGTGCATGGCGCCGCTGCGGTGATGATTATTCCGTTTATCCATATCAAATCCCAAGCGATTACTCAGGAGCGAGTGCTGGAGCGTTTGCTGCAGGCAGCGGATAAAATCTCCCAAGGGTTGATCGATTAAGACGTTCACCCGTTTTTGAACACTAAAAGCCGACTAGTCCAGTCGGCTTTTTTTGGCGTGAAAGTTGGTATGACACGGTTGGGGGTTGACATACCGCAAGACAAAAAGTCCAAATAACTATATGTCATTTTATGTTTTCTTCAGATAAAATGATTTTTATTGGCAATCGCTATTTTAAAAATGAAAAGACAAACCAAAAAGCTAATTATAAAAAAAGAGGTTCTGTGGGCAGTTCAATCGCTATTCCCCGGCGCCAGTTTGGGCGCAGTTCGCTGAGCTTATCCCTACTGGGTTTTGGCGCTGCACCCATTGGCAATCTATATCAACCTATGACCGGTGTTCAGGCTGGCCGCGCAGTGAGAGCAGCTCTGTTGGCTGGCATTCGCTACTTTGATACAGCGCCCCATTACGGTTTTGGTCTAAGTGAAACCCGATTGGGTGCAGCACTTGGCAATATTGCTGCCGCTGAATCGGTGATTGTCTCTACCAAAGTTGGGCGCCTATTGGTACCGACCAGCTCCAGAGCAACAGTGCGCCATGGCTTTGTGGACGCCCCACCCCTGGAACCACAGTTTGATTACAGCTATGACGGAGTGATGCGCAGTTTTGAAAGTAGCTTGCAGCGTTTGCAGTGCGAGCATATCGATCTATTGCTGGCCCACGATTTAGGGCCTTTAACCCACGGTGCGGATCACCCCGCGCGTTTTCGCGAATTTATGGATGGCGGCTATCGCGCCATGAGCGAGTTAAAAGCCGCAGGCCGGGTGACGGCGATTGGTTTGGGCACCAACGAATGGCAAATCTGCGAGGCGGCATTAAAACACGGTGATTTTGACGGTTTCCTCCTTGCGGGGCGTTACACCCTATTGGAGCAAGGCGCTTGTGAAACGTTTTTGCCGCTCTGTGCGCGGCGCGGCGCCTCAGTGATTTTGGGTGGGCCATTTAATTCCGGCATTTTGGCGACCGGTGTAAAAAGCGCCGATATCGCCAGCGGCAAGGTTCCATTGCACTATAACTACGAACCGGCGCCGCAGGCGATTATTGATCAGGTCGCCCGGCTTGAATCTGTGTGCGAAGAGTTTGCGGTTCCGCTCGCTGCCGCCGCGCTGCAATTTCCGGCGGCCCATGCCCAAATTTGTTCTGTATTAGCCGGCTTTGCCAGTGATGCGCAAGTGCAACAAGCTGTTTCCTGGATGAACACTCCAATTCCCGATGAGTTTTGGCAGCGGCTGCGTGAAAGCGAATTGTTGCACCCCGCTGCCACTACCCCTGCGTGATCTTTCTTTTTTCTAATAGGGTGCCGCATGACGCAATCCACTGATTCCAATGCACCGCAAAAAACTGTGATAGCCCCCGTGATACTGCTGCACCCGGACGACAATATTTTGGTGTGCGTAAAACAGTTTCATCCGGGCGATGAAATCACGATCGATGGCGAAACATTGTTGAGTGAAATTGACATAGCTGTCGGTCACAAAATTGCGCGTATCAATTTACGGCCGGGCGATAAGGTTTATCGCTACGGCGCGCCTATCGGCTCTATGACTCAGGCCGTTGCCAAAGGTGAGCATGTGCATATGCACAATATGAAAAGTGATTACATTCCCAGTCACACCCGCAGCCGCCAACATAAAGATAGGAGTGACGCATGAGTCAGGCAGTCAGTTTTTCCGGTTGGCAGCGTGCCGACGGGCGCAAAGGTATCCGCAACATGATTGTGGTGGCTTATTTAGTGGAATGCGCCCATCACGTTACGCGCAAAATTGTGAATCATGTCAATGATATGGATGTGCATTTAATTGGCTTCCCCGGCTGTTATCCCAATCAATACGCCTACGAGATGATGCGTGCCGTATGTACCCATCCCAATGTCGGCGGTGCGCTGTTGGTATCGCTCGGTTGCGAAAGTATGAATCGCGAAAAATTGGTCAGCGAGATTCGCGCCAGTAATCGCCCCGCCGAATTGTTGGTAATTCAGGAGGAGGGCGGCACTAAAAGCACAATTGAATTAGGCATAGCTGCAGTAAAGCGTTTGCAAAGTGAAGCTGCAACAGTGGCGCGAGTGCCCATGCAGCTAAATGAATTAATTGTGGGGACAATTTGTGGCGGCTCCGACGGCACCAGTGGCATTAGCGCCAATCCGGCCGTTGGTCGCTGTTTTGATGCCTTGGTTGCCGCCGATGCAATTTGTATTTTTGAAGAGACCGGCGAGCTAATCGGCTGCGAAACCATTATGGCAGGTCGCGCTGTTACGCCCGAGTTGGGCGCAGAAATTGAAGCCTGCGTGGCCAAAGCGGAACACTATTATCGCGTCATGGGTTTTGGCAGTTTTGCACCGGGCAATGCCGATGGTGGGTTAACTACACTCGAAGAAAAATCCATGGGCGCCTATTCCAAATCTGGTTCTTCGCCGATTAGCGGATTAATTAAACCGGGCGATATTCCTCCTGCGGGTGGTTTGTATTTGTTGGATGTAGTACCCGATGGCGAACCGCGTTTTGGTTTTCCCAATATTTCCGACAATGCCGAAATTATTGAATTAATTGCCTGCGGTTCTCACGTCATTTTATTTACCACCGGACGCGGTTCGGTGGTGGGCTCGGCGATTTCCCCAGTGATAAAAATTTGCGCCAATCCCGAGACCTATCGCCGCTTGGCAGGGGATATGGATGTGAACGCAGGGCGCATATTGGAAGGCGAGGCAACACTGGATCAGGTAGGTGAAGAAATTTTACAAAACGTAATTGATGTCGCAGCGGGAAAACGCAGTGTGTCGGAAGAGCTTGGGCATCAGGAATTTATTTTGACCTACAAGGCATTTGAACCGATTGATCCAAGCTGTTTGCCGGTGAGGCAAATCCAGTGAGACAAAAACGATGAAACGTCTGGAAGGTAAAACCGCATTAATTACCGCTGCCGCTCAAGGTATCGGTCGCGCCAGCGCAGAATTATTTGCCGCAGAAGGTGCGCGGGTAATTGCTACTGATATTAATGTAGCGGCGCTGAGCGAATTATCGAATTGCGAAGTCTATGCTCTGGATGTACTTAAACAAGCTGAGATTCAATCCCTGTGCGAAAAAATTGGTGGTATAGATATTTTATTTAACTGCGCCGGTTATGTGCACAGCGGAACGATTTTGGATTGCGATGAACAGGATTGGAATTTTTCCATCGATTTAAACGTGAGCTCTATGTATCGCATGACCCGCACATTTTTACCGGGCATGATCGCACGGGGTGGCGGTTCGATTATCAATATGTCCTCGGTGGCCAGTTCAATCAAAGGTGCACCCAATCGGTTTGCTTATGGCATGACAAAAGCGGCAGTGATCGGATTAACCAAAGCAGTTGCGGCCGATTTCGTCACTCAAGGTGTACGCTGCAATGCAATCTGCCCGGGCACAGTCCAAACCCCGTCACTTGAACAGCGTTTGTATGCAACGGGCGATTATGAAACTGCCTATAAAAATTTTGTCGCGCGCCAACCTATGGGGCGTTTGGGTACTGCACGTGAAATGGCAGAGCTTGCACTTTATTTGGCGAGCGATGCATCGGCATTTACCACCGGCACTATCAATGTGATTGATGGCGGCTGGAGTAATTAATTTTTTTGGAGACTTTAATATGAAATTACTTCGTTACGGAATTGCGGGTCATGAGCGCCCGGGAATTTTGGATAGCAAGGGTAAAGTACGTGAATTGGGCTCTGTGGTTTCCGATATTAACGGTAAAACACTGAGTGAAGAATCGTTGAAAAAAATTGCCAGCCTGGATATCGACTCCCTCCCTATTGTTGATGAGCCTGTGCGTTTCGGCGCTTGTGTTAATGGCGTGGGTAAATTTATTTGTATCGGTTTAAATTATGCCGATCACGCGGCAGAGTCAGGTGTTGCTGTGCCAGCTGAGCCAGTGGTGTTTATGAAAGCAACCAGTGCGATTACCGGCCCGAATGACAATGTAATTAAACCGCGCAATTCCACCAAGCTGGATTGGGAAGTTGAGTTGGGTATTGTGATTGGCAAACACGCGAGTTATGTATCGGAAGCGGATGCTATGGATCACATTGCCGGTTATTGCGTGATTAACGATGTATCCGAGCGCAACTTTCAATTGGAGCGTCCGGGCGGGCAGTGGGATAAAGGCAAAGGTTGCGACAGCTTCGGCCCCATTGGTCCTTACTTAGTTACTAAAGATGAAGTGCCCGATCCACTCAAATTAAATTTGTGGCTAAAAGTAAATGGCAAAACATTTCAAAATGGCTCTACCGATAAGATGGTATTTGGTCCCGCTTTTTTAGTGCATTACCTCTCGCAATTTATGAGTTTGCAGCCGGGCGATGTAATCAGCACCGGCACACCACCAGGTGTCGGCCTTGGGCAAAAACCACCTGTGTATTTAAATGAAGGTGATGTGATGGAGTTGGGTATTGAGGGAATGGGGGTGCAAAAGCAGGTTGTGGTAAACGCAAAATAATTAACCCCAACAATAAAATCAGGCTTACACGAGAGCAACTCAATGAAAAAACGTAATCAATTTGCAGTTATAGGTTTTATCGCCGCTGCTATTTTTTCAGCAAATTATTCTGCGCAGGCTGAACTGAATTCCAATATCTCGCTTTATCAAACACAGCCATTGCCCTCATGGAATATTTTTATTGAAAATTACGAGCAACAAAAAATGCTCAGTGGCGACTCAGTTGTGTTGCCAAAAGGCGATGTTAAGGCACAGCTTGGTAAAAAAGATGCAGAGCAAGATGCATTGGTATTTAGCTGGAAAGATACCTGGCGTGCGGGAATGACATTGGAATCCGGCGACCCCTTGGATTTAACCGCGCATATGAAAACTGGTGTGCTGGCAGTCGATTTAAGAATTAACGAGCTGGCCAAAGGCGGTGTATCTTTCAAAATGGAGTGCCAAAAACAGGGCTGCGATCGCATAGTGCCGTTTACCATGGCAGCGCGGGATTTGGTTGGCAAAGGTTGGCAAAAAATTTATGTGCCGCTCAGTTGTTTTAAACAAGAGCAAGATAATTTTTCGGCGACGACCATGCCTTTTGCATTGGAAGTGGGTGGCGCTGGTGAAGTGGCTGTCGCCAACGTGCAGTTGCTGATTCATACTCCAAAAAGTGTGACCTTGGTTGAATGTCCTGATTACAAAACCGTTTCAGTTACACCCAGCATGTTAAATGAATGGTGGTCAATTGATTGGTGGTTGCCGCGTCACGAGCAAAAACTGGCCGATGCAAAAGCCATTAAAGCCAAAGGAGGAAAAATTGATTTGCTGTTTATTGGCGACTCCATCACCCAGGGTTGGGAGAAAGAAGGCGCTCCTGTATGGGAGAAAAATTACGCAAAACGCAATGCCTTTGCCATCGGCTTCGGCGGCGACCGCACAGAAAACGTGCTGTGGCGTTTGCAGCACGGGGCAGTTGAAAGCATGTCGCCCAAGCTGATAGTGCTGATGATTGGCACCAACAATACCGGGCACCGTCAGGAAAACCCGGCGACTACCGCTGCCGGTATTAAAAATCTGCTCAATGAATTCCAGCAGCGATTGCCCGATGCAAAAGTGCTGTTGTTAGCCGTTTTCCCGCGCGATGAAAAGCCAGAGGGTGAGTTGCGTCAAATTAATAATGGTGTCAATGCAATTATCAAAGGCTTTGCCGACAGCAAAAAAATATTTTTTGCCGATATCAACTCTGTTTTTTTGACTGAAGACGGTGTATTAACCAAAGAGATAATGCCGGATCTATTACATCCAAATGAAAAGGGTTATGAGTTGTGGGCAGAGGCCTTAGAGCCCTATTTACAACAGCTGCTTAAATAGTGAATTGTTTTTTAATCTCTCCCAGCCCCTCTTGTTCAAAGAGGGGCGTTAACCTCCACTCTTTTATACAAATAGTTTTGCAGTTATACCCAAGAGTGCACAAACGCCCAGCACTCGGATAATACTCATCTTTTTATAAAACAATAATCCACTGGCGATTATTCCAATTGCCAGTGCGATTTTATCGAGCGATTGAATCCATCCACTATTGACTCCTTCTGGCCAGAGGGTGTGATACGCAAAAAATAGCGCAAGATTAATTATCACACCCACCACGGCAGCGGTAATGGCAGTGAGTGGTGCAGTAAAATGCAGATTGCTTTTGGTGGATTCGACCAAGGGGCCGCCCGCTAAAATAAAAATAAACGAGGGTAAAAAAGTAAACCAGGTCACCAGTGTGGCGGCGATTGCGCCCGCTAAAAATAGCGATTCGCCGCCGAGAAACTCCTGTGTGTAAGCACCGATAAAGCCGACAAAGGCGACCACCATAATTAAGGGGCCGGGGGTGGTTTCGCCCAGCGCTAAACCATCCATCATTTGCGCAGGGCTGAGCCATTGGTAGTGGGTCACAGCACCTTGATACACATAGGGCAAAACCGCGTAGGCGCCGCCAAAAGTGAGCAGTGCGGCCGTGGTAAAAAATAATGCCATTTGGGTAAAGCCGTGTTGCCAGCCAAAGAGCGAGTTGAGCAATAACATGGGCAAAGCCCAGAGCATTAATCCGCCGCAGATGACCATTATCAAACGCGACCAGCGAAATATTGCGTGCGCGGGAGTGGGGCTTGCATCGTCGATAATCGCTGCGCCGTAATGCACTTGTTTGGCTTGATGTTTGGCACTTGCATTAAATAATTGCGGCGCAAATTTTCCACCCAGCCAGCCGATAATTCCAGCACTCAATACAATTAATGGGAAGGGTAAGTGCAACGCAAAAATCGCGACAAAGGCGGCAACGGCGATTCCCCATAGCCAATTATTTTTTAAACTGCGCGAACCAATACGCTGCGCCGCTTGCACTACAATTGCAGCCACCGCCGGTTTAATACCATAAAAAATTCCGGCAATCAGGGTGAAGTGGCCATAGGCGACATAGAGCCAGGAAAGAAAAATAAGAATAAAGAGTGACGGCAAAACAAATAAAACCCCCGCAATAATCCCACCCCAGGTGCGGTGCATTAACCAGCCGATATAGGTAGCGAGTTGCTGTGCCTCTGGCCCAGGCAGGAGCATGCAGTAATTGAGTGCGTGTAAAAAGCGCTGTTCAGAAATCCAGCGGCGCTGTTCGACCAATTCCTGATGCATGATGGCGATTTGCCCGGCGGGGCCGCCAAAGCTGATAAACCCCAGCTTTAACCAAAACTTTAATGCTTGCCAGAGTGTTATCGGAGCGGGAGATGTATTCACGTAGGTGCCTTGTTAGTTTGGTATGTTCTAGTGGCGCATCATAACAAGAATGGTGTTGCTTAATTATAGGTGTAATGAGGTGTAATCCCGCTGTAATAATCCCGTCATATAGTGCAGGCCTTCTTTATCTGGCGAGAATTTTTATGTCCCCAAAATCCCATAAACACATGCATTACAACGTGGCCTTGGTTGATAAGTTATGGAATTTGAAACGTTTGTGCGAAACCCATTTGAAAATGCACATTCCGTTAAATATGGTGTTAAAGGATGAAGAGTATCGTACCGAGTTATTAGAAAAGGCCTTGTTGGCTAATAACGATGAGCTGACCCAGTTGGTGTGGGATGTGCGCCATATGGAAGATGCGATAGTCACCGCAACCCACACCGGGGATGAGTTTAAGCCGCGCAAAAAGGTGCGGCACAGTATTAAATTGAATTTTATTGCTGCAGCAGCTTGCTCATTATTGTTAATGTTGAGTGGCTATTTATTACGCTCCTTTTTGCCATTGGATGCAGGTGAAGTGTTTGTATTGCAAGCCATTACTGACACTCGTGTCACCTCGGCGGTGAAACCTGTGGCTGTGCCTAAGTACGTGCCCGGTAGCCCGGTGGTACGCGCAGACAAGCCGCTGTTTCGCGTTCACGGTTCCAATACTGTTGGCGAAAAGTTAACGCCGCGGTTAGTGGAATCTTATTTGATGGCCCGTGGTGCAACGGACATCAAAACTGAACAAGGGCAAGGCGCAACTGAAAAGGCGATAACCGCTCAGCTAAATGGGCGCATAGAATTTATTGAAATTCATGCGCACGGATCGAGTACGGCGTTTACCGATTTGTTGCAAGGCAATGCCGAGTTGGGTATGTCATCGCGCCGGATAAAAGAACAAGAAAGGGAATTGTTGTTGGCTAAAAGTGGCGATCTAACAGAAGCAGGTAGCGAGCATATTATTGGGCTGGATGGTTTGGCGATTATTACCAACAATAAAAACCCGCTTACTAAACTTTCAATTCCCCAGTTGGTTAAAATATTTTCTGGCGAGATAACCAATTGGTCCGCTTTGGGTGGTAAGGATTTACCGATCAATCTCTATGCGCGAGATGAAAATTCCGGTACTTGGGATTCATTTAAAAGCATGGTGCTGGAGCCCGCTTCTGCGAGCCTTGCGTTAACCGCAAAGCGGATTGAATCCAGTACAGTGTTATCGGACTCGGTTGCGAAAGATGAGGGTGGCATTGGTTTTATTGGTTTGCCCTACGTACGTCGTGCGAAATTGATGGCAATTTCTGCGACCAAAAGCTCCAAAGCTATATTGCCGACGCATTTTACTGTGAGCACGGAAGATTATCCGCTCGCGCGCCGTTTGTATTTTTACTTGCCGCAGAAAAATATCAATAACGATGCGGAAGATTTTGTACGTTTCAGTGCAACCGAGCGCGGCCAGAGTATCGTTGAGGATATAGGTCTGGTATCGCAAAATATTAAAACCGGCCAACCATTCAGCAATAATTTTTACCCGGAAGAAATGCGCAGCCTCACCATGCGCTCACAGCGGTTGTCGATTAATTTTCGTTTTAAAGATGGCAGCGATGAATTGGACACCAAAGGTATTTCTGATCTTGATCGCCTGGTGAAGTATGTAGAAATTAATTCACCCAAGCGCGTTCAATTATTTGGTTTTTCCGATAGTGAAGGCGATAAAGCAGAAAATCTGGCTCTCTCACTGCGCCGCGCCCAGGTGGTGGAGCAGCAGTTAATTGCACGCGGTATCTATCCGCTAGTAGCTCGCGGTTTAGGGGAGGTGGCACCACTGGCGAGTAGTAAATCGGAAGGTGGGAGGAGGATGAATCGCCGGGTTGAGGTGTGGATTTTATAGTAAAAATAAATCCTCCCTCAAAGCGCCTCAGCTAAACTCATTGTCACTCCCGCTTGCGGGAGTGTTTGATCTTAAAACCTATGGATCCCCGCACGCGGGGATGATGTTCATGGAGAATCGAATAAAAAAACAACTACCGGCATTTTTCCTAATCAGGCAACTTTATTTTAGTTTGAAAAACTCCATCATTTGTTGCAACTGCATTGCCTGGCTGGTGAGTTCTTCGGCGGTAGAATAAAGCTCTTCGGCGGATGATGAGTTTTGTTGGGTGGCAACACTGATTTGTGAAATGGCGATAGTGATTTGGTTGGCACCCATGGTTTGTTCATCACTAGCGGCAGATATTTCTTGCACCAAATCTGCCGTTTTGCGAATCGCTGGAACAATTTCATCCAGTAATTGGCCCGCACTCTCAGCAAGTTTTACCGAACCACCCGCCAGTTCGCCAATTTCTTTTGCTGCTGTCTGGCTGCGCCCGGCTAGTTTGCGCACTTCACTGGCCACCACAGCAAACCCCCGGCCGTGTTCGCCCGCGCGCCCCGCTTCAATGGCCGCATTTAATGCGAGCAAATTAGTTTGGTAGGCAATGTCATCAATCACACTGATTTTTTGTGCAATTTTGCGCATGGCATCAACCGTATTTTTAACAGCATCGCCACCTTGATGCGCCTCTGCTGCGCTTTTGCTGGCGATGCTGTCGGTGACTTTTGCGTTGTCATTGTTCTGACCAATAGAAGCGGTGATTTCTTCCATGGATGCGCTGGTTTCTTCAATGCTTGCCGCTTGTTGCGTTGCGGCTTGACTGAGCGATTGTGCTGTTGCACTGAGCTCTTCCGAGGCGGATGAAAGTGAATCAGCAGTGGAGCGAACATCCCCAATAATTTCTGAGAGTTTGCTGACCATTTGGCGAATCGCAAACAAAATACTGCTTTGGTCTTGGGGTTTGGTATCTACTTCTACCGATAAGTCGCCTTGAGCTATGCGGTAAATAACATTGGCGGTGTAGTTGGGTTCTCCGCCTAATTGTTTGAGCAGGCTGCGGGTAATTAAAAAACTTAAGCCCAAGGCAATCAGGATGCTGGCCAAAATAATAATGCTATTGAGCATCATAGTGTTTTCATAACGCTGGGTGGAGAGGTCGTATTCTTCTTTAGCAACATTAACTTGTAGTTTATTGAGTGCGGTAAAGACTTCATTGAGCGGGTCAAAAATAGGGTAAATGCCGGTTTGGGTGAAGTTGTTGATGGCATCCATATTTTTGCTGCTGTACCAGCCTTGTAAATCCTGTAGTTGTTGATGTGTTTGATGAATTAAGGGAGTGGCAGATTTGACGAGTTTTTTTTCATCGTCAATTAGATAGGTAGTGAGATAGTTTTCCCAGAGTGCATCGGTAGCGGGTAGAGTTGTTTGGGTAATTTGCAGTGCCTCTTCCAGAGAGATGATTCCCTTCACAACTTTTTGCGGCACATCCACCAAAATTAATGCAAAATTATCGATCACTTCTTTGAGGTCGCGCATGGGCTCGACCCGATCGACATATACGGTGCGCATGCCATGGTTGGCATCACGCATTCCCTGTATACCCAAAACCCCAATAATCACCATAAGGATAACCAAGGTACCTGCGAGGATCGCGAGGCGTAGGGCAACTTTCATATTGCTAAACATAGTGTACTCCTTGACTGCTTGTGCCATGGCCATGTTGGATAATCAAGGCTGTGGTGGGGCTACCAAATTTACTGATGAAATAGAGCCCGAATACCTGATGGTGAGTGTTCGGGGGAATGCTATGAACATTAGTAAGCGGAGTGATATTTGTCAAAAAGCGGCGGTTGGGTAGAACTACTCAACCTTAGATGCGGGTGAAGTTAATTTTTACTGAGCAGCCATGTTTTGGCGGAATCAATATCGGTAAACAATCTGCCGTAGCCAATCGAGCGGCTGGCGAGTACATTGCGTACAAATTGTGTGGTTTCACGAGTGCGTGGATTTTTATCTACCCAGGCAAAGCGATGCTTTTGGGTGATGCCGACTTTTTTGAAAAGCGCAGGGTGATCAAATGCTTCCAGTGTGGAGACCGAATCAAACAAGTATTGCTCGCCAAGCACTTTATAGCATTGGTATTGCTCGCAGGCGTTTACCACGCTCTGCCACATAAATTCAGCATTTTCATAGGTGCCCATACCGCGCACTTCTACATGCAAGTAAGTGTCGCAATGGGTTATTTTCAGGTCGATGTCTGGCAATTAATGTAACTCTCTGTGTTTATGATGCTGTGTTGGTGAATGCCGTATTTACGAATGGCGTAAGTCGGCAAGTAGCGTTCCGGCAGCGAGAATTTCTTGCTCGTGTTCCGGTTCACGCCAGGTTTCTGCCAAACCACTGGCATACCATTCTTGCATGGCGGGAATAGTTAATAGGCGTGTTAAATATTCTGTTGCAGTTCCACTTAATGGTAAACCATAAGTTTGAAAGCGAAATGCAACCGGCGCAAAAAACGCATCGACAGCGGTAAAGGCATTGCCCGCTAAAAATGCTCCCCCAAATTTACGTAGGCCTTCACTCCAGAGTTCATCGATGCGGGCTATATCTTTTTGCAGTGCAGGGGAAATTTCACGCATTTGAATGCGATGGCCGCAGCTCATGCCGCAATTATTGCGTAAGGCTTGAAAACCTGAATGCATTTCGGCGCTGGCAGAGCGCGCCCAAGCGCGAGCAGTTTTGTCAGCGGGCCACACTTCAGGATAGGTCTCGGCCAAATATTCAGTAATCGCGAGTGAATCCCATACAGTGTGCTCGCCATCTTGCAAACAGGGCACTCTGCCATTGGGGGAAAAAGTGCGGTAAGTGTCCCAGCTACTGCCGGCATCTAACGGATGAATTTGTTCGCTAAAAGGAATGTTCAATGTGCGCATTAACACCCAGGGGCGCAGCGACCAGGACGAATAATTTTTGTTGGCGATATGCAGAGTAAGCATTGGGTGAACTCCTTGTGGTGATTTAGTCGCGCGGGGAGTAAACGCTATCACAGTTGCGTGTGGGGAAGATGCAAGAATTAACCAAACCTAACAAAAAGCCAGCGCGAAGCTGGCTTTGTTTATCGCGCTGGTTTTGTTAATCAGAGCGCGGCGAGTGCGTTTAAGCTCCAGTCGATCGCTTCGCGGTAGTGATGCTCGGGCAATAAATCGCCGAGCAACACCAGTGTTTCGCGGATCTCGGTGATATTGGTGCTGACGATATTAATGTGCCCCACCTTGCGGCCAGCGCGCACTTCTTTGCCGTACCAATAGGTGCGGGCACAGGGCAGGTCACGCCAAGCGGGATTGTAGTCGGTGCCGATGAGATTGATCATCACATTCTGGCCGATCACCTGTGCTGCTGGCGTCGCCATTCCTGCTACCGCGCGCAGGTGATATTCAAACTGGCTGATGCTTGCGCCCGCTTGCGTCCAGTGGCCAGAGTTGTGTACCCGCGGTGCCAGCTCGTTAATCAGCAATTGATCGCCGACGCGGAAGGTTTCCATCGCCATGACGCCGACATAATCCAGCGCATTTAAAATTTTGCCGAGCATCTCTTCAGCTTGCGTTTGCAGCGGTTGCAGGCGCTCCAGCGGCGCGACTGAAGCGTACAGAATGCCACTTAAATGCAGGTTCAAGGTGAGTGGATAAAACACGCATTCGCCTTGCGAGTTGCGCACGCCAACCAGAGACACTTCTTCATCAAAGTTGATTGCCTGTTCGGCGATGGCTTCGCCTTGCCAATCATCAGGTACTTCGTCTTCATCGGTGCGCAGCCAATGTTGGCCGCGGCCATCGTAACCACCGGTGCGGCGCTTGAGTAAAACGTGTTCGCTCAGTTGATCGCGCAATTCGTTGGCGGTGATATCGTTGGCGACATTGCGCCAAGGGGCGGTGGCGATGCCGAGTGAATCGATGAGTTCTTTTTGGGTTTTGCGGTCGGCCAAGCGGCCAAAAATCGCCTGATTAATAAAGCGCGGGTGTTGGGCAAGGGCGTGTGTCACCAGGGTTTCTGGCCACTGCTCGCGCTCGGCGGTGACCAAGTCATCTGGCGCGAGTGCAGGGGCGGTTGCTTCATTGATATCTACCGGGCACACATCCAGCGCCAATGGCATACCGGCATGCTTGAGCATCGCACCCAATTGACCTGCACCTAATACCCAAATTCGTTGACTCATGCCTAACCTCAAAAAGCGCTTACTGACTACCAAGGGAAACTATCAAATATGACTTATTGATCTCTTGCTATTGATCTCTAGGGTCCGGATTATCCAGAACCGCCTGCGTCTGGTCGTGGCGGAATTGGTCGATTTTGGCGGCCAACGTCGGATCAGTCACCGCCAGAATTTGGCAGGCAAGCAAACCGGCATTAAACGCACCGGCCACACCTATCGCCAGAGTTCCAACCGCGACACCTTTGGGCATCTGCACAATAGAATAGAGGCTGTCTACGCCGCTCAAGGCTTTGCTTTGTACAGGAACCCCCAGCACTGGCAAGCGGGTATGTGCTGCCACCATGCCGGGCAGATGCGCCGCGCCGCCAGCACCAGCGATAATCACGGCATAGCCGTTATCCACCGCCGTTTCCGCAAACTCAGTGAGCTTCTGCGGAGTGCGGTGGGCAGACACCACTTCAGTATGGTACTCAACACCCATCTGCTCCAGTATCTCTACTGCCGCCTGCATAGTGGCCCAATCGCTCTTGGAGCCCATAATCACCGCAACTTTTCTTGCCATAACACTTGCCCGAATGCATAAAACTCAATAAATGTAAGCTCAAAAAATGAGCCGGAATCGGAAAAAAGGCGCGCATATTAGCACGATGCTGGGGGGATGCCGAATGCATTCTTTGCCCAGCCTTGACTGATAGACGAACAACTGGATAAAGTGATCAAAATGATTAAATTAATCAAGGTGACCAATGTGAGGATCTGTAATGAAAACCCTAACCGCTAGTGATGCCAAACGCGAATTTGGTGATCTTCTCTTAAAAGTCCAAAGCACACCTGTAGGTATTAACAAAAATGGCAAGCCAGTCGCTGTGATGCTTTCATATACCGAATACGAGCAGCTTTCCGCTTATAAAACCGAGCAACTTAAAGCACAGATCCAGCAGGGCATTGCTGATTTAGAAGCTGGTCGTATTGCTAGCGGTAGCGATGTACTTGAACGTCTGCGCCAGCGAGTGAAATGATGGGGACTTTTTATTTCACGGAGCAAGCTGAAAAGGACTTGGAAGCCATTATCGATTTCACTTTCCAACGCTGGGGCGCTGCACAGTCTCATAACTATATAGATGATCTGGAAGCGCTTGCGCAGATTCTCGCCGATAACCCTCTGCTTGGAGCTGAGCGCGACGAGTTATCCCAAGGGCTGCGCAGCTTTCCCTATCAAAGCCATTTACTGTTTTACGTGCTGCAAAAAGAGGGCATCGCGATTGTGCGGGTGTTGCATACGAGTGTTGATGTGGTGCGATTTTTTTAAAATTGATGATTGGATTTATTTGTAGCGTTTACCGTTTTGAAGTTCTCGTATTCGGTGGAAGTCATGGGGACGTTACAAAGAAAAGACCAGTTTTCATGAAATGAGTACCTTCCGAATGCAACGATGTTATATGTTGTATCTTCCTTTTTTATAAGGGCCCATTCATGTAAGTCACCTTGGCTTCCGCCAGCATGATAGTAAATCCATTTGTTATATTCTTCATATTCGTAGCATTCATAAAATGAAAAATTGCGAAAAAAACTATCTTCTAACTTTCTTTGAGGAACCTTTAGTGGTACATCATCGAGATCTATTTTTTCTACCACGTCTAAAAGTATCCATGAGCAATGATCATCTGATTTAAGTGATTTCAGAATGTGACAAAGTAGAAAAGCTGAGTTGCTTATTCTTTCTTCGGTGTTTTGTTCATCCTCATAGAAGTCTTCATCAATATAAAAAGCCCAAAAATGATCACCAACTTTTTGATCGAAAGGGAATGAGACTTTAACGACTCGCATATTTCCTTGATCAGGTTTTTTCTTTCTTCCGCTGCTCCAGTGCTTATGGGTAATATCAGTCGAAATTAGATGGTCCGCGACTGACCATTTGATTGTTGGATAGTAATAAGCGTGGCATGAGGAGTTAAAAGACCGAGGTTTAACTATTTCACTGTCTGCGCAATTCCAGCACTTGGTGGGTATTTTCATAATCTTTTCTCGGCTATGTGGCCAGCAAGCTGGCCACAGAATTAAGCTTTCGCAGTTCTATCAGTAATTCTCACTAAATCATTCATCACACCATCCAAACCGCCATAGACGTTTAGCGTGTTAATTTTACCGGTGATTTTTTCCAGCACTTCCAGTTCTTTCAAGCGCAGAAGTACAGGGTTGCCTTCCATGACTTTGGCAGTGTTGTGCAGTGAGCGGGTTGCCTGGGTTTCTTCTTGCCGTTTGATCAGATTGGCTTCAGCTAGTTTTTGCGCCTCGACTACCTGAGTCAAAATAGCTTTCATCTCCCCGGGCAAGATAATATCCCGCGCACCGACTGATTTCAGTGTGATTCCATAAGTCGCCGCCTTTTCTGCCACTATCGCCAGCACTTGTTGGTTGAGTGAATTTTTGTCGGCTAATAATTCATCCAGTGTTTGGGTACTAACGATGGTGCGCAAAGCCAATTGCAATTCACGATACAAGTAATCCTTTGCATCTGCCAATTCGCGTTTAACGGTGGCGGCGTCTGTGATTTGCCACATGGCCGATAGGTTAATGCGCAAGCTGACGCGGTCTTTGGTCAAAATTTCTTGTCCATTGACTTCCATATTTTGTAAACGCAAATCAAATTGTTTAACCTCAATCACACGGTTGAACTTCCACCACATGTGCAAACCGGGTTGCAGGGCGCTAATAGTATTTCCATCTACCATCAAAAAACCAATATGGCCTTCTGCTACGTTGCTTAATGCTATAGCGGTTGCAGCTGCACGGCTCAGTAGATGTTCGCGCGCGCCGGACAGAACCCGCAACAGTTTTTCCGAAAGTGAAAAGTGCTCGCTAATATCCAGCTTTTCAATAGCGATCGCTTGTTTTTGCTTCCAGTAAGCGCCGCGTTGGCCGGGTGCTTTAATGTCACGGAGAATACCTTGTTGATAGATCAATCCAATTTCGTGCTCACCGGTTTCCCACAGCTGCAGGTGATCTGTAAACGCAGCTGCATGAATTTCAGCGAGATATAAAATATCTTTACTAACACCCTCATTCAAGGTGGTGGCGATATTGACTGACTGTAATGTCAGGCGATTTTGCCAATCCCAATATTCATGGGTGCCAGTGTTCAGTACCTTTTGGAATTGCTGGTCTTTATACAGCAAACCTATTTGAGTATCGTTAAGTAAGTATTTTTTCTTGAATTTCATTTTCCTGTTTCCTTGTTTTGTTGAAGCAGAGCCTCCACACGGCGCAGGCATAACCGGTTTTTGTTAGAGGGCATTTTTGCACTCGTCTATCCATTGAATGATTTCAACATCCGCTGCCGTTTGCATTAACGCGCTTTAACCAAGTATCTGTTATGGCATTGCCATGTTTAATAAATCATTACTTGTGAAATCCTTTGCCAAAACCTAAATCCATTTTTTAGTAACAACTTATCGCGGAGGTCTGCGGTGTTTCATTTTTAGCTGGTTGAAAGACCAGTTTGCTAGCCGGAATTGAACCGGCAACCGTCTCATTAACAGTGAGATGCTCTACCAAATGAGCTATAGCATTGGAGCCATGATTGGAGTCGAACCAATGACCTGCGGATTAGATTCCGCTGCTCTACCGCTGAGCTACAAGGCACTATCTGGTGTCTGCATGATCCCGATACACAAATAGCCAGAGGCGTTTGTGTCAGCCAGTAAACAACACTGCACCGCTGTGATCACACAGTGTTGTTATATTTCCATCTATAACAACACACCAAATTTTTATTTATCGCTTCATCCTTGTTGCGATATTTTTTAACCTTTCACACACAATACTTGTTTCAGTGTGTGTACGATTTCTACTAAATCTGCTTGCGCTTCCATTACTTTTTCGATGGGTTTGTATGCCGAAGGTGTTTCATCAATCACATCTTCATCTTTGCGGCACTCAACCCCTGTGGTTGCCTGCAAGTGCTCGCTCATTGATACGCGGCGTTTTGCTTCGGTGCGCGACATCACACGACCAGCACCGTGGCTGCAGCTACAAAAACTTTCATCGTTACCAAGGCCGCGCACAATAAAAGATTTGGCCCCCATGCTGCCTGGGATAATTCCCATTTCGCCTTTGCGCGCACTGACTGCACCTTTACGTGTTACCCACACATCTTCTCCGTAGTGATGTTCGCGACTGATGTAGTTGTGATGACAATTCACCGCTTCCACATGGGCTTCAAACGACACTTGCAAAATGTTGCGCATCGCTTGCAGCGTTCTCGCCATCATTACTTCGCGATTAGTGCGCGCGAAATCTTGTGCCCAAGCCACAGCTTTTACATAGTCGCTAAATTTTTCGCTGCCCTCGGGTATGTAAGCCAAATCCTTATCGGGCAAATGAATAAACCAGCGCTCCATATCTTTTTTGGCTTGTTCGATAAAGTGTGTCCCTATACGGTTGCCAACTCCGCGCGACCCACTGTGCAGCATCACCCAGACGGCGTTGGTTTCGTCTAAACAAATTTCAATAAAATGGTTGCCTGTTCCCAGAGTTCCCAAATGATTCATATTGTTGGTGTTTTTTAAAAACGGATGTTTTTCGCATAGCGTGGTGAATCCATCGTGCAAATGCGCCCAAGCATTAGTGACATCTTCCGGTGCGTTCGCCCAGCTGCCTTTGTCGCGCACTCCGCGCAATTTCGGGCTGCTTCCGTGCGGTACTTTTTTCTCAATTTCGCTGCGCAGTGCTGCCAGTGAATCAGGCAATTGCGCTGCATTCAGAGTGGTTTTTGCGGCCATCATCCCACAACCTAAATCCACACCTACTGCCGCCGGAATGATAGCGCCAATAGTTGGAATTACGCTGCCGATAGTGGCACCTTTACCCAGGTGTACATCGGGCATTACCGCAATCCATTTGTGTATGAATGGCATGCTCGCCATGTTGTTTACTTGCTGGCGTGCGTTTTCATCGAAGCTCACTCCGCGCGTCCATGATTTAACCGGTACCTGACCTTGGTTGTGCATGACTTCAAAATTATTCATATCCGTACCTATCTGTTGTTTTTACTTGGGTGCCATTTCTTATTGGCTTACATGTCGGTTATTGCAGGCATGGTGCCAACTTTAGCTTGAGAAAATGTAATTTCTGATAAGTCATTGATTTGTATTGGTTAAATTGTTTTGTTGAGTGTTTTCAGGGGCTGTCGTAAAATTTGCAAAATTCTATTATTTATCAAAATAGATAGGAAAATATCTAAATGAATAATGTGGTGGTAGGAATTCTGGGGTCTAGGCTAGATCATGGTGGTTTGGGTAAACGTCGGTGGGAGCGTTGGCGGCCGAGCATCGCATTATTGATGCACCCTGAATTTCAGGTCGATGAATATTTGTTGATGTATTTGCCGGAAGATCAGTTGCTGCTGGATCTAACGGTGCAGGATATGGCTCAGGTTTCGCCGCATACCAAAGTAACTGCGATCCCTATCGCCTGTGAGGACGCTTGGGATTTTGAGCAGGTGTACAGTCAGATTCATGCGGTGGCAGTGAGCCAAGCGTTTGATGTTGAGCAGAATAATTATTTTGTGAATATCACCACGGGTACTCACGTGGCGCAGATTTGTTTGTACTTGTTGGCCGAAGCGCATTATTTGCCTGGCAAATTGTTGCAGTCATCGCCCAGCAAAGAGGGTGTGCAAGGAACCTATCATGTTATTGATTTGGATCTCTCGCGCTACGATCAAATAGCATCGCGGTTTGCCAAAGAGTCGCGCGATGCAGTTACCCATCTAAAAAGTGGAATTCAAACCCGCAATGCAGCCTTTAATGAATTGATTGCGCAGGTTGAGCAGGTTTCGGTTAAATCAACTGCTCCCATGTTGTTGAATGGTCCCACAGGGGCAGGGAAATCGCAGTTGGCAAAACGAATCTACGAATTGAAAAAACAACGCGGACAATTAACGGGAAATTTAGTCGAAGTAAACTGCGCTACGCTGCGTGGCGATAATGCAATGTCCGCGCTCTTTGGTCATGTAAAAGGCGCGTTTACTGGTGCATTGAATGCGCGTGCAGGGCTGCTGCGTGAAGCTCATCAAGGCATGTTATTTCTGGATGAGATCGGCGAGTTAGGTTTGGATGAACAAGCTATGTTGTTGCGTGCGATTGAAGAAAAAATATTTATGCCTTTTGGTGGCGATCAAACTGTCACCAGTGATTTTCAATTGATCGCCGGTACGCATCGCGATTTATTTGAATTGGTGCGGCAAGGATTATTTCGCGAAGATTTATTGGCTCGCATCAATTTATGGACTTATGAATTGCCTTCGCTAAAGTTGCGCAGTGAGGATTTAGAGCCAAATATCGAGCATGAGTTAAATAATTATGCGCGCAAGGCGGGTCATAAAGTGAGTTTTAATAAAGGTGCGCGTGAAGCTTATTTGCAGTTTGCCTATTCGCCGCAAGCGCTCTGGCGCGCTAACTTTCGCGACTTAAATTCCAGTATTACACGCATGGCAACGCTTGCGGTTGGCGGGCGTATTACTGAGGATATTGTAGCGGGTGAAATTGTTCGCTTGCAGCATGCCTGGCGCGGTTTTCAGAGCCAAGCTGTGACTAAAAATAATAGTTTGCTAGAAAATTATTTGTCTCCAGCTCAGCTTGCGAATCTGGATTTATTTGATCGCTTACAGCTAAGCGAGGTTATAAAAGTATGCAAGACAAGCCGTTCCTTGGCTGAAGCCGGGCGCACATTATTTAATGTGAGTCGAGATAAAAAATCCTCTGTAAATGACTCTCATCGTGTTAAGCAGTATCTGGAAAAATTTGGATTGAATTTTTCCTCGCTAACAGATAATTAATGCAGACTCGGCGTCTCCCAATCCACCCAGCGCGAAACTTCCACCGGAAAGCCACCATCGGTTTGTTGCACTTGGGTGTTTGCAGTTTTGTCATTTAGTAAAAACTTCTGCACAAATGCATCCACAAAAGGTTGCTGGCTGGCGGGGAGTTGGCAGTGGTTGTGGCCGCCTATTTGGGTTACGCCCATGTTGTCGGCTGCACCTAATGCGTTCCAAATTTCGCGCGCTACAACGGCAGTAGTGTAAGTACTTTGATTGCCCAGCCATTCCATGCCGGTGTTTTCTACGACTAATAATCCGCGCGGTGCAATAAGCCCCATCAAGCTGTGGTGATCAAAGGGCAGTTTGTTTGCGGCTTCGCTGAAAATTTTAAATTGCTCGGTAAACCACACATTTTCAGTCACGATTTGGCGCAGGGTTTGTACGTTTTGGCCTGCGGCTAATTGAGCGTCAGAAATGCGCCAGCTAGCGGCGCCGCCGGAACCTGATTCTTGCATGATGGTGAGTGCTAGTCGCTCATCAAATGCTCCTGCGATCAAGGCACCTTTGCCATTGCGCGAGCAACCGGTAACGCCTACTCGCTTCGGATCGATAAGGGTATTGCTAGTGTTGTGCAGTACATCGAGCACACGGCTTACGCCCCAGGCCCAGGCCATCATGGCGCTGGCGCGGTGATCGCTGCCGTATATGTCATAGAACAAACCTTTGCCGCGCGATTGTCCATTGTGTTGTTCACCCAGTAAATTATTGGGAAATTGAATAACGGCGATTCCTTGGCGCGATAGCTCGTCATTATTCAAATAGGAATTGCCTATGCCAATCATTGCGGGGTAGGGCGCAACGCCGGTACGGGGTAGGGTGATGAGTGCATCAAAGGCGATTTGTTTGCCCTTGTCGCGCACAATGACGGTAATTTTTCCGCTGCTAACTGATCCAGCCACTTGCAGTGGCGCTAGCGGTTTTTCGCCTAGTTCATAGGCTTGCGCTTGTGCTGCAATTTCTGCACGACGACAAGACCATTGTTTTTTAGTCAATACAGGTGTGCCATCCATAAAAATAAATGGATTGGGCAGTTTGCCTATTTCGGGTAGATCGGCAAATGGTTTGAGTGCTGCAATCTCGCAGTCTTGAGTAGAATTTTCTACCGAAACCGTCGCGCTGGAATTGTTTGCGTTTACCGATACTGCAACCGCTGAAGCTGTGACTGGCACCATCGAACTAGCGGGGGTGATCTTTGCATCGCTGTTGCCACCGCATCCCAATAAATGAATGCAGAGCGCTGGGATAAAAAAATAATGTTTGAGTAAAACTCTCATGCCTGTTCCTTTCTTATGTTTAGGATTCTGCTGAGAGGTTGCGTTTGTTGTGTAATGTTTTTGTTGTTCGGCAACCATAATGGGTTTGCGTCTTATCTGCAATTTGCTAAACACGTCTTATCACTTCCCATCGTCTTTGGTTGCCGCTCGCGCCAAGCGGTCATTCACATCATTCCATTCAGTTGATTGCGGTGGTTGTTCCATCCAAATTGCATCTATATCGAGTGCGTCCAACTCGTGCAATGTGCTGTATAACGCTTGGGCATAAAGTGCTTTGTTGGATGATGCGGCCCGATAAATTGGCGTGCTGCCAGATAAGTTTTCGATTGTGTTGCTCGCTGATTGAATGGCCTGGCTGTAAAAAACTACGGCGATGCGCTGGTTGGTGCGCTTGAGTTGTTGTACAAGTTCTTCGGTGGCGAAAATATGCAGCGGTTTGCGCGGTTGATAGTGCTGTTTTTTATTGCCCGAGATGGCTACCTCATGGCGTTGCGGCGCGGCCACTGGCTGCCCTAAACACTGGGCGATGGCATCGGCGGTAATGGGGCCGGCGCGCAGTATGCGCGGTTGGGATTGGGTCAAATCGACGATGGTGGATTCCAGCCCGAGTTGGCAGCTGCCGCCGTCTAGAATCGCCGCGATTTTGCCCGACAGCCCCTTAGCCACATGTGTTGCCTGGGTGGGACTGAGTTGTTGGTAGGGGTTGGCCGAGGGCGCGGCGAGCCCGAGTTCGGTCATGCGCAACAGGTTTTGCATCACTGGGTGGGCGGGCATGCGCAGGGCGATATTGGGTTCGCCACCGGTGACACAAGAGTCTACATGGGCGGCTTTTTTGAGCAGTAGGGTGAGTGGCCCCGGCCAAAAATGGCTGGCGAGGGCAAATGCGCTGGCGGGGATTTGCTCAGCCCAGTGATGCATATGCTCAGGGTCGGCGATATGAACAATCAGCGGGTGGTTGGCTGGGCGCCCCTTGGCGTTAAAAATCTGGGCGACCGCCTCCGGGTTGCTGGCGTCCGCCGCGAGACCATAAACGGTTTCGGTGGGCACCGCCACCAGCTTGCCCGCAATCAACAATTGGGCGGCGCGTGCCAGCTGCAAGGGCTGGTCGGTGAACAAGTATTCAGTGTGCATAGCTCGCTGCTCTCATTACTCTCGTTATGTTCGTGACTTTAGGGGTTGCAGTGCGGGCAGAGGCTGGGGTCAGCTTCGGGCTCGGTGACTGGGTAAGTTTGTTCAAAATGACAATGACCGCAGCGCGCGGTACGCGCTTTAATACTGTGGGTGGGGCAGCCGCAAGCGCGACAGGGAAGGCCGGGCAGGACATGGTCTGGCCAAAACCCCGGGGTATCGCACTGCGGGCAAGCAAGTTGCAAGCGTTCGATCAGATTTTCCATCGCCCTTCGGATATGTTCGCGCCGCTCTGGGCAGTGGTGCGCGCGCAGGTCATCGCTAATCACCAGCTCCTGCGCGAACGCCGAGCCGAGTAGGGCGTAGTTTCCAAACCAGTCTTTTAGCTGGGTTTCTATTGCATCTAACCCATAAAGCCCCTTGGCGACTCCGGCTGGGCTGCGCAATAACAAACCTTGTCCAGCTGGGGTTTGCTCCACAAATCGATAGAGCTCAGCCATGGAATTTAGGGTCTGGCTGCGTACACGGCTAAAGCCATAGTAGTGCCCCACCACCGACCAGCCCGCTTGCCGATTGATGCAGGCAATCAGCTCGTGATTAGCTGTGCCAAAACCGTAGTGGCTGGGGCTAAAACTACCTTCGCTACCCAACCCAAGGTTGAGACCGGTAAGCTCGCAGGCCAGCTGTGCTTTTTTCAGTGCGCAATCGAGCGGGCTCAGCTCGCGTTCAACCTCGCCACTAAAGGTGCCGAGTAAATCGGTATCGAAATTCTCGGTCAGTAGCAGCGATGCGCCCAACTGCGTTTCCAGCAAAGGCGCGAATATATTTTCTTTGCCGTGGCGAGTGAGTAGGGCAAATTGACTGTTGGCGAAGCGTGTTTGCATTAAAAGTAACCTTCACGTTTTTTCTTTTCCATCGAGCCAACTTGATCTTTATCCAGCATGCGGCCTTCGCGTTCGCTGGTTTTGCTCTGTACTAACTCATCAATAATATCGATGACTTGAGTGGCCTCGCTCAACACGGCGCCGGTTTGCGGGTAGCAGCCCAGTGTGCGGCAGCGCAGCGGGCGGTGGGCGAGGCTGGCGCGTTCGCGCTCGCTTAAAAACGGCAGCATGCGTTCGTCATCCAGAATTAAATATTGGCCGCCGTTATCGCTTACCCAGCTCATGCGCGGGGCGGATAAATACAGTGATACCAGCTCGATTTTTTCTTTGTGGATGTACTGCCAAATATCCAGTTCTGTCCAGTTCGATAAGGGAAATACACGCACCGATTCGCCTTTATCGATATGGCAGTTGTAAATGTTCCATAACTCCGGACGCTGATTTTTCGGATCCCAGCCTTGATGGGCATCGCGCACTGAAAATACTCGCTCTTTAGCGCGGGATTTTTCTTCATCGCGCCGGGCACCGCCCAGTGCGGCATCGAAGCGGTATTGTTTCATCGCCTGTTTTAGTGCTTGGGTCTTCATCAAATCGTTGTATTTAACTGAGCCTGAATTAATGGGGTGAATGCCCAGCGCGAGCGCTTCTTCATTGGTGTGAACCAGTATTCTGAGTTGATGTTTAGCGGCCATGGCATCGCGAAAACGCGCCATCTCGGCAAACTCCCAAGTGGTATCCACATGTAGCAGCGTGAATGGCACGGGGGCGGGGTAAAAGGCTTTGCGCGCGAGGTGCAGCATCACCGTTGAGTCTTTGCCGATCGAATAAAAAAAGCAGGGATTGTCGAAACTGGCGGCCACTTCGCGGATGATAAAAATGGCTTCAGCTTCGAGTTGTTGCAAGTGTGTTTGTGAGTACATGGGGGCTCCGCAAGAGCCTTGCCCCCCAATTGAGACGCAAGGCAAAAAATGTTTTTCGTGGCTACTTAAGCGCTGAACCAGGTTAATAACTGGTAGTAAATCGGGATGCCCACCAGCACATTGAACGGAAAGGTCACACCCAGCGAGGCAAAGATGGAGAGACCGACATCGGCTTCGGGAATCGCACCGCGAATCGCCGCCGGTGCTGCGATATAAGAGGCACTCGCGACCAAGCTGCCGAGAATCAAGCTGCTACCCGCAGGCAGACCCAGTAATACACCGAGGCTGATACCTATCACCGCTAAAATCATCGGCGCGACCAAGGCAAAGCCAATCAAACGCCAATGTTTTAACGGGAAGGGGTTGAGGTGTTTGGATACACACAAACCCATCTCCAGTAAGAACAGGGCAAGCAAGGCTTTGAAGGCGCCGAGGAACAGCGGGGTAATCGCGGCGCTGCCTTCCGGCCCGTACCAGTAACCAATCAACAAACCACCGGCCAGCAGGACTACACCGCGGCTGGTCAGTGCCTCGTGCCAAATGGCACTGGCCTTGGCGGTGCTGCCGGTGACTTTGCGATAAATCATAATTGCCACCACGATGGCTGGCAGTTCCAGTAGAACAAGGTAGAGCGTCGTCTGCGGGGCTATCGTAAGGTTATTGGCTTCAGCAAACGCCAGCGCCACGGCAAATGTACCGGCGCTGGCTGAGCCGTAGTGGGCAGCCAAGCTTGCGCTGTCGGCTGGGTTAAGCCCCGCGAGCTTGCGCACCAGAGGATAAACCGCCAAGGGGATCGCAATACCGACCAAAATCACCACCACCACTTCAGGCAGCAATTGCCAGCTCACTTGCCCGTGCAACGCTAATCCACCTTTCAAACCAAGGGTCAGCATTAACAAAATACTCAGGGTGTCATAAGCCGCTTTAGGCACTTTCAGGTCGGACTTGGCTACCCCGGCAAGGGCTCCGAGCAGGAAAAACATGATGACTATATCGGGCATGGTGTTCTCCAGATGGTTTAAGTTGTCTGGCGCGCATTGTGATCGTTGCTTGAAATAGATGATAATTAATGTTTATGTATTTATTAATAGATAATTATCTATATTGTTTTTGCTATATGGGTGCTCCTATGAATATTCGCCATCTCACCTTTCGCCTATTGCAGGTGTATATCGCCGTGGTGCGTACCGGGTCTATCTCTCAAGCGGCGGCGCAATTACACCTCACCCAGCCCACGGTTTCACTGCAGATCAAACGGCTGACAGAGGCTATAGGCGATACGCTGTTGGAGGTGCGCGATGGTCAGTATCGCCCCACCTTTGTGGGCACTGAGTTGTATCACGCCGCGCTGGATGCTCTTGGGCGCTTTGATGACTTCAACAGTTTTTTAAGCGATGCAGCGCAGGGCAGCAAAGGCCACTTCGGTATTGGGGTAGTGACCACGGCGAAATATATTTTGCCGCGTTTGCTCAGCCCCTATGCGCAACAGTATCCCGCAGTGGATGTGACCTTGAATATCGGTAACCGCGGCAGTGTATTGCAGCGTTTTGAAAACCAGTTGGATGATTTGTATTTATTTAGCCATCCACCTACCGGCGAACATGTGATTAGTGGGCGCTTCCTCAAAAATCCCTTGGTGCTTATTGCACCCATTCACCATTGGGCCGCACAACAACAGCAAGTAGATTTTGCAGAATTAGTGAATGAGCGTTTTTTAATGCGCGAACCGGGTAGCGCTACCCGCATGATGTTTGAAAATTGGCTGCGTGAAAATAATTTGCAGTTGCATAAGACCCTGCAAATCGAAAGTAACGAAGTGATTCGGATGAGTGTGGAAACGGGTTTGGGTTTAGCGGTTATTTCGGAACACACGCTGGCGCAGACCAATGCGCAAGTGGCGATTATTAATGTGCGGGATTTCCCCCTCACCAGCCATTGGTATTTGGTGCGTCATGGCGACCGGCGTTTGCCGGTCGCCGCACATAATTTTATTGAGTTTATGAACGCGCAGTTGAGCGATTGGGTGGAAGAAAAATATATTCGCAACGAACTGTCAGTTTTACTCAATGCTCTTTAATGTGTCTGCAGTCGTGATAGCAGTATCGACTGTTACTATGACTGGGAAATGATCCGAAGGGTAGAGATTGTTATAAATAGTGGTGTCGATTTGATGACTGTGCACTTTCATTGATTTTTTTACAAAAATGAAATCAATTTTATTGCCCGGTTCTTTGTTTTCGCCAAAGCCATTAAAGGTTTTGTTGCCGCCCGTTGCTGGAGTAGTTGAGGTTTTTTCGGCGTCGGCGAGAGTTTCGGTGATGATGTCGTAACTAGGAGCGGGCGCGGTAAAATTAAAATCGCCGGTGACCACAACGGGTGCTGCAGCGTCGAGTTTGGCAATCTCATTGATTAATAATTTGGCGCCTTCCTGCCGCGCCACTTCGCCTTCGTTGTCCAGATGGGTGTTGAACACATATATAAATTGTTTGGTTTGCGCATCGAGTAATTTGGCGATGCTGAGCGTGCGGCGATAAGTTGCATCCCAACCGCGCGAAGGTTGCAGTGGCGTTTGCGATAACCAGAGTGTTTGCTGCCCCTGCAGCGACAAGCGCGAGGTGCGAAATAAAATAGCCGTTGTTTCGCCTTTGTCCCTGCCGTCGTCACGGCCTACACCCATCCAGGAATAGTCATCCAGCATTTCTACCAAGTCTTCAATTTGATTGAGTTCCGCCTCTTGCAAGCCGATGACATCCGGGTTGTGCATTTTGATCAAATGCCCCACTAGATATTTGCGTTTTTTCCAATTGTTAATGTTGTCTGGCGCTTCACATGGGCCGCAGCGAATGTTGTAGCTCATCACACTGAGTTGGGTGGTTTGTGCCCAGGCACTGGTAGCTAAAATCAATAATGCCAAACTGCATAGAATCTGTTTCATCATGTGTGCTCCGGTTTTTCTGTTTGGCAATTCCAACAGGTTTCAAATGCTGCATCGTTCGGTTCGTTGCAGTGAGTGCAAGTCCAATCTGGTGCGTTAGTGGCACTCAGCGCGTGAGTAATAATTTCTATTGCGCGATCATAGTCGGCATCGTCTATCACCCATAATTCTGGCCAGGTATCAAACGGTGAAATTTCACCAATCGCACCGGAAGCAAATTCGTTTTTCCACACCACACGAATCCCGGCTTGTTCAAGGATGTTGTGCGCATTAGCAACCAAAAAACGGTTTTCGTGGGTGTAGATGAGTTTCATGTTAAGCGCGCCTTTTATTTGTTGTGTTGTGTTTGCTCAAGCAATTCTGCTCGTTCGCGCTCTAACTCTTGCCGTAACTCTTCTTCGGATGGCAGTATCAATTTATAGCGGCTGGCAAATAATTGCTCGCTTCCGTTGAGGACTGAATAGCGCACTACAGATGAGTCTTTTTGTGAGCAGAGAATAATACCAACAGTAGGGTTGTCATCTTCACCCCGTTTCAAATCATCGTACATTCGAACATACATATCCATTTGGCCAATATCCTGATGGCTTAGCTCTCCGGTTTTTAAGTCGAATAATACGAAGCACTTGAGTAGATAGTTATAAAAAACCAAATCGATGTAGAAGTCTTTATTGTCAGTGCTAATCCGTTGTTGACGAGCGACGAATGCAAAGCCGCTGCCAAGTTCCAGTAAAAAGCTTTGTAGTTTATTCATCAGCCCTTGTTCTAAATCACTCTCTAGTAGACGCCCGGCTTCGGGTAGCCCCAGAAATTCTAATACCACCGGGTCGCGCACAAACTCTCTTGGCGTTTTGCTCAGCGGCTCGGTTAAGTTTGCTGCTTCAAGTGCAACGGCTGGCTGATCTTGGCTTGTTAGTAATCGCTCGTAGTAGAGTGTGGAGATTTGGCGCTCAAGCGCACGTGAACTCCAATTTTGGCGGATACTTTCCGCTATGTACCATGCGCGGGCGGACGGGCTTTCAACTTTGAGTAAGGTGCGGTAATGCGTCCAGCTCAATTCGTGACGCACTGCGTCACGAATTGGAAATGCTTTGTAGAATAACCGCATATAGCGCAAGTTAGATGAATCAAAACCTTTCCCAAATTCTTTTGTTAATTGAGTAGCTAGATCCGTCAGCAAGCGTTTTCCATATTCTGCTCGCGCTTGTCCGTTTTGTTCAAACTCAACGATGTGATGACCTATTTCCCAGCAAGTGCGAATCTGCACTGTGTCAACTGCGCGCAGTGCTTGCCGACGCGCATCGATAATCAACTGGCGTAAATTCCCCAGCAAATTATTAAGGTCATGAACGTCTTTGGTCATTTTCTCCCTCGTTGAAAAGTGTTGCCTTATCGAATGTGCATGTTGAGTTAAGGATTGTTGAGGCTCACACCCTTCATTTCATTCATCGCGTTGCTGCGGGTTTCTATCAGCTCATCGCCTTGTTGGTCGATGAACAATACCGCGAGATTATTATGGTTTGCGACTTTTAAACCTTCGCTGCTGCCCAAGCATAGCAGTGCGGTAGACCAGCCGTCGGCAATCGTGGGGTTTTCGTGCAGTATGGCCGCAGAAACTGTGTTGTGTTCGACAGGTTTGCCGCTGCGTGCATCAAGAATATGGCTGTAGCGTTTGCCGTTACTGTCAAAGTAGTGGCGATAGGTGCCCGATGCCATAAGCGACATAGGTGCGCCTGAATCAAAGCTGACGATTTTATGCATCTTGCGCTCGTTCGGCAGTGGTTTTTCCAGTGCGATTTTCCACGGCTCGCCGTCCGGTTTTTTGCCGCTGATTTTTAATTCGCCGCCGATCTCAACTAAATATTGTTGTACGCCATATTGCTCAAGTATTTTTACAATTTGGCCGACTGCATAACCTTGGCCAATTGAAGATACGTCGATACGCAAATTGGGAATCTGTTTGCGCAAATGCGTTGCATCGACCGTTTCAATATTATCCAAACCGATGACTGCCATGGTCTGGGCAAGGTCGGCATCACTCGGTGGGCTGAATTCATCTTTTTTAAAGCCCCACAAATCAAACAAGGGTTTGATAGTGAGGTCGTAACAACCATTGCTGGCGCGATGAATTTTGCGCGCTTCTTCAAGCAGCGCGACTAGTTCGGCATCTACCTCATAAACATCGGTGGTCTGTTGAGCGTTAAAGGCTTCAATTACGGAATCATCGCGATAATTGGAGAGCGATTTATCGATGCGCGCAAATTCAGTTTCTACTGCTTGCTCGATGGTGGATAGCGCGGTACTGGAGCCCTGCGGTAATACAAAACTGAGGTTGTAGGTAGTGCCCTGTGCAAAGCCCGAAATTTTGCTAATCTCGGGGCTTTTGCTGCAACCAGTGTTTACCAGTGCCAGCAGTATCAGACTTATTGCAACAATTGAACGAGCGCGAAAAGGGTTAATCCTAGAGCCTAGTGAGGTGAGCATGAGAAAATCCTATGACATAAAAAAGGTGAAATAGAGTGGCCGGCATTATAGCGGCATAATTCCTGCTGGTTTGCTTATTAACTTTGGTGAAAGGCGCGCAGTTTGATTTGCTGACTATACTTTGAAAACCTATTCAGCCTTCAAGTCTGCGGAAAGTCCATGCTTCAATTGTTGTCCCGATTGTGTAATCCCCTTTCTTTAAGCCCTTTAGTGCGGATGAAACTAATAGGCTGGATCTTGCCTCCTGCCTTACTGATTGCGCTGCTTGCATTATGTGAATTGGCGGTAAAAGCTGAGTTCCAATCAGACCGTCAAGCGCGTCTGGTGGCGATGAATCAGGATCTGGCAGGCTTGGCCAGTCTGCTCACTTATGAGCTTAATGCGGCGCAGTATTTCACTCTAGGCTTAAAAGCTTATCTAGAAGCAAACGATGGGCTTGTGGATGAAAAAGCTTTAGCGCCTTGGTTGACCGAGTTGCAGGAGCGCGGGGCTCACATTCGCAACATCGCTTTGGCGCCAGATAATCGCATTGCTTACATCTATCCATTAAAGGCTAATAAGGCTGCACTCGGACTATATTATCCCGATGTCCCTACACAGTGGCCAGGAGTCAAAACGGTAATAGAAACCCGTCAGCCGAAATTGATTGGCCCTTTTGAATTGCGTCAGGGGGGCATTGGGCTGGTGTATCGCGAGGCCATTTTTCTACATGAAAATCAATATTGGGGATTAGTCAGCACGGCGATTAATGCTGATAGTCTATTTGCGGCTCTGCTGGAGCGCGCGCATCGCAGTGCGATGAGTATTAATATTTATGACCGCGGACAGGATCAATGGTTAATGGAGGGTGATGGGGTTTCCGGTGATTTGCAAGAGCTGATTGCCATTCCAGTTGTGGGGCGGCAATGGGATCTAGTGGTGGGTGCCGATATGACACAAATTCCGTTGCGACTAAATATTGCTCGCTGGGGTGGATGGTTGGTCGCTTTATTCAGTGCATATTTATTGTTTCAATTTATTCGCTCGTTAAGCGCGCGTATGCAGGCCAATCGCGCGTTGGAAGATAGTCAGAAACGGTTTCAGCGAGTGTTTTCAGCATCGCCTCAAGCCATGGCATTGATAGAAAACGATGCGCTATGGCTGGAAGTGAATTCCAGTTTTTGCACGCTAACGGGGTTGCAGCCCGATGAGCTGCAGGGCAAAACAATTGTGGATTTATTTGACTCGGCGGAGCAGGCACGTGTGCTGGCTGCAATGCAGGAAATTGATACCAGTTTTGTGATCAATAATGCGCACTTTAAGCAATTTGAAGCGCATCTGGCATCCCCCGGTGCGGATAAGTTAATGGGTTTGGTGAGTTTGGGCATTTGTTATCGCACTGCGAAAAAAACCCATTGGACATTGCAGATTATCGATATCAGCGAGCGCATTCGGCTGGATAATTTGAAACGCGATTTTGTTTCAATGGTCAGCCATGAATTGCGCACACCACTCACATCGATTTTAGGTGGCTTGAAATTATTGGCGAGTGGCAGTTTTTCAGGGTTCGATGAGAACGCAACAAAAATTATTAATATTGCTCTGCACAATGGGGAGCGCTTGTCGCTTTTGATTAATGATTTGTTGGATATGGAAAAACTAGTAGCTGGAAAAATGCAATTTCAATTGCAAAAACACGATTTGATATCACTATTAAAGCAGTCATTGGAATCTATTGAACCCTATGCCGCACAGTATCAAGTGCGTTTGGTTTTTAATACTCCCGATAGTGGACTCTGGGTTAAAGTCGATGATTCTCGCCTGTTGCAAGTAATGGCCAATCTGCTCTCCAATGCGGTGAAATTTTCTCCGCCGGATGGTGAGGTCAGCTTGAGTATCGAGGTAGATGGTACTCGAGCGAAAGTGGTTATTTGCGATCAGGGCGAAGGTGTTGCACTGGCGGATCAGAGCAAGTTATTTAAACGCTTTTCCCAGGTGGACTCATCCTCTACCCGTAAAAAAGGGGGAACCGGTTTAGGGTTGGCGATTAGTAAAGAATTGATTGAAATGATGGAAGGGGCTATCGGCTATCAACCAGCACCAGATGGTGGTTCTTGTTTTTATTTTGAGTTGGCGCTGGCTGATGGACAGGAAAAAAATTCATCGGATGGCGAGGTTGGGGGTGTGCAGCGCGAATAATTATTCGCGCTCAGTTTCACCACCAAAGGCCGCTAGTAGGGCAGCAATAAAGTTTTTTAACTCCATTGCCATAATGGCAAAGTCTGCGTCGAATTGTTCCGCTTTGCTTTCCGGATTGCGCTCGTTGGCTTTATCGCTAATCACATCTTCAAACTTTACGCGTTTAACGGCGACTTGATCGTCGATGATGCAGCTGATCGATTCCTTCCACACCAAACCAATTTTGCTGACGTGCATACCGCTTTCTAAATGGTTGCGGATTTCGCTTGCGGTTAAATCCTGTTTTTTGCAGCGAATTACACGGCCATCTTTCGCCGCTTGTAATTCCACTTCTTCGCCCAATTCAAACTGGTGCGGCGCTTGGCTTTCTCGCAGCCAATGAGTCATCACTTGGGTGGGAATATTCTTGGGTGCTATAGGTAAACAGCGCAGGCTGCCAATCGCCTCGCGCAATTTGCTCAGCAAATCTTCCGCCCGTTTGGCGGAGGATGAATTCACCACAATTAAATTATCTTGCGGAGCGATATAAGCGTAATCCAGCGATGAGCGGGTAAAGGCTTTTGGCAGCAGGGAGAAAATAATTTCGTCTTTTAAAGTGTCGCGTTCTTTGCGGCTGACAGAGCGCGCTTCGGCATCGCTAATGGCGAGAATTTTTTCTTCCAGTTGTTCTTTGATCACACCGCCGGGCAGAATTTTTTCCTGCTTCTTGGCGCAAATCATAATGTAGCCGTTGGTTACATGAATATATTCACTGCCGTGGCGGCCCAGCGGAAATTCAAAACCATAACGCATAGGGTCGAGGCTGCCGCAGGGGTTAAAACAAAACTCGGCCAGCTTTTCATTCAATTCTTCAGCGGAAATAGTCCACTCTTCGGTCAGGCGATATAAACGTAAATTTTTAAACCACATGGAAAATCCAATAGTTACAAAAAAATAAATTAAGAATGTTGATCAGGTGCGATGAAGCGAGGATTTCGGGATTTTTTCCGAGACCGTCTGAGACATGGATGTCGAAGATGAGCCTCCAAGGAAGGATTCACGGCGTGTCTTGGAAAAGATCGCGGAATCCTCGCTGGAGGCTAGGGTTGAATCAATTAACCAACAATATCAATCAACTCAACATCAAAAATCAGCGTCGAGAAGGGTGCAATGCTGGCACCGGCTCCGCGCTCACCGTAGGCGAGGTTTTGCGGTACATACAAACGCCATTTAGAACCCACTGGCATCAATTGCAATGCTTCAGTCCAGCCTGCGATTACACCGTTCACTGGGAAATCAATTGGCTGACCGCGATTTACCGAACTATCAAACACAGTGCCGTCGATCAGGGTGCCGTGGTAATGGGTTTTCACTTTGGATGTCGCGGTTGGAACAGCACCAGTACCCTGAGTGATTACTTCGTATTGCAAGCCAGATGCAGTTACGGTGATACCGGCTTTTTTCGCATTTTCAGCCAGGAAGGCTTCGCCCGCACCCGCCAGTGCCTTGTGCTTATCAGCTTCTTTAGCTTGCATTTGAGTATTGATCACTTCAAATGCATTTTGCATTTCTTCGTTGCTGTAAGGCATGGCCACGCCATTCAGAGCATCCATAACACCCTGCGCAACGGCCGCGGCAGAAACGCCATCAAACGGATTGCTTGCCAATTGATCGCCCATTTGGCGGCCAATGCCGTAGCTTACGAGTTCTTCAACAGTCTTGTATTGGTTAGACATAAATCAACTTCCAATCGATAAAATGGCCGCGCAGTCTAGCAGATCAAGCGCGCTATGCCTCGGGCTTTTGTTCGGCTTGGGGTTCATTGCCTGCATCGGGTACGTTGACTTCGCGGATAAAAATCTCCCAAAAAGCGATAAACAGAGCCGCCACCAATGGGCCAATCACAAAGCCATTAATGCCAAACAAACCAAGGCCGCCAAGGGTGGAGAGCAGCACAATATAGTCGGGCAGCTTGGTGTCGCGCCCCACCAAAATCGGGCGCAGAATATTGTCGATCAGACCAATTACACCCATGCCAACTCCAACCAGAACAATGCCTTTGATATTGTCGCCTGTGGCAAATAGGTAGACGGCAACCGGCGCCCAGACAATCGCTGGGCCCACGGCCGGTATCAGAGACATGACCGCCATCACCACGCCCCACAGCAGCGCGCCTGGAATGCCTAGTGCCCAAAAGACCAAACCGCCGAGTGAGCCTTGCACCACCGCAATCACCATATTGCCCTTGATGGTAGCGCGGGTGACTTCACCAAATTTGGCAAATAACATGCGCTCCCGTGTGTCGCCGAGCGGTAGTGCGCGGATTAATAACTCCAGCAGGTAATTGCCATCGCGCAGTAGGAAAAATGTCAGGTACAACATCAAACAGATATTCAGCAATAGTTTGAAGGTGTTCTGGCCAATGCTGAGAGCATGCTGTGCGATCCACTTGCCGCCGCTCATGCTCACGCTCAGTACACCTTCTTTCACTTTGGCAAAGTCGATACCAAAGCGCTCCAGCGTTTGCTGTACAGCCGGGAAGGCGGTGCGCACCTGATCGATATACTGGGCAGGATTGACCTCGCCCGATTCGAGCTTGCTGTAGTAGTCAGCACCTTCAGATACCACTGAGCTAATCAATAGCGTAACCGGCAAGACCACCACCAATATGCATGTGGTTAAGGTCAGCAGGGCGCAGATAGTGCTGCGACCATTGAGATACTTAAGTAGTCGCGTTTGCATTGGATAAAAAATAATGGTGATGGCGCACGCCCAAAAAATCGTCCCGAAGAAGGGTTTTAATATCATTAAAAACCCAACGGAAATGATGAATAAAAACAGTAAAAACGTGCGTGTTTCCAATTTTTCTTGCATGGCGCTAATCCTTAAAGAAACTGTGCGGATGTTATCGCGCTGACTATACGGGAGCCGACGGAAGGTGTCATCACTGGTATTTGTGTAGCCTATTCGGCAGGATGGCCGCTTTTCTTCTATGCTTCGTGGATGTTTATTGTTGCAGATGAGCCTTTATGCCTATGCTCAGGTTTGATTGTCGGTTTTTCGCGTTGCGCACCCGAGTGTCGCTGTGGTGCATTCTATTTGCTTTTATCTCGCCGTCTGCGGCGCTAGCCAACGCAGAGCAAGTGCGTATTCCAGTGAAAGTGCAAGGCACGGCACTGGAGCAACCAAGTGATTACTTCACGACTTTATTGGTGATGGCATTGAATGCCAGCAAGGCTGATAACGAAGTGATTGATATAGTTTTTTCCCCGCGCGATTACTCGCAAGCGCGCTGGATTAATATGCTGGAAAATGACAGTAGTGATTTTGTAATCTGGACCATGACTGATAAAGAGCGCGAGCAACAATTGCGCCCTATACGCATCCCCTTGTTTAAAGGTTTGTTCGGTTATCGCGTATTGTTGATTCGCAAACACGAGCAAGCACGGTTTGATCAAATAAAAAAACGGCAAGATCTGGCGAAGTTTCTCGGCGGGCAGGGCACTCACTGGCCGGATACGTTAATTTTGCAAGCGAATGGTTTGCGTTTGACCACGTCCGAGACAACCGAATCGCTGTTTCGGATGATCAATGCCCGCCGCTTTGATTATTTTCCGCGCGGTGTATCTGAAGCCTGGTTTGAATTGCTGCAGCGCAAAGAGACGCGCCTGGAAGTAGAAGACAACTTGCTCATCTACTACCCCTCGGCGATTTACTTTTTTGTGAATAAAAACAATGAAGCGCTCGCGCAGCGCATCGAAAAGGGTATGGAATTACTGATCGATAACGGTAAATTTGACCAGTTTTTTTACAATCATCCAAGGGTTAGCTCGGGACTGGAACGATTAAAAAACCGTCGGATTATTACACTAAAAAATCCGTATTTACCGGCTGAAACTCCGGTTGATAATCCCCGTTATTGGATTGATTTGTCGAAGTTGGTGGCGGATTAGTTATTCGCCAGTGTGAAGCTGAGCAATCTGATAGCGTGTACTGCGCCCACCGCCGGGTAATTTTTGTAAACAGCCCTTATCGAGCAAATCACTTAAATGACGGGTGGCAGTAGCTTTACTCACCTTGGCGACTTTTTGATATTGCGCGGCGCTAATGCCACCTTCAAAGCCTCGTTCGCCACCGTCTAATAATCGGTTGAGAACTTTACGCTGTTCAGCGGAAAAGTTTTCTGTATGAAACTCTTGCCAGAAGCGTCGCTTTTGCAAAATACGGTCAATAGATGCCAGCGCCATTTGCAAGGTGGTGTTGAGTGTCAATAAAAACCATTCAAGCCAGTTGGTGATGTTCAAATCACCTGTTTGCGATTGCTCCAAAATACGATAGTAATCACTGCGGCTCGCTAAAATCGCCGCTGACATTGCATATAAACGAATGGATTGTGCATCGGCCTGCGCCAATGCCAAATCCGTCAGCGCACGTGTAATGCGGCCATTGCCATCATCAAATGGATGTAGCGTAATAAACCAAAAATGGGTGATGGCGGCGCGTACCAGTGGGTCAATAGAAGGATTGTTTGACTGGTTAAACCAAGCGATAAATTGTGTAAGCTGGTCATCCAATACGCGGCGTGGTGGCGCTTCAAAATGTATTTTGGGTTTGTCTATTCGGCCGGATACCACCTGCATTGGGTCATTGCCACGCAATTGCCCTACCTGAATAGAGACCAAGCGCGGTTCATCATCGGGGAACAACCAGCGATGCCATTTAAATAAACGCTCAAGCGAGAGTGGCGCATGGCTATTTTGCACTGCATCCATCATCAGCTCAGCCAAACCCTCGGTGCGTGCCGAGGTTGCCTCGGTTAACTCATCGCTTAGTTTAAGACCCAAGCGCTGCGCCAAAGAAGAGCGCACCGATGCGGCATTCAATCCTTCTCCTTCAATGGCGGAAGAGGTGATGATGTTTTGTAACAGCGCATCCAACGCCGCTGCCTTATCTAGCCCCTCAGCTACCGTTCCGGCGCGCCCCAATAATACGCCAAGTTTGGTATGTGCCTCGCGCAACAAAGGTTCTACGCAGGCATGATCCCAGCGAAACTCCGGCCAATCGGCTTGCTGCCAAATCCAACGGTTGGGTGGTGTGTAATCGCTCAAACTTGCCTCCGGTGAGGGTTGAGCCGATTATTTATTGTATTCGGCTCACAATATGAGCCGAATAATAGATTTATTCGGCTCATTGGGCAAGTTTGCGTGTCTATCTGAAGGGCGGATAACAGTAATTTCTTTAGGGCTTATATACTCACGCGATGAGCTTTCTTGACGGGATAAATAGTTTTCATGACGAATTCAATATACATAAAGCGACACTTGACCATTGATGGTCAGGTTATTCATCAGGATGAAATGAAACTGTCTGGCTGTATTGTCATATTGGCGGAGCCCGGCGCGGGCAAGACGGAGTTGCTAACCAAACTTGCCGAATCATTTAATACAGCGCGTGTAAAAGCTAACGTATTTCGTCACCGGCCTAATGTGCCAGAAAGTAAAGTGTTGATTTTGGATGGGCTTGATGAAGTTGCGAAGATAGACCATTCCGCGATTGATTCTATTTTCGCCACAGCTAGCCAACTTCACCCTTTTGTCGTTGTATTTGCTTGTCGTGCTAGTGAGTGGAATGCTCCTCGGTATAAAGGGTTGATTAAAGATTTTTTTGGGGTCGAACCAACGACTTACCACCTCGTGGCATTTAATGAGGTTGAGCAAAGAGAATTTTTTCAGAGTATTGCACCTGATTATAGTTTTGAGGCTTTTTACACACAGGCACTGAGTGTTGATTTGACCCCACTGTTTGGCAATCCGCTTTTCCTACGGCTATTTGCGTTGGCATATGTTGATAATCCACATGCATTTGAGTCAAAAAGGCAAGTCTTTGAAGATGCTGTTGTCAAACTTGTTAAAGAGGATTCGGAAGAGCGTTCATCGATATCACGCCCAAGCATCGAATTCCTTACGGCTTGTGCGGAAGAAATTTTTGCAAAACTGTTGCTCTCGGGTTCTGAAGGTTTTTCGTCTGTCGAGTCGCATGCAGACCATAAGTATCCATTCCTTTACGATTTGATCAGCAAGGTTGATCGACCACAGCTTAAATATTTGATGGATACCGGTCTATTTAAACTGGCAGATAGCCCGTCCTTGCATGAACCCATTCATAGAGTTGTTGCTGAATATTGTGCTGCTTCCTATTTGGCGAAAAGAATTAACGATAATCAGGATCTTCTTAGCGTAAAACGTTGCCTCGCCATTATCGCTCCAAATGGTGTGGTCAGGCATGAATTACGCGGTTTAATAGGGTGGTTGGCTACCCTGGCTAATAAAGATACCCAAAACCTTGTTATTGCTCTTGATCCTTATGCAGCTATCGCAAATGGCGATCCTGCACAGTTGCATTCAAGCTCAAAGATTGCGCTGATTAATGCGTTGTCAGATCTGGCGGAAACCGATCCATATTTCAGGGCAAGTGATCAGTGGCGCAGTTTCAGTGCAAAAGGTTTCTTCACTCCAGAAGTGGTTGGCGCAACCACCAGTATTCTGGCGATGCCGAGAAATAAAAATCATTTAAGAGGTTTAATCCTCGAATTATTGGAGAATTCTGATCAGAGTCATCTATTCAAAACGACACTAATTGATTTATTAGTTAATGCTGAAGAGATTGAACACATTCGTAAGCTAGCGCTTAGCTGCTTGATTAATATTAAAAATGAAAGCCTATCGTGTGCCTTTACTATTTTAGTGAGTTTGGGGGATGTCTCATCGCTAGAGTTAGCTGCCACCATAGTGAAAGAGCGAGGCGTTGATCATATAGGGAAACCGATTGTTTGCTCGTTCCTAAAAACATTATCAACTTTATACCCCCATCGTCATCAGCCATTCGAAAATGTAATTGGGAAGCGGCGCTTTATTAAAACGTTAATAGAATCCTTTTCAGAAGAGGATTCCCAATGGTTTTTGGATCAATTAAGTACGCAGATGGTGTGCTCGTGTGCAGCTAAAAATGACTATGACTGCAATTGTCGTCCAGGTCTTAGTAAAGTTATGGGGCTTTTGTTGGATCGATATTTTGGAGTCAGGAAAGATCACTTTGATGCTGGCATATTGTGGCAATGGATGCGCAATCTTGTATTTCATCACTCTACCACTCCCTCTCAAAGTAAGTCTGTTGAGATTTTGCAAAATACCAAAGATTTGCGGCAGGCAATTCATTTGTGTGCACTCGGTAGCCTTAGTGATTCAGATGAAATACGTCGGCTAGGAAGCCGTTTTAATGGTTGGTTAGGTCACGCTGGTTTGTTTTTCAGGGATAATGATATTGAAAATATTATCCGCTTTTCATATGAACATGAAAATCTTAAATTGTGGAGCGCGTACTTTCAGCATCATGCACTTTATACCAAAGATAGAGGTACCAATGAGCTGAGGGCTTTAATGCGTCGGCAGGCGCGTGCTAAACCAGAGTTTATGGCCAAATGGGCTTTTCATTGTAAGAATGAGCGAAATGGAAATAAAAAAACCAGGGCAGATAATTACCGCTTTTATGGGAAGCACAGGGCTAGAAACGATAAAAGAAAAAAACAGGCTATTGATGATTTTACGGCCAATCATGAATTAATAAGGAATGGTAGACATTGGGGCTGGATAAATTATATGGCAGGGTACTATTTGTATCCTGATGAAAGAACGCAAGATTTTGATGTTGTTCCTGATGATAAGCTTATTGAAGATTCACTTTGCAATAGTATTCATTTTCTGGAACCAGATCTTCCCAGTTTGCAAAAGTTAGTTGAATTAAGAATTAATAACCAAATAATGCAGGTGGAGTTTGTTCTTTGTGCTGTTGCAGTATGTATTTATCGAAAATACAAAACTTTAGATAGTCTTAACCATGCGGCACTTGTGGTTCTTAAAGTGGCGCTAAATCGTTATTCCTCTAAATTTCGTGATGAATATAACGCAATTGATGATGAAGTCAGTCGTTGTCTATTTTTAGCTGAGAATGATAGAGAGCTTTTCTTGAGAGATTATTTTGAACCTCAGCTCGCTGCAAGTTGTGAGCATATTGATGTGGATTGGTTAAATAATCGTTCTGAGTTTAATCAATTCAAAAAGACCTTGCCGTTTGAATGGTTAAATCGTTTTCCAGATATGCCATTTCAAGTATTGGAAACGCTGTTTGCTTATTGTGCATCGGATTTTGATGGTCGGGGTGAGCTTGTACGGTTGATTGAAACTCGTTGTGATCAGTTCAAAGAATTTCAATACTGTCCTCCCACCAAAGCCCAGTTTTTACAGCGTACCTTTTGGTTTGTTAGATATTTTTATTTTGCGGATAAAGAGTGCCCCAGTTTTATTTGGGAGGGTTTGGTTTCTGATCCAAAAAAACTATTCTTATTTGAAACCTACTCAGGGCGATGGTCTCGCGATGAGTCAGAGGGGTGGCCCAAACTATCAGCATCTAAATTATTCAAAATAATAGATGCATTTTGCGACTATTGGCCTGAAGTTAATTTGCCTGGTTCATTTGGTAGTGAATCGCCAGAGGGTGAGCGTGCTTATAGGTTTCTATTAGGGTTGGTCAATAAAATAGGTAGTGATACTCCAGAGCATAGTCTACCCATTTTCAATCATTTAATTGATGGTCAAAGGTTCTCATCTTTTCGCAATGATGCATTGCACTTGAAATCGAGACTACTAAAAAATCTGGCTTTACGAGATTTTTTTGCTCCTAGTCCAAAACAAATAACGCAATTTTTGGATGGTTTTTCTATAGCCGCAGTTGAGGATTTGCGACAACTCATCATGGATAAGCTTGATGATCTGCAAAAACATTTGCACCACTCCGAAGTTGATTCGCTGAATGCATACTACAACTGTGACAAAGAAACAGGTAAATGCACAAGAGTGGATGAAAATGAAGCGCGTGATCGCATAGTAGAGTTTTTGCAGCCCCGCTGTGGCGGTTTCAATGTAATTATTGATAAAGAGCAGCACATGGCCAACAGTAATCGCTGCGATATTACTGCAAAGATTTCTATTGGAGGGCAGCAAAGGCTACTAGTGATAGAAGTTAAAGGGCAGTGGCACTCTGAACTTTTTGCAGCGGCATATGAGCAGCTATATAAGCGTTATGCGATGCATCCAAATGCTGCCGATCAGGGGATTTATCTTGTTCTTTGGTTTGGGGTTGATGAAGTAATTGCAGGGAATTTGAATCAATTTGAATCGGCACAGCAGTTACAGGAAAAACTCTCAGCCGATATGCCAACAGAGTTGAAAGGCAGGATTGACGTTTTTGTGTTGGATCTTTCTCGCCCTAATGCTGCTGTGAAACCAGCCGGAAAACGCAGAACTTCCAAGAAAAAATAGTTGTAGCGGAAAGGGCGCAGCAAGCGGCGCCTCTACGAATTAGTGTGGCTTTTTTTCGGAGGGATTTGCGCAACTGGACTCACTGGTTTTATCGCAGCCACCGCAGCCACCGCAAGCGGCGGATTTTTTAGCGGAGGGGAATAGCCAGCGGCGCACTAAAAAGTACACGGCGGCGAGGACGCATAAGCCAACAATCACTTCTTGCCACGGGATTTGCTGCCACATAATGCTTCCCCCCAATTCCAATTAGCCTACCAGTGCGCTGGCGATTTGGTACGTCGTCCAAGCGGCAAAGTAGGCGAGTGCAAATAAATAGATGGTGAAAAATGCGGTTGCTTTGGCCGAGTTGGTTTCGCGCTTTACCACGGCGATGGTCGATATACATTGCGGTGCATAGACAAACCAAGCGAGGTAAGCGTAAGCCACAGGTAGCGACCAGCTTGCCGCCAGTGCGGAGCCGAGTGCGACATCAATCGATTCTTCACCTACGGCGTAAACGGTTGCCAATGCACTCACCGCTACTTCGCGCGCGCCCATGGCGGGAATCAGTGCAATACACATCTGCCAGTTAAAACCGAGCGGAGCAAACAGCGGCTGCATAAAGTGACCGAGTTGGCCAGCAAAGCTGTAGTCAATGGCAGGCTGGGTCGCATCTGCCGGCGCACCGGGGAAGGTCGCTAAAAACCAGAGCACAATCGAGAGTGCGAGAATGATGGTGCCCACCCGGCGGATAAAAATCCACGCGCGCTCACGCAAGCCCAACAATAGGTGATAGGCCATTGGCCATCGATAAGTGGGCAATTCGAGCAGCAGCGGATACTCTTCGCGGCCACTGGCACGGCGACGCATCAGCCAAGCGATTAGTGCAGCGCTGGCGACACCGGCAAAGTAAAGTGCAAATAGGGTTAGGCCTTGTAGGTTAAAAATCCCCCAAGCTGCTTGCTCAGGAATAAACGCGGCAATGATCAGCGCATACACCGGCAGGCGCGCTGAGCAGGTCATTAGCGGTGCGACCATGATGGTGATAAAACGCTCGCGCGGGTCGGCGATAGTGCGAGTCGCCATAATGCCGGGTACGGCGCAGGCAAAACTGGATAGCAGCGGGATAAATGAGCGGCCGGATAAACCCAATCCTCGCATCGGGCGGTCAAGCAAAAACGCAGCGCGGGTGAGGTAGCCGGTATCTTCCAGCAGCAAAATAAAAAAGAACAAGATGATAATTTGTGGCAGAAAAACCAGTACACCGCCAACACCAGCAATCATCCCCTCAACGATAAAATCCTTGAGTATGCCATCGGGCAAGAAGGTGGCGACCAGATCACCAAGGCCGCTGAAGCCGGCATCAATTAAATCTACCACTGGTGATGCCCAGGCAAATACCGCTTGAAAGATCACCAACAAAATACTGAACAACACCACTAAACCCAACAGTGGATGCATCACCAAAGAGTCGAGGCGATCCTGCCAGCGCGGCAAATGAGCCGGTTGAATCACATGTTGGCTGATGATGCTTTCGATCTCGGCGTAGAGCGCCTCTACCGATTCCTGACGGTCGCTCAGAGTGAGTGCTTGCTCGCCTTCGGGCATCGCTGGCTGCTGGGCATAGTCATCCAACACCTTGCGCAGATCGGCTACACCTTGACTGTTAACCGCCACAGTTTCGATAATCGGCATGCCAATGGCATTGGCTAATGCGGCGGTATTGATGCTGATGCCACGGCGTTTGGCTTCATCCATTTGGTTCAGCGCAAGAATGATCGGGCGATTGAGGCTTTTAAGTTCCATCACCAAACGCAAGCCTAAACGCAGGTTGCAGGCGTCGATCACCGCGATCAACAAATCCGGGCGGCGCTCGCCAGCTAGTTGACCGAGAATCACATCGCGCGCGACTTGTTCGTCGGGCGAGGTGACAAAAAGGCTGTAGGTGCCGGGTAAATCGAGCAGTTCGGCGGGGTGCGCTAAGCCAGTCACCATACCGGAGCGGCGCTCAACGGTCACACCTGGGTAGTTGGCAACTTTGGCGCGGGCGCCGGTTAGGCGATTAAATAAGGAGGTTTTGCCGCAATTGGGGTTGCCAATCAGCGCGAAGCGAATAGGGGTGGACATTATTGCTACCTGAAAAAGGCCTGGTTAGTTATTAAATGGCTAGGCTTGAATCAGCTCAACACAAATTTTGGCGGCTTCTGCGCGGCGCAAGGCAAACTTGGTGCCGTTGACCTGTACCGCGAGCGGGTCGGAACCCAGCAACCCAAAGCCGATTACCTTAAGTGGTGCCCCCGGTAAAAAGCCCAGCTCTTTTAAGCGCAGGCCGACACGCTCATCTTGTGCACCAAATAACGGCTGTTCAATCAACCCTGTTACTCGCACCGTTGCACCTTTACGACATTGATCAAGGCGAAGTGTAAGAGGGTGCGTATTGGCAAACACGGCAGTATTCATAGATAAGCTCATTGCGAATGTAAATGAGAGTGATTATTAGGAAGGATACTGTATTTGCCCCCAAGCCGCAATTTGCGCTTGGGGCTTTTGTGTACTTTGTGTGCCTCAGTCATTAGTCATTACCTCAATTCCTAAATTGTTCTGTCGTAATTCGGCTGACGGCTGCGAATAGGGCGGAACTGGTGCATGAGAAGACTGTCACCTTATAGAGGTTTAGGCCATAATCCTGCAGCTCTGTTAATTATTAACAGGCGTTGCCATATAAAGTCGCCAACTAAAAAGGTATTGCTATGAGTGATGACTATCAACCGCGCAAAAATTCATCGACCACTATGATTGTTATCGTGGTGCTGGCCTTGATTGCTGTTGCGGCTGCCTTCTTCTTTTTACGTAATGATGCACCAGTTGCATCACAAACTGTCAGTACGCCGGTAGCTGTGGCGCCACAAGTTGCCGCCGTGGCCACCAGTTCGGCAGCGCCACTGGTTGAATATGTACCTCCCCAACCGGTTGTTGAAGTCGAACCCTTGCCAGCCTTAAGCGAAAGTGACAGCAGCATTTTAGCTGCGCTGCAGCAGTTGCGCGGTGAGGGCTTGGTGAAGTTGTTGGTGCCGCAAGAGGTGCTGCGCAAATTCGTATTGGCGGTCAATAATGTGGCTGAAGGCAAAGTCATTCATGAATACCGCCCTGTGGTATCGCCACCACTGCCTTTTATCTCAGAAACTTTCTCGGTCGTGATTGAAGGCTCTGCTGCAGATCAGGAGCGTGTCTCTCCCAATAATTTTCAGCGCTACGAGCCTTATGTAACCACTCTGGCATTGATTGATAGTGACGCCGCGGTTGCGGTGTATCGCCGTTTTTATCCGCTGTTAGAAGAAGCATTTCGCGAATTGGGTTTAAAGAAACCCAACTTCCACAGTGTGATGGTTGCCGCTATCGATAATATTTTGGCCGCCCCCGATGCGCAGGGCGACCTGTTGTTAGTGCGCCCGAAAGTGTTCTACCAATATGCAGATCCCGCACTCGAAACTATGCCGCAAACCCACAAGCTGATGTTGCGTATGGGCCCTGAAAACGCGCGCAGTGTTAAGGCAAGTTTGCGCCAATTGCGGGCACGCATTGTAGATTAGCGACGCAAATTTGTGCGCCAGTCATTGGCGCTATTCGTAACTAAAAGCCGCCTTTGCGCGGCTTTTTTATTGCCCCCAGTTTAATGTGTGTATTTTGGTAATCCTTCCTATATCACCGAAAAATATATTTTTTTCGCTGTATGTGGCGACAATGGTACCTAATTATTTGATTTCTAAGAAAAACCTACAAGACTCTAAGTGATTTGTTTGTGTAACGTTGTTTTACATTGCCTTACAAAGCCGTTGACAACGTTGTCCTGTGTGAGTAGTGTTGGTTTATCGACAACGTTGTCTTGTGTCCCCAGTTGTTGAAAAGTTAGTTCATCATTAAATACACACAAATGCCAAGTCACGGGAGAATAACCATGCGTAACAAGTTAAGTGATGCGATCAAGCTGGCCAATAAGAGTGCACTGATGCTCGGTTCGGTAGCCGCTGTCGCCATGATGGGTTTTGCAGTTACTGCCAATGCACAAGGTGCAGGCGCAGAGCCAGAAGAAGTATTGGTAACAGGCATTCGCGGCGCGTTGAAAAACGCTGTTGATATCAAACGTAACTCTACTGCGGTAGTAGATGCTGTATCGGCAGAAGATGTGGGCAAGTTCCCTGATTCAGACATAGGTGAGTCACTTGGTCGTGTTCCAGGTGTAACTGTTGGCCGTGCTTTTGGTCAAGGTGCCTCTGTATCTATTCGTGGAGCTGCACCACAAATGACATTGACTCAATTGAATGGTCAAAACGTTGCTTCTACCGGTTGGTACGATCAGCAAGCTATCGACCGTAGCTTTAACTACTCCTTGCTGCCATCACAATTGGTTGACGGCATGGAAGTTTACAAATCATCACGAGCTGATTTGAACGAAGGTGGTATCGGCGGTACCGTTATAGTTAAAACTCGCAAGCCGCTGGATATGGACGCTAACACTGTTTACGTGGGTGCTAAGGCGCGCTCTGGCACTATTAGCGATGATGTTTCTCCAGAAGTTTCTGGTTTGTATAGCTGGAAAAATGATTCAGAGACTTTCGGTATTCTGGTTGCAGGAGCCACTGAAAATGTAGATTACGTACGTCGTGGTACTGAGGCAGATTACCGTTGGTGGGATGATGTTTCCCCAACTACTTTCATCCAGGAGCGTGAGCGTACAGCATTGGATGTAACTGCACAGTGGGCTCCTACAGATGAATTGACCTTTGGTGTGCACTATTTGTCTTTGGATTTGAAAGCCAATAACACTAACACCAGTACTTACATCTTTTCTGCTTTGGATCAGTCTTCTAACTATACTTGCTCTGAAACTAACGCTGCCGGTGTTTGTGTCAAGAATACAACCAAGAATCCAGTTCGTGGTGACTTGACTGCTGGTTGGGCGAGTGGTGCTTTGGGAACAGAGACCTTCAACCAAACTTGGGGTCGTATTGCGAGCATGGACTCTGAAACCTTCGATGTTAACGCTGAATACGCTGGCGACTCATTCAAGGTAACTGCCAGTATGGGTAACACCAAGGCTGATGGTGGTACTGACTTAACTACCAACTTCTCGCACTTTGCCAGCTTGGGTGACTACAACATGGCACTGTGGGCAGGTAGCATCGATGCTTCCGGTAAGAAAATTAAGATCAATGCTACATCTGATCTGAACATGACTTTGGACAACTACCGTGATAAAGCAGCCGCTGAATCTTGGGCTGTAAAAAGAGGGCCAAACTCAGACGAAGAGAGCTATGCTCAAGTTGACTTCGAATTTGATCTTGATCTTGGTGCAATCAAATCCTTCAAAACTGGTTTCCGTACTACCGACCACGATGTAGAGAAGTCTTCTGATGCGGCGGTGTTTGGGAAGATAAATCCTGAAACTCTTAAGGCGGGTTATCAGCAGTTAAACGATACGTCTATGTTTTATAGCGGTACCTTTGAGGTGGGTTCTCATGGCTTCAAAGCGCCAAAACCAGTACTGGGTGCAATGGTTAAAGCAACTCTGGCAGATGTAACTGACTGGAAAGAGGAGCGTGCAGGTTATGCTGCGCTGAACGAACAAAACGATGCTTTGTACGGTATGTTCACTTTTGAAGCTGATGCCGTTAGAGGTGACTTTGGTTTACGTTATATCAGCAGTGAAATCACTGGTAAGTCATATGCATTGGATGGTACTCCGCTGGCTGCTGGCGATTTAGGTCAAAATCTCTATTACAGCACTAACAAAACATCTGTTAGCGAAGACTATGATGATGTGTTGCCAAGCTTGAACGTAACCTTTGATCTGACTGATGACTTGGTGTTGCGTACTACTGCTTCGCAAGCAATCAGCCGCGCAAACTACAATGATATGTTCACCAATGCGGGCCAAACTGGTTATGAGGATTCAATTCCAGGTAACGAGCGCCTGACTACTGGTAATGTTGGCTTGAAGCCAATGAAAGCTTCCCAGGCGGATCTTGGTTTGGAGTACTACTACGGTGACGGTAACATGTTGTCTGCGACTTACTTTGTTAAGTCAATTAATAACTTTGTAACCAGCGATATTCTAGTAAACCAATCTGTTGGTCTGGTAAGCCCAGATAGCGGCGTGGATAACTGGGAAGTAGTCACCATGAGAAACGCTGGTGGTGGTGAAATCGATGGTATCGAACTGCAAATTAACCATGCGTTTGATAATGGCTTCGGTATCGCTGCAAGCTACACCTATGTAAATGCTAATGCGCCATTGGAAAGCTATACGGATCGTCTTGGTGTATTCACTGAATCCTCTAAAGACAGTGTGAACTTGGTAGGCTACTGGGAAAATGATGAGTTCTCTGCTCGCGCTGCATACAACTGGCGTTCAGAGTACATGATTCGTGAAACTGGTTACTACGGCAACCGTATGCACGATGACTTCGGTTCATTGGATCTTAGCTTGGGCTGGAATGTAACTGATAGCATAAGCATCAGTTTTGAAGCGACCAATATTCTTGAGGAGGATGATGTTCAGTATGGCGGAGCCGAATTCTGGGCTGCAGATTACGGCACCAAGCGCCCTCTGTTGGAAGGCTTCCCTGCTTGGTCATTTGAAGGTGAAGCGAGTTATATGCTGGGCGTAAGCTTCAAGCTTTAATTGCCAAATAGCTGAGTAATTAAAAAGCCCAGCTTATGCTGGGCTTTTTTGTTGTAAATATTTGTGGCAGGTGATCCATGAAAATTAAACGCGTAGCAATTGTCGGTGGTGGTACGGCTGGGTGGTTGGCGGCAAATCATCTGGGGGTGGAGTTAGCTCGTGACCCTGAAATTGAAATTACGTTGATTGAATCCAAAGATATCCCGATTATCGGGGTGGGAGAGGGAACCGTTCCGCAAATAAAAGCGACATTAAAGAAATTTGGTATTGCAGAAGTTGAGTTGCTTTCCTGCTGCGATGCAACCTTTAAACAAGGTATTAAGTTTGCAAACTGGATGGATGCAGATAAACACGGCCATAATCATTTCTATTACCATCCCTTTAGTTCCCCTTTCCCATCTGGATACGATGTCACCAATTATTGGCTTAACAATACGGCTGATTTTGAGTTTTCCAGATTGTCGGAAATTTATTCAGTGGCAGAGCTGAATCGCTCGCCCAAGCAAAAATCATCGCCACCCTATGTAGGGGCGGTCGATTATGCCTACCATTTTAATGCAGTAAAATTTGCAGAATTATTAGCGAAAAATGCCCGCGAAAAATTTTCTGTCAGGCATATAGTTGAAACTATTGAGCAAGTAAAAATAAAATCAGATGGCAATATTGATGGTTTTGTTTATGCCGATGGAAGAACAGAGGTGTTTGATTTTTTTGTCGATTGCTCTGGTTTCTCATCGTTGCTACTGGGGAAAACGCTAGCGGTTCCGTTGTTAGATAAATCCGCACAAATATTAACAGACGCGGCCTTGGCACTTCAGGAACCGATTGCTGAGACCGATGAGATAAAACCTTACACCATGGCCACCGCGCATAGTGCGGGTTGGATTTGGGATATCCCGCTCACCCAGCGCCGCGGAATTGGTTTTGTTTACTCGTCCCAACACATGAGTGAAAGTGAAGCGGTCGCCAACTTTTCTGATTATATGGGGCGCGATCTGCAAAATGCTAATCTGCGAAAAATTCCTATGGCAATTGGCTATAGAGAATCTTTCTGGCTGAAAAACTGCGCTGCATTGGGGCTGGCGCAAGGGTTTGTGGAGCCCTTGGAAGCAACATCAATTTTAGTGACCGATTTTGCGGCATTGCAGTTGGCGCGAAATTTCCCCAAGTTTGCAGATGACATTCCCTTGGTCGCTGATTACTGCAATAAAGTAATGCGCTACACCTGGGAGCGTGTGATTGACTTTGTTCAGTTGCATTATTTGATTTCAGATAGGCGCGACTCTTCTTTCTGGCGAGAGAGCACTGAAAATAGGGTGGTTTCTGATATTTTGCAGGAGCGCTTGGCAATGTGGACTATCGCCCCGCCTAAAAAATCCGACTTTTTTAGCGCGTTTGATATTTTCGGAGTGGAAAATTATTTATTTGTTCTTTATGGCATGAACTACCCAACCCGTCCCGGGGTGATGGCATTGCCAGAAAAAAATAGATCGCAAGAGTTGGTGCGGCAGGTGCAAGAAAAATCTATGCAAATGGGCGATGCTTTATTATCGCATCGCCAATGGCTGACAGAATTAAAAAGGGCGCTTGATTCCCGTTAATTGCCATTATCGGTTTCAAAGTAAAATAACAGGCTATCCTTGAGGCTCGCTATGGTTAATGATTCACTCAGTTTGCAAATTCTGCGTATGGGCGATGAGAATAATAAAATACTTTGTTTTGATGATTTTCTTGCGGAGCCAATGCAATTGGTGGACTTTGCTCAGCATGCAACCTTTGCGCATTACGCTGCAGCAGTGCAGCGCAAAGGTTATCCCGGTGTGCGTACTGCGGCACCGGCGGGACTGGGCGAGCAAATAAGGGCTCAGCTTGAACCCATTGTGAAGCGTGAATATAACATTCCTGCGGAGCGAAAAATAAAACCGCTGCAAGACGCCATGTGCATGATGACGGTACCTGAAGTAGAGCTGGGGCCGCTGCAGCGAATCCCGCATTTTGATGCGAGTAGTCCATACTTTTTTGCAACACTTCTCTATCTGTGCGATGAGCAACATGGAGGTACGGGATTCTATCGTCATAATCACACAGGGTATGAAGCTATAACTCCCGAGCGGTCAGAGCAATACTTGGATATTTCTTACGATGAATTAAATAGCAAAAAAACAGAGCGGCGCTATTTTTCAGAGTCCAATGAGTTATTCACAAAGGTTGGTTTTGTGCCTGCTAGATTTAATCGCCTGTTAGTGTACCGCGGCAATATATTGCACTCAGCCAATATTCTATCAAGTCTCAGTCTTAATCCTGATCCCCGGGTCGGGCGCTTAACAGCAAATATATTTTTTAGTTATGACGGATAAAATTAATTGTTGTTTTTCTTGCGCAAAATTGTTGTCTGTATTCACGGTGCGCTGGTTTGAAGTTGGCTGCAGATTTTCTTTTTTCGGTTCTTCGCCGGCTGTTTTTTTACATTTGATTGGGTGAGTGCAAAAAAGTCAAAAATCCCTTTGACAACGTTGTCCGAAGGGCGTAATCTAAATCTGTCCGATGATGAAAGCCGCGCTTGATAACTCTCCTTGTCAAGCAAGGTATCATGGGGCATGAGTTCTCTAGAGCTGTAGTAGTGGTCTTGTGGTTAGTGTCCTGTGGGGCACTAACCTTTTTTAACTCTCTGCTATCATCATAGTTTAATTGAGAGCTCTATCTTGTTCATTGGATGGGTCGAATTCTGAATGTCTGGTTGTTATCTAATTAGCTGGATATTTGCGCTAAAAATAAAGAGGTAGATCATGGCAAAGATGCCACTCGGCGAACAAACCTTGTATATAGGGATTGATGGCGGCGGCACTAAATGCCGCGCAAGTATCATGACCGCAGATTTGCAAGTGCTGGGTACCGGCGTCGGCGGCCCTGCCAATCCTTTTCAAGGTGTTCAACAAGCCAAAGACTCTATCCGCACCGCTGCTGAGCTGGCGCTGATCGATGCCGGTTTGCCACCGTCAGCGATGGGCGAGTTAATCGCAGGTGCTGGTCTTGCCGGCGTTAATGTTCCGAGTCTTTATGATGTGATGTCAGCTTGGGAACATCCCTTTAAAGAAATGTATCTCACCACCGATCTTCATATTGCCTGCCTGGGTGCGCACAATCGTGATGAAGGTGCGGTGATGATTTGTGGAACTGGCTCCTGTGGCTATTCTTACGTGGGTGATCAATCGCTGTTTATTGGTGGTCATGGCTTCCCTATAGGCGATAAAGGCAGTGGTGCCTGGATGGGCTTGCAAGCTATTCAGGCAATTTTGCTTGCGTCCGATGATTTGGGGCCGCAAACCAGTTTAAGTAAATCCATTGGCGATTTTTTGCAAGCCTCTGGTGTCATGATCGTTGACCGCATGTTTGGTGCTAAACAAGGTGATTACGCCAAGTTTGCTATTTTTGTGGTGGACGCCGCCGATGCCGGTGACGCAGTTGCCATCAGTATTGCTAAAGAAGGTGCCGCTTATATGAGTGGCATTGCGCGCAAGCTCTGGGCAACCAGCCCTGGGCGTATGTCGATCATCGGTGGTCTTGCGCCGCGTCTTATTCCCTGGATGGAACCAGAGATGTCTGCCCACCTTTCTCCCGCTTTATACCAACCGGAATTTGGCGCCGTGTATTTCGCCAAGCAGCGTTTCAAGCTAGCCAATAATAATCAAAGTGTTTTAGCCACCACTATTTAACGCGAGAAATAGATCATGAATAACGAAGCTGTAGCTATTCACGTGCCGCATACCAATGAAAGAGGTTCTGCACTTCCTTTGGTGATGATTGCGGGTTTGTTTTTTATTTTCGGATTTGTCACTTGGCTGAATGGCTCACTGATGCCATATCTGGAAATTGTATTAGCGCTGACGCCATTTCAAGCTTCGTTTATTTTGTTTTCTTTTTATATTGCGGTAACGGTTTTTTCGCTGCCATCTTCCTGGGTTATCCGTAAAGTTGGTTACAAAAATGGTATGGCAATTGGTTTAGGGGTGATGGCATCTGCTGCGTTTTTATATATTCCCGCAGCAAAAACCCATTGGTTTGGTTTATTTTTAATTGCTCAATTTATGATGGGTGCCGGGCAGACACTGGTACAGACAGCGGTAAATCCCTATGTTGTAAAAATGGGGCCAGAAGAGTCTGCTGCACGCCGCATTAGTTTAATGGGAATTCTCAATAAGTCTGCCGGCATTGTTGCTCCCTTGGTATTTACTGCCTTAATTTTAGGGGGCATGTCCGGTCACCCGACTACCACTCCTTCGGCTGAAGAAATTGAACAAATGGCCAATAATTTGGTGATGCCTTACATTTATATGGGGCTGGTGATTGGTGTTGTCGCGCTTCTGGTGCGTTTGTCTTCGTTGCCCGAGCTGGTATCAGAGGAAGATAAAGAAGAAAAATTACCTCTGCGCGGTGCACTGCAATTTCCAAATTTGGTATTGGGTGTAATTGCATTATTCCTTTATGTTGGTGTTGAAGTTATTGCTGGCGATACGATTGGTGCTTACGGTCGCAGTATTGGTTTTAGCAATTTCTCTATTCTCACCTCTATCACTATGTCCTGTATGGTGTTTGGATACATTTTGGGAATATTGTTAATTCCGCGCGTGATCTCGCAACAAAACATGCTGCTTGTTTCTTCCGTCCTGGGTGTATTCCTTAGCTTGAGTATTGTGTTTGGCAGTAATGAATCAACCTCAATTTCATCACTGTTTGCCTTCCTTGGCGTCCCGTCAATCCCTAATACCATTCTTTGTATTGCCTTGCTTGGTTTGGCAAATGCGATTGTGTGGCCCGCCATTTGGCCCTTGGCATTAAGTGGTGTAGGCAAATACACAGCGACCGGTTCTGCGCTGTTGATTATGGCAATCGCCGGTGGCGCGGTATTGCCCGTAATAATGGGCGCATTGTCAACCGTTATAGATCGCCAAACCGCTTACATTGTGATGACACCTTGCTACCTGTTCCTTCTCTTTTATGCAGCTAAAGGATACAAACTGCGCAGTTGGAAATAGTTTTTACCTGGGGTTTTTCCGCTGGACTGTTCCACACAGATAGCACTATTAGATCAGCTGCGAGGTATCCGATGGTCAAGCAACGTTTTCTAGCTTTGGATGTCATGCGTGGTTTGACCCTCGCGTTGATGATTTTGGTAAACACTCCCGGTTCTTGGGAGTTTGTGTACGCGCCGTTGCTGCATGCAGATTGGCATGGCGCAACGCCCACCGATTTTGTTTTCCCCTTTTTTATGTTTATTGTCGGCTCTGCCATGTACTTTTCAGTGCGTGGCCTGAGCCAGTTAACCTTTGCCGAGCAATCCAAAAAAATTCTACGCCGCGCCGCGCTGATGTTTTTAATTGGTGTGTTGCTCGCTGCTTATCCCTTTACTGAAAGTCTTGCGCAGTGGCGAGTGATGGGCGTACTGCAACGTATCGCCATCGCCTACGCTTTTGCGTCATTTATTATTTTGTATTTTGGTTTTAGCGGGCGCGTAATCATCAGTGCAATTCTATTGATTGGCTATTGGGGTTTGTTAAATCTTTCCGCTGACCCTTACAGTTTGGAACACAGCATTGTGCGCCAATTTGATTTGAGTGTTTTGGGCGCGAGTCATTTATGGCAGGGCAAGGGCATACCATTTGACCCTGAAGGAATTTTGAGTACCTTTCCTGCCATAGTGAATGTGATTATCGGTTTTGAAGCCGCGCGGGTTTTGCTCGCAAGTGAAGATAAACAGCAAGCATTGAGTAAATTATTTGTGGCGGCACTGGCGTTAATTGGCGCAGCGATATTGTGGAATACGGTATTCCCGATTAATAAATCCCTGTGGACCAGCTCGTTTGTTTTACTGACTTGTGGTGTGGCGATTTTGCTGTTGATTTTACTGGTCAAGATTGAGCAGTCAGCTGCAGCCAATGCGATTAAGCCGGTGTATCACTTCTTTGAAATTATCGGTAAAAACCCGCTCTTTATTTATGTGTTGTCCGGTGTTTTGGCAACTACGTTGTATTTAATTCCTGTGGCAGGCGAATCTGCTTATGCAGCGCTTTATGGCGTGTTCCGTAGCATTGCCGATCCTTATTTTGCATCGTTACTTTTTGCGCTGTTAATGGTGGGGGTTTTATGGCTCGTTGCATGGGTTTTACATAAGCGTAACATTATTATCAGCTTGTAGTTTTCCGATTAATTTGATGCGACAAAGTATTTTTACAGGTGTTGTTTAAAGGTGCTGTTATGAACCAAGCGTTAGTAGGTGCACGCATTTTTACCGGCGAAGAGTTTCTGGATAATTATGCGCTAGTGATTGCAGGCGAGCAGATTACCGCGCTGGTTCCTGTTGCTGGGCTGGATCAAAACATTCCGCAAATTTTGTTGGATGGCGGTGTAATTGCACCGGGATTTATTGATTTACAAGTCAACGGCGGCGGTGGCGCTTTTTTTACGAACGATACCAGTGTCAATGCTATTCAAACCATGTTGAATGGTCATCGTCCAACTGGCACCACCTCGCTGTTACCTACCTTGATCAGCGACACCCGCGAAGTGCATCAAGCTGGTGTTAAAGCGGTTGCGGATGCGGTCGCTGCGGGAATAAAAGGTGTTTTAGGCGTTCATGTCGAAGGGCCATTTTTTGATATGGCGCGACGCGGTGCGCACAACGAACGTTATATTCGCGTAATGGAACAGGCAGATATAGATTGGCTGGTGGCCTCGGTAAAAGGCCAGCACAATTTTAAAGTCATGCTCACACTTGCACCTGAGCATGCGGCGCCCGGTCAAATTAAACAATTAACCTCCGCAGGTGTGGTGGTTTGCGCTGGTCATACGGATGCACATTACGAATCAGTGGTAAACGCCTTAAAAGAGGGACTCTCTGGATTTACCCATTTATACAATGCGATGCGCCCAACTACTGGCCGTGAGCCAGGTGTTGTTGGTGCAGCCTTGGAAGATGCAAATAGCTGGTGCGGAATTATTATCGATACCTATCACGTGCACGCTGCCTCTGCGCGCATTGCCTGCGCGGCAAAACCCAGAGGTAAAATTTATTTAGTAACCGATGCTATGTCCACTGTTGGTTCGTCAGAAAAATCATTTCAAATTTATGGCGAAACGATTTTTGAAAAAGATGGTTGCCTTGTCAATGCTGAAGGCCGTTTGGCCGGCAGCGCAATTGGTATGATTGATGCGGTGCGGTTAAATACTGAATGGGTGGGCATGGAGTTGAGTGAAAGTTTGCGTATGGCGTCACTTTATCCTGCTGAATATATGCAGGTTGATAATTATTTGGGTCGTATTCAACCGGGTTTTCGTGCGGACTTGGTGCACTTTACCGATGATTATCGCGTGACTCACACCTGGATTGCGGGCGATTTTTTACGGCACGGCTAGGTGTTGAAAAATTTAGTTTTAGATGCTTTTTGTTATTTTTATTCGGTCAATACCACTCACTGGAGTGTTCAATGAAAGTTGTTATTTTGAAAGATGCTGCTGCGGTTGCTCAATACGGCGCAAATATTTTTATTAAACAAATTAGCCGCAAACCTGATTCAGTGTTGGGTTTGGCAACTGGCTCAACGCCGGTGGCGCTTTACAAAGAATTAATTGAAGCTTACAAAAGTGGCCGGGTTTCTTTTAAGAAAGTTAGCAGTTTTAATCTGGATGAATATCTGGGTTTGCCGTCGAATCATCCGCAAAGCTATCGCTTTTTCATGAATCAACAATTATTTGATCATGTGGATATAGATAAAGCCTCTACCTTTGTTCCACCGGGTGATGCGGAAGATCCATTTACTGCTTGTGCACTATACGAAACGGCGATCAAGCAAAAAGGTGGGATTGATATTCAGTTGCTGGGTATAGGCCGCAACGGTCACATAGGTTTTAATGAGCCATCATCATCGTTAATGTCGCGCACGCGTATCAAGACCCTGACTCGTGCAACCATTGATGATAACGCACGCTTTTTTGGCCCAGACGAATATCAACCACATTTATCCATCACCATGGGCATTGGTACTATTCTCGAATCTAAAAAAGTGGTGCTGTTGGCGACCGGTGAAAATAAAGCGGAGGCAATTAAAGCGACGGTAGAAGGCCCGCTGACTGCCGCATGCCCTGCGTCGGCTCTGCAACTACATGAACAAGTGGTATTGGTAATCGATGAGGCGGCGGCGTCTCTACTCTCGGATGTTGACTTGTACAAACACATCGAAATTGAAAACCAAAAATTACTGGAGCGACTAGGTCGCGCGTAATTTTTTATCGTTACGGCTATAAAGCAAAAAGGCCGACTTGGTAGCAAGTCGGCCTTTTTGCTGCGTTGAGTTGTGTTTAATTAACGTTTGGATGGCGCAGGGCAGGTGGAATCGCGCACAATCAGTTGTGGATAAAAGCCTTCGCTTTCCACATCGCGTTTATCGCGAATAGTATCGATTAATAGGCTGGTGGCGCGCTCCGCAATGGTCGGGTTTGGCTGCTGTGCCGTGGTTAGGTTTGGCCAAGCTTGGCGGGAGAAGGGGCTATCTTCAAAGCCGACGATGGATAGTTGTTGCGGTACATCCACCCCTTGAATGCGTGCAGCGAACAAGGTGCCTGCGGCAATTTCATCGTTACAGGCGAACACAGCGGTGGGTTTTAAATTAGAGGCGAGCAGCTGGCGGGTGCGTTTGACTCCAGACTCAAAAGAGTATTCACCTGGCAAAATTAATTTTTTATCGAGAGTAATTTTGTTGCTCTTGAGCGCCGCCTTGTAGCCTTCCAACCGCTCACCGCTCGATTTATGCGCCTCTTCTCCGCCTAAAAACGCGATGGACTTGTGCCCCAGATCGATGAGGTATTGGGTAATCTTGTGGGCGGCGGTGCGGTCGTCAATAAAAATACAGGGGCCTTTTTTGTCTGGCGCCTGTGAGCCAGAGAGAATTCGTACAAAGGGTATCTTGCGTTTACCTAGCGCGGTTAAAACCTCTGGCATTTCCGACATGGGTGGCGTCAACACCAGCCCGCCTACTTGGCTGCGATCCACCATGTTAAGCACTTCATCAATAATGTCATCGGCTTTGGAGTCGCAAGGGTGGATAACCAGCTCATAGCCTTGGCGGCGGCATTCCCCCAAAATTCCCTTCTGCATATCGATCACATAGTTGCTGTTAGGGTTATCGTAAATAAAACCAATCGATGAGGCCGCGCCGCGCAATAAGCGTGCGGATAAGTTAGGTTGGTAATTTAATGCCTTGACTGCCTGCATGACCTTGTCTTGCAGTTCCTGGCCGACGGTTCCTTCTTTATTAATCACGCGCGACACAGTTTTAAAGGAGACTCCGGCCAGTTTGGCCACATCTTTGATCGTGGCTTTGGACTTGGGCGCGTGTTTATCGACACTGGTTTTCATAAGTTATTGGGCTTATCGGGCAATGGGTTATCAACGTTCATTGAGTTGGTTGGTTGCTAGGGTAGAGCTTAGGCTATCCAAGCGCAATGATTTCGCTGCCGCTGTATTTATTTGTAGCTTCAGGTAACGCATCTGGGGCGCGCGGCGCAAGGTTATGTAAAGAGTTTTGCGATGCCCAAATCCTCAATGGCACCATAGTCTAAGGTTAAGGTGTAGCCAGTCGACCGCAGTTAGTCGGCAGATAAAATATTACTCCCACAACAATAATTGAGGTGCTGGATGAGAAAGTACGTTGCCCCCCTGACTCTGTTTTTATGGCCATTGCTAGCGCTGATCAGTATTGCGGCTCAGGCGCAGCACAAGCTTGAACCGCTATGGCTAACATCTGATTTACCCACTCCCGAGTCTGTACTCTACGTTGCAGATAAAAAAGAGCCCTATTTATTTGTTGCGCTGATTGACGGTCAGGGCGATGGAGTTGATGGTAAAGGTGGCATAGCGACCTTGGCGACTGATGGAGCCGTGATCGACAAAAACTGGCTTACTGGCCTCAATGCTCCCAAGGGCATGGCAATATATAAGAACCGTCTATATGTGGCCGATATTACGGAGTTAGTGGTCATTGATATTAAAAAACGAAAAGTGATTAAAAAGATTCCCATCGCTGATTCGGTATTTTTAAACGATGTAACCGTTAATTCCAGTGGCGTTGTTTTTGTTTCGGATACGCGCACCAATAGAGTTCACCGAATTGAAAAAGATGAACCTAGTCTTTATCTGGAGAATATGACTAGTGCAAATGGCTTGAAAGTCTTTGGTTCTAATTTGATTGTGGGGGCGGGCAAGGAGCTGTTGCTGGTGGGAGCGGATAAAAAACCACTGACCTTGGCGACCGGTTTTGCTCAGGGTATTGATGGTATAGAGATGGTGTCCCGCGGTGAGTTCATAGTCTCCTGCTGGCCTGGGTTGGTGTATTACGTCTATCGCGATGGCAAAATTGAGCTACTGATCGACTCGCAGGCAGAAAAAATTAATACAGCTGACATAGGCTATGACCCGAATACCCAGCAAGTGTTTATTCCCAACTTTTTCAAAAATTCTGTTACTGCCTATCAATTGCACTAGTGTTGTTGGTGTTCAGGCTGGGGTGCCCCAGCTTGAACCTTGTAACTGTTCACCTGTTCCCTCCGTATACTATGGATAGTTGATAAAATGCCTGCCCGTCAGATAGATATAACCAATTTGCGCGGATTCTGTTGGCGATAAAATTTCTTCTGCTAATAAAGATGAAAGTACCGCGATTACCGGTGCTATCAACTAAGCTGACTTCAAAATTATAATTTATAGTGTATTGCTCCCACGGCTACAAAGGATGATCTTGTGCGTTTTTACATTGATAGGAGAAAGGCTCAAGGTTTACAACAAGAGCTGGTTATTGCGTACCTTGTTCGAATTGTATTTTTGTTGGCCTGTTCCCTATTTGCATCGCCCTGCACGTTTGCCAATACCGCGCCTATATTACAGAGCGCTCCGCCCCATTATTCATTCAGTCATATTTTGCCCGATCAAGTTGCCGCGATCGGCTACATCAATACCCTTGCGCAGGACTCCGAAGGTTTTATGTGGTTCGGCGGCGCCAATGGCTTGGCGCGTTACGACGGCTACAATCTGGTGATTTATCGTAGGGATGCTTTAGACCCTAATAGCCTGAGCAATAACTACGTCAATGATATTCACCTCGACCGTGCGGGACAGCTATGGGTTGCAACCCGCAATGGCATTAATCGTTACGATGCCAGATTAGACCGGTTTACCCGCTACCAGATCGCCACTGACGGTCATCTCATCAGCGCGGATGACATTATGGCGATGGAGGAAACGGAAGATGGCCGGTTTTGGTTCGCCAGCCGCGGTGGTTTATACAGTTTTGATCGCACCACACATCAATTCCAACTTCACCCGCTGCGGGATGAATCGTCCAGTGCGGAAGCTGAGGGGTTGATCTGGACTGTTACTAAAGATCAGCAAGGCTATTTATGGCTCGGTCATTTGGGGCGCGGTGTTAGCCGTTTTAATCCTAATACCGGAGAGGTGCGTCGCTATCAGTTAGAGCAGGGATTGGGTTCTGCCGATATTCGTGAGCTCTATGTCGACTCTGCCAATAACCTATGGGCGGGCAGCTATGGCGCAGGTCTTTTTATGATGGATGACAAGCGCGAACAGTTTGTTGCGCTGAAACATGACAATCAAGAGAAAAGCGCGATGGTGATGGCGGTACTGGAAGATCGCCACAAAAATCTGTGGGTAGGCGATGGCAGCGCTGTTTATGTACGCCCGCCCGGTGCAACGCATTTTACGCGTTTTACTTACGACGAAACCAAGCCAGCATCACCTGGCAACTATGTGGTAAATGCGCTATTTGAAGACAGGGCGGGTGATATCTGGCTCGGCTATTTTCCCTCCGGTGTTGATGTAATTGATCGCCAAGCGTCGATTTTTCATAACTATCATCACAACCCAAATGACGCCAATAGCGTGACTGGTGGCGGTGTGCTCTCCGGGTTAAAAGACAAACAGGGCAATCTCTGGATCGGTTCCGGTTACGGTTTAAATTATTTTGAGTCCCACATCCAGCGTTTTACCAACTACGTTTACGACGCTGAAAATCCTGCGGGTATTGGCGGCAACACAGTGCTGTCGATGGCTTTGGGAACAGATCAGGATTTATGGTTGGGTATTTATTCTGGCGGACTTAACCGGTTGGATACCGCCACTGGAACATTTACCCGCTACCTGCCCGATCCTGAAGACCCTTCGGCTATTCGCGGCCGCGAGGGTTGGTCGGTAATACGCGACCAGCAGGGCTATATCTGGATTGCAACAGAGGAGGGGCTGAATCGTTACGATCCCAAGTCGAATTCGTTTCGTTATTTTGTGCCTGAAGCTGAGCAGCTCGACGGCGATAACGCCCTTTATGCCAGAGTGGTGTACCAAGATCGAGAGGGGCGCATTTGGGTCGGTGGTATTCGCGGTTTATTTTTATTTGACCCTGTAACAGAAACGTTTACCCGCTATCGCCATGTGGATGCTGACCCCACCAGTATAAGTGCCGATTTTGTGTTTGCGATTTTCGAGGATAGTCGCGGCAATTTTTGGGTGGGAACAGATGGCGGCGGCATCAACTTGTTTGATCGGGCCAGCGGTAAATTTACCGCATTTACCTCGCGCGATGGTCTTGCGGATGATGTGGTTGCCGGCATAGTGGAAGACGCGCGGGGCTATTTGTGGTTGGGCACCCAAAAAGGCATTGCACGTTTTGATACCGATAAAAAACAATTTCGCAATTTTGATAAGCGCCACGGTCTCAGTGACAATTTGTTTAATCGCAATTCACCTGTGCTCATGGAATCAGGTGAATTATTTTTTGGTAACAGCAAAGGTTTTGTGGTGTTTAATCCGGCGAGTGTTACCACTAACCAATACGCACCACCGATTGTGTTTACCAATCTCTTAATTCTCAACAAGCCGGTTGCAGTGAATGCAAAAAATTCGCCTTTGACCGCAGCTATCAATCATGTCGATGCCATTTTCCTGACTCACGAAGATGATGTGGTGACCTTTGAATTTTCTGCGCTCAACTTTCAAATGACAGAAGAGAATCAATATGCATACCGGTTGTTAGGCTTTGACAGCGACTGGATTTTTTCCGGTTCAAAGCGCACCGCAACTTATACTAACCTCGATCCCGGTCATTATGTCTTTGAAGTGAAGGCGAGTAATAACGACGGGATTTGGAGCGATAAATATGCAAGTTTAGCGATTCACATAGCGCCGCCTTATTGGCGAACCTGGTGGGCTTATCTGGGTTATTTATTAGTTTTATTTTTGCTGTTTTATTGGTTTATCCGGATTCAGCAATTAAAACTGCGCTATGAACAACAGCAGGTAGAACAAGAGCGTTCGGTGGTGCGCCGCCTGCAGCAGGTGGACAAGTTAAAAGATGAGTTTTTGGCCAATACCTCTCATGAGTTGCGCACACCACTGAACGGTATTATTGGTTTAGCGGAATCTTTATTGGATGGCTTGAATGGCCCGTTGCCTTCACACACGCGTTACAGCTTGCAATTGATTGCCGCCAGTGGAAAGCGGCTGTCTGCGCTGGTGAATGATATTTTGGATTTTGCCAAATTAAAAAATCAAGGGGTAACCCTACACAAAAAAGCAGTAGATCTGCGGGTGCTGGTCGATATAGTTATTACACTTTCACGCCCATTGGTAGGTGATAAAACACTGACGCTACACAATCAGGTGCCGGAAAATTTACCTGCGGCCTATGTTGATGAAGATCGGCTATTGCAAATTTTGCACAACCTGATCGGCAATGCGGTGAAGTTCACCCACGAGGGAAGTATTAATATTTATGCCGAATTAAAAGACGAGCAGATTTGGGTGCATATTGCCGATACCGGAATTGGTATTGCCCCGGACCAACTCGCCATTATTTTTCAACCATTTCATCAAGTTGATGGGCGCGCTGAACGAGTCTACGGCGGCACAGGTTTGGGGTTGTCTATCTCCAAACAATTAGTCGAGTTGCACGGCGGTGTTCTGCGTGTGCAATCCCATAGTGGGCAGGGTTCAGTATTCAGTTTCAGCTTGCCTATGTCGCTCAAGCTACCGGTAACTGCGAGTAAGGATGACACTACACATGAGCCGGTTACTGACTTTGTAGAAACGTCCACCCAGCAATTAAATGAAGCTCGACAATTCAACAGCGGTCAGGTGCATCAGGGGCACATCTTAGTGGTGGATGATGACTCGGTTAATCGCCTCGTGTTAGTGAACCATCTTGCATTGCGTAACTATCGAGTGACTGAAGCTGCCAGTGGTGAAGAGGCGCTTGCACTGGTGCAGGAGCATGGCGATATTGATTTGGTATTGCTCGATATTATGATGCCGAAAATGTCGGGTTATGAAACCTGTAAACGTTTGCGCGAATCCTATCGCACCTATGAATTGCCCATTATTTTTCTCACTGCGCGCAGTCAGACACAAGATTTGGTGATGGGTTTTGAGGTGGGCGCAAACGATTATTTAATTAAACCTATCACTAAAGAAGAATTGCTTGCACGCGTCGATATGCATTTGCAGCTGTACAGCGCCACACAGTATTTGGATCGCAAAGTAGCGGAGCGCACCGAAGAATTGCGCGCTAAAAATGAAGGTTTAAAACAAGCGCAGCAAGAACTGCAAAATGCTTACCTAAAATTGGAAGAGGCGAGTTTGTCTGACCCGCTCACCGGTTTACACAATCGTCGGTTTTTGAGTAAATCTATCGCCGCCGATATCTCTTTGGCGGAGCGCGAATATCAAAACTGGTTGGCAGCGCAGCGGGCAACGGGTGACAGCAAAAATCACCCGCCACTGCCAAAAGATCACGATTTGATTTTTATGTTGCTCGATGTCGATCATTTTAAAGCGGTCAATGACAGCTATGGGCACAGCGCAGGCGATAAAGTATTGGAACAATTGAGCCGTTTGTTGGAAGTTGTGCTGCGCGATTCTGATTATCTGGTGCGCTGGGGCGGTGAAGAGTTTTTAATTGTTGCGCGTTTTTGCTCGCGTGCAGAAGCACCGGAAATGGCCGAGCGCATTCGGCAGGCGGTGGCGAACTGCGTATTTGATTTGGGTGATGGTCAGCAATTACAAAAAACCTGCTCGATTGGTTATGCGGCATATCCTTTCTATCCGCAAGTGCCGAATACTCTCAGCTGGGAGCAAGTGGTTGATACCGCTGATCGCGCGCTCTACGCCGCGAAAAATGCCGGGCGCGATTGCTGGGTTGGCGTTGCCAGTAAACCGGGGGTGGTATTGGATATGAATCCGGCAGTCGATAAAAACCTCAATCAGATGCTTGCGCAAGGTCTTATTGAGCTTGAGGCTTCAATCGATACAGCGCGGATTCAATTTTAACGGCGAGTTTTGCGCTTAATAATTATTTGTCTTGCGGCGTAGTTTGCTGAAATTGTTGCAACTGCGCGGCACTGGCTTCCACTTGGTATTTTTCTTTCCACTCCGCATAGGGCATGCCGTAAACACGGGCACGTGCATCTTCATAATCCACTTCAATGTTCTCTGCTTGGGCGGCGGCTACATACCATTTGCTCAGGCAGTTGCGGCAAAAGCCCGCGAGGTTCATTAGGTCAATATTTTGTACATCTTTGCGGCTATCCAAATGTTGCAGTAAGCGGCGAAATGCGGCGGCTTCTAATGCTTGTTGGCTGGCGGGCGATAGTTCTTCAATTTTCATCGTTAACCTATAGTTATTAAGCAAGTGGTTGATTTATCAGTAGGTGACAGTGTGGGCGATCACTCATGGCAGGTCAATTGCAGCTAATTCATCGGCGTCGCTTGAACCTCAAATCAACCTGCCTATACTCAAACCGTATTAATACTATTGTCGCCACTGGCGTGTTGTTTTTTTGAGCATTTTTGCCGTTTTAATTGAGCCTGTCGCAGAGCTGGGGGTTGTTGAGTGAATATTATTCTAGGGATTATTGTCGTCCTGGGGTGTGTGGTTGGCGGTTTCGTCGTCCACGGTGGTAATCCTATGGCGCTGATGTCACCGATAGAGGTGCTGATTATTTGCGGCGCATCTTTTGGCGCAATGATTATTGGTAACCCAATGTCCGTTACCATCGGTGTTATTAAATCGGCAGGGGCACTGATGACCCCGTCCAAATTCAATAAAACCTTTTATTTGGAAATACTGACTCTGTTGTATGACATTCTCAACAAAACCCGCCGCGAAGGGTTGATGGCAATTGAAGGGGATATTGAAGAACCAGAAACCAGCCCGCTGTTTGCCAACTATCCGAGCATTTTGAAAGACCACCATATTGTGGAATTTATTTGCGACTACCTGCGCATTATGGTGGCCGGCAATATGGCGCCACATGAATTGGAGTCCTTAATGGAGCAAGAGTTGGATGGACACCATCAGGAGGCATCGGTGATTCCTGGTGCGATCCAAAATGCGGCGGATGGCCTTCCCGGTTTCGGGATTGTAGCGGCGGTACTGGGGGTAATTATCACCATGGGTAAAATTGGCGGCCCACCGGCAGAGATTGGCGCAGCGGTTGCGGCAGCCTTGGTGGGAACCCTGTTGGGTATTCTGTTTGCCTATGGGTTTATTGCGCCGTTCGCATCCTATTTAAACGGTAAAGTACGCGATGAATCCCGCTCTTATGAGTGCATCAAAGCGGTGTTGGTCGCATCGATGAATGGTGTTCCACCACAAGTTGCCGTGGAGTTTGGCCGCAAAGTGTTATTCCACAGTGTTCGCCCTAGCTTCAAAGAGCTGGAAGAACAGTATCGCGCTAAGAAATAAGGCCATTTTGTAAGGTAATTATCGATGGAAAAGGGCGCGAGTCAGCAACCTATTATTATCAAAAAGAAAAAGGGGCATGGCCATGGGCACCATGGCGGCTCTTGGAAGGTTGCATTGGCGGACTTTATGACCGCGCTTATGGCCTTCTTTTTATTGATGTGGTTGCTGGGCAGTACTTCAAAAGAAGAGCAAAGAGCGATTTCAGCCTATTTCCAGGAGCCGGGTAGCCAATATGTTGTGGGTGAAGGCGGTGCAGATTTAGGGCTGATCGATCAGGATCGCCCTCTGGAGCTAACGCAAGCGGACGAGCCGAATGATGAATACGCAAAAGAGCTCTCTGAGGAACAGCTACAAAAAGAACTGGAACGCATAGAAAACCAACAGCTTGAAGAGCTGAAAAAGCAATTGGAAACCGAAATTCATGCACTGGATTCTGTGTTTCAGCAAATTAAAGATCAAATCCTGATTGATTTTACCGCCTTGGGTTTGCGTATTCAGATTGTGGATAAAGATCAGCGCCCGATGTTTGATGTGGGTAGCGCCAATCTGCAGAAGTGGTCGTCCGATGTATTGCATGCACTTGCGCCGATTCTGGATAAGGTGCAAAACAAAATCAGTGTTACCGGACATACCGATGCCACACCCTATGGTGCGGGAGCGACTTACACCAACTGGGAGTTATCGGCGGACCGCGCTAACTCAGCGCGCCGCGCTTTATTGATCGGCAGTTATCCAGAGTCCAAAGTTGCAACGGTGCAGGGGATGGGTTCAGCAGCGCCGCTGGTGATCGACAAACCGAGTGAGCCTATCAACCGTCGCATCGCCATTATTGTGCTCAAAAAAGCGGTTGCTGATGCGCTCGGTAGTGGTGTGGGAATTGATAGTGCGCACTTGATCAAAAGTAGTGAAGCATTTGCGCCGCCCAAGCCAGTCGGGCCGAAAATTCTTTCGCCTACTGAAGTGGACGACGCAATTGACGCTGCGCGAGTGCAATAAGGTGGTATGAAACACAATGCTGACGTGCTCTGAAAAATCCTGTCAAAAAAAGTAATACGACTTACTTCAGTTCTCCTTAAGTCACTCCCGCTTGCGGGAGTCCAGCTTTTGGCTTTGTAATAAACTCTATGGATACCCGCAGGCGGGTATGACGACTCTCGTACCTGTTGAAACACAGCTATCTGCCCCCACATGGTTACAGTTGCCACGCTCAGGCGATTAACGCTGTCTACATTCAATCAGGAGAAAACCATGTTCTACGAACTCACCTTGGTGCAATTCACCAAAGCGCTCAATAATCTCAATGCCATTCTTGATAAAGGCGCGGCACATGCAGAAGCGAAAAAATTTGATGTGTCAGTGCTGTTGAACTCACGCCTTGCGCCCGATCAGTTCAATTTGATTCGCCAAGTGCAAATCGCTTGCGATACCGCCAAATTAGGTGTCGCGCGTTTAATTGGCAAAGTGGAATCTGCTCCGGTACATGCCGATACCGAAACAACCTTGCCGGAATTAAAAGCGCGCATTCAATCGGTGTTGGATTATCTTGCAAGTGTTAAACCGGAAGAATTCGACGGCGCTGCCGAGCGTCATATCAGCCAACCGCGCTGGGAAGGTAAATATCTCACCGGCACCGAGTTTGCTATCCAACATGCAATCCCCAATATCTATTTTCATATCACCACCGCCTACGCAATTTTGCGTCACAACGGCGTTGATGTAGGTAAGAAGGATTATCTTGGAAGCATGCCTTATAAAAATTGATCTAAAAGAACTCTTTAGAAAAAACTAAAAAGCCGCCCTGTATTGTTACAGGGCGGCTTTTTATATTTCGCTTATAAAGTTTTATTGTGCGATTTTTGCCTTGCGTACCAATTGCACAAACTCTGTGCGGTAGCCGTATTCATCTTTCCCTTTGTTCGCTTGTGCCAGTTCAATTACATTGTCGTAATTAAAATTGCCTGCGTAGTTGCTTCCCTTCAGTAGCTGCGCAAACCCAGCGACGGCAACAGAAAAATGTACCTCTTGTTGATATTCCGCATTAATCTTGGTTTTAGTTGATACAGCGATAGGTGTCTCGATCAAATTGGATTTGGTTTCGCTCGGTAATTTATAGCGCAAGCGTAAAAAGGCGTATTCACTGCTGTTGCTAGTATCAACTTTGTTTTTGGGTTGATAGCGACTGTCTTCCAGCAATCCACTTTGCGCACCTGTCGGGGTAATTTCATAAATCGCCGTTACCCGTTGGCCTGCGCCAATTTCACCGGCATCGACTTTATCATTGCTGAAATCTTCGCGGTTGAGCACGCGGGTTTCGTAACCGATTAAACGATATTCTTTAACGGTGTTGGGGTTAAATTCCACCTGAATTTTTACATCTTTCGCGATCGGAAATAAGGTTGAGGTGGCTTCAGTGACTAATACTTTTTGCGCTTCGCTGAGTGTATCGATATAAGCCGCGGTGCCGTTGCCGTTTTGCGCGAGGGTTTGCATCATTGCATCTTGATAATTGCCTTGGCCAAAACCGAGTACCGATAAATAAATCCCTTTCTCGCGTTTGCGCTCGACAAAATCTTGCAATTGTTCGTCGCCGGTTTGGCCGACATTAAAATCGCCGTCGGTGGCGAGGATAATGCGGTTAACGCCTTTTGCATTAAAGTTTGCCTCCGCTAATTGGTAGGCAAGCGCGATACCTTCGGCACCGGCCGTGCTGCCACCCGCTTGCAAATTATTTAATGCGGCGAGAATTTTACTTTTCTCTTTTACTTTGGTGGGTTCAAGTACGGTTCCGGCGGCACCGGCATAGACCGCAATTGCAATCGTGTCATCGGGCTTGAGTGTATCCAATAGCAAACTCATGGATTGTTTTACCAGCGGCAACTTGCTCGGTTCATCCATCGAGCCAGAAACATCCAATAAAAACACCAAATTAGATTGCGGGATTTCACTTGCTGCCAGTTGATAACCCTGAATGCCGATATGAATTAATTTATTGCCTGCTTTCCAAGGCGAATCCATCACGCTGGTGTAAGTGGCAAACGGCGTTTTACGATCATTCGGTACTGGGTAGGCGTAATCAAAATAATTGATTAACTCTTCGCTACGCACCGCATCTTTTTCCGGCAATTGGCCGCTGTTAAGCATGCGCCTCACAAAGCTGTAAGAGGCGGTATCCACATCGACAGAAAAAGTCGAGACAGGGTTTTCACTGGTGGCGATAACACTGTTCTCTTTAAAGTCTTCAAAGCGATCGCGAAATTCCTGCGGTTGCTGCGCAATGATTTCGTTGATTGTGGCTGGTTTGGTGGGCGCTATCATCATTGGTTGGATATCGCTGGCTATGGCTGCGCTAGGTGCAGCGGCATAATAATCCATCTCCTTTTTGTGGCGCGCCAGCTCAGCGGTTTTGCTTTGCGATGCTTGTTTGGCTTTCTCCTGTTGGTTAGTGGCGCGCATACCTGTAACTATGACTTCTTCGACTTCAGCACCAGGTTCTTGCACATTTAACGGCACACTTGTGCTCAGTGACTGATCGGCAATGCGCGCGGCTAATTCTTGCTGGTCTGAGTTAATCATCAAATGCTGCATAAAGGTTAATCCCGCCAGCACGGCAAGGCTGGATGCGGCAATGCCGGAAATCATTGCTGGTTTTTGCCAGAAGGGGCGTTGTTCAAATGAGGAGGTGTTCATAGGTTTGGTCCCGTGATGGTTGGTGTCACGGGTAAGACGCAGGCGCTGTAAAAATCCTTGGAGAACATTGGATTTTTTTTCACTGGTGCTAGTTTCAGCGGTTGGCTTCGCCATTGTCGAAAAATTTTCCACTTCTGGTTTTTGCTGCGCACTGAACGCGGCCATAGCCGCCGCCATATGGCGGGCTTTGGTCTCCGGATCTGGCGTTGGCGGCTGCTGTTGCAGCAGTTGCTTCAAGTCATCTTCGTTCATAGGCGTTTTGTTCATAGCGAGAGCTCCCAGCTTCCATCGGGCTGCTGTTGCAGAAGCTGAAGTTGTTTGCGTATTTCGTGAAGCCGCCAGGAGACGGTAGATTCTTTCACTTGCAGGATTGCGGCAGCCTCTGCGTGGCTCAGGCCTTCTCCGTGCACCAACAGCGCTGCTTCTTTAAAGCCTTCGGCCATCTGGTCGAGTAGGCGTAATAGCTGCTGTAGATAAATACTGTTCTCCGCAGTCTGGTCTGGCGCGCGCTCCGGCTCTATCCAATCATCGATATTGCCGTGTTGGTGACGGTTTTGGCTCTTGTACCAATCTTTGGCGCAATTGATCACCAAGCGGTACAGCCAACTGCTAAAGGCAGCTTCAAAGCGAAATTGCGCAATAGTTTGCGCGAGTTTTATACAGGCGAGTTGGGTGATGTCTTGTGCATCGCTAGTGTTGCCACACCAGCGGTAGGCAAAGCGGTAGATGCTGTCGTAGTGGTGTGCCAGTAGCTGTGCAAAGGCCTCGCCATCACCCCTTTGTGCTGCGCGAATCAGCTCGCTTTGGTCAGCGGCAGTCATGAGGTGTTTCCATTGGTGATTCCGTGTCGCTTAGGTGCCAATAATTAGACGATATAAAGTGTCACTTCCTTGGTGATGTTCTTTTTGTGTCGAAATTATTTACAGTTGCATCTTTGTTATTGTGATGTGGTTATCATTAAACTGTTGATTGCGATGACAAAAAAAATTATGGCGCGCATTTTGCAAATTTTAACGCCAAGTGGGTGATTTTGCTGACCAGCCCCTATAACTTTATTCCTCAAGGAAATTTACATGTCTTTTAAATCGATTTATGCATCTTGCATTGGCTTGGCTTTGAGTCTTTTGTGTTTAGGTGCAAACGCCAATCTTATCGTGAATGGCGGTTTTGAGGATAACAATGTTGCTACAGGTACTTGGGCCTATTTTTCATCTGCAGCGGTCAATGGCTGGGAAGGCGATAATATTGAAATTTGGGACAATTATGGTGGTGTGATCGCGGCTGAAGGTACTCAATACTCAGAGCTTAATGCGCATCCGTTTAAAGGTTCTGTGTTTTCCATCTTCCAAAACTTCTCTACTGTTGTTGGCCAAACTTACGATGTGTCATTCCTTTACCGGGCGCGCGTGAACAACAACGAGCAGTTCTATTTCAACGTCGGTACTCTTTCTGCACTGTTGAATGATCATGTAGTGGGTAGTTGGAAGCAGTACACCGGTAGTTTTGTTGCTACCAATAGCACCAGCAAAATCACCTTCACTACCTACAACGCGGGTACTTTAGGTAACTTCTTGGACAATGTGGTAGTTACTGCAAAAGCCAATGTAGTTGAATCTAGCCCGTTGGTAATGCTGCTGATTGGTTTAACCGGCTTGGTGTTGATCAGAAAGAAAAATATTCGCAAATAAGTTTCGTAAAAAGTTCATTCTAAAAGGCGACCTGTTTCTACAGGTCGCCTTTTTTGTTTCAAGGTCGTTTGTTTTTAATACTCAAGTTCAATTGCCGCGATACATTTTATTTGTCCACTGGAAAGTGAGAATTAAAGCGAAATAGAGCTAAATTTGATCAGCGCGGAAATTGTTTTATCGCCTGTTCCAATTGCACTAAATGTTCGGTGCGATTTTGATAAGCAATTTGTTCAAACAGTTCGGCGATGTTGATTAACCCGGTTTTAAATTGCGGTTCGCTGTAGAGCACGCGCTGGATAAAATCGCGCAGTGTTTCGCCGGCTTTGCGTTGGTAACCCAGCTGGGTGAGTTTGTGTTCCAGTTTTTTAACAGCGCGAGTTTCCGGGCGCAGCTCGGTGTTTTGGTTGTTGCGCAGCAATGCCCACGCAAATAGTGCCGCGCCGACCAACCCCAAACCAATCAGCCAGAGGGTGATGCGCCAAGGTTCGCTGCCGCCGAGCAGGCGCGATAGCAAACCCTCTTGCGCGTCGGTGTCGTAATTCAGTACCCAGCGCTGCCAAGTGTAGTTGGCAGCGTCCCAGCGCAGCTGCAGTTGGTATAGCAGTTGCGATGATTGCCAGGCATTGGCAATCAACTCCTGATCACTTTCTCCTAATGCTTCATTCATGCCTTGTTCGATACGGTTGGGCGCAACGGCGGCGGTGGGGTCAATCATTTGCCAGCCTTTGCCGTCGATCCACACTTCAGTCCAGGCATGGGCATCGGATTGACTGACCAGCAGGTAGTTCTCTACCGGATTCCAGCGCCCACCCTGATAGCCAACGACTACCCGCGCCGGTATGCCTGCCGCACGCAGCAAAAAGCTAAAGCTGCTGGCAAAGTGCTCGCAGAAGCCACGTTTGCTGACCAGCAAAAACTCATCGACCGAGTGTTCGCCCAGCAGTGGCGGTTGCAAGGTGTAGGTAAATTCGCGATTAAACAGCGCTAAGGCCCGAGCAACTATTTGCTCATCAACCAGATTTTGGCTGCGCCAACTGTCGGCCAGTGCGCGAGTTTGTGGATTGCGGTCGCGCGGCAGGCGGGTGTAAAAGTCGCGCTGCATTTTGTTGAGTTGCGGTGGTTCTGGCCAGTCGATTTGCAGTGCCGAGGTCACTTTATAGCGCATGCGCTGAGCAACAGGTATGCGGTTCAGCAAGAGTGAATCGGCGGTGATGCGGATGGAGTTACTGGGGTTGTTCACGCGCTGCGGGGTCATCAAACTGAAGAGCCAAGGTTGGCCGTGGGGTTCGACAATAATGCTGTAGTCGATGGGTTCGCGTTTGATACCGGCGTCATCCGATGGGTTGCGCGGTTGTACCCCCCAACTATCGCGCATGCGCCAGGTGCGGCCATCAAAGCTATCCAATACCAAGCCGCGCCAGTAAAGCTGATTGGCGGTGGGTGGTTGGTCACTAAATTCCACTCGGAAAGCCGGTGCTCGGTTGAGCGCGAGATTGCCCAAATCGCCGGGGGAGAGGCTATCGCTAAAACCGGTTTTGGCTGTTTGTTGGGTGGGGAGCGCCCACAGGGGCCCAAGGCGTGGAATCACCACAAATAACACCAGCATGATAGGCAGTGCATGTAACAGGATCATCGCTCCGCGTTTAAGGCGCAGGCCGGTTGTTTGTGAGTGAGTGAGGTAGAGCGAGCGCCAACTGGCGAGCAACAGTACCACGCAAAGAATCGCGTAGGCAGCAGCTTGCGGGCTTTGGTTAAACAGGAATTGGGTGGCGGTAATGATAAAGCCGATAAACACCAGCAATTGGGCGTCGCGTGCGGAGTTGACTTCCAGCAGTTTGAGCGAGAAGGCGCAGACCAGCAAACCCACCATGGCTTCGGTGCCGGTTTTGCCCGCATAGCTGGCGAACAAGCCGCCGGCGCAAATCAGCGCTAGTACCGTTTTAACCAAGCTGCCGGGCGCGCCCCAGCGGCCGCGAAACATCTGTGTGCGCCACAGGGCGGTAATCGCCCACACCAGCCAGAGCCAGAGGGGCAGGCTGAACAGCAGGGGCAAAATTAGCAGGGCTTGCATGACCAACAGCCAGGCGAGTTTGTCCCGCGCGAGGTATTCGGTCTGCGGTTTGCGCAGGGGCTGGGTTTTGAGCCGCTTAGCGAACATGGCTCTGCTCCCGGCGCTGATCGCGCGGCAGATTAAATTCGGCCAGTGCCGCCAATACCGCTTGCTGGTGGTGTTCACCTAATGCTGGTGCGAGCTCCAGTCCGGGCAGGCGCAAGCCGTAGGGAATTTGCCGTCGCTCGTATTCCAGCGCCCAGTAACACAGGCCAGACAAACGCAGCTCTTGTGTTTGGTTGAGGCCGTTCCAGTCGAGCCATTTTTCTGCTGAAAAGTAGGCTTCGTACTCTTTGGTAAACAGACCTTTGTCCTGCGCGAATTGTTTCCAGGCGATGTGTTTGATCGGATCGCCCGCTTGATAATCGCGCAGGCCGCTAAAATCATCGCCGCCGCGCTGACTGGTACCACCTTCTTCGCGGCCATCGCTGGCTTGGGCTTGGGGTTCATCGCAACTGATGGGGGTGGGGTAGATAAGTGCGGTTGCATCCAGATTGAGCCAGGTCCAGCAGCGGATAATGCCGAGGGGAAAACGGCTCTGCACCAGCAATCGCCCGGGCCGTAAGTAACCGCGCTGCGCACTTTGCGCCCGCACTATAACCTGCTGTGGCTCTGCCTGATTGAGGGTGATGACTTGAGTTTCACCGCCCGGCCAGCGCAGTTCCAGATTGTCGCAACCGGATTTGTGGGTGCAGTTGAGTTCCAGCATGAAACTGGCTGGATCACCGGCAAACGCTGGACGCGCGCCAACAAAGCGGACAGTGATACCGGCGAGGTTGGCAAAGGCGTGGAGAATACTGACCACAAAAATGCTGACCAACAAATAGCTCAGCCCCAGAATCAGGTTGTTCTGGTAGTTGGTGCCCAGTAGCCAAATCACCAGGGTGACCCCCAAATACAACAGGCCGGTGAAGTTGGGAAAGGTATAGAGATTTTTGCGGGTGAGTTGCACTTGGCGCGCGCGTGGCGAGCGCTGGTCGATCCAACGATAAAAGCGTCGCTCCCAGTTTGCACGCCAGCCCGCGAGATACCTGCTCATGGCTTAGCCCAGTACGTTTACGCTGTCGCGCAGGTGTTTTACCAGCGGTTCCCAATCCTGATTGTGCCCACGGCCGCGCACCCGGTGGCCAACTACGGCGGGCAGCACGGTTTGCACATCTTCCGGTACCAGATACTCGCGGTTGTGAATCAGCGCCCAGGCTTTGGCAGCGCGCAACAATGCCAGTGCGCCTCGGGGCGATAAGCCATAGGCAAATTGGCTATCGCTGCGGGTAAAGGCAATCAAGCGTTGTATATAGTCGAGTAATGCATCGCTGGCTTTGATTTGATGTACTGCCTGTTGAATGGCGGCAAGCTGCTCGTGGGTCACAATAGGCGTGAGCTGGCGGATGCGCGCGCGCGGATCGACACCTTCAAACAGCATGCGTTCGGATGCAGGGCTGGGGTAGCCGAGAGAGATACGCATTAAAAAACGGTCAAGTTGCGATTCCGGCAGCGGAAACGTCCCGCTTTGGGATAAAGGGTTTTGCGTCGCTATCACAAAAAACGGCTTGGGCAGCGGGCGACTTTTACCTTCAATCGTTACCTGTCCTTCTTCCATCGCCTCTAACAAAGCGCTCTGGGTTTTGGGCGAGCTGCGGTTGATTTCGTCGGCCAATAACACCTGGGTAAATACCGGGCCTGGGTGGAATTTAAATACACCCTGTTCGCGCTCAAAAATGGCTACGCCGAGAATATCGGCAGGCAGTAAATCGCTGGTGAACTGCACCCGCTCAAATTTCAAACCGAGTACTTTGGCGAGGCAGTGGGCGAGGGTGGTTTTGCCCATGCCGGGCAGATCTTCGATGAGCAGATGGCCTTCGGCGAATAGGCAGGCAAGTGACAAACGCACCTGTTGATCCTTACCTAAAACAATTTGATCGACTTGTTCAATAATGGTGTTAATCAGTGACTGCATGGATAACCCTGATAATCGATAAGTTCAGCTGGGAGCATAACGCAGAGGAATATTGAGCGGGGATTAAGAATCGCAAAGTCAGCGCCAGTTCGCTTGCGCTGGCGTGTTAATAGGCCGCAACTACACAATTGCGCCCTTGCTGTTTGGCCTGGTAAACCGCTTTGTCCGCGCGGATAAACCATTCTTCCAATGTTTCATCGGGAAGTAGTTCGGCGCAGCCAAAGGAGGCTGTTAGTGCACCATCCGGATCGTTGAGCTCAATCTCGATTTGCACGCGCAGTTGTTCGGCAATGATCAGTGCATCGGAAATGACAGTATTGCGCGCAATCACCACAAACTCCTCGCCGCCAAAGCGAAAGACCCGATCGGTTTTGCGTATGCGTTTGCTGAGCAAATTGGCCAGCTCTACTAAAACTACATCGCCGGTGTTGTGGCCGAATTTATCGTTTACCATTTTGAAAAAGTCGAGATCTAGCACAATTAAGGTAACGGGAGTTTGTTTCCGGGCAAAGTCCGCCATACTCAAACGCATCTCTTCATCCATCGCGCGGCGGTTGCCCAGCCCGGTAAGGGCATCTTGCGTGGCTATGTTTTGCAGCAGAAGCTGTTGGCGATGTGTGAGCAATGCAAAAACATAAGCCATGCTGCCGCACATTAGCAGTGAAGCAATCATGGCAAAAGCTTCGGTTGTGTTGTTGAGATGCAGTGCAATTGGCAAGATAGCCGCGATAGTGAATGAGTTGGCAATCAAGCCCGCCTTGGCGCTTAATAAAAAAAAGTTGGCGATTAACGCCGGAAATAGCCAAAACACGAAGATAGGTTCATTCAGGTGGGCCACTGCAACCGCACCTGAGGAGTAAAGCAGGGCGGTGATATTGGATATTAACTGCGTTGCTTGGCTGCGTCTGTAGGTATAAATAGCACTGCTTAGTGCAACTATCACTATAGCTAGGTCTACTATTGCATTGGCTACCTCGCCATTAAGGTAGCGGATCACGCAAAAAGGCGCGATCAGCAGGCTGGCGAGAATAGCAAATAGATACACCATTCCACGCTGGAACTTGTTTTTTAAGTCGGTCAGCATAATGCCGGCGAGCTCTCCCGTTTCAATTTTTTTTACAGTACTCAACCGGCACCGCTTTTTATAGTTCACAGCATAGCCGTTAATTGGCAGTTTTGCGCAATACTAATTCAAGGAAACGCCATGCGCTTTTTCGATAGTCACTGCCATTTTGATTTTGCTGAGTTTAATGCAGATCGCGCTGCGCTCTGGCAGGCTTGCCGGGGGTTGGGGGTGGCTCATTTGGTAATGCCCGGCGTGACGCCTGAGCAGTGGCAGACTGCAGCGCAATTATGTGGCCAATATGAGGGATTATATTATGCAGTGGGCATACATCCACATTGGGTTGAACAGCAGCGGTGGTTTGTTAGAAATGCCGCAGGTTTACTTGATGCACCGACCCAGAAAAAAATCCTCGCGTTGATGCATGGCTCATTATTGCAATCCTATCGCAAAGGCAGAACTCATTGTGTAGCGATTGGTGAGTGCGGGTTGGATAAACGCATCGCCACACCTATGGCCCTGCAAGAGCAATTGCTCAACATCCATATTGATATGGCAAATCAATACGATAAACCGCTGATTGTTCACTGTGTTCACGCGCACAATGAAATGATCGCCTTGCTCAAAAAAAATAAACCGCACTCAGGTGGTGTGATCCACGCTTTTAGCGGCAGTTATGACATTGCGCAGCAGTATGTTGGATTTGGGTTCTATCTTGGTGTGGGCGGCACGATTACTTATGAACGCGCGCAGAAAACCCGCGCAGCGGTAACAAAAATTCCACTGGAATATTTGCTATTGGAAACCGATGCACCAGATATGCCCTTGCAGGGAAAACAGGGGCAGCGCAATAGCCCCGAATATATCCCGCAGGTGGCGCAAGTATTGGCAGATCTGCGCGGTACTAGTATTGATGAGATTGCGGTAGCTACCAGCCGCAATGCGATGGGTTTATTTCACCGCAGTTAAAATGGCAGGGGGTTGATTAGAGGCGCGCACACAGTTGCGCCCTTGGGCTTTTGCCACATAGAGCGCTTTGTCGGCGCGCGCGATAAAATCTGTAGGTGATTCTTGTTGCAACATTTGCGCAACGCCAAAACTGGCGGTAACTCGCAATGCCTTAGGCCACTCATTTTCCTCGATGCAGCGACGTAACTTTTCCGCCAAGCCCGATGCTTTTTCCAGCGTCGTATCAGGGCAGGCCAAAACAAACTCTTCACCACCCCAACGGGCCAGTAAATCCTGTGAGCGAGTGTTTTCACTTAAAGATTGCGCAAAAGCCAGCAATACTTGATCGCCAACATTGTGGCCGTAGGTATCGTTAATTTTTTTAAAATGATCGATATCAATAAAAATCAGCGACAGCAGAGATGTTGAATCTGTGCTCCAATTTTGTTTAAAAATCGGTGCCAAACCATCGCGATTTAATACACCGGTCAGCGGGTCACGGGTCAAACGATCTTCCAATTGGCGATGCTCTTTGTTGAGCAGTGCGTTAAGTGCTTCCAATTGTTTTTGACGCTGCAAATTGGTGTTGAGCTCTTTTTTGGTTTTCAGTAATGTGCCTACAAAAAATGCCACTGCCAATAAGGTCCAAATACATAAAAGGCTTAAATACAATGTGCGGTCATTAATATATTTACCGCTGATTTCTACTCGATCAATAATCATTTGGTATTTCCCCGGCTTGGCTCCTTCACCGGTAGATATTTGTACCCCGCGCACATCATTAAATTCTGGTCCCCAGTAATCAGGCGCAATTTTCCCTTGGCTCAGCCACCAGGTGGGCACTTGCATATGGTGCATTTGGATGATTTGCGGAAAACGTTCGTGAGTATCAAATAATTCAATTGCGTTATATTTGAGGGTGTTTGGATCATCTGCTGTTGAGTAGGCCGGGTTAAAATTAATTAGCTGAAAGCGTATGCCAAAGTTTTGTGGCGTGCTGTATTTGGCCCAGAGTGTGGCTTGGTGATAATTGGTCATATCCTTTCCGTTGCCCTTGTCATCAATCAGAATAAAGCTGATTTCACAGTAAGGCCAAGGGTAGTCTGATTGAATCATGTCGCAATCAAGGATAAATTTTTCGGCATCTTGGGTTAATGTGGCAACGGATTTTCCACCATTGCCCCGGTCATCAATGACTTCTACGTGATAGTCAGTTCCAGGTTCTAATGACAATACTTTTTGCGGCCCATACGCCTGAAAGGCGAGGGCTACAAAGGTAACAATAATGAGTAATCCAAGCAGCCTTGCTTTTAAAATATCGTGCTGGATAGTCATGATAGGTGCGGTTGATTTATTAAGTCACCGTAAGTAAAGCACAGTTTTTGTTTGGCTAACAGAAACTTGTGGAGCTCTTGCTGTGCTTATAACTTCTGAAGGTAATTTACTGCAAGTTCAGAAGAAAACTTGCAGTAATAAAGCGTTTCATTTTGTCTATTTGACTTTATCGCTCAGGTTTTTATAAATGCTATCGACTAATCCATTACTGTCGGTATCGTGAGGTAATTGCCAAAACATCATGCCACCCAGTTTGTGTATTTGCACATAACGAGCTTTTTCAGCGAGCGAGCGCTGGTCATCAAAGGTGGCAAATACTTTAGTTTTTGGATTGTAAGCGCTGGGTGCTTTTGCTACGTCATCCCAGTGGTAGATATAACCATCTGCGGGATTAAAGCGGGTGGAAAATTCTTTGAAACCAGCGCCCTCGATATGTACACCGGGTTGATACAAACCATGATTAGTCGCAGCAACCTGCTCCCATACCCGTGCATAAAACGCGGTGCCGATAATAATTTTTTCTGGCGTTACACCTTTGCGCAATAAAAATTGGACGGCGTTATCGGTGGAATCTTTTTGTTCTGCAGTGGAATAGAGTGCGGTGTGGTGGCCGGTGTGCGGCGTTGCGCCATTGACTATGTCGTAGGTCATCAGGTTGACATTATCCAGCAGCGGCATGATCGTATCCCAGTCAACTGCCGTTTCTAAAAACGTATCGAAACCGCCTGCAGCAAAACTCAATTCGTATTGATTGCCAAATGCTGTGCGCAATTCCTGAATCAGCGCGGTGAAGTTAGCACGGTCGTGTGCTGCGAATTTATGGCCGGGAAAACCGGCAATGGTGGGGTATTCCCAATCCAGATCTATACCATCCGCTTGGTACTCTTTGATAATCGCAAGTGTAGATTTGGCAAAAGCCTGGCGATTTTCCGCAGTATTAAAAATGTCAGAGCAAGTCTCACAACCGCCCCAGCCACCGAGCGACAGCATAACTTTTAAATGAGGGTATTGTTGTTTTAACGCGACTAAACGCTGTAGCGCTTGCTTGTCTTGGTCGCCATCAAACGATAATTCATTGCCATTCAAATGCAAAAAACTATAGATGATATGCGTCATTTGGTTGAAGTTGTAGCGCTGTAAATCCGAGCCATCGCCCATGTAGTAGGCAATAATTTTGCTGGGTGATCGATTTTCTTCAATAGACGATTGTGCGGTTTGCGGTGCACTGCACGCGCTGAGCAGAAAAGCAAAAACAACTGCGCTAAAGGTGGAGATAAACAGTTTCATAAACATCCCTCGGTGGACAATCTAATGATTTATCAAAGGCGAGAGCTGCGGCGTGTGGTGGTAAAAGTTTGCTGTTATGCAGCAATTATTGTGGAATGTATTCTAAGCGCAAAACTCTCGCATAAGTGTTTTGGTATGAGTAAAGATTCTTAAAGTTGACACTTGCCCTTATAATTGCCGCCCATTCCTGTGTTCGAGTATATCGGTGTGATGAGTCGCGATGATCTTGGTGGTGTAACCCTCGCTGAATTAATGGCTGCTAATAATTGGCAGCAGCAGTATCGACTGATTATTCGGTGGGGCAAATTGATCCAGCCAAAACCGGCAATACGGGTGCCTGAAAATCTGATTAAAGGTTGCGAACTGCCGGTGTGGTTGGTGCATGAGCAAGAGGGCGAGCAACACTATTTTGCGTTTGATTCTGATAGCAGTGTGATGAATGGGTTGACGGCGCTGTTGTTGGTGCAGCTTAATGGTAAACCGGCGGCGCAAATTGCGCTGCTGGACTGGCCCTCCACACTGGCTGAGTTGGGTTTTGATAAACACCTCACACCCTCGCGCAATAATGGTTTTAAACGGATTATGGAGCGAGCTTTAGCGCTGGCTACTGATTAGGTTGTTATTGTTCAGCTGCGTCTTTTTGTTTATTCAAATAGCGCTCAATCGCTTTTGTTGCGGCAATAAATCCAAACGTGCCAGTAACCATCACACTTGAACCAAAACCTCCGGCACAATCTAATTTCACTCCATCGGCCAGTGTTTGTTTATCCATACACACGGAGCCGTCAGGTTGTGGGTAAACCATCTGCTCGGTTGAATAAACGGCATCGACGCGGAATTTGCGGTTTTTATCGCGCGCAAAATTGTGGTGGCGATATAACTGGGTGCGCACCTTGGCGAGCATGGGGTCGCTGATTGAACGGCCTAAATCATCCACTGTTACTGCTTGCGGGTTGCGTTTGCCGCCCGATGAACCGACGGTAATCAAACGCACTTTGATCGCTAAACAATAGGCAACCAACCGCGCTTTTAAATGCGCGGCATCAATCGCATCAATCACCACATGATGCTGTTTTCCTACCAGCGTTTTCATATTGTGTTCATCGATAAAATCGTCGATGGAATGAATAATCAACTCGGGGTTGATATCGCGCAAGCGCTCGCTGATCACCTGATTTTTTGAGCGCCCAATATTGGATTTCAGTGCATGGGACTGGCGATTAGTATTGGTCACACACACCTCGTCCATCTCAATCAGCGTCAGCTCACCGACGCCGGAACGAGCCAGCGCTTCGGCCACCCAAGTCCCCACCCCGCCCAAACCTATCACCACAAAGTGAGCGTTGGTCAGTGCCGCTAGCGCATCCTCCCCATAGAGCCGGGCGATACCGCTAAAACGCTGTAAGTAGTCGGGGGTTATTGGTCTGGTCATAAGCTAAATGTCGTAAAAAAATGGTATGAGGCAAGGAGGGCGCTTTTTAACGGAGATACGGCCTGAGTGCAAGGCCGCAAAAAGGTAATTTTGGCGTGCTCTGCTACACTCAAATGGCATTAGGGAATCAATCAGGCGTGTTTAGTGATGAGTGTTCAATGAATAGAATGGCTATGGCAACTGCGTATCTTATTGATGATGACAGCATTACCCTCGAGTTAATGAGCGGTATTGTGGAGCCCATAGGGGTGGAACCTGTGTGTTTTAGCAGTGCTGAAGCTTTTCTTGAGTCGTATTCCCCGCGCCCCTGCGAATGCGTAATTACCGATATGCGCATGCCAGGTGTAAGTGGCCTGCAATTGCATAAGGTATTGCAGCAACGCTATTCGGTGCCGCCACCGCTAATTATTGTGACTGGATATGCCGAGGTGAGTGCCGCGGTAGAGGCGATGAAACAGGGTGCCTTCGATTTTGTTGAAAAGCCTATTAATGGCCATCAGTTTCTGGAAAAGTTACAGGCTGCGCTTGCACTGAGCCGCCAGCTGCATCAGCAGCGTTTGCAGCTAGCCACCCGCGAGGCGCGCATTGCGCTGTTAACTCCCAAAGAGCAGGAAGTGCTGCAAGCGGTGCTCGATGGTCTGCCCAGTAAAGATATCGCCAGTAAACTTAATCTGAGTGTGCGCACGGTAGAGAACCACCGCGCGCGCATTATGGAAAAGCTGCGCGTCAATTCTGCCATGGAGCTGATGCGCGATTTTATGCTGCCAGCAGCCAGGCGTTAGCCTTAGCTACCATCAGCCAGTCTTATGGTCTGTATTTCATCTCCTTAGGTATTCTCCCTCATCCCGCCTGAGTATTTTTACTCTCACCACTTTTTTGCCGAACCCGCACACTGGGAACCAATGACGGTGCTTTGCCAAGGCAAATCACCAGACTGTGTCATCAAGGATATTTTCACCATAACGGCACCGAGTGCCCACCATGACGAACCCAGTAGCGGCCAGGATTATGAGTACACATCCCACCATCAGCCAGTTTGCCTTCCATAAAATCCGCGATTACGTGTATCGCACTGCTGGCATTGTTATTGGTGAGGAAAAAACGGCGATGGTCACCGGTCGGTTGTGGCGCCGGTTGGAGTTGTTGGGGCACAAAAATTACGAAACCTATTTCACTTATGTTTGCAGCCCTGCGGGTGCGCAAGAGCGCAGCACCATGCTTGATTTGCTCACCACTAACGAAACCTATTTTTTTCGCGAACCTGCGCATTTTGATTTTTTGCGCGATCACATTATTCCGCAGCAGCGGCATCACAAAATGCGTGTGTGGTGCGCTGCTTCCTCTACCGGTGAAGAGCCGCACAGCATTGCAATGGTGCTGGCTGATACCTTGGGCAAATGCGATTGGGATATTTTGGCCACCGATATTTCTGGCAAAGTATTGGATCATGCGCGCACCGGTGTGTATCGTGCTGAGCGCATCAATCACATTCCCGCTGACTATTTAAAAAATTATTGTCGCCGCGGGATTGGTGAATATGAAGGTATGTTGGCGGTAGTGCCGTCGCTGCGTTCTCGCATCACCTTTGAGCAGCACAATCTTTTACATCCGCGCACAAGCAATGAACAATTTGATGTAATTTTTTTACGCAATGTATTGATTTATTTTGATAATGAAACCAAACAAAAAGTGATCGAAAATATGTTGCGTTCACTGCGCCCAGGTGGTTGGTTGATTCTGGGGCACTGCGAAAGTTTGCAGGGTTTGAATTTTGGAATAAAAACTGTGAGCCCATCGATTTACCGAAAACCAGCAGCGGTAGTGCCAGAATTTCGGCGTATCGCGAGTTAAGGATGAGTCGGCGCAAGCGTTTAACCTTTAGTTTTGCCAGTCTTCCGGAGCCTGTGAGCGATATATGATTTCACTTAATACATCGATCAATGAAACACCGCTACTCAATTTGCACAGCGATATTCAGCAGCAGGGGGTGATGGTTGTAGATGATAGTAGTATGCACAGGTACAGCGCACACCTCTGCTTGCGCACCTTCGGGATCAATCAGGTGTACGAAGCGGCCAATGGTAAATTGGCCATAGAGCAGCTCGCGCAATTAACGCAAATGCCTGCCGTGATGTTGTTGGATTTGGAAATGCCGGTGATGGATGGCATTGAGGTATTGCAACAACTTGCACAATTGCAGCATAAACCCGCTGTGGTATTGGCCAGCAGTTCCGACGACGTCTTAATTAGTGCGGTGGCGACTATGGCCGAGGCGCTGGGCATTAGTTTACTGGGCGCATTTCGCAAGCCAGTTAACCCGATAGATTTGGCGGATGCGCTCAATAGTTACAATACCGGCGCCGGTCCGCTCACTCACTTTCATAGTCCGATAGATACGGATGCTGAGCAATTAAAAATCGCTTTGGATCGTGCCACTATTCAAGTTTATTACCAGCCCAAAATAGATCTTGAATCGATGAAAATCGCCGGTGTTGAAGCGCTCGCGCGATGGAAAAATCAGCAGGGCGATTGGATTCCACCGAACGTATTTATTCCTCTGGCAGAAGAGCATGGTCTAATTGGCGATTTAACCCTGTCGGTGCTTGAGCAAGTATTACAGGATATGAATGGCTGGTGGGAGCAGGGGCAATATGTTCCAGTGGCCATTAACCTCTCGGCCAAATCCCTGGCGGAATTTAACCTCGCCAATGAGATTATCCAGCGGGTGATCCGCCAGGGAATTCCCGCGCATTTTCTGACGTTTGAAATCACCGAGAGTGCCTTGGTGATGGATTTGCCATCTGCGCTCGCCACTATTAGCCGTTTGCGGTTAAAAGGCTTTGGCATTTCCATCGACGATTACGGCACCGGTTTTTCATCCATGCAACAGCTGTCGCGCTTTCCCTTTTCAGAGTTAAAAATCGATCGCTCATTTATTCTTGGCGCGCCAGCGCGGCAATATATTCGCAATATATTGAAATCTGCCATCGAAATGGGGCAGCGATTAGGCATTACTACGGTTGCAGAAGGTGTAGAGACCGAAGCCGAGCTACACTTGCTCAGAAGCCTGGGTTGTAATCAGGCGCAGGGCTTCCTGCTGGCGCGGCCCATGCATGGGCGCGAGCTGATGGGCTGGATCGAACAAGAGTTGCAACCTAAACAAACCATATGTCAAAAAAGTCTCGGGTAAACAAATACGTTCACTTTCTTTCGCTGGTTAATCCCACCCTATTGTCAGCAGCTCTCGCTATAGTGTTGCTGTTTTTTTTCACCAGTCTCGTGTTGCGCCATATCCATGCCAGTCAGGAGCAAATCGCGCGCGAACATCTGCAAACCTCGCTCAATTCATTTACAGAGCTAGTCCAACTCTGGCAACAACAAAACCTTGCTGCGATTCAAATGCTGGCCAATTCGGCACAGGGCAAAACCTTACTCAGGCAAGTGCTGCAGGAGCAGGGCGATAACCCGACGACCCATGAAGCGCTGCGCGAATGGTTGTACCCAGCTTTGATGGTGATGGGCTTTGATGGTTTCTCGGTGATCAATCAGGAGCGCATTTTGGTAGCAGCAAGTACCCAATCCTACCGCAAGCAACCAGCGCGCTTGCCAGAGACCTTGGAAGTATTGGATAAAGCCTTGGCGAAACGCCCCGCCATCTCCCGCCCGGTAATAGCTACCAATCCCCTGGATGGCCCGCGCGGCCTGCAACCAGCGGGCACGCTGATGCAAAATATGTGTGTGTTATTTGAATCAGCCGCGACTGAGCCAGGTTATTTTTGTTTGCGCTTTAATACTCAATCGAGTTTTTTCCCGATTTTTTTTAAAGGTCGCACCGGGCGCTCAGGAGAGATTTATGCCATTGATAGTCAGGGCCGATTTATTACTCCTGCCCGTTTTGCACCAGCGGATACCAGTCGCGCTGCGGTTGGCCCGCAACCGCAACTTACCCTTATTGGTACTGAAGTGCGCCGCCCGCGTAAGCCTGGGCAACAGGCAGCGTTCACCGAGATGGTGGACTTTTTAATTAATCAACAAACTGAGTCGATCAGCGTTGGCTATGCGGATTATCGCGGTGTTGCTGTTGTCGGTGCGGGCCGCTGGATTGATGAGATGGAGTTGGGGTTGATCGTCGAACAGGATGTGGATGAAGCGATGGAACCCTATATTGCTTCACGCAATATTATTATCGGTTTGAGTGCGGCGGCGATTCTGTTAATTGTATTACTGACTGTGACGGCGATTATTAATCGCCGCAATGCGTTGATGCGTGAAGGTCGCTTCCACTCGCTGCTGGATAATTTGCCCGCGCCCATTCATATGACCTCGCTTGATCATGTCTTAACGGTGGTCAATCCCGCTTTTTGCGAAATAGTGCAACTTGCGGAGTCTGATCTTTTAGGTCAATCGCTATATGAATTGCCCTTACCTGTGTGGCTTAAACCGCTATTGCAAGCTGAAGAGCGAGTGGGCGCCGAGTCATACCGGAAAGATTACATTACAGAGTTGCGCATGCCTGACGGCACGCCCTGTTATTTTCGCATTGCACGTTTTCCGGTGACCTATACCCAAGGGCAAGAGCCGCAGGCGTATGCGGGTATTTGGGTGGATGTCACCGAGCGGGTTGTCGCCAATCAGCGGCTGGAAGAGGTCAATCAAAATCTGGAAAAAATGGTCAATGAGCGCACCCATGAACTTATGTCTGCGAAAGATGCAGCGCTTGCTGCGTCGCAAAGCAAGGCGGAATTTCTCGCCAATATGAGCCATGAAATTCGCACGCCACTCAATGCCATTATCGGCCTCGCGCATATCGCGCTGGCTAATAAATCTGAACTTAAACAGCGCACCTATTTGGAAAAAATGCGCGATTCAGGTGAGCACCTACTACAAATCATTAACGATATTTTAAATTTTTCACGCATGGAAGCGGGCAAGCTTATCCTCGATCACAGTGAGTTCTCCATCGATCAATTGGTCGATAAAGCGGTGGATTTGGTGTGGGACAAGGCTTCGGAAAAAGGCCTGCAAGTGAATGTCGAAATTGACCCAAAAATTCCCAAACTGCTGTTGGGTGATGCGCTTAGGTTGGGCCAAATTCTGATTAACTTTTGCGCTAATGCGGTGAAATTTACTGATCAGGGCGGTATCAGTATTCGCGTTACCAAAGTGCGTGATTGGCAGGAGCGTGTCGAATTATTATTTGAAGTGGAAGATACTGGCATTGGTATCGACACTGAAAAAATGAAAAATTTATTTCAGCCATTCCAACAAGTAGATGCCTCCAGCGCGCGCCGTTTTGAAGGCACCGGCTTGGGTTTGTCGATTTGTAAAAACCTTGCTGATTTGATGCAGGCGCGCATCGATGTAAAAAGTACTGCAGGGGAGGGCAGTTGTTTTCGCTTGCGGGTGAAGTTGGAAAAACATCATTACACCTCTGCACCGGATGTATTGCAGATTGATCCCAACCCTAAAAAATTAGCGCTAAGCGATTGCCGCATTTTGGTGGTGGAAGATAATCTGCTGAATCAGGAAATTATCTTGTCGCTGCTGGAGTCTATGGATGCAGCGGCTATTTGTGTTGGCTCAGGCGCGGAAGCTATCGCCATCATTCAACAGCGGGCATTTGATTTGGTATTAATGGATATTCAGCTGCCCTGTATGGATGGTGTTGAAGCGACCGCGCGTATTCGCGCCTTGCCCGAGGGTAAGCACCTGCCGATTATAGCGGTGACCGCCAATGCCTTGCCGGGCGACAAAGAAACCTATTTGGCCGCAGGCATGGATGATTACTTATCCAAGCCGATTGAGCCTAGACAACTGCACCGCATTTTGGAACAGTGGGGGAGCATCTGCCGTGCGGCGGCTGATCCGACACCACAAGCCAGCGGCTTCGAATTGTTACATAACGGTGGAATCGATACCGCGCGTGCGCTGCATAATTTAATGAATAATGAAGCCTTGTATCGTCGCTTGCTGGAACGATTTGCGCGGGAGCGCGCCGAATTTTCAGTGCAATTACCGCTATTGCTAGCAAGCAATGTAGCGGAAGCGCTCAATCAGGTGCACTCGTTAAAATCCCTTGCCGGTAGTTTGGGGATGAATCAGTTGGAGATTTGTGCATTTAATCTGGAGCAAGAATTACACGCAGGTGGATGGCACCAGATATCGGTAGATAAACTAAGCAAGGAATTGGTTGCGATGGTGGAATTGGTTACACTGGGGTTAGGTCTACAATATAACGAATAAAGTAGGGGGCGCTATGCATACACTCATGGTATTGGTTGGCGGGTTTGTTTTGCTGTTTTTTTGTCAGCTGCTCGCTCGAGTATTTGCCGGGGCTGGGGTAAAACCTATGGCCAAAGCAGAGCTACTATTTATCCCACTCTGGTTTGTTATTACTGCAGTCAATATGTGGTTCGGTATTAACCGTGCGGGTTACACTTTCATCCAGGAATTGCCGGTTTTTCTGTTGGCTTTTAGTATTCCTGCGGCTGCAGCATTCCTCACTTGGTGGCGGCTTACTCATTTGAAAAAATGACAATCACGTGGTACCGATAATGTAAAAGCGCGATTGCCATTTTGCTTGGCTAAACTTATTGTGCCGGTTCATCACCCGGCAACATCACCATCCAACCCACGCCAAATTGATCTGTTACCTGACCATAAAGCGGCGACCAAAAGGTTTTGCTTAATGGCATATCAACCTTGCCGCCATTGCTCGCCAGTGCGGTAAAAATGCGCTGGGCTTCATCTGCGCTGGGTACATTTAATGCGATGCGGAAACCGCTGAATTGGTCTGCGTCATTACAGCCGTCCGACACCATCATTCGCACGTTGCCAAGGCTAATTTCTGCGTGCATCACTTTGTTTTCAAAGCCTGGCTGTAATATACCTTCGGGCATTGGCTCCGGCGATTCATTAAAGCGAATTAAAAATTTAATTTCGGCACTCAAGTGTTGTTGATAAAACGCCAGCGCCTCGTCGCAGCGACCTGAGAAGAATAAATAGTTATTTACCTCTACTTTTTGCATTGCAATCGTCTGGCGTAACGCGTTTTCTTTTTCTCGTATTACGCCATCGGGATCTGCTGCGGCAAAATCATCCATCTCATAGAAGCTGCGGATTTCGATATCGGAATCTTCGTCGTCCATCGGGTTGGGGCACTTCTTCACCCATTCGACGGCGTCTTCCATCGACTTTACATTCCAAATCCAATAACCGGCGATTAATTCATTAGTTTCGGTAAATGGGCCAGTGGTCACTACACGTTTATCGCCACTGAAGCGTACGCGCACACCTTGGCTGCTGGGTTTTAGTCCATCGCCGGATTCCATAATGCCGGCTTTCACCAGCTCCGCATTAAAATTCATCATCGCTATCATTAATGCTTCTGTCGGCATTTTCCCCGCTTCTGAACCTGGGGATGCTTTTACCATGACCATCACTTTCATATTGGATTTCCTTTTTAGGCTAGTGTTAAGGATCGGGATTGGTTGTTGCTATCCAGTAGTCGAATGAGCATTGGGGAAATCGACAACTGCATCTCCAGCCGTTTCATTAATAACTTGCTGCGCAAATCGTTCTGCTTGTGCTGCCGCCAAGTTTATTTCCAAGGTGACTTGGGTGGCGTAATCCACCTGTAAAATTTGCCCTTGATAGAGCGCAACAAGGTGGCGGATTTTCGTTTCCCGCGCAAAATCTACCGCCACTTGAATATGTACACTCGGTGTTACTGCCACCAATTGCGCCGCATTGACGGCTGCAGATACCGCGCCCGAATAAGCGCGCACCAAACCACCCGCGCCCAACTTCACTCCACCAAAATAGCGCACCACTACGGCGAGCGAATTGCCTACCTCCCGTTCAGTCAGCACGTGCAACATAGGTTTTCCCGCCGTGCCGGATGGCTCACCGTCATCGCTAAAGGCCTGGGTTTGTGGCTGCCGCGTATTGCCAATCACATAAGCCCAGCACACATGGTTGGCATCGGGATACTGTTTGCGGTAGGCATCAACATGTGTAATCGCTTCTTCGCGTGAAGTCACGGGATGAAGAAAGGTTAAAAAATCGCTGTTCTTTTCTTCAGTGGCAGATTCGATTGCGTCGGCGAGGATGGTGTAGGAGGACATGGTCTGGATACTGTCTCAGTGGGGGCGTTTGATCGCCTCTAATCCCAGAGGGGTTGGGAGGTTGGGCATTGTACCCCCTCACTTTATTCCCCAGCCTATATTTTTATCGCGCTGCCTATTGTCTCCTCTTTGTTGGTAATACCATTTAATTTGTTGGTCATTCCAATTTTCTATTGTTTATCCCTGCCATGGTTACTAAAGTACACACTTGTTGTTATTACCAATTTTACTATTTAAAAAATTTAGGAGAATTTTTCACATTTCTTACACTCAGAAAATCGTGCCATAAAACATCAATATGGTTGAAATACAAGTCAGGTTTTTTTGTTTAAAATAAGTTATTAATTAATAAAAAGTTATATTTTACAAGTAATTACAATGATTTTACGGCGAAATAAAAAATCCAAAAAGAATACTGATCTGGAAAAGCGGCACCCACTTTTTTGTGTTTTTCGACAAGCTCCTCTGTTTGGTAATACCAATTTATGAAAATAAGAATTACCAATGAGTCTAGTTTTTGTTGTGGGCGATGTTTAATATTGTTGACGAACACAACTGAAGTGGTCGAACACCTACTGATGGATTAAAGGCAACCCACAATAATTTCTAATAAATCACAGGTAACTATCTATGTTGAACTATAAACACGCAATTGCCGCACTCGGCATTTGCATTCTCCCTGCGTCTTTGTCTCATGCAGCTTCTGTATCGCTTAGTAATGATGGCTTTGAAAGCAGTTGGACTGGCTGGACTGTTAGTAGCAGTGGTGCGGCCATCTCTACTAGCGATGCTTACGCAGGTAGTAAATCGGCAAAATTGTCTTCCTCTTCAGGCACTTTTTCGCGTGTGGTTAGTGTATCGGCCAACACCAATTACAGCCTGAGCGCGTATATTTTGGGTAAGGGTAAGCTGAATGCCGTGGTTAATGGCACTACTTATACTGCCTCTCATAGCGGCAGCAGCTGGACTAAAAAAACGGTGACCTTTAACTCTGGTTCTGCCACTAGTATTACTATTTCCGGCACCTATAACAGTGGTGAAGGTCGTTTCGATGCGTTCACTCTGGATTCAACCAGCGTTGCCTCTTCTTCGGTGGCATCATCGGTAGCGACTTCTGTTGCCTCAAGTGCAGCCTCTTCCGCAGCGGCAGCGCAAACCTTTACCAACCCTGGCTTTGAAAGCAGCTGGACCGATTGGACCAGCAGTGGCAGCGCCGCCATTTCAACCAGCGATGTTTATGAAGGCGCAAAGTCGGCAAAAATCGATGGATCCAGCGGTATTTTCTCCCGCTCTTTAAGTGTTTCTGCTAACACCACTTACACCCTGAGCGCCTATTTGCTGGGCAAGGGCAAGCTGACTGCAACCCTTAACGGCACCACTTACACACAAGCTGGCGATACCAGCAGCTGGGCCAAGCAAAGCCTTACCTTCAGCACTGGTTCTGCAACTTCAGTGACCATTGCAGGCGCATACAATGGTGGCGAAGGTCGCTTTGACAGCTTTGCTTTAGTGGGTGGTGGAGTGGTTGCATCTAGTGCGGCATCTAGCACTGCTCCGGTTGCCAGCTCATCTAAATCATCTGTTGCCGTTAGCAGTAGCTCATCAAGCTTGGCTTCTTCCGTTGCGTCCAGTTCGGCGAATCCCAATGGTGTGCCGGCAGATCTTTCCGATGTGCAGTTCTTAAAAAATTGGAAAATCACTTTACCGATTAGCTTCACTAATGACTCCAATAAAGCCGGTGAGATCAAGCATCCCACACTGAAAACCTACAGTCATCCGGATTACTTCAAGCTTGGTGCCAATGGCACTAGCATAGTGTTTAAATCCATCGCCGGCGGCGCCCGAACCAGCACTGGCACCGCGTATGCGCGCTCCGAACTTCGTGAAATGCAAAGCGACGGCACTACCAATGCTGCGTGGAATTGTACTGGTACGAGTAATGGCATGAGCGTTCGCCAAAAGTTGTTAACCACCACCAAAACCGACGCGCCTAACGCAACTGTGGCACAGATTCACGATTCATCTAACGATAACTTGATGGTGAAATATTTTGGTCCGGCTACTGGTGCCAATGGCGTCTCGGATACCGGAGTAATGGAAGCCCGCTTCAATAACGATACAACTACCGTAGTATTGGATACTGCTTACAAGCTGGGTGATGAGCACACTATTGATGTAACCACTACGCCGTCAGGCATGCGTGTTGTTTACAAAAATCTCCGCACAGGTGCAACCAAAGACACCCGCAACCCTGCAACAGGTAAAGATATTGCAATGGTCGGAGTCGTAGGTTCTTGCTACTACAAAGCGGGCTTGTATATTCAAACCTGTTCGAAAATCGATTATTTAGGCAACACCAACTCTGTATGCGTTGCGAAAAACTTCGCCGAAGGTCGCTATGCCACAACTTGGGATAGCTCAACCTTGGAGATGTACTCGTTGATTCTGACTAATCCGCAGTAAGCGCAAACAACATCCACAGGAGGCGCCCTGCCTTCGGTAGATATTGATGAAGCAATAAAAACCCCCAACATAATCAATATGTTGGGGTTCGTTATGTGGTGGAGTCGGGGGGATTTGCTCCCGGATACACCTAACTCATTGATTTTTAAGCCTTCAGCACCCTTGTAGATTGCGTTGGTGTACCAAATTTGTGGATCATTTTGGGTGGTTTATATAAAAAATGAGGAGTTGAACCGGCGTCCATAAATAAGGTGCGGGAGGATTTGAAACTGGGTTCAAAATGGCTGTTGTTCTGATTCTTTTCTCTCGGGTGATTCATAAAAAGCGAACATGGTTTTTGTGGTTAGAATTGCGATCCTTTTATGCGGTAATAGATGCCACATTTTCTATTTGTGAAAAATCGATACTTTTTAAAAATGCTGTTTCGCTTTCCTTCGCGTGCGCTAATAAATACTGATGGGCGCATAACAAAAAGGACTGCATATGACGCTATTTTGCTACAGAAAGGACAGGTGCTGAAGTATCAAAAGGCATCTGTAAAAAGAGTTATCGTTGGCTGGAGGCCAATATCAACCCAAGCCATTGCCCAACGCTATAACGGCGGCGGCGACCCCAACTACGCTAAAAAACTAGCCTACGCCTTATCCCTAATACGCAAAGGAAAAGCAGCTGTATGCGCAAATTAGTAATTATATTTTGGCTTGGGATTTTGTTGTCATTAAGTTATTCGTCCTTAGCCAACAGTGAAATCAAAAGTGAATTTGAGCTTCGTGATGAGTGCTCATATGACCTAGTTGGCATTCGTGAATGTCTACAGAAAAAATTGAAGTCGAGCGAACTTAATCTAAAAAGTGCCGAAGGCAAAGTGAGTCAATCCTTGGAAAAATGGGATGAAGATCCTGACTATATTAGTGCTGCAAAAGCCAAGCTTAAAAGTGCGAATGAAGAGTTTATTAAGTACAGAGAGGCGCAGTGTCAATTTGCCTTGTCGCTTGGCGGTGGGGCAATTGGTAATGCGCTTGATGTAAGACGATTCGCTTGTATTACCGAGCTAAATAATCGGCGTGCGGAACAGTTACTTGGCTCAATTGTTGCTCTTCCTTTGCGATAAATATGGTATGGGTTGTAATGCTGCAATGCCTCCAAAAGTGGAGGCAGCTCTATCAGCGCATTTGGTCGGGCGTTGAAGGCAGCTAACATTAAATTACCTCAAGGGCAGGCTGCTCATGTATTGAGGCATTCATTTGCCAGTCATTTTGTGATGAATGGTGGGGATATTTTAACTTTACAAAAACTGCTCGGGCATTCTTCGATAAATATGACGATGAGATACGCTCACCTGTCAGATAACCACTTTTTAGAAGTGTTACACAAAAATGCACTAAGGCTGTGAAAAATATTTATGTTGTTAAAAGGGTGTGCATTCTTTTAACAACCATAATGATCGTTAGGATTACGTTTGTTGTGAGAAACACAATTAACGGGGTAAAAATATAGATGCCATAGTTGAAGCTGAATTGGCAATTTATTTTTGCAATATTAAAAGTACTTATTTTGTCAAAAAGTATCGTATGGATAAGGCAGGATAGAACAAGCACAATAGATACTATTACGGCATAAGATATGTTGTAGTACAGTTCGTCGAGTAAATCTTTTCTTACGCTAAATAAAATATCTTCAGAGCTCTTTTCTTTGAGTTTATTAGATTGGTCATATACAAGCACAAGAACGCTCAATAAAAGCGCGGTAAAAATTGATCCAAAATTAACAAGCAGTGATGCGATTTCTTTGCTTAGATTTGACTTGCATAGCAAAAATATGATCGCTGATAAAAGTGGCAATCCAAAAAATACGCAGAGATCAAGAATTGATTTTTTCCCCGTGGTTGCGTCTTTTAGCGTATTGATATGGCCGCTTATTATGCTCTTAATGTTTATTTTGTTGCTCATAGTTTTATGTCCAGTCCTGGATACATAGATAAAGCATAATCTTTAATAATAGACGTACACCATTTATGAAGCGATGTTAATTCTGGATTTCCGTCGATAAGAGTTACTTCTTTTTCATCGAGCTCGATCTCACACAGCGAACTATATTCTGGTAGGCCAATTCTAAATGTCCGAGTTCTTCCATTCATCTCCACGACAGTTTTTACTTGGCTGCCCATTGGGGCTAGTACTTCCACAGCCTTAGCTTGTGCACTGTCCTTGTTATAAAAATCTCGCAGTTTTCCAAGGCGTTGCTTTTTAGGGGGCTTAATAACAAGCTCTTTTTCATTGTGGCCAAGACCAGATAGTTGATCTGATTTGTCGGAAAAGCCGATAAATTTAGTGACCTTAATTTCAATCGCGTTTGCATCCTGCCAATTTGCCATTGCTTTATCATACGACAAGGGGTTCATTTGCAAATTCAATTTAGTGTAGTGGCTAAAATAATCTTTGAATAAGTTGTGAAATAGAGTTTTAACTCCATTCCCACTGAATGAATGCAAGATCGCCACACCCTCATTAAAATCTTTTGGAACAAAAAAATGGATGTAGTGGTTGACTATCAGTGCATGCTTTTGAGTTTTTTCAAAATCTACATTCCCTGTATTGATGTCGATAATGTCATTTTTAGTGGCATACGATCCAACCTGTAGCCATCCATAAACTTGTCTTTTAGCGGCGTCAAACGTCATTTGCTGGAAACGAAATACCTGCTTCGAGGCTTCCATTATTTTAAAGTGAGCCTGCTTATCGCTGATAAAGCTTTCTAAGAGTTTAAATAGATCATATTGCCCTACCTTACTCAGTACTACATATTTGTCATGGTTTTTGCCTGGAAGCAATGGGTTGAAACAGCGAAGGCAGTACGGAGATATTGAGTGCATGTCCTATTTTGATCCTTTAACCTGAATAGTCTTATTATTTTTCAGCTTGATAATACGCGATAAATATAGCTTATCGTAGTTTCAGGTGGCCACAAGTGAGTTAAAATCAAAGTGGATGTAAAAAAACCCTAACAGAATCAATCTGTTAGGGTTCTATATGTGGTGGAGCCGGGGGGATTTGAACCCCCGTCCGCCAGCACTCCATCCTCGGCTCTACATGTTTAGAACCGCCTATTGATTTAGCGCTTTACAGCCCAGCGGGCGGGACGTAAAACGCGATCCTGATAAGTTTTAGCTGATCCACCCCAGGCAGGCTTCACTGCGATCCAGTTCTATATGACGGGCGTTAACGCGGTACTGGCACCTTGTTAAAGACCGTTAGCGGCGAACCGCTAAATGGTGCTTTCAAAAGCTGCTTACGCAGCTAATTGGGCACCGTAGTTGTCATCATTGGCAACTGTAAGTTTGCAGCTTTGGATTTACGTGATTGGCTACCCTCACGACATGCACCTAAGACTTTGTTACCAGCGTCGAATCCAAATCGACCCCAATCGCCTGACCTGAAGGGTTGTTCTTGCGATCTTCCCACGTCAAGGGGCGAGTGGCGCATTCTACCCCTATTAGTCGCGATAGGGAACAATGGTTTGAATACTGCCATCCGCATTGTAGTTAAGTGGGGACATTTTCACCGAACGCAAGTGGGTGATGCCTTTTGACAGCACCGAATCGTGATAGAACAAATACCACTGACCCTGAAATTCGGCGATAGAGTGGTGCGTGGTCCAGCCGATCACTGGCTCCAAAATGCGACCCTGATAGGTAAAGGGGCCGTAGGGGTTATCGCCGGTGGCGTAACACAAAAAGTGGGTGTTACCGGTGGAGTAAGAGAAATAATATTTGCCGTTGTATTTGTGCATCCACGAAGCTTCAAAGAAGCGGCGGTCGTGATCGCCGGCCAAGATTGGCTGACCGTTTTCATCGAGGATTTTAATTTCGCGCGGTGTTTCGGCGAACTGCAACATGTCATCGCTCATGCGCGCAACGATTGGGCCGAGTGCTGGCTCGTTATCTGCGGGTTCGCCGCGAGTTGCGTCGTATTGATTGTTGCGATAATTCTGCAACTGGCCGCCCCAGATACCACCGAAGTACATGTAGTACTCGCCATCTGTATCTTCAAATACCGCCGGATCGATGGTGTAGCTGCCTTTGATCGCTTCGGGTTCGGCTTTGAATGGGCCTACGGGTGAATCGCCCACTGCGACACCAATTTGGAAAATATCATCCGCGCGCTTTGCGGGGAAATATAAATAATATTTGCCATTCTTATGCGCTGCATCCGGTGCCCACATTTGGCGTTTGGCCCAGGGCACATCTTTTACATGCAGAGCCACGCCGTTATCAACAGCGGGGCTATCGGGCGAGTCGAGGGAGATTACGTGGTAATCCTCCATGCCGAAATGATCGCCGTTGTCGTTAAACGGAATGCCCGCTTCAATATCGTGCGATGGATAAATGTAAATCTTGCCGTCAAACACATGCGCCGAGGGGTCGGCGGTGTAGATGTGTTCAACCAGTGGTTGGGAAATCGCGCGCGCTTTTAAATCCGCGATTACTTCCGGTGCTAGGGTTTCTTCAGCAGCCATAACAATATCTCACTTTCAATTTTAAAAATTACCCATTCAATTGGCTTTCTCAGACAAATTTATTTGCCTGCCGCTTTGCGGCGCTCGCTCAAATCAGTTTCGATTTGAGATTCCATTTTTTTGTTAATGGGATAAAAGAACATTAACGCACAGATAACAAAAAACGGAATTGAAGCGTATAAGCTGACAATGAGCCTAATGCCTTCGACTGTTTCATCAGCCTGGAGCGCCACACCACGCTGATAACCGTAACTGGCGAGTAGGCCTACGAGCACACTCGCACCAATGGTTAAGCCGCCCTTTAACCCCAAAATCATGGCCGAAAAAATAATGGCTGTGGCGCGACGGAAATTTTTCCACTCAGAGAAATCAGCGACGTCGGCAATCATTGCCCATAGCAATGGAATAGTGATGCCATAGGTAAAACCGTGCAGAATTTGTGAGGTGAACATGAGGCCTATAGAGTCTTTTGGGATGGCGAAAAATATTAAAATAAAGAGTGTGGAAACAAACAGGCCTAAGCCAAAGGTATTCCGTTTACCGAAACGGTCGGCCAGAGGTTTGGACAAACCAATCCCCACAATCATCATCAATATCCCGGCGCCATTGAATAATCCAAAGGCGGAGGCATCTGGCTCTGTTGGCCATTTGAAATTTGGCCAGACGCTTTGAATATTTGCAATCAATTGAGCAAAGCCAATAGTGTCGAAGAATTGCGTCAGGGCTTGGGTGTCAGCGTAGTATTTGAAGTAGTAGACATAGGCGCCGCCTTTAAGAGCAAGCGTGAGAAACAAGAGTACGACAGAAAGCAACATTACTACCCAGGGCCAATTTTTCAGCAAGTCTGCAAGATCCTGCTTGATAGGGGTATCGGACTTTTCCGGTTGCATTCTTTCTTTGGTGGTCAGGAAAGTAATCACGAAGCAGATGACACTGGCGACAGCAAAAATTTGCATCACTTTTTCAAAACCGACAGCTTCATCACCATCGCCCATGACTAATACCAGTGGGCGCAACAAGGCTTGAATAATAAGTTGTGCAACCATCACTGCCACAAAACGATAACTGGAGAGACTGTTACGTTCAGCCATATTGCCGGTCAGTACACCACTCAATGCAGAGTAGGGCAGGTTGTTGGCGGTATAAAGAGACATCAGCAGCAACAGTGTGGTGAAGGCGTAAATAACCTTGCCGGCTTCACCGAGATCGGGCGTGCTGAAGGTAAGGAAAATCAATACTGCAAAGGGTACCGATGTGAACAGTATCCAAGGGCGGTAGCTACCCCAGCGGGTCCGGGTGCGGTCAGCCAGAATGCCGATAATGGGGGCTAAAAACACGCCGCCGAGCAAACCACAGGTGCCGATTACCCATTGGGCTTTATCGGGAGCCAGACCGTAAACATCGGTGTAGTAATAGGCAATAAAGGTAACAAAGGTCTGAAATACCAGATTGGCGGCGAGGTCGCCAAGGCTGTAACCGACTTTCTCTACAACAGACAGTTTTTGTGAGGGTGCTTGAGTCATTTTTGGTTTATCTTCTTATGTGATGAAGCTTTTACAGTAGCATGTCAGGCGTTAGCTGCCCAACTTGACTGCTTAATGTGGCTAGTAAAAGGCCAGACTTTAATTTGGCCAAATGTTGACACCGGTTAAGGTTTGGCGCGCAAAACCGCCGGTATACTTGTCGGCACTAGAATCGCTCAATAGGGGGTTATAGTCAAGAAGTATATAACGCTGGATGGTGTACACTTAATAGGCGCCGGATTCACAGTGGGCAGTCTGGTCGCCAGAGAAAACGAGATGAGCAAGAAACCAACGTCAGTAAAACTTAGCGATAGATAACCAGTACCAGCAATTTCAAACGGAGTGAAAACATATGCAAGCGCAAATCGTTAAATCGTCTTATGCGAGCTTTCAATACGGGGCCATCAGGTCTGATGGCAAGCTGTTTGTAACAGAGAACGAAGTGTCTTTTGAACCCTTTGGCAAAGAATTCAGTTTGGGACCTTATAACTTGAGTCGACAGTCCATTGCAAAAGTTGAACAGTGTAAGGGTATGGCTGGTGGCATTATTCCGATAACCTCCGATGCCATTCGCATTACGATGTTAAATAATGACACCTATGAATTTATTCTAGCTAACCCCGAGCAATGGATTGACTGCCTGAGTCACTAACCTTTCTGCCACTTATCGACTCTTACACTTTTTTACCTGCCCCTCAGTAATCCTGAGGGCTTCCCTTCAAATATTCAATTGGATCTCCTGCGAGGCTAAGCTCATAGTAACCAACATCAACCCTGACTAATCCAGTCAGGGCTTTTAGTTGTGCCTTTGTGTGGAGAGTAAGTGAATGATTGCTAAGAAATATGCGCCGTTGGTGTTCTCGTTTTTTATGGCCTTGTTGATGTCCGGCATTATGTCGTTGGTCATCAGTTTGTTTAATCTCGGTTTGGTAGATGGCCTTGTGCTGCGCTGGCTACAGGCTTGGTTATTCGCATTCTCGGTGGCGTTGCCCGCGATTATTTTGGTTACGCCTTTGGTACGCAGGTTGGCCGCCGCGGTAGTGCGTGATTAGGAGAGGGCTATGCATATGCTGAATGAATTGTTATTAGCGAGCTTGGTGGTTGGTGTTGGTGCAACGTTGGTAATGGATATCTGGGCGCTATTGCTACAGCGAGTATTTGCTATTCCATCGTTAAGTTATTGTCTGGTTGGGCGCTGGCTGGGGCATATGCCAAACGGCATTTTTTATCACACTAAAATTACGGCCACCGCGCCTCGTGCTGGTGAATGTGCGCTCGGCTGGAGTATTCATTATCTGATAGGCGTTATATACGCGGGTTTATTGCTGTTGCCATCAGGTGGAGCTTGGTTGGAGTGGTTGGGTGATAATAGGTTGCAGGCATTTGCTGCCGCAATGGCGCTGGGTTTGGCGACCCTAATCTTTCCTTTTTTTGTGATGCAGCCTGCGCTGGGATTTGGCGTTGCTGCTGCGAAAAATCCCAACCCAATGCGTGCGCGCTTAAAAACGCTGATGACACATAGTGTATTTGGTGTGGGGCTTTATTGTGCTGGCTGTCTTTATCTGCAGCTGCTGACTCAAATGGCATAACTATTAGTGGATGTGCATGGGATGGAAATTTATCAGCTCAAAACATTTGTCACTATTGCGCGTGAGGGCAGTATTACTCGCGCGGCAGATATCTTGTGTTTGAGCCAGCCCGCAGTGAGTGCACATATAAAAGCGCTGGAAGACGAGGTCGGTTTTTTATTGTTTGAGCGCAATGCACGGGGGATGAGCCTTACCCAGCAGGGCGCAACACTTTTGTTAACCGCTGAGCGATTGCTGCACCTGCACCGCGAATTATTGGCGCAGGCGCGCCAATTACGTGAAGGGGCGGGTGGGCAACTTCGTTTAGGTTCTAATCGCGCACCTAGTGCATTAATACTGGGGCGATTATTGTCGCGGTTTGCTGAGCAGTATCCCGATGTAGAAGTGCATTTGCATTACGGCAGCTCCATCGAAATAGAGCAGGCGATTAGTCGCGCGGAATTAGATGCGGGATTTTTTGCGGATTCTGGCAGCACATCGCCTGAATTATTTAAATTGCCGGTAGACAGCTTTGGTGTTTATTTGGCTGCACCGCCGGCATGGGTTGCCAATCCCAAATCGTTTGATTGGTCAGTGTTGGCAGCCATGCCCTGGATTTGTCCAGCACCGAATAGTTGTTGCGGTAATGTGGCTGAACAATTATTTCAGCGGCACAAATTTCGCCCGCAAAAACAAATTAATGTGGATCATGAAAAGGTGACGCGCAGTTTAATTGCGGGTGGCGTAGGGTTGGGGTTTCTGCACGCTGATACCGCTCTTGAAGCGCAAGAGAAAGGCGAGGTGGTGTTGCTGGGCGATGTTCAGCAACAAGTGCCGCTATATTTTGCCGTATTGGCACAGCGACAGCAGGAACCCCTGATTGCCGCTGTGTTAACTACCTTGCGAGAAAATGTAATCCAATAACAGCCGGAAAAATTAAACACTTAAATAGCGCTGCACCAAGTCATCATTTAAGTTAGTAATTGGTCCAGTTGCGACTACGCTGCCTTTTTCCATAATAAAAAAATCATCGGCGACGCGGCGGGCGAAGGGGAGTTTTTGTTCGACGAGCAACACGGTTAAACCTAATTCGCGGTTGAGTTTGCGGATGACTTCGCCAATGTCGCGCACCACGTTGGGTTGGATACCTTCGGTGGGTTCGTCGAGGATTAATAATTTGGGGTCGAGCACCAATGCGCGGCCAATCGCCAACTGTTGTTGCTGGCCGCCGGATAAATCGCCGCCGCGGCGATGTTTCATTTCTTTTAACACCGGAAACAATTCGTAAATCAAACCGGGGATAAAACGCGATTTATCTTTGCGTGCGCCGAGTGAAATTTTTAAATTTTCTTCCACCGTGAGCAGCGGAAAAATTTCCCGACCTTGCGGTACAAAACCGATTCCGCCGCGCGCACGGTTTTCGGTAGAGAGTTTGTTGATGTCATAACCATTGAGGCTGATAACGCCGTCGCGCACTGGCAGCAAACCGGTGATGCATTTGAGCAGGGTGGTTTTGCCTACGCCGTTGCGGCCAATCAAACAACCGCAGGTGCCCTCTTTTAGATTGAGCGATAAATCCCACAGAATATGGCTTTGACCGTAATATTGATTGATATTTTTTATGTCGAGCATGATGTATTTATCCCGATGTTATTCGCTGGCTGTTATTCACCAAGGTAGACTTCAATCACTTTTGGATCATTTTGTACCTGATCCATAGTGCCTTCGGTTAATACCGAGCCTTGATGCAATACCGTGACCTTGCGTGCGATAGAGCGCACGAATTTCATATCGTGTTCCACCACAATCACCGAGTGATCACCGGCGAGTGACACTAACAGCTCAGCGGTTTTTTCGGTTTCTTCACCGGTCATCCCAGCAACCGGCTCATCGACTAACAATACACGCGGGTTTTGCATCAGCAACATGCCAATTTCCAGCCATTGTTTTTGGCCGTGAGACAGCGCACCAGCATCTTTATGGCGCAGTTCGGCCAAGCCTATTTGCAGCAGCACTTCATCGATACGGTATTTCTGTGCGCTGTTAAGTTGTTGTGTGAGTGTCCACCACACACGTTTATCGGCGGCGGTGGCCAACTCCAGATTTTCGTACACACTCAATGCTTCAAAGATGGTGGGCTTTTGAAATTTTCTGCCGATACCACCGCGAGCGATTTGATGTTCAGATAATTCCAGCAAATTAATTTGTTGGCCAAAATAAACACTGCCTTCATCCGGTTTGGTTTTACCGGTGATCACATCCATCATGGTAGTTTTGCCAGCGCCGTTGGGGCCGATAATGCAGCGCAATTCACCTTCATTGATGTAGAGGTTTAAATTATTGAGCGCGCGGAAACCATCAAAACTCACACTGATGCCTTCCACGTACAAGATGGTGCCTTTGGTGGTATCCAGCGGCGCGCCAAAATTAGGATCGGGTTGCCCGAGTGTGCGGCGTGCTTGCGAAAAAATATTCATTACACCGTCTCCTTGGTTGCAGCGGTTTCGGTTTTGCTTTCAACCGCGGTAACGGTATTTTCAGCAGGTGTTCTTTTATTGCGTTTAAACAGGCCGACTAAACCATTGGGCAATATCAGGGTGACAATCACAAACAGTGCACCCAAGGCAAATAACCAAGTCTCGGGTGAATATGAGGTGAAAATGGTTTTGCCGTAGTTAACAGTAAAGGCACCGACAATTGCCCCAAACAATGTGCCGCGTCCGCCGGTTGCGACCCACACCACTAATTCAATCGAGTTGAGTGGTGAAAATTCACCGGGGTTAATAATGCCCACTTGCGGCACATAGAGTGCGCCAGCGATACCGGCAAGCACCGCCGAAAAAACAAATAACCAAAGTTTGTAGGATTCCACTTTATATCCGCAAAAACGTGTACGGGTTTCGGCATCGCGAATCGATACAATAATTTTCCCCATACGCGAGGTCACAATGTAACGGCAGGCGATGTAGGCGATAATTAGCATAAATCCTGAGGCTAAAAATAAGGATATGCGTGTACCATCGGCGGCGATGGGGAAACCCAAAATATCTTTAAAATCGGTCAAACCATTGTTGCCACCAAAACCCATTTCATTGCGAAAAAATGCCAACAGCAGGGCGTAAGTCAGCGCCTGGGTGATAATTGAAAAGTACACGCCAGTTACGCGCGAGCGGAATGCGAGCCAGCCAAACACAAATGCAAGCAAACCGGGTATTACAATTACCATCAACATGGCAAACCAGAACATATCAAAACCCTGCCAATACCAAGGTAATTCACTCCAGTTTAAAAACACCATAAAATCAGGCAGCAATGGGTCGCCATATTGACCGCGCGGGCCGATTTGACGCATTAAATACATACCCATCGCATAGCCGCCCAGCGCAAAAAAGGCGCCGTGACCGAGTGATAGAATTCCGCAGTAACCCCAGATTAAATCCACTGCCAGCGCGAGCAGCGCGTAACATAAAAATTTTCCGAGCAGGGTCACCATGAAGGTGGATATGTGCAGTGATGAACTCTCTGGGATTAAGAGGTTGCACACCGGCACCAGCACCATGGCGATTAATACCAGCCCCAGTACAATCATGCCGCCGCGATCACTGAGTAATAAACGTTGAGTTAACATTAAATAAGTCTCTCAATTATTGGTTGCGTAGGTTGGGGTGAGGAACGAACCCCAACATGACCATCTATCCGTATAAACCAAAATCAATAATAGGCGTTGTGTTTTTCTCGATTCTGGCAGTGTGCGTTTTGCAAATGTGAATGTTGGGGTTCGCAAGCTCACCACCAACCTACAAAGCGTCGCAAGTTAATCCGCCGCCGCGCGACCTTTTTGCGGGAAAATTCCCTTGGGGCGTTTTTGAATAAACAGAATCAATAGCACCAATACCAATACTTTTGCGAGGACCGCACCGGCATAGGGTTCTAAAAATTTATTGATAATACCTAAGCCCATAGCGCCAACAAGTGTGCCCCACAAATTGCCCACACCGCCAAATACCACCACCATAAACGAATCGATAATGTAAGCCTGACCGAGGTTAGGGCCAACGTTAGTTAATTGTGACAGCGCAACCCCGGCGATACCGGCAATGCCCGAACCCAAACCAAAGGTCATTGCATCTACCCAGCTTGCGCGTACACCTACTGCACGTGCCATAGCGCGGTTTTGCGATACGGCGCGCACTTTTAAACCGAGCGAGGTTTTTTTAAGAATCGCGAGCAATGCAAAAAATACGATCAAACCGAAGATAAAAATATACAAACGGTTGTAGGTGATGGAGAGCACCGGGTTAATGACCAGTGAGCCGCTCATCCACTCAGGCAATTCCACCGCGCGATTAAGCGGTGAAAAAATACTGCGTGCGGCTTGCTGTAAAATCAAACTAATACCAAAGGTGGCGAGCAGAGTTTCCAGTGGTCGGCCGTATAAAAAGCGAATTACGCCGCGCTCGATAGCGATACCCACTAGCCCCGCCACAATAAACGCGGAGGGAATGGCGATCATTAAACTGTAGGCGATTTGATTGGGAAATAATTGTTGCACTACCCAAGTCACATAGGCGCCGATCATCATCAGTTCGCCGTGGGCCATATTAATCACGCCCATCACCCCAAAGGTAATAGAGAGGCCGATGGCAGAGAGCAATAGCACTGAGCCTAGGCTCAAACCAAAGAAAATATTTTCGGTCAAGCGAAAAGCAGAAATGCGATCTTCAATTGAATCAAGCGCAAATTGTGCTTGTTGTTTTACTTTGATGTCGCTGTCGTTATTGGCGATATCCAACAGGGCAGAGCGCACTTCTTGTTGCAGGCTGCCACGTAAAACGGCGATGGCATCAATACGCACCGATGCCTTTTCACTTTGCAAATTCATTAACGCAAATGCGGTGGTAATTGCATCGCGTACATCTTCATTGGGTTCGGTTTTTTGCCGTTCTTGTAATAGTGCAATAGTGTCTTCATCGACACCGTCGGCAATCATGCGGTTAACCGCGTTTAAACGCACCGCGGGTTTTTTATCATTCAAATTTAAACTGGCGAGCAGAGTGCGTAATTGGGAGCGCATGGTGTTGTTGATTGGTACACGCTTTAAGGGTTCTGCTTGAGTTGCCGGAATTTTTTCGCCATTGAGTGCATTGACATAATTGCCTGCGTTATCGCTAAAGGCAACGAGCGGGTCAACGGATTTTTCGGCATAGAGGCTGCCTTGTTGTAAGGCAGTAATAATAGGGATTACGCGCGGGTCGTCGAGCTGGCCTAATTTTTTAGCGGTTTGTGCGCGCTTGGGTAAACTGCCTTGGGTGAGAGCTTTGACCAGAGTATCAAATTCTGGCGCTGTGGAAGCGGGGGCTTCTGTGGGGGCAGTATCTATGGCTGCAGCTGTTGTGCTGATCTCAGCATCTTGTGCAAAAACCGAAGCTGAACAGCACAGTGATAGCAGTAGTATCAATTGCACTTGCCATCTTCCAAATAGCGGCGTTTGGTTTCGCATAATCGTGTCTCGGTTTAAACAAATTAAAAATAGGAGATGAAATTTATAGTTTTGTAAGTTGGGTGGAGCGAAAGCGATACCCGATAATTTTCTGTGTTCTGTAATGGTGGGTAGCACTCGTATCATCCCTGACACTCGCCCTTCGGGCAGCCTAAAGCTGTGCAAAAATTTCCTAATTTTTGTCGCTTTAGGCTCCACCCACCCTACGGGTTAAATCAATAATTATTGCGCAGCTGCAGCACCTAAACATTTTTTGGTTTTGGTGTTGTAGTTGCCGCACTTCAATTTGATCCAATCAGATTCCAGATCTTTTGAACCTTCAAGGAAGTCAGACCATGCATCGCCTGGAACCAAACCATCGGTTTGAGAAACAGTAAGGAATTGGCCGTCTTCTTGAATTTCACCAATCAATACTGGCTTGGTGATGTGGTGGTTCGGCAACATTTTGCTGACGCCGCCAGTCAAGTTAGGCGCTTCAATGCCGATGATGGCATCAACCACTTTATCGGTATCGGTAGTGCCGGCTTTCTCAACCGCTTTTACCCACATGTTGAAACCAATGTAGTGCGCTTCCATCGGGTCATTAGTTACGCGCTTGTCATTCTTGATAAAAGTTTTCCACTGCTTGATGAAAGCCTCGTTCGCTGGATTTTCTTCGCTCATGAAGTAGTTCCATGCAGCCAAGTGGCCAACCAATGGTTTGGTGTCTATACCAGAAAGTTCTTCTTCACCTACAGAGAAGGCAACAACAGGGATATCTTCGGCGGTTACTTTTTGGTTGCCCAGTTCACGGTAGAAAGGCACGTTGGCATCGCCATTGATGGTAGACACTACCGCTGTCTTTTTACCGGCTGAACCAAAACGTTTGATATCAGACACAATGTTTTGCCAATCGGAATGACCGAAAGGAGTGTAGTTAATCATGATGTCTTCTTTTGCTACGCCTTTGGCCATCAAGTAAGCTTCAAGAATTTTGTTGGTGGTACGTGGATAAACATAGTCAGTACCGGCCAATACCCAGCGTTTTACTTTCATATCTTTCATCAAGTAATCAACGGCTGGAATTGCTTGTTGGTTGGGCGCTGCGCCGGTGTAAAACACGTTGCGTGAAGACTCTTCACCTTCGTATTGCACTGGGTAAAACAGTACGCCGTTTAATTCTTCGATAACAGGCAGCACAGATTTGCGCGAAACAGAGGTCCAGCAACCGAAGATTGCTGCGACTTTATCTTTGGTTAACAGCTCACGGGTTTTTTCCGCGAACAGTGGCCAGTTGGACGCAGGGTCAACAACTACTGCTTCCAGTTTTTTACCAAGCAAACCGCCTTTTTTGTTTTGCTCTTCGATTAACATCAGCATGGTGTCTTTCAGCGTGGTTTCTGAAATGGCCATAGTGCCGGACAGTGAGTGCAGTACACCTACTTTGATCGTATCTGCAGCTGCCGCGCTAAATGATGCGATGCTTAAGCCACAGGCGATACCGAGTGCCCCGACATGTTTTGCTATTTTCTTCAGCTTCATGGGTCTTTCTCCTAGATGGTTTTAAATGACTCAGTGGTTTAAATCAGTGGTGCTTATAGATTTGTATTAACACCATTTTTCCGGTAACACTTTTAACGCTAATCGTGGGCGACACATTTTCTTCCCTAATCACAGCGATGTGCTTCACGCATCGCTGTGTTGTCACTCTAAGTTGAAAACTAAGGGTGTTGCTGCTGCGCTTCGTAGAGCATGTGCAACGTAATTTTTCGCACTTCAGATTTACTCGCTTCTATATGAGTTTTTAAATAGCTTTTTACCTCTTCCGCACGTCTTTCCATAATGGTGCGCAGGATTTTGGCGTGTTCATCGTAAGTGGCTTCAATACGATTGCTCTGGGTAAAGTCAATGCGCCGCACTATGCGCAGCCGTTCGGTAATTTCATGGTGAATGCGCGCCATTTCTACATTACCAGTCGCCTCCACCAGTTGTTCGTGGAAGCGTTCATCCAATGCACACACACTCGGCCCATCTTCCAAACGCTCTTCTGGTTTTACTAACCAGATGCGTTTTAAATCTTCCAAATTCGGTGCCGGCTCCATTTCGCACAGTTTTTTAACTGCAGCCAATTCCAAAATAATGCGTACATCGTAGAGCTGTTCAAATTTCATAAAATCAAACGGTTTTACTTGCCAGCCGCTGCGAAAAGAGACATCGACAAACCCTTCGCGCTGCAATCTTGCCAGTGCCTCACGCACCGGTGTTCTGCTGGCGGCAACACGCTCGGCGATTTCGTTTTCGCTAAATCGGTCGCCAGGCAATAAGCGAAATGAAAAAATATCGTCCTTAATGGTTTGATAAATTCGCTCGGTTAAATTCACCCGAGGTTCTTCAACTTTTTTTTTGGTCTTGTCGTGTTTGATTAGTTTCATGTTTTTACCGTAGGTTGTGGCGGCCAGCGCAGGGTGAGCTTGCGAACCCCAACATGATAATGTTCAAATTTTCCGCGTTGCTTGTGTTGGGGTTCGTTCTTCACCGCCAACCTACATTCTTAATTCAATCAATCTTCCTCAAGCACCAGCAACAAATCACCCGCATTCACTTGCTTGCCTGGCGAACAGTGAATTGCGCTGACTTTTGCAGCGCGATCGGCATAAACAGAAAATTCCATTTTCATTGCTTCAACAATTAACAATGGCTGGTCAATTTCAACTAATTGGCCCGGTTCAACCAACAATTTCCAAATATTGCCGCTGATGTCGGCAGTCACTGCGTGGCCATCGACTTCAATTGGGCCAGTGGAAGTTTTGGCTTGCAGTGCGGCATCAACTTGTTTTTCTTCATCGGCTTGCCAGAGCGCTACTTCTTTAGTGAATGCAGTTTGCTGTTTGGCTTTAAATTCGGCGATGCTCGCGGCGTTGTCTTGCAGAAATTGTTCGTGTTCGGCGAGACTGAAGTAATCCTCTTCAATGCGCAGGCTTAAACGACCTTCGCGAAAGGCTTCGCGCTGCGCCGTTAATTCTTCCTCCGTCACTTCGTAGTAGCGCACGCGATCAAAAAATTTCAGTAGCCAGGGTTCGCCATCTTTGAAAATGGGATTTTTCAAAAACTTATTCCAGATCGGCAGAGTGCGCCCTACCAGTTGGTAACCGCCGGGTGAATCCATGCCGTAAATGCACATGTACACACCGCCGATGCCAACCGTGCCTTCAGCTGTATAAGTGCGCGCTGGATTGTATTTAGAAGTGAGCAAGCGATGACGCGGGTCAACCGGTACCGCGCAGGGCGCACCGAGATAAACATCGCCTAAACCGAGCACCATGTAGCTCGCATCAAACAGGGTTTGTTTAACTTGTTCGATGGAATCCAGACCATTAATGCGACGCATAAATTCGGTGTTGCTTGGCAACCAAGGTGCAGTGTCGCGCACTGATTGGCGATAGCGGGATACCGCATCTAACGTCGCGGAATCTTCAAAGGCCATAGGCATATAGACGATACGGCTCGGCACTTTAATATCGCGGGCATTGCCAAGAGTTTCTTCAATGACTAACAGCTGATTAATTAAATCGCGCTGATGAATAACGCGACTGTCGTAATTAATTTGCAATGAACGCACACCGGGCGACAATTCAATTACACCGTTAATTGGCGCCGCTTTTAGGGCTTCCATTAAGGCGTAAACCCGCAGGCGTAAACTCAGTTCAAGAATGTTGTCGCCGTATTCAAGTAGAATATATTTGTCACCGGCTTGGCGATAGCTCACCAGCGGGCGACTGCCTTCGGGTGGTAGTGCGGCGACTATGCAATCGGAAATGGTATTTTCCGGTTTAACAATAGGGGCAAGTAGCACTGGTGGTTGCACGCTCAGGTTTTCAATTGCGCGATCTATTGATAGCTCCAGTGCGAGCGCTGCATCAAAACTTAAGCGTTTAAAACGAATTTTATCGCCGGGTTTTACTTGGCCGACTTTCCACAGTTCTGCTTTTACGATGGTGACGGGGCAAACAAATCCGCCGAGGCTGGGGCCGTCTTTGGTGAGTATGACCGGCATATCGCCAGTAAAATTAATTGATCCCACCGCGTATTCAGTATCGTGAATATTGGATGGGTGCAAACCGGCTTCTCCGCCATCGCTGCGTGTCCAGGTTGGCTTGGGGCCATTCAAGCGAATGCCTAAACGGTTGGAGTTGTAATGCACCTCCCATGCAGTTGAAAAAAACATGTCAATCGCATCTTCGGTAAAAAAATCTGGCGCGCCGTGTGGGCCGTAAAGCACACCAATTTCCCATTCGTTGGGGCTCTCTGTTTTTGAAAAACAGGCGGGGATCAATTCAACTGGCGCAGCAGCAGCTGCATAAATCGGAGCGGGCGTTGTGCAAGCCGTAATCGCCGGATTGCTGATTGGCAACATATCAGTTGCGCGCAGCGTGCGACCTGCATGGCCGCCAAATTGACCGAGTGCAAACGTAGAGCGGCTGCCTAAATAAACCGGAACATCAAAACCGTTGCGCACTGCAAGGTAACCACGGCAACCCTGTTCGGCTTTGCCGACTTCTAAAACTTGTCCGGCTTTAATTGCCACTGGTTGCCAGAAAGGAATTAATTCACCATCAATTTTTGCCGGTGATGTTGCACCGGTCAGTGCGATAGTTGCATCGCGATGGAATTTTAATTTCGGTCCGATAATGGTGTATTCGAGCGCTGCGGCACTTTCATGGTTGCCGACAATGCGGTTAGCTAAACGAAATGCGTAGTCATCCATTGGGCCTGATGGTGGAACACCAATGCTCCACAGACCAACACGGCCGGGGTAATCCTGCACGCTGGTGTAGGTACCGGGTTGCAATACTTCAACTACCGGCGCGCTGTATTCAAAGCTGGCGAGTTTGTTGGTTGCGACATCGCCGCTGCCAAAAAAGTCCGAACCAATAATTTGGCGCAGGTAGTCTAAATTGGTGGCTATACCGGCGGCGCGAGTTTCGTTCAATGCCGTTTTCATTTTGTTAATCGCGTCGGCGCGATCGGTGCCGTACACAATAATTTTCGCGATCATCGGATCGTAGTAGGGCGATACTTCGGTGCCGGTGGAAACCCAGGTGTCGATGCGCGCCGATTTAGAAAACACTACATCGGTTAACACACCGGGTGATGGTTGGAAATCGCGCACCGGATCTTCGGCGTACAAGCGCACTTCAATGGCCGCGCCTTTGGGGTTGATTTCAATATCTAATTTCGGTGGCGTACCAGCAGCGGTGAGAATCATCCACTCAACCAAATCTACTCCGGTACAGGCTTCGGTGATCGGATGTTCTACTTGCAGGCGAGTGTTCACCTCTAAAAAATAAAACGCATCGCGCGCGGCATCGTAAATATATTCAATAGTGCCCGCTGAACGATAATTGACAGCTTCACCTAAACTTTTTGACGCGGCGAGTAATTTGTCGCGGGTAGCGGCGGGTAAATTCGGTGCGGGAGTTTCTTCAACCACTTTTTGGTTACGGCGTTGCAGCGAGCAATCGCGTTCGCCGAGTGCGAGTACATTGCCTTGGCCATCGCCAAAAATTTGTACTTCTACGTGGCGGGCGTTATCGACAAAACGCTCGAGAAATACGCCGCTATCGCTAAAAAAGTTTTGCCCTAAACGTTTTACGCTTTCGTAAGCGGCAACTAATTCGGCTTCGTTATTACAGCGGGTTAAACCTATGCCACCACCGCCGGCGGTGCTTTTTAACATCACTGGGTAACCCAGTTGTGCGGCAGAGCTTACGGCTTCTTCCAGAGAGTCCAACAAACCTGTTCCAGGGGTAAGGGGAACACCGGCTTTTTCGGCGATTTCACGGGAGGTATGCTTTAAACCAAATTCGCGAATTTGCGCCGGAGTTGGACCGCAAAAGGCAATGCCTTCCGCTTCGCACTGCTCACAAAATTTCGCATTTTCCGAGAGAAAACCATAGCCGGGAATAATTGCTTGCGCGCCGGTTGCTTTGGCAGCGGCGAGAATCAAATCGGATTTTAGATAACTTTCCGCTGCCGTATTACCGCCGAGGCAAATTGCTTTGTCACAGGCAGTGACGTGCGCTGAATTACGGTCGGCATCGGAATAAACTGCAACAGACTCGATGCCCATTTTTTTCAGCGTTTTCGCAATGCGCACCGCGATCTCTCCACGGTTGGCGATAAGTACGGTCTTCAACATGATTCTTCTCCGGCTGTAATTTTTAATTACTTTTGTAGTGATTTAATGTAGGCGCGCCATCCACCCATATGGGTAATATCAGTTGCGCCATTGACAGCAGCGCCTTCGCAAATAAAACCTTTTACTTCGCGACCATCGTGCAAACTCAATGTGCCTATCCCGAGCGGTGCGGGGATTAGCGCAACAAAACTACCGAAGTGCTGCAGGGGTACATCCCACAATTCCACGATAATTTGCGCACCTTCTGCATCGCTGCGAATTAATCCGGGTTTAGGCGGAGTGGTATTCGGCAGTGCATACAAACGGTAATTGCTGGCGGTAAAACTGCTTTCAACAAAAAGCGCATTGCGTTCTTGTAATTGCACATTGAGTGGCATGCCGGTCAAATGTGCGCCGACAACAGCGAGGCGAACATAGCCTTGCGGTGCAGTATTTTTTTGCACGAGTGGTGGTGTTGCTTGAGGGGTGGCTCCCAGCGATAAATTAACGCTGCTGTGCCATTTTTTTCCGAAGGCGGCGAGTGCAGCGTCTTGCCACGCGGGTGCTATGAGTGTGATACCAAATGGCAAACCATCGGCACGCATAACAGCGGGTAAGGCGAGGGCAGAACAATCGGCGAGGTTGACAAAATTGGTGTAGGTGCCCAGTTGACTGTTAACGCCGATTGGGTCGGCAGTAACTTCCGCAATTGTGGGGTGGCGGGGTGATGTGGGAACCAGAAGCGCATCCACATCGCCCATTAATAGTTGTATTTCACGAGCAAGATCGGCGCGGCGATATTCAGCGCGATAGGTATCGGTCGCCGAAAAATTCACGGCGTTTTCAATAATGCCGCGCACAACATTATTCATATCGGCTGCGTGTGCTTGCATAAAGTCTGCAATCGCCGCGTGCCGCTCTGCGACCCAAGGGCCGCCGTACAACAACTGTGCGAGCGCGAACATAGGGGCGAAATCCACAGTGACTAACTCAACCCCGGCGTCTGACATCAGTTTGAGTGTTTCCAGCCATGCGGCCTCGGCTTGGGTGTCGCCAAACCAATTGGGTGAGGCCGGAATTGCAAATCGAGGTGTGGCTGAAAAGTAAGTTGCTGCAGCTGGCGCAAGGCGCGAGTAGCCATCGGTAGGATCAAATCCTTCCATCACACTTGCAACGGTTTCGGCATCATCGACTGTCAGTGCAAAAACTGAAACACAATCCAAACTGCGGCATGCAGGCACTACACCACTGGTACTGAAGCGGCCTTTTGTTGGTTTCAATCCCACTATATTGTTGAAGCCTGCGGGGACGCGGCCGGAGCCTGCGGTATCCGTACCCAAACTAAATGGCACTAAACCGCGTGCAACCGTGGTGGCTGAGCCAGAGCTGGAGCCGCCGGAAACATAATCTGCATGAAATGCATTGGGCACTGCGCCGTAAGGTGAGCGAGTGCCGACAAGGCCGGTAGCAAATTGGTCGAGATTGGTTTTGCCGAGCACAATGGCACCGGCTTGTTTGAGGCGTGCTACCGATGTGGCATCGGTGTCGGGAATGTAGGTAAAGGCAGGGCAGGCGGCAGTAGTGGGAATGCCTGCGACATCGATATTGTCTTTTACTGCAAAGGGCACACCGAACAGTGGCAGACTGGCTGAGTCGCCCAAGTGCGCCAATGCATCAATTTGTCTATCCAGTTCTGCCGCTGAGACGATATAAATCCAGGCGGCGTCATCGCTATTGAGTTGGGCGCGCAATGATTGCAGCGCGGCGCGCGGCGCCAACCCCTGGTCGCGATAAGCAGCAAGCCATTGGTCAATGGTCCAACCTGCAGTGGTGTGGTGTTGATCCTGCGTCATTATTGTTCCTGCGTTGAATACGTAAATACAATCTTGGATACAAGCCTGTATTCGCAGAAACCATGCCAACCTGAAAAAATGCTCGAATTCCCCTCGGTCGACATGTAAAAAACTATTGTTAATCAATGAGTTAAATAACGTAGAAAAACCGCTGGAGGGGCTGTTAGTAGCGCTGCCGGGACTGAGTTTTGTGCGCTGAAGTTGTGCGCTGGATTTTTTATGCAGAGCTAAATTGGTGCGATTGTCTCGTCTCAGTTCATCTCAGTTTTTATAAATATTGAGATATGGAGATGTTTAAACTATAGTTCATCTCAATATTTTTTGTTTTTGAGATGAATTGAGATGATTAAGCGGCCACCATCTAAGGATGCTCTTCCGGAGCTTCCTTATCAGTACATTAAGGAAAATTATCCAGAGCAAGCAATGGATTACATCGCTTTCTATCAGCCCATGGATAGTAAGGGTTCATATCATCACTATGATGATTTCCGGCATAGGGTTCCAAAGAATTTGTCGGTGGATCTCGCTTGGGCGATGACTAAGTCAGCGAGGACAGGTGTGGCCCAGCGTTTATTTTGGGTGCGTGAACCATTGCAGGCTTGTACTTTTATACCCACCAATTTAATACAAAAAACGACCACTATCGTAGATCAAAATGCAACAACTGCTGCATTGGAGTGGACAGTAAATAAAATTGGTGAGGGGCAGCATCTACAGTATTTATTTAATGACTTGGTTGAGGATGAATCGATAAGTAGTAGCCAGCTAGAGGGAGCAGCGACTACAACGCGTGTAGCCAAGGATATGATCAAGCGTAAAAGAGAACCAAGAACGCTCGATGAAAGAATGATTCTTGGTAATTTGAAGATGATGAGTTTTGCTTGGAATAATAGAAGTCTTGAAATTACTGCTGCATTAATAAAAGAGATGCATAAAGTAGGTGTCGAGGGTATCGATAATGATAAATATGCGCCTGGAGCGTTTCGGGTAAGTGATGATGTCATTATTGGCGATGACTACGGTAATATTTTTCATCAACCGCCAAGCGCAGATGGGATTGAGCTAAGGCTAGCTATGCTATGTGACTGGATTAACACAGATCATGACGATATTAGTAGTGGTACTTATATTCACCCGTTAATAAAAGCAATTTGTATACATTTCATAATTGGATATGAACATCCGTTTAATGATGGAAATGGTCGTGTTGCTAGAGCTTTATTTTATTTGTTTTTGTTTAAAAAAAATTATGGTGCATTTCGTTATATTTCAATTAGTAATATTTTGAAAGATGCTTACGCTCAATACGGAAAGTCATATTTGTTTACGGAAACCGACAGTATGGATATGACATACTTTATTGAGTATCAATGTTCTGTAATTATGAAAGCTGTAATGGCCTTTAAATCCCATTGTCAAAAAACGATTGAGAGTATTGAGTCTTTTAATAAATGGTTATTTAACTCAGGTATTTATGGAAAGTTAAGTGAGAAGCAGAGAATTGTTTTTCAAGTTGCAAAGAGCAATGGTGGCACTGTATTTACAGCTAGATATGTAGAGGAGAAGCTGAATTGTTCTTACAACACCGCCGCCACTGTTTTAAATGGCTTGGTTGATCTAAATCTCTTTGACAAACAAAAAGACGGAAAAGAGTGGATTTATTCATTGCGCGATAAACAAGAAATCCAGAAAAACTGGACTTCTTAAACACTGTTAGGGATTTATCTATGGCCATGAACTGGAACCAATTGCTCTGCGCTGACCGTTTGGGCAATCGCATTGCAAAACACGAGGAGGGGCGTTCGCCGTTTCACTCGGATCACGACAAGATTATTTTCTCTGGCGCTTTTCGTCGCCTTGCGCGCAAAACGCAGGTGCATCCGCTTGCGACTAATGATCATATCCACAATCGTATGACCCACAGTTTGGAAGTGGCCTGTGTGGGGCGCACGCTGGGTATTCGGGTAGGGCAGGCGTTAAAAGATAAAGGCGATTTACCTGCCCATATTTGGCCAACGGATATTGGCGATATAGTGCAGGCGACCTGTTTGGCACATGATATTGGCAACCCGCCCTTTGGCCACACAGGTGAAGATGCCATCCGCAACTGGTTCCAAAAAGAAGGAGCAGAATTTCTGCAAGATTTATCGCCCTCCGAGCAAGATGATATTCGTGTATTTGAAGGTAATGCCCAAGGCTTGCGCGTGCTCACCACCTCTGAGTATCACCAGTTTCACGATGGTATGCGCTTAACCTACGCGACCTTGGCGTCGTCGATGAAATACCCCTGGACTTCATCACCCACACTGCTCGGCCAGCGTCCAAAAGATAACAAGTACGGTATTTTTCAAACCGAGTTGGCCTATGTGCACGAGATCGCACAAAAAACCGGTTTGATCGAATTAGGTCCCGACTGGTATTGCCGCCATCCGCTAGTGTATTTAATGGAGGCAGCGGACGATTTTTGTTACGGCATTATCGATCTCGAAGACGGTTTGGAAATGGGCATTCTCAACTGGAGTGAGATTTACGAATTGCTGCATCCGGTCATTGCCGATTCCGCGCAGCTGCCCGAGCTGGAACGTTTGCTGAAAAAAGTAAACGATGGTCGCAAACCGGCGTTGGTGCGCGGCAAAGTAATCGATGCATTTATCAATGCGGGCACGGCGGCATTTATCCAGCATCAGGATGCATTCTTGCGCGGTGAAGTACAGGGCGATTTGATCTCTCTGTGTGACCCGGTAGTTAAAAATGCTGTGCAGGCAGCCAAGGATTTGGCCAAGCGAAAAATCTTTAATCACTCGCGTCGCGTTGAATTAGAGATTGGCGCTTACACTGTGATTGGAACCTTGCTCAACACCATTTGCTCTGCAGTCTATGCCTCCCTCGGCGATACATCGCAAATGACCTACAAAGATAATCGTGTGATGGCGTTAATTGGCGAAAACAATTTTCACCCGGATGTGAGTAAGCGCGGTGAAAATTATAAATACCTCGCCTTGATGGCAGTGATCGATTACATCAGTGGCATGACCGACAATTACGCCACCAATCTCGCTAAACAATTTAATGGCATGGGGTATTCGCAGTACTGATTTTTGTTTTACATTCTATTTCTGTTTTGTCTAAAAAATTCCCGGTTGCTGGCCGGGAATTTTTATTTTTAGCCATTATTTTTTGGCGGGGAATGCAAAAAATACTTTAGTGGCCGCTATGCCTATACCCTTGCCTGGCTCAGCGCCGGTTTCATCAAAGCCAGTGGTTTCATAAGTGGTGCCGGTTATCACCAAGCCTTCGGTTGATATCGCCTGCCATGCTTGCGCCTCTTGTTCGCGATCGAGTGCGGCTTTTTCCAGTGATAAATCATGGAATTCGCTGCTGTAATCACTATTAATTAATGCTGCGTTAAAGTATGGGCAGGGAGTGGTAATACACATTATTCCAGTGCTCGATACCTTTAGGTATGGGCCGATCGCTGTGTTTTTATTGGCGCCAACCCAAGCTCCATTGGCTGCGAGGGTTTTGCTGCGCGCAATCACTCTGCTGGATACAGGTGAGTTAATAACTTTGCCGCGCAAAAGCACTTGTTCGCTATGAATGGCACTATTTAATTCAGCAATTTGTTTTTCAGTTAAACCCAATCGTTTGTAATTGATGTAAGCAACGTAAATAGTGTTAGGCAATAACGCAGCGCTTTGATAAGCCTCATCTTCTGTTTGCAGTTGTATTGAATACTGATTTACCGGTGTTAGAAACCAGCCACCGCACATAGGAAATGCACATTTTCGGTAGTCGGCTTTAACACTATAGGTTGTACCGATTGGTTCCGGGCTGATAATTGTTTGCGCCTGGGTTGCCAAACTAAAACTGGCGCAGAGTGCTATGAACCCTGCGCTGCGAGTTATTGCGTGACTCAGAAACGAAATTATAGTGCTCATAATGTAAGTCCTGTTATTAGATTGAACTGTGATTGGAAAATCTAATGGAAAAATACAGCCTTTACGCACCGCTTTAGCAGCGAGTGCAGGCTTTATACTAAACCTTACTGATGTTTAGTCATTGCAGATTGCCAAACCAGGCGCCAGCCTTTTGTAATTAATTGTTCGTTTGTGATTGTTGACTGCTAATGGAGCCTGTCTTGAAAGTGAGTTTGCCTGCTTGGTTGTCCGGGTTATGTATTTTGGTGCTTGTGCCGTTCTTTTTTGTGGGCGGCCCAGATGCATCTTCGTCGGTGTTGTTAAAAAATGCATGGAATTTTGGGCATATTATTTTCTTTTCACTGCTGTTGTTATTGGTTCAGTCGTTTAAACCAATAGTGGGTTGGCAGCGGTGGTTGACGGTCACTTTTATTGCAATAGCGGTAGGTTGCCTAATTGAATTTGTGCAGTTTTTTGTGGGGCGCAATGCCAGTGTGGATGATGTTTTACACAATGTATTTGGTGTGTGGTTGGGGTTGTTTTGGGGGCAAAAGCCGTCCCCTATGATTTGGCGTTTGCGCTTTCTCAGTAGTTTATTGATCGCGCCGGCTGCTTGGCTGGTAATTGAGTCGGCGCTTGCTGAGGTTGTTATGCGCAATCAGTTCCCGCTGCTAAATAGTTTTGAGTCGCGCTATGAATTACAGCAACTGCAGGCAAATAACGCGGGGGTAAAAATTCAACCGACGCAACAATTGCACACCCATGGCGTTTCATCCGCACATGTTGCCTTGGCAACCGAGCCCTATTCAGGTGTGAGTTTATTGGGCACATATGGCGATTGGAGTGCTTATGCTGATCTGTTAATGGATTTTTATAATCCAGATATTGAACCACTGGAATTAGTGGTGAAAATTGCTGACTTTCAGCACGATCGCGGAGACAATAATTTTAATGATCGATTTAATCGGCGCATTCTCTTGCGATCGGGTTGGAATCAGGTGCGCATCGATTTGAATGAGGTTCGCACAGCGCCGCACAATCGGGTTATGCACATGCATCAAATTAGCGGTATTATTATTTTTGCGGTTAGCTTGCCGCAAACGCGTGATTTTTATTTGGATAACATCAGATTGCAATAATTGCATTGCTGCATAGTAATTTAAGTGGCGATGACGACACGGTTGCGCCCTGACGATTTTGCTTCATAAAGTGCCGTGTCTGCAGCTTTAAACAGCTGCTCTAAATTACCCTGGGGTTTTAAGGTGGCTATGCCAAAGCTGGCGGTAATGTGAATATTTTTAGCCAGTGTTTGGCTGGCAACCAGTTCACGTAACTTTTCAGCAATAGCGTAGGCGCGCTCAATGTCGGTATCGCGGCAGACCAACACAAACTCTTCGCCACCCCAGCGGGCAAACAAATCTTGCGTGCGCGTATGTTGTTGCACAATCGTGGATAAATGGCTTAATACCAAATCGCCGATATCGTGACCGTGCTGATCATTGACTTGTTTGAAGTGATCTATATCGATCATTACCAGCGATAGCGGTTTCCGGTATTTGTGCCATTCTTGCAGGCCTAGGCTGATGGCTTCTTCGAGCCCGAGGCGATTAAAGGCGCCGGTGAGTGGGTCGGTTTTTGCTTGTATCTCCAATGCTTTACTGCGTGTATCGAGCAACTCGTTAATGTCGAGCAGTTCGGATTCACGCTTGCGCTGGATGACTACCTCATCTTTCAATTTAATAATGCGATAGCCTAAAAAAGATAAAATAATGCCGAGCCAAACTACCATGATGGCGAGATACCAATCGGCAGTGCTCAGTGCTTGGCCGATAAATTCCACTTTGTGCAACTGGAATTGGTGTTTGCCCAAGGGTTTTCCTGAGCCGCTTTGCACTTCAAAAATAGTGATGTTGTCGAATTGTGGATGGCTTAATTGCGGTGGAATTTTGTTTTCCAATACCCACCAGTTGGCGACAAAAAAATCTTTTAGCGAAAACTCGGCAACGCCATTCAGCAGCCCTACATTGAATTCGATTTGATTGTATTTGGTGCTCTGCAAAATTTCTTTTTTGCTGTAGCGCGGGTCAAAATTGCGCAGTGAGATGCGCACAGTTTGGCTGGGCCCTTGATAGTCCAGACGCAGACGAATTTTTTCGTAGTGACGCAGGTCTACGCCGCGAGTGCGCTCCTTATCAAACAACACCTCAAAACCACACAGGGGATAGGCGAAACCATCGCGCAAGATGCAGTGCCATTGCATATTTTTTGCATCGTCGAGGTGGATGCTGGACTGACCGCCGTTTTCTCTATCGTCGTACAGGTTAAGCGCCATACCACTGTTGTTATCAATCACCAGGCGCCGTTCAAGAATTTGCTGCTCGCCGGCAATCGCAAAAATAGTAAAGATGACGAGTAGACCAAGAATGATTTCAAAATATAAGCGGTGTGGGGACGAGTGAGACATAGGGTCCGGGCTCCAGCGGCAGATGCGTATGTGCATCCATCAACTATTCTTATCTTCGCTGTGATTGGAAATGCGATTCTTGCGTTTAATGTCAATCAAACCCGCCCTGGAGAGATTGCTGAAAGGTTAAATTCATTCGGTAGTATACAAGTGACTATAAGCCGATCATAGAAGTTAATGATTTAGACGGCAATAGCGGCAGAAGCAGGCAAGGGTAAATGTGTGAAATGGGAGCGGAGCCGACAAAAACCAGCCGCCAGTAAACTGGCGGCTGGGGGTACCGTTATGGGTGTTAACCGAATACCAGAGATACGCCGGGTACGATTTTTGGATTAAAACTCCAGATCGGAAAGATCGTCGTAACCCAGTTGATCCTTAATGCGGCGACGCTCCAAACGATCTTCGATTTTGCGGCGCATTTCCAGAGTGTGCTGGCTAGCTTCTTTGCCGGTGAGTTTTGGCGTTGCCTCATCATCATCGGTTTCGGTGCTACCATCACTCATCAGATCAGTATCTGGTGACTCTACATCAACTGACATAAGACTACTCCAACATTGACAGAGAGAGGGGGTGGCGTCGGCTCCCCTAGCGGGGAAATTTGACCCGCGCTATTTACCATAGCCTATAAAAAAACGAAAGAAAAATCGCTTGGCGATATTAAATTTTTCCTTTGTACCTTGAGCCTTAACTGGGGTACAAAGCGCGCCTGTTGTTTTAGGTTTGCGTGTCTATTCAATTAATCCGGTAATTTCAATGGTCCGACAACAGAGGGCTTCTGGCAGTGACAAAAAAACAACCTGAGGTAATTGGCTGGCGTGAGTGGGTAGGGCTACCGGAATTAGGTATCCCGGCCATTAAGGTCAAGGTCGATACAGGCGCACGCACCAGTGCGTTACATGCGTATTACGTTACCCCGTTTGATAAGGATGGCAAGCCTTGGGTGAGGTTTGGCCTGCACCCATCGCAGCAAGATAGCCTCACCTGCATTGAGTGCGAGGCACCGGTGAAGGATATTCGCAAGGTGACCGATTCCGGCGGGCACAGCGAGGAGCGGGTGGTGATCGAAACCTGCTTGCTTATCAACGGAATCAGTATGTCTATTGAGGTCACCCTTACAGATCGGGAGAATATGCGCTTCCGCATGTTGCTCGGGCGCAGCGCTTTGAAGCAGGGTTTTTGGGTAGACAGCAGCAAATCTTTTTTACTGGGTGGCAATAAAAACCACCCGGCGATGGCATCGCTTTAGCGATCAACCACCTTTCTTTTTTCTAACTCAGGTTTCTTATGAAAATCGCAATTTTGTCGCGCAATCGTCGCCTCTATTCCACCTGTCGACTGGTCGAGGCCTGCACCAAACGCGGCCACGAGGTGCGTGTCATTGATATCCTCAAGTGCTACATCGATATCGCTTCCGATAGCCCAGCCATCTGGTATATGGGTGAACAGCTGGAAGATTTTGATGCGGTGATCCCGCGTATCGGCGCGTCTGTAACACATTATGGTTTAGCGGTCATTCGCCAGTTTGAGATGATGGGCGTTTACTGCCTCACTGAATCCATCGCGTTGGGTCGTTCGCGGGATAAGTTGCGTGCACTGCAGTTGCTGTCGCGCAAGGGGATTGGCTTGCCCAAAACCAGCTTCGCCTACAACGTGCACGACGCCAAAGAGCTGATCAAGTTAGTGGGTGGTACACCGCTGGTGCTCAAGCTATGCGAGGGCACTCAGGGGCGCGGCATAGTGCTCGCTGAAACTCAAAAAGCAGCAGAGAGTGTGATTGAAGCTTTCCGTGAGTTGCGCGCCGAATTTTTGGTGCAGGAATTTATTAAAGAGGCCAATGGCAGCGATGTGCGCTGTTTTGTGATTGGCGATAAAGTGGTCGCGGCCATGGAGCGCACTGCGCAAGAGGGCGAGTTCCGTTCCAATCTGCATCGAGGTGGCTCGGCGAAGGTCACTAAGCTCACGCCAACCGAGCGACGCACCGCGATTAAAGCGGCACAAACCATGGGCTTGCATGTGGCAGGGGTGGATTTGCTCCGCTCCAGTCGTGGCCCATTGGTGATGGAAGTGAATTCATCGCCTGGCCTTGAGGGGATTGAAGGTGCAACGCAAAAAGATGTTGCGGATGCGATTGTGCAATTTGTTGAAGAAAATGCGCGGCCCAATGCGAACAAGGTTCGCGGTAAGGGTTAGGGGTAAATTCGGGGGCTTTTAAGCCCCCAATTTCAAATGCGCTTCTAGCTGAATGACGGTGCCATCGAAATAAAATTTTCCATCGCGGAAATGGTTTTCTAATTGTTTGGATGTCATCGGTTTGGCGTAGAGAAACCCCTGGGCTTGATCACAGCCTTTGTCGCGCAACCATTCGGCTTGCCGCTCGTTTTCAACACCTTCGGCAACAACTCGCATCTGCATGTTGTGCGCCAGGCCGATGATCGATTTAGCAATTGCGGCATCGTTATCGTCGTCGTGAATATCATTGATAAAACTGCGGTCGATTTTGAGTTTCTGAATCGGAAAACGCTGTAAATAGGCGAGCGATGAATAGCCAGTGCCAAAATCGTCGATGGCGAGAAACATGCCCATCTGATTGAGTTGATTGAGCTGATTGATCGTCTCGCCGGCATGTTCCATGGCGCAGCTTTCGGTGATCTCCAGTTCCAGATATTTTGCTTCTAAGCCTATGTCGGTGAGAATGGCTTCGACTTTGCCCGGGAAGTTCTTTTGGCGGAATTGGCGTGGCGACAGATTTACTGCAATTTTGCCGACAAACTTACCTGCATCCAGCCAAATCTTTTGTTGGCGGCAGGCTTCGCGCAGCACCCATTCACCAATCGGCACAATCAAACCTGTCTCTTCGGCGAGCGGAATAAAGTGTGCGGGTGATATTAGCCCCCGGTCTGGGTGCTGCCAGCGCACCAGCGCTTCTACACCCATCATCTCGCCGGTTTTTAAATCGACTTGCGGCTGGTAGTAGAGCACCAGTTGTTGTTGCTCTACGGCGCGGCGCAAATCGTTTTCCAGCAATAAATAATTCACTGCAGTGGCATTCATGCCTTTGGTATAAAACTGGCAATTGTTTTTGCCCGCCTCTTTTGCCTTGTACATAGCAACATCGGCATTTTTTAACAGTTCATCTGTATCCATGCCATCGTCAGGAAATACGCTGACGCCAATACTGACTGTGGTGGAAATACTGTGGCCGCTTATTTCCAGTGGCCGCGCCAATGTTGTCAGCAACTTATTCGCGACAAACACTACGTCTTCCAAGTCGTGAATACCTTCGAGTACTACCACAAATTCGTCGCCACCCAAGCGCGCTACTGTATCCATATCGCGCACCCCTTCATTCAGGCGCATAGCGATGGCTTTCAGCAAAATATCGCCCGCGTCGTGACCGAGGCTGTCATTGATATTTTTGAATCGGTCGATATCGAGCAGCATCAAGGCGACTTTAGAGTCGCTGCGACGCGCGCGCGCCAGGCCGTGATAAATGCGGTCATAAAACAATGAGCGGTTGGGCAGGGAGGTTAGCGAATCGTGGAAGGCCATGTAGTTGAGGCGCGATTGCTGTTCGCGCAGCGCGTTTTCCGCCAATTTGCGCTCCGAAATGTCGGTACCAATGGTACAGACACCAAACACATTGTTTTCTTTATTGCGCAGCGGAAACTTAACCATCAGGTAGGTGTGTTGGCTGCCATCTTTATGCATTAAATTCAGCTCGACCTCGTAGGTCTGCTGTTTGGTTTTGGCGGCTATGTCGATTTCCCACATGGATTGGGCAACGTCTTTGGGGTAAACATCAAACACGTTTTTGCCGACAAATCCGGATTCATCGATATTGGCCATTTGTTTGAAGTGCTCACTTGCCAGCACTACATTACCATCCAAATCCTTCACTGAAATTAGCGCGGGGGAAAAGCGCAGTATCGCATTCAAATAGGTTTCGCTCGCCCAAAGTGCCTGTTCGGCAAGGCGAAACCGCTCGGCTTGCTCTTCGTGGTGCCACATGTCGATGACTTGTCGCACGAGCAGTGAGCTAAATGTCCATACCGTATCCAGTTCACTCACTACCTTTTGCAGTTGCGGTAATTGCTGGGTGGACTCCATATAAAACACGGCGATGGTTTTGTTCTTTTCCAGAATTGGATGCAAAAAGCAGGAGTTGGTGCCTTTTTGGATAAAAAGGGCGCCGAGTTTGCTAATGACCTGCTGATCCAGTGCGCAAGGGTTACCGGAATCAAAAACCTGATGAATGTGTTGGTGAGGTAAATAATTTAGACGGCTAAGTGAAGTCGCCACGCCGCTAACAAAGGGCGCACGTGGGCAAGATGAGGCAATGGCTTCAACATACAGATGGCTATCACGTTCAACAATTAATACAGCGCGGCTTATGGCTTCTTTGGTAATAACCAACTTCACCAACCGCTCGGCAATTTGTTTGTGATTTAAATCGGTAAAAAGTTGCTGAAACTTTTTGATTAATTCTATAGCAGTGTTCTTTGACTGCGCTGCTTCATTATTTTGCATAATCGCTCAATTTGGGTGATCGTCGCGCCATTTAGTGCATCTTCCCATAGGATAACCCTGTTAAAGGCGGTAGATCACTATCACTAAAAACCTAACTTTTGGCCGCTCTTCCGGTGCCTGCATTTCCCAAATTTCTATATCGAATCAGCACTTTACAACAAAAAAGCTTATTGGAGATTTTTTTTATGATAAATAAATAGGGGGCTTACCACCATTACGGAAACTTTATTTAAGATTGGATGGAATCAATACACAGGTGTTTCCAAACTTCCCAATGGATCGGGACATTTTGGGTGAAAGATGAAAATCGCGCCAATAATATGTTTTCATAAGAATGCGTAAAAAACAGGCATAGATACAAAGTGATGACAAGGGGGTGGTAGCGGGAGGCTCGCATTTGTTTAACGCTGCGCTAACATTATATTGATTATCAATGGCATTTCAGGGGAATCGCATGCGCCATCTTGTTCCTTTTGTGGGTGAACGAAAAGTTGTTCGCGCCAATGATGAGCAGGCTCGCGTCAAACGCACGGAAGGGCGGGTGATCGATGAAGTCATCGGCAATGGCAAAGTAGAAAGTAGTTGGGATGATGTGGTGCCCGATGGTTGGGTCGATAAGACCAGACCCAAACCCTTGCTGCCACCAACCGCGGCTGCCCACGGGTCTATAGCAATGCCGCGCGCGCATGTGCCGATTAAGGCGAACCCCCAGGCTGCCTCAAGCCCCACTAAAAAAACAACGCCTGCTAAGCCGCCCTCATCTTCAGCAGTGACCTTTTCAGATTCCGCCAGTATGGATTGGGTGCGGATTAATAATGGGCGCGGTTTGCGTGTGAATATCTATGGCACTATCGATAATGATTTGCGCCAGGAGTGGAGCCGGTTGTTAAACGATCCTGAATCGGCGGATATCAAAGAGTTCGAGTTCAACCTCAGTGAAGCGCCGTCATTAAGTTTAACGGGCTTGGGCATGCTGCTTTTATTTAAAGAACGCAAAGGTTCAGCGCGCGATGCAATCAAGTTGTGTAATTGCAATAAAGATGTGATCGAGTTATTGCAGTGGACTGCTATGGATAAATATTTTGTCATTGAAGGCGCGCAAATCTCACCGGCTAAATAAGTTGCGATTACTTACAAAAAAGCCCGAGTTGCTCGGGCTTTTTGCCTGTTTTCAATATGCGTTACAGTGTTTTTAAAACCCCAATCAGCGCTTGCATTTCGGTATCGGTGCCGATGGTAATGCGCAAAAATTGATTGATTCGTGGTTTGTTAAAATAGCGCACTAGAATTTTGTGGTCGCGCAAATACTGTGCAACTTCAGCAGCATTTTTCCCTACCGGTTCGGTGAAGACGAAATTGGCTTGCGATGGCAAAGTCTTGAAACCGAGTTTATCCAGTTCGCTTACTGTCCAATCGCGGGTGGCGATAATTTTATCGCGACAGCTTTTGAAGTAGGCATCATCTTCAAACGCAACTATCGTCGCTGCTTCTGCCAAACGATCCAGCGGATAAGAATTGAATGAATTCTTGACCCTGTCTAATGCGTCGATCAAATCTTTGTGGCCGACCGCAAAACCTACGCGCATACCGGCGAGTGAGCGGGATTTTGACAAGGTTTGTACCACTAACAAATTGGGGTATTTATCAACTAACGCAATCGCTGTGTCCGCGCCAAAGTCGACATAGGCTTCATCGACTACCACCACCGACTCAGTGTTGTTTTGCAACAAGGCTTCAATGTCTGCGAGCGGTTTGCCAATCGCTGTGGGTGCATTGGGGTTGGGGAAAATAATGCCGCCGTTGGCAATTGCGTAATCAGAAAAGTTAATCGTGTAATCATCGCGCGTCGGAATAGTTTGTGCGGTGATGCCAAATAATTTGCAATAGACCGGATAAAAGCTGTAGCTGATATCGGGGAACAACAGCGGTTTGTCCTGCTGGAAAAAGGCCATAAATAAAAGCCCCAGCACCTCATCTGAACCATTGCCGACAAACACTTGCTCTGCCGTGACATTGTAGTAGTTGGCGATGGTGTTTTTCAGTCTTTTCGAGTTGGGATCCGGGTAGAGGCGCAAACGGTCGATAGCGTCATGGTTGATTACGTCGATCACTTTGGGCGAGGGCGGGTAGGGGCTCTCGTTGGTGTTCAACTTGATCAAACCATCAATTTGCGGCTGTTCACCGGGCACATAGGGCTCCAGTTCACGCACCACCTGACTCCAAAACTTCGACATGTTTGCTCCTCTCGGCACGCATTAAAACGGGTGGGCAGTATACGCTGTGCCAAGCGCTGTTCCTATCCTTCTACTGGTTTTCCGGTGTTGATGGAATATTTATTGCTGGTTCAGAACAGGGTGAGTTAGCTGGGAGCTACACTTAATAGACACACTGCAATTCGAGTAAACACAGGACGCTACTATGAGTCGAACGCCGAAATTAATTATGCTGGATCTGGACGGTACTCTATATGTTGGCAATCAACCCATTCCCGGCGCGATTGACTGTATCCAAAAGTTGCGTGAACGCGGCATAAGCTTGCGCTTCCTTACGAATACAACAACCAAGTCTCAGGATGAATTGGTGGCTCAGTTACGTGTGATGGGTTTTACGTTGGAGGAAGATGAACTGATCAGTGCGCCTGTGGGGGCCAAACTTGAGTTGTTGAGTTTGCAGCAACAATTGCGTCGTCCGGTGCGTATATGGCCGGTGGTGGCCGATAGTATCAAATTGGATTTTTCCGAATTCTGTTGGGATGAAAAAAAACCTGATTACGTGGTGCTAGGTGATATTGGTGATGCTTGGGATTTAAGCCTGATTAATCGCTTATTTAATGCGATGCACGGCGGCGCAGAGTTAATTGCGCTGCATAAAAATCGTTTTTGGCAAACTGAAGATGGTCTTAAAGCCGATATAGGTTTTTTTGTTGCAGGCCTTGAATATGTCAGCAGTAAAAATGCCCGAGTAATGGGGAAACCTAACCGTGATTTTTATCAGCGAGTGCTGGATTCTGCGCTGGTAAATGCAGAGGATGCACTAATGGTTGGCGATGATATTGACAGCGATGTTGGCGGGGCCCAACTAATTGGAATAAAAGGATGCCTGGTTGAAACTGGAAAATTTCGTCGAGCTTACTTTGAGCGGTCTGCAGTCGCACCAGACCATGTTATCCCCTCAATCGCTAACCTGTTGGCTGCCATAACTTAAACGCTTGGTTTTGACTTAGTTAAGGACTGCGCAGTGTCGCCTTAAATTTCATTTTTCTGTCTGTAAACCTTTTTAGCGAAAGTAGCGCTCGCGCACGTTTTTGGCTCGCGCATAATTTTTGCCGGGCGTTAGGTTGATGCATTCTGGTGCAATTAAAAACTTCCACTAAACTAATCTTCAAGATTAAGACAAAAACATAAAGAGATCTGGTTCACCAATTCAATCCTTGTCCCCAGTAATAGCTAGACTCGAGCACAAAATTCATGGGTAATTAACGGGTTTTATTGTATAGCCGCTACTTGGCATGAAAGCCGCATTTGCCAAAATACCTTTTTGTTTAATTCAATCCAACATATTTAGCAGTGTGTTAGGGGCAGGTTTAAGCGTGTGTACGAGATATTTAATTAGTTACTACTGGGAGTGAGTAAATGAATAAAAGACATCCGTTATCCTTAAGTGTTCAATTTATTACATTAGGCGCTGCGAGCTTGTTGATGAGTGTGGCTGTGCCAGTTTTCGCACAACCAGCGGCTGACGACAATATCGAAGAAACTTTGGTTACCGGCTCGCGGATTAAACGCAGCAATTATCAAAATGGTGGACAGGTAGTTCAAATTGAACGCCAGCAAATCGATGCACTAGGGTCGCTAACCATAGCCGATGTGTTGCGCAATTCTCCGCTCAATTCTTTTGGGTCATTCAGCGAGCGGTCGGGCAGTTCTGCGCAGTCCAACGCAACGATAAATCTGCGCGGTTTGGAAGACTTCCGCACCTTGGTCATGCTCGATGGTCGGCGCATGGTGGGCTCGCCGAATTTGGGTGCCTCAACAACCAATATTAATATGGTGCCTATGGCTGCAGTGGAACGGGTTGAGGTCTTGGCCGACGGAGCTTCTGCAGTTTATGGCTCTGATGCAGTTGCGGGCGTTGTGAATATGCATCTGCGTGAAAATTTTGATGGAGTGGAATTTAAAATACGCGGTGGCGATCGCGCGCGCGATGACGGCAGTGAATTCACTGCAAGTCTTTTGGCTGGTGTTGATAGTGATAACAGCAACCTCACTTTTGCCATCGAAAAAAGTATGCGCGATCCAATTTATGATCGCGACCGCAGCTACACAGCGCCGAAAACCCGTGATGTTGACGGCGACGGCGTGATCGATGCCTATGTGGATACTGTTGGCTATTCTATCTACGGCAAATCAATTGCTATTTATGATCCGGACACGGGTTATGATCGAATCAAGGCGGCAAATGGTTGTGCCGCAGGTGATAGTTTTCTCGGTGTAGTGGATGCCGATATTGACTGGGGTGCAGATTCTAATCTGAATGAAAACACCTATTGCATGTATGGCTTTGCCGATGTTTCCGCCAACAAAGCTGAATTGGACAAAACCAATGTGTATGTCAATTACACTTATGATGTAAGTGATTCCACTGAATTTTATGCCCGCGCAATTATTTCGCGCGTTGAGTCGTTTGGGCGTTTTGCACCGCCTGCAGCTACGTGGGATGAAATGCCTGCCGACTATAAGGATGTTCCCTACGATATAGATGCTTTAAAACAGCAGGGGTTGATTGGCGATAATTATGAGCTCACTGGTTACTATCGCTGGACCAATGTTGGGCTGCGCGATAATTTCACTACCGATACACAGTTTGATACCACGTTTGGTTTGCGTGGCGATTTGACGGATGAAGTGAGCTATGAAGTCTATGTGCAAAATAGCCGCTACGACGCAAAAGAATATGGAAAATATTATTTGTCTTATACCGGTCTTGATTATGTGATGAATCAGGGGATCGACCCTTTTTCGGAAGAGGGCGCACAGGCGATGAGCGCCTTAACCACGCAAGATAACCTGAGTGAAATGATGAAGTTTTATGGCCAATTACAATTTGGTATTGGCGATTGGTTTGGCGCTGGCGATGTACTGGCGCTGGTCGGGGCGGAAGAAATTTCGCTGGACTATGAAAATAATTATGATCGTGCATCAGAGGGCGGATTTGTTGGCGGAAGTTCCGGCAATTCAGCGCGTGGTGATCGCGATATATCGGCATTTTTTGCCGAGACGGTAATCCCGGTTAGCGACGCAATTGAATTGAATGCCGCCGTTCGCTACGACTCATACAGCGATTTTGGTTCAGCCACTTCACCTACTATTGCGGCCACTTGGCAGGTGACTGACTCGCTGGTGTTGCGCTCGCGTATTGGGCGCGGATTTCGCGCTCCAGGTTTGGATGAGATCTACGGCGCTACCGCATTTTCTGCCGAAACTGCATCCGATCAATTTACCTGCGCTAAAAATAATATTGCGCCAGAGGATTGTTCCAGTACTCAAATTGATACTTATTTTTACAGCAATAAAAATTTGGATGCAGAAAAATCTGATTCATTTAGCTTGGGTGGTAATTGGCAAATCAGTGATGACTTCTCAGTCGATTTAAGCTATTGGGCGGTCGATATCAGCAACGTTATTATCCAGCCGGTTACGCAAGATGTATTTTATGCCGAAGTGGCGGGTTACCCATTTGATCCTGCGAGCAATACGTATGTTGATCGCAGCGGTGGTAAGCCTATTGTTCATAGCGCCTACGTCAATAACGGTGAACTCTCAACCTCAGGATTGGATTTACAAATCAAAGCGGGTATTGATACAGGCGTAGGGCGTTTCACTTCTGAGTTGTTTGTTGCGCATACCTTGGACTACAAAGAACCCGGCTATTTTAGTGGTCCTCTGCAAGATACTGCGGGTTTTAATTTGCAGCCGGATATGCGCTCCCAATTAGCGCTCGGTTGGAGCTTGGAGCAGCATTCAATCGATATTATTGTCGATTATATCGGCGCATCTTCCCAGCAAGATTTTATTGCGTTCACTGATTCCGGCGATGCTTATTTAGCGACCAGCAATAAAGACCTCAAAAGCTGGACTACCCTAAATGCAGCCTATACCTTTGATGCAGAGGGTTGGGGCAAGGTAAAAGTCGGCGCAACCAACTTAACGGATGAAGATCCAGTGTTTGATCGCAACGGATTATACGAAGAGCCGCACTATGATCTTTACGATAATACCGGGCGTGTTGTCTACGTTGAGTACAGTTTAAAAATTTAGTCTATTTAATCAAGAGCGGTTAATATTTTTCGCTTGAGCTGCAACATAGAAACGCACGTGTAAGTCAAACACGTGCGTTTTATATGGCAGGCAAACAGCGTATGATCGCTACAACCTTATATGGCTTGTGAGAAGTTGTATTACGGTTGGAACATCCTCTTTCGTAAAATCAATAAAAAAGTTGTCCATATGAATAGAACTAGCGGCGAGTTTCTCGGCCACCCCAAAGGCCTGTATGTATGTTTTGCGACCGAAATGTGGGAGCGCTTTTCTTTTTACGGAATGAAGTATTTATTATTGTTGTATCTCACCAAGTATCATTTGTTTTCTGATGCGGATGGATTGGATGTGCTTGGTGCTTATGCAGGATTGGTTTATGCCTTGCCGGTCATTGGCGGATTAATTGCAGACCGCTATTTAGGAATGCGGCGCGCGGTTTTTTTTGGCGCAATATTATTATGTATTGGCCATTTGTTAATGGCTGTTGAGGGGCAGCAAGCTGTTTATTATGCCGTTGGAACTCAACTCACGAGTGACCTGAAACTGGCTGATGGTAATGTTTTAGTTGCGGGTACGGTGCTTGAACAGGCTATCACCAAGCAAGACACCGCTGCATTAAATGTATTTTATCTTGCATTAACTTTTATCGTAGCTGGCGTTGGGTTTCTCAAGCCGAATATTTCGGTCATCGTCGGAAAGTTATATTCAGAAAATGATCCGCGACGCGATTCAGGATTCACTTTGTTTTACATGGGTATAAATGTTGGCGCGATGGTCGCCACTCTGGTGTGCGGTTGGCTGGGTGAAACCTATGGTTGGAATTATGGTTTTGGTTTGGCCGGTATTGGAATGGTAATCGGGATGATCACCTTTTGGATTGGTCAACCTCATTTGTTGGGGCACGCTGAATCACCGTGCATTGACTGGCTGAATTCTCGTGTGTCCGGGTTAAAGCGAGAGTGGTGGATATATTTAGCTACATTCCCGGTGATGGGATTGATTTTTTTCCTGATTCAAAGTGAGCCGGTTGTCCATATTACGCAAAATATTTTTCTGTTAATTGGCATAGTGGGAATTCTTGCCTATTCGATGATCTACCGCTCGTCTGCGCCCCAAAAGCAATCAGTTGCGTTATTCGCTAGCGCGGTAGTTTTCCTTGGGTTGGGTACTATCCTTACACAAAATAATGTCATTAACGTATCGCCTCAAATTGTTGAATATCTCTTATACCTTTCTGTTTTGGTGTTGTTGTTATTTGTCGGTTACGGATTTTGGCGGCACCGGTCGGTGGAATTTACACGTACTTTGGTATTGATGGTGTTAATTATATCTACAGTGGTGTTTTGGTCGCTGTTTGAACAAGGAGCCGGCTCCATGACGCTTTATGCGGATCGAGTGTTGGATCGCGACATTGGTGGTTTTACCTTTGTTGCCAGTCAGGTCGCTGCATTGAATCCTGCATTTATTATGTTATTTGCTTTGCCATTTGCATTTCTATGGCCGTGGTTGGAGGCGCGTAAATTAAACCCCTCTACACCAGTTAAGTTTGCTTTAGGCACTATTCAGGCGGGTTTGGGCTTTGGCGCATTGGTGTTGGGCGCGCAATATCCCGATGAATCAGGCAAGGTCGCTGCTATTTGGATGGTGCTTGCTTATTTATTTCATAGTACGGGTGAATTGTGCTTATCGCCAATCGGCTTGTCTGCTGTAACAAAGTTATCAATACCACGCGTTGTTGGTGTCAGTATGGGCACATGGTTTGTCGCTACTGCACTGTCAGAAACTCTTGCAACACGCCTCTCTAAGCTAGCTGCTATAGATACTGCTAACACGACAGATCCGGTAAAAATACTTGCCACCTACACACAATTATTCGAATTCTTAATGTGGCTCGGTATAGGCTTCGGCATTTTTATGTTGGTTATTTCTCCGTTGCTGAAAAAAGGCATGGGTGGAATTAAGTAATTATTGACGGGATAGATTATGAAAAATCATATAAGCCTGCGCAGTGTTTTATATTCGGCGATTGCGCTCTTTTGTCTGAGTGGCTGCAATAAAGCGCCGTCAACCAGTGAGGTTGCTGCGGCTCCTGCTGTAAAATCGGCCGATGAATTTATCGCCAGTGTGAATAAAACCTATCTCGATAATTATTACGAGTACAACGCAGCCCAGTGGGTTTATGTTACTTACCTGAATGATGATTCAGCGCTGCTGGCAACCAAGTCCAATGAAAAATGGATGGCGATGGAAAAAGAGTTGCTGGCAGAGGCGCGCCACTACAAAGATGCGCCTATGTCAGCGGCTACAAAAAAAGCTTATATCAATATGACCCAAGGCAAAACATTATTGCCACCCGATACACCTGAAGCGCGCGCGGAGCTTGCGCGTATTGGTACGCATATGGAAGGGGTTTACGGTGCCGGGAAATATTGCAAACCAGAAAGCGCTAACACCAGCGATGAAAAAAACTGCCGCGATTTAAATCAGCTTTCCGATGTGCTCGCCAAAAGCCGCGACTACAGCGAACTGGTTGATGCCTGGACGGGTTGGCATAGTATTGCGCGCGCTTATCGCAACGACTATCAGCGTTACGTTGAGATTGCCAATAGCGGCGCGCGTGCTTATGGTTTTGGTGATTTAGGTGCGTCATGGAAGTCTGGCTACGACATGCCCACCAACGAATTTGAAAACGAAGTGGAGCGCTTGTGGCAACAAGTAGAACCCTTATATAAGGCGTTGCATTGCAAGGTGCGCGCTGATCTTGCCAAACAATACGGCGAGGATAGAGTACCGCTAAACAAACCTATTCCCGCTCATCTGCTCGGCAATATGTGGAGCCAGCAGTGGGATGGTATTTACGATTTGGTAGAACCTTATCCCGGCGTGGGCGATCTTGATATCACTGCTGCCTTGGTAAAACAAAACAAAGATGCGATTGCTATTACCAAAATAGCGGAAAACTTTTTTACTTCACTTGGCTTGCGCGCACTGCCAGACAGTTTTTGGAAAAAATCCATGCTAACCAAGCCGCGCGATCGCGAAGTGGTTTGCCATGCAAGCGCCTGGACGATGGATGCAAAAGAAGATGTGCGCATCAAACAATGTGTTGAGCCTACCGAAACAGAGTTTGAAACAATACATCACGAGTTGGGGCATATCTATTATGATCTGGCCTATAACGATAAACCCATGTTATTTCAAAACGGCGCGAACGACGGCTTTCATGAAGCGATAGGCGATACAATTGTATTGTCGATTACGCCTGGTTACTTAAATGCAATCGGCTTAATTGAAAACGTTGAAGCTAACGAGCAATCGGTTATTAATCAACAAATGAAATTGGCGCTCGGAAAAATTGCCTTTCTACCTTTTGGAAAACTAATGGATCAATGGCGTTGGAAAGTATTCTCTGGTGAAATTAAACCGGAAGATTACAACAAAGCCTGGTGGGAATTACGCACGCAATATCAGGGCATTACGCCACCGGTTGAACGCACAGAACAAGATTTTGACGCAGGTGCAAAATACCATATAGCCGCCAATGTACCTTACACCCGCTATTTTATTGCGCATATTTTGCAATTCCAATTTCACAAGGCTCTATGCGATGCGGCTGGTTTCAAAGGCCCTTTGCATGAATGTTCAATTTACAACAGCAAAGAAGCGGGCAAAAAATTACAAACTATGCTCGCCGCCGGTGCTAGCAAACCCTGGCAAGACGTCTTGGAAGAGGCCATAGGCACCCGCCAAATGGACGGCTCCGCTATCATCGATTATTTCGCCCCGCTAATGCAGTGGTTGGAAAAAGAAAACCAAGGGCAGGCCTGCGGCTGGTAAAACAGCATACAAAAAATAAATAAAAAAGCGGCTGGATAAACTCCAGCCGCTTTTTTATAGAGCAAATATAATTCAGTGGTTATTAAAATCCAATTTTCTGCAAGTGCGGATTATCCACCGTAACTTCCAGTGTTTTTATCTCTTCCAAAACAACCAGCCGCTCAACTCCATTCATATCAATCTTTATGCATTCATCGCGGTGGTCATTGCGCTGTGTGTCTTGCGCAATGCCTTGAATGATGTCCCCCGATTTTAGTGTGAGTTTAATCGGGTAGTGATACATGCACACAATTTCAATATGATCGTGTTGGTTGCAGCTGATCATTTAGAGAGTCCTCGCCTAGCTTGGCATTAACTGCGAATTAAAGGTTTGAATAAACCATAACGCCAATCGCGCATGGCCATTACGACTGTTACGCCATTGCGTTTATCAAGGGGGAGGGCTGCGTCTTGGCTGTTAAGGTCGTCAAACTCGCGAGCAATTTTTTTCAGTTTGCGCTGAAATTCGCCATTGCTCTGGGGCGACAACATGCCGTTGAGTACCAGCAGGCATTCGTCGCTGTCTTTAAATTCTGTTTTAAAATATTCCTGCGCAATTTTTTCCTGAAAAAAGTGTTGGATGGGGCCATTTTCGCGCCAGCTAAAATTGGTGGCTACCAGTAATTTGATTTTATTTTTCGGCAGTAACTCAATTATTTTCAGCTTGTCGAGCCGCGCCAGTTTTTGTATGCATATTGGTTCGCTCAGGTTGTAAAAGGAGATTATATCCTCAAGGCTCCAGCGATTTAGCGCACACACGGTGATTAATAATAAAACCAGATCCCGTGCTATTTCCTCTTCTTGATCAGCCGTGAGTTGCTGCAAGCGCGGCTGCTGCTCATTCATCATTTGCACCAGATCAGAAATTTCCATGCCCATGATCTGACAAATCTGTTCAAGCCGCGCGAGGGAAATGGCCTGCTCAGAGAACAGGCGCTTGACGCTGGCCTCGGTCAAATCCAGTTTTGGTGCTATGTCGGCATAGGTTAGCCCGTGAGCCTTGAGTGCTTTTTTTAGCGTGTTTAGCAGAGAGGCAATTTGCGGCACAGTGTCATCCCTATAAGTTAATAAATTCGTTCAGCTGGGTTTAAAACGAAACATGCGCAGGGTTAGTAGTAATGCTGCACAACTTAATCCGGCAATTAATGCCGTCCAGAAACCGGATGCACCCATAGAAGCGCCGAGCCAATCCTCAAATGTCAGTACATAGCCCAGCGGCAAACAAATTCCCCAGAACGACAGCAACATAATCAGCATGGGAATTTGAGTGTCTTTATAACCGCGCTGTACGCTAATCATCGTCACTTGAATTACATCGACTATTTGGAAAACGGCGGCAAGCATAAATAATTTTGTAGCGATGCTGAGTACTGCTAGGTCTGAGGTATAAAGGCTCGCTAAATAATCTCGCCCAAAAAATAAAATAGGGGCGTTAACGCAGCTAATACCAATGGCCAATAGCAGTGAGCTGCGTGCCAACAGACGCGCTTCTTCATAATCTTTTGCGCCGACTAAAAAACTCACACGCAAGGTGAGCGCCATGCCCAAACTTAATGGCAGCATAAAAAACACGGAGGTCGCATTTAATACGATTTGGTGGCTGGCAACGGTAGTTGCACCAAGCGGTGCTAAAAACAAAGCGATCATACAAAACATGCTGACTTCAACAAAAAGAGTGAAGCCTATGGGTAAACCGAGTCTCAATAGCTCTTTTATTTCCAGCTTATTGATTGCCACCCAGTCGCCAATTAAATGAAAGTTTTTGTAGGTACTGCTGCGGTTTAAATAGAGGATGAGCGCAATGGTTGCAACCCAGTTGGAAATACTGGTGGCCCAACCGCAGCCGATACCACCCATCGCCGGTAGTTGGAAAATAATAAAATCATAACCGTAAATAAAAATATAATTTAGCGGCAAATTTAACAGGGTGCTGAGTAGTGAAAACGCCATAATGACCCGTGTATGACCAAGGCCATCGGTCAAGCCGCGCAGCGCGATCAGCAATAAGAGTGCAGGTACACCCCAGGAAAATGCTTTGAGATAACCATCGGCTATGGCCATTGTGGTGGTATCTAATTTCAAAAGAGCGAGCAGTGGTTGTACGTTCACCAACAATAAAATCATCAGCACCATGGCGGCCAGTGCAATATAAATTCCCTGCCAGGTGGTGGGCATAATTTTGCGCACATCGCCTGCACCCAGGTGGCCAGAAATAATCGGCTGCAACGCACCCAGCACCCCAACAAAAAAGAGCAGCACAGGTACCCATATACTCGTCCCTATACCTACCCCCGCCAAATCCTCCGCGCTGGCATGCCCGGCCATCACCGTATCAATCACCCCATTGGCCATCTGCGCCAGTTGTGCAATTAATATCGGCATGCCGAGCAGTGCGAGTTGTTTCCACTCAATGAGTGTGCGCTGCACAAGGCTTAGGTTGTGATCGGGAAGGGGTTGGTCGACGTTTGAAAGTTCCACAGGGTATCCGTTGTATGGGGCGGTTGGGCGTTGTATCCCGAAGGATGGGCAGGTGGGATTCTAGCGGAAAAAGAGGATTCAAGCAGTTTGAGACTGATTGATATCAATGCTATCATTTGTTCGTTATCAAATGACCTCAGGGGGTTGTTATGGCAAATCTCATAGTCCGCAATGTTGATGATGCAATCGTGCAAGCGTTAAAGGCGCGTGCCGGTCTCGAAGGTGTTAGCGCAGAAGCTGAACACAGAAAAATTTTAGAGCGCGCATTGTTGCGTCCCGCAAAGAAAAGTTTTGCGGATGTGCTTCGTTCTATTCCCGAAGTCGGACAAAATTCAGATTTTGAGCGTGTACAGGATAAGGGCGCGCCCGATGTATTTAATTGATACCAATGTCATCAGTGAGCTGCGGAAGAAAGGGAATATCAATAAGGGTGTAAAGGATTTTTTTGACCAGGCAGTATTTAACAGTACACCTATGTACATTAGTGTTGTCACGCTCGGTGAGCTGCGTCGCGGTATTGAATTAATTCGGCATCGGGGAGATTCGGTGCAAAGCCAAATGTTGGAACAATGGCTCAATCTTATTCTCGATGAATATGATGAATGCATTCTCGAATTTTCTCAGGAGGTGGCTCAGGTGTGGGGCGCCCTGCGTGTTCCTCATCATGAAAATGCATTAGACAAGCAAATAGCTGCGACTGCTCTTGTTTACGATTTGTGTGTAGTAACGAGAAATATTGAAGATTTTAAAACTACGGGCGTAAAAGTCATAAATCCGTTCAATTAGGCTCCAATCCACCTAACCACCGGCAATGCATTTTCAAAATCCCCAATCTCAATCCGCGTACAACTCGCGTAATCAATCTGCAATTGTTTGAATAGCGCGGCGTTGCGCCAATCTAATTGCAGTATGTGGGCGATAAGAATACGGATAACACCGCCGTGACAAACAATCACTTTATGCCCCGGTGTATTGCTGCTGATAAGTTTTTCCCAGCTATTGATAATTCGGGTGGCAAATTCGGCGAGTGATTCACCTTGTGGTGGTTGCATAGAATCGGGTGAGTGCCAGAAGGCTTCGATATTTTTCCATTCATCGCCCAGCTCATCAAACGGGATTCCATCCCAAACACCAAAATTCATTTCTTGTAAGTTGTCTTCCGTTTGCAGCGGGATGTGCTGCTGCGTGGAAAATTCCTGTGCGACTTGCAGGCAGCGAATTTTGGGTGAACTAATAAGTTGGGTGATGGGATTTTGCGTGTGTAGATTATTCAGTGCGCGGGTTAAATCACTATGGCCTGCGGTGCTGAGTGGGATATCGGTTTTGCCGTAAAGCGCGGCTGGGCCTGCGACTTTGCCGTGCCTTACTAAGGTGATGAGAGTTGTGCTGGGGATAAGAGTTGCGCTGGTGATGAGAGTTGCGCTCATTGTGTGGTGTCTTTTAAGGTTATTGGCAAACCGGCGGCGACAAATAAAACCTTATCGGCAATTTGTGCGAGTTGCTGATTTAATCTGCCTGCTTCATCGACAAATTTTCGGCTCACTTCCCCCAGTGGAATAATGCCCAGCCCGACTTCATTGGCGACAAAAATGACCTCGGTCTTATTTGCATGGAGGCTATTCACCAGTTCATCAAACAGCGCAGAAAAATCTTGTTCGGGGAATTCAAATAATTGGTTGTTTAGCCACAGGGTTAAACAATCTACTAAAATGGTTTGTGACTTCTGCGTTTCTTTTTGCAGCGCAACGGCTAAATCCAACGGGCATTCACGCACACGCCATTCACTGGGGCGATTGTGTTGATGATGTTCAATCCGCAGCGCCATTTCTTCATCTAATGCAGTGGCAGTGGCGATATAAACGACGGGTAATTGATTTGCGCTCGCCAGCGCTTGTGCAATGCGCGATTTACCTGAGCGGGCGCCGCCTAAGACTAAGGTGATCATAAAATAGCCGCCACTAATAAAGCATAAATAACCAATTCACAAATTTGCTGCGCCGCACCCAAACAATCGCCGGTATAACCGCCAATTTGTTTTTGAAAATAATATTTTGCGGCGTAGCGAACCACAATTAATGTGGCGATGATTAATAACGCTTGTTGCCAGTGCAGTAGAAAAAATACCGGCAGGCAAGTGGTTAACAAAATCATTAAATCGGTTCTGGATTGGTTGTTTGCGAGTGGTTTACTTTTACTGCCATCCTCCTCGGCCACGTAGCGCATATCAAACACCAAGCTTGCAGCGACTGCGCGTGATAATGCGTAGGCAATCAATAGGGTTAGCGCGATTTGCGTGTTTTCAATCAGCAACAGATATTTTCCTAACAGCGCCATTACCAATGCGATTGCACCGTAAGTTCCTATGCGGCTGTCTTTCATAATGCTGAGTTTTTTCTCGCGCACAAATGCGCCGCCAAATCCATCGGCGGTATCGGCAAGGCCGTCTTCATGAAATGCACCGGTGAGTAATAAACTAAAAGCCATCGCCAACCAAAGGCTGATTGAATTGGAAAAAAGATAATCCGCCGCGATAAAAATCAATGCAACCAAGCCGCCCAATAACCAACCAACAAGTGTGAAGTAGCGGCTGGCGCGGTTGAGATTTTCCGGCGAGTATTCAATCCACGCGGGCATGGGAATGCGGCTGAAAAAACCGAGTGCGAGAAAAAATAAATTGAGCTGTTGCTTCACACTTTTACACCGGCACTTTCGAAGGTTGCCATCTGATTATAAAAACTCACTGCGGCTTGGATCAATGGCAGCGCTAGCGCCGCGCCCGTGCCTTCGCCTAAACGCATGCCGAGGTTGAGCAAAGGTTTTGCATCTAACATACGCAGCATTAATTGATGACCAGCTTCTTCGGATTCATGGGCGAAAATCATATAGTCGCGTGTGTGCGGATTTATATTTACTGCGAGTAAAGCCGCAGCGGTAACGATAAAACCATCCACTACAATCAAGCGGCCAGCTTGTGCAGTGGCGAGCATGGCGCCGCAGATTTGGGCGATTTCAAAGCCGCCGACTTCACACAAAATATTGAGCGGCGATTTGTCTTTAATTCGCGCGACGGCCTGACTAACCAGCGCGATTTTTTTGGCGAGTTGTGTTTCATCAATACCTGTGCCTAAACCGACGCAGGTTTCTACGGGGGCATCGCTAAGTGTGGCGAGGATTGCTGCCGCAGAACTGCTATTGCCGATGCCCATTTCACCAAAGGCTAATAAGTTTGAACCGGCGGCGATTTCGCTTTCGGCAAATTCTTTGCCCAGGGTGAGTGCGCGTTCAGCTTGCACCAAAGTCATTGCCGGTTCGTGGGCAAAGTTGCGTGTGCCAGCGGCAATACGTTGCATAAATAATGCGGAAGGTGCGGGTTTGATTTCATCTTTTATTCCCGCATCAATCACTTTGAGCGGAATGTGATTGGTGCGGCAAAAACAATTGATCGCCGCGCCGCCCGCTAAAAAATTGCGCACCATTTGTTGCGTCACGCTGCTGGGTGCGATGCTCACACTTTCTTCGGCAATGCCGTGATCAGCGGCAAATACCAGCATCAGCGGCCGCTCAATGCTGAGCCGCTTGCGCTGCTGCACCAAGGCGATCTGCAGTGCGAGCTGTTCAAGCTGGCCGAGTGCGCCAAGGGGTTTGGTTTTTTGGTCGATACGTTCCTGAATTTCAGGGATTAAATCGCGTTTTAGCGGGGCTATTTGCCAGTCAAATATCATTGTTCAGTTTCCTTTGCTGAGGCCGCGCAACTTACCATATCTGGTCCTGTCTAGCCGCCGTTATCGGGTCATTTGGCGTATAATCGCGCCCTGTTTTTTGCCAACCTATCTGTTCTTGCCTATCAATCTGTTTTTGTATATGTCTGGAGTCTGCCATGTTTGAATCCTTGTCTCTGTTACCTGCCGATCCAATTTTGGGTTTAAGCATCGCCTACGCCAATGACATCAACCCAAACAAGGTGGATCTGGGAGTGGGAGTGTACAAAAATGATGCAGGTGTAACGCCAATTATGAAGGCGGTGGCCGAAGCGGAAAAATTGCGCATCAGCCGCGAGACCAGCAAGGCCTACACCCCGCCCGCAGGTTACCCGGGCGCCAATGAAGTGGTTACGAAGTTGGTGTACGGTGCGGATCACCCCGCAGTGGCGGCCAACCGTGTACGCACTATTCAGACTCCCGGCGGCTGCGGCGCGTTGCGGGTGGCGGCAGAATTGATTCAGCGCGCCAAACCCGGTGCGAGCTTGTGGGTGAGCGTGCCCACTTGGGCAAACCATGTGCCCCTGTTGGGCAGTGCCGGTTTGAAATTGCGCGAATACCCTTATTACGATTACGCGACCCACAGCATTAATTTTGCAGCCATGCTGGCGACCCTGAATGAAATCCCGCGCGGCGATTTGGTGTTGTTACACGCTTGCTGTCACAACCCGAGCGGTGCGGATTTATCGCGTGTGCAGTGGGATCAAGTCGCCGATGTGTTGCAAGCGCGCGGCATCATTCCGTTTATCGATATGGCTTACCAAGGGTTTGGTGAAGGGCTGGAAGAGGATACTTACGGCTTGCGTTTAATGGCGGCGCGGTTGCCAGAAGTGATTGTTGCAACTTCATTCTCCAAAAATTTTGGTTTGTATCGCGAGCGCGCCGGTAGCTTGAGCATGGTGTTTGCCGACGAACAACAAGCCAATGCAGGCAATAGCCAATTACTCAGCGTCACCCGTGGCCTCTATTCCATGCCGCCTGCGCATGGTTCAGCGCTGATCGATATTATTTTGCACAGCGATGAATTAACCAAAGTCTGGAGCGACGAGTTAACCCTTATGCGCGAACGCATCGCCGATTTGCGTATGGAGTTAGTACAAAGCCTGAATAGCTTGCAAAAGACCCACGACTTTCACTTTATCGCCAACGAGCGCGGCATGTTTTCATTTTTGGGTTTGAGTGTTGAGCAAGTGCATAAACTCAAAAGCGAATACAGCATTTACATGACCGATACCAGCCGCATCAGCGTAGCGGGTTTGAGCATGGAAAAAATGGATTATGTGGCTAAGGCGATAGTGTCGGTGTTGTAAACCAGTAAAAGAATCGCGGAAAAATGTAAAAGGCCTAGAGGATTGCTTCTAGGCCTTTTTTTTCAATGATATTGAGCAAGCGTAAAGATGAGCCATTAGGTTTGTTATCGCCCGATTCCCATTTTTGTAATGCAGAGGTGCTGACATTAAGTACTGTTGCCATCACGCTTTGGCTCAGGTGTTCACGCAAGCGCAAAGCTTTAATTTGTTGTGGCGAAATATCTTGTACTTCCAGGTTGCGCAAGGGTTCGTATTCATTCATGCGGCGCGCGCTAATAACACCTGCGTTATGCAAACCTGTAACGGTTTCTTGTAACTCACTTAATAAACGACTAGTTGATGCTTTCATAATTTATCTCCAACAATTCACCAGAATTTAGCGCAGTTTTCAGTTGTTGATCGTTTAATGATAAAAGGTCATGAGCGAGTTGCTGCAAGTATTTCAATTCAATACTGCTGATATTGTCCCGTTCATTTTTGTGAAAACCAAATACAAAAAACCAGCGATTTTGCATGCGAGTTGCAATGAGTGTTCTGGCGCCACCGCGCTTGCCGCGCCCGCTAATTGCTACGCGTTTTTTGAATACATTGCCGCCGAGATTTGCATCCACTAACCCTTGTTTTATTTCGGTCACAGCGTTGCAAAGGGCTTGATCGGTTATTTCTAGCGCACACCAGCGGTTAAAGCTTTTGGTTTTGAAGAGTCTATCCATCGCTATTTCCAGTCTGTCCTTGAGCCTTAAACTATATCATCTGGTGATATAGTCTAAGGTGTTTTATTGATTATGAAAGTGTGAATTCAACATCTGATAGAAAAATAAGTATTTTGTAGGGCTTAGTCTTGCTTGTCATAGTTATACTCAATCGCACCGTTACTTATTGTAAATTTAGTTAATGCCATACTTTTGAGCTAAGGTTGTGTTGTTCGCACGATAAGCATTCAACTTATATCAGCACAACAGGAGATAGCTATGGAAAACAATCAATCTGCCGGTAAATGCCCGGTTATGCATGGCGGTAATACTGCATCGAGCAAGTCCAACACGGCTTGGTGGCCGAATGCATTGAATCTCGACATTCTTCATCAGCACGACCGCAAGACCAATCCGCTGGGCGATGATTTTAACTACGCCGAGGCGTTTAAATTCCTCGATTTGCAAGCCGTTAAAGACGATCTCAAAGCACTGATGACCAACAGCCAAAGCTGGTGGCCAGCCGACTGGGGTCACTACGGCGGTTTGTTTATCCGAATGGCGTGGCACTCGGCGGGTAGCTACCGTATTGCTGACGGTCGCGGCGGCGCAGGCACGGGTAATCAACGTTTTGCACCGCTGAATAGCTGGCCGGATAACGGTAATTTGGATAAAGCCCGCCGTTTGTTATGGCCAATCAAAAAGAAATACGGCAACAAACTTTCCTGGGCGGATTTGATGATCCTTGCGGGCAATATGGCTTATGAATCCATGGGGTTAAAAACCTTTGGTTTTGCCGGTGGCCGCGAGGATATTTGGCATCCTGAAAAAGATACCTACTGGGGCTCGGAAAAAGAGTGGCTGGCCAAAAGCGGTGGCGAAGGCAGCCGGTACAGTGGAGCGCGCGATCTGGAAAATCCGTTGGCGGCGGTGATGATGGGTTTGATTTATGTGAACCCTGAGGGTGTAGACGGCAATCCAGATCCGCAAAAAACTGCTAATGATATTCGCATCACCTTCGCGCGTATGGCGATGAACGATGAAGAAACCGTAGCGCTTACGGCGGGTGGTCACACAGTCGGTAAGGCACACGGTAATGGCAGTGCGGCGAATTTGGGGCCAGAGCCGGAAGCGGCGGATGTGGAAGAGCAGGGCTTGGGTTGGAATAATCACAAAACCCGTGGCATTGGTCGCGATACAGTCACCAGTGGTATCGAAGGTGCCTGGACAACCAATCCAACCCAGTGGGATAACGGCTACTTTCAAATGCTGTTGAATCACGAATGGGAACTGACCAAAAGCCCGGCGGGTGCATGGCAGTGGCAACCGGTTGATATTAAAGAGGAAGACAAACCCGTCGATGTAGAAGACTCATCGATTCGCTGTATGCCATTGATGACTGATGCCGATATGGCGATGAAAGTGGATCCAGAGTATCGCAAAATTTCTGAGCGTTTTGCTAAAGATCAAGCCTACTTTTCGGAAGTGTTTGCGCGCGCTTGGTTCAAATTAACGCACCGCGATTTAGGGCCAAAAGCGCGTTACTTGGGCAGCGATGTACCGGCAGAAGATTTGATTTGGCAAGACCCTGTGCCCGCAGTGGATTACACGCTGAGCGATGCCGAAATTGCCGAGTTGAAAACAAAAATTCTCGCCAGCGGTGTCAGTGTTGCGGATTTGGTGGCTACCGCATGGGACAGCGCGAGAACGTTTCGCGGTTCCGATTTCCGCGGTGGTGCCAATGGTGCGCGCATTCGTTTAGCGCCGCAAAAAGATTGGGAAGGCAATGAGCCTGCGCGTTTGCAAAACGTGTTGAATGCGCTGGCGACAATTCAATCCGGTCTGGACAAAAAAGTCAGCATGGCGGATTTGATTGTATTGGGCGGAACCGCTGCGGTAGAAAAAGCCGCGCAAGATGCGGGCGTTAATATCACCGTGCCGTTTGCAGCCGGTCGCGGCGATGCAACCGAGGCGCAAACCGATGCAGAATCTTTTGCACCGCTTGAGCCAATTCATGACGGTTTCCGCAACTGGGTGAAAAAAGATTACACCGTACAGCCAGAAGAAATGTTGCTCGACCGCGCGCAACTGATGGGTTTAACCGCACCGGAAATGACGGTGTTAATTGGTGGGTTGCGTGTACTGGGCACCAACCACGGCGGCAGCAAACACGGCGTGTTTACCGATAAAGTCGGTGTGCTCAGCAATGATTTTTTCGTCAACCTGACCGACATGAGCTACCAGTGGAAACCAACGGGTAAAAACAGCTACAACATTGTTGAGCGCAATACCGGCAATGTGAAATGGACGGCAACGCGAGTAGATTTAGTGTTTGGCTCCAACTCGATTTTGCGCTCCTACGCCGAAGTCTACGCGCAAGACGATAACCGCGAGAAGTTTGTAAAAGACTTTGTAAAAGCCTGGGTAAAAGTGATGAATGCAGATCGCTTTGATTTGAAATAATTGCAGGGCTAAAAACAAAAAAAAGGGCGATGAAAATCATCGCCCTCAGATCGCTGACAAACCCCACCCTAAAAAGTGGGGTTTTGTTTTTTTAGCCCGCGCTGTGCATAAACCACATTTCTTGAGATTTATTTCCAATCCGCTCATTTTTCCC